>CAJTQL010000001.1 GCA_910578285.1 uncultured Helicobacteraceae bacterium
CGTCCATGCTCGCCCGCACGCGCTGCTTCAATCGCTGCATTGAGCGCGAGCAGATTCGTTTGGTCAGCGATGTCGCGGATAATGCTAATGACGTTTTTAATCTCCTCGCTTTGCGTAATCACCTCGCTTGTACGTGCGGAGACATTCTGCATAGAGCTTGTAATCTCCTCAATCGCGCTTGCAGTTTGTTCGAGATTGCTCGCTTGGGTATTGCTCCCTTCTACAAGACGCTGCACGGTTTGTTCGAGGTCGTTGCTAGAATTTTGCAAATCTTTTGCAAAATCTGCACTTGCCTGCAACATTTTACGAATCTCTTCACCCAAAGTGTTGGTAACGATTTCAACGTGCCCCTTGGGGTTTTGTACATCAGTTGCAAAATCGAGCTTGGTATAGGAATCAAACACACGTGCAATCTCATTGAGATCGCTCCCGATCTTTTCTTGCAACACATCAAGCATGTGATTGAGCACGTCTTTGAGATCGGCAAGCTGCGGGTTGACTGGTGTTTCGACAATGCGCGCTGTGATATCACCCTTTTCGATTAACTGCGCTGCTTGCGCACTTTGGGTAATCGCTATGGCATCTTTTTCAAGATTTTTGTGTGTCTTCTCGATGTTTTCATTGATAGCCATCGCCATCGAACCTATCTCATCATGTGCTCTGGGGGCAATGAAGGTGGGCAAGGTATTAGTTTCGTGGTTCAAAAATCTAAAGAACCCAAATAATAATCCTTGCAATGTGCGCACACGGTTTGTGATGGTTGTGCGCACAACAAAATACACCACAACAGTAACTATGAGAATAAAGATAATTGAAACTAAAATGAGCAAGTACTGCAAATCAAAAACGGGACTATAGATTGATGATTCTGGGGCACTGATAAGCATCGCCCAATACACACCAATATCTTGCCAAATCTCAAAACTCACTATTGCCGTATAGCTTATATCTCCATTTGAATTTTGATATTCCACCACCTCGTCTTTTTTGTTTTTGATGTCTTCAATCAATCTTGTAGTCGATGGACCAGGGTTGATATCATGCAGATTCTTTGTTTGAAACTCTTTGTTGGGGTGAATAAGCATCTGCCCATTCACATCAGAGATGACACGATAATCACCATCAAAAACAGATAGGCGCGGGTCGGCAATCGCATTCGAAATCAGATCCATATCAAATAACAACCCAATCACACCAATGACTTCGCCACGTTTACCAACAAGAGGCATCTGTATTGAAACAATATAGAGATGGCGATTGTCAATATGTATCATCCGGGGAACTCCTACGGCAACTTTACCTGTTTGCAAGACTTCTTGGAAACCCTTCAATAATAAAACTTCTTCATCAACATCAATAATTTCCACTCCCCCGTCTTTATCTGGATCTCGATCGACAACATTGATCATCAAATCTTGCCCAAATGCACTCTTTGGATTCAGTGCAGGCGTATTTTTGAGATAGAGATAACCAAACAGTGACCAACGATTGGAATCGAGCATATATTTGACATTGTCCTCGAATCTTGTTTGGTCTAGTGTGCCCTCATCAAGTAGGTGTTGGATCATAGAGTGGGCTGTGTTCAAACTTGCGTAAACTTCATTTATATAACCCTGAGTCAAGTTTGCCGAACGTTTTGCAGCATTATATATTAATTTCTCTGCCTCAACGCGCAGCAGACTCGATGAATACATGCCAATGTAAAACACCATTGTCACCAAACAAATAAGCACAACAGGCACAATGCCTAAAATAACCTTTGTGCCAATCTTTAATCTGGAAATAAATTGCATAGCTCTCCTTTCAAAAAGGGAATTCTACCATAACTTTTGCTCAACTCATACGCAAAATGGTTAACAAAACGACAAAAAATTATTTGCAAAAACTGACAAAGCTTTGACGTATGGCATCAATATCGAGTTGTGCATTTTGCGCACGCGCATTGAGATGTTGAAAAATCTCCTCTGCAAAGTCTTTTGAAATGCCATAATCGCTAGGGTCGCTCGAGATGTGCAATATCTCAAAAAGCTGTTCTAGGCGCGACAAAAAAGGTGCAAGCAATTCTTGTGCCTCTTTTTCACAATGCCGCAAAAGCAAGGGCAATGTAAAACTGCACGCAAGCCCATGTGGCAAGCCAAGACGCATTGTGAGTGGATAGCTTATCGCATGCGCAAGCGCTGTTTGTGTGCTGCAAAACGCGAGCGCGGCGTGCATGCTCGCGCGCATTTGTGTTGTACGACAATGCATGTCATGAATATTTTGCGCGAGTTTAGGGAGGTTGTCGAGTGTGAGGCGAATCGATTCGAGCGCGTGTAGTGTGGCAATCGGGTTTGCATTTTTATTCCAAACCGATTCAAACGCGTGACTTAGGCTATCGAGTGCGCTATGGAGTGTCGGCAAAAGCGGCAAGCTCAATGTGAGCTCGGGGACATAGAATGTAGCGCATGGAAATAAGCAGGAATGATGCAACGAATATTTGCGGTTGTGCGCCTTGTCCCAGATTGTTGCCCAAGGAGTGAGCTCCGAGCCGCTGCCCGCCGTTGAAGGGAACGCGAAAATGGGCACGTTGCCCGCATGGTTTTGCACCGCGAGCGCTCCATTTTGCGCCACAACATCGCCGCATAAACTTAAAAATTTCGCGCTGTCCATCACGCTCCCGCCGCCAATGGCGCAAATCGCGCTATGGGGCTTCAGCGACTTTTTGAGCGCTTGGAGCGCGGAAAGCTCGGGATTGGGCGCAATCGAATCGATGACTTGCACGATATTTGCATGCGCGCGCACACGCTCAACAATCCCTTGTCGCGCGAGGCTAGCAGAGACAACAAGCAGGATTTCGCCCTTAAGCGCAAGCGAAGAAAGCGCGGATTCTAACGTGGAATCAAACACAATGCGCACGGGGTTGTGATAGGCAAACATCAGCGCTCCAAGAAGCCAAAGAGACGTTGCGCGACCTCGCACGGCGTGATTTTTGGGCGCGACAAATCCTTCTTGCTTCCTCTTTGGATTCGCAATGTTAAAAACACCGCCCCGCCTGCACTTTGGGCAAGAAAGCTTTGAATCTCACGTTCGAGCTCCTCGAGATTCGCGCAAAGCTTTGCGTGCGCATAGCCGCAAGCCCGCGCCACAGAGACGAAATCAACAAAAGGCGAGAGGCTCTGTTGCCCGCCCGTGCTGTCGTGGCTCTGGTTGTCGAGCAAAACATGACAGAAATTGCCCGCGTTTGCCTCGCGCGCAATCTGCGCATTCATCGCAAACGCGCCAAGTCGCATGAGCGCCGCGCCATCGCCATCAATCGCGATGATTTTGCGGCTGCTTTTTTGCGCGATTCCAACGCCAAATGTGCCCACACAGCCCATCGAGCCGACCATATAAAGCTGATTGGGCAAATCGGCGAGTTCATAGAGTTCGCGCCCCGTCTTGCCCGTTGTTGCGAGCACAACGGCGCGATTTTGTGCGAGATTCTGAATGCGCGTAAGTGCGGCGAGGCGCGTGGGCAGAGAAGAATCTTGCTCGGGTTTTTGTTGCAAGACAACAGGCGAAAGACAATCTTTGCGTACGATGAAAAAGAAGCTTTTGCCGCTGCGCAAGACATCAAGCGCGCGCGCAAGCTGGGATTGCAGTTGGCTTGGATTCTTAGTCAAAAACGCATAGTCAATCTCGCATAGCGCGAGGAGCTTATCGGTGATTGCGCCCATCAGGTTGTGCTGCGGCTCGTCTGTGTTGCGCCCATCTTTGTCGCGCTCGCCTCTTAGCGAGACAAAGCCGAGAATAGGAATCTCAAAGGTATGATTAAGGCTTGTAAGTGGGCTTAGTGCATTAGATAGCCCGCTGTTTTGCAACAACACGACACCAAAGCGGCGCGGATTGCTTTGCAAATGCGCGAGGCTAATGCCGCTGGCGAGCGCCACGGCGTCTCCCTCGTTGTTTGCCATTGCAAAACGCCCATGATTGAGCGCATAGTTAAACAGCGGCGCGAGAAAGCTGCACGGCACACCGCTAAAGTCTTTGCAACCCATGTGCAAGAGCAAATCACCAAGAATCTCGGTTTGTAGCATTTGTGTTCCTTATTTTATCTTCTAATCTAATGTATTTTGCCCTTGTGCGCAAAAGCACGCCAAAAATTGTGCATAATAGCGCCATTGTGCAAAAATCTCGGGTGCGCGCTCGCGCACAATGCTTGTTTCATATTCCAAAGCCTTTGCAAGCCGCGCAAAAAGCGCTGGGTTAGCGGCAAGATAGGCGAGGAGATTGTCTTCGCTCACCTTGTGGGCTGCCATATTCTGCTGTTGCAAGCCACACCATGCCTCAATCTGCCGCATTGCCTCTGCAATCATGCCTCTTTTTACCTCATCAAGCTTTGCGAAACGTTGCGCCTCGCATGCCTTGCAATACCAACGCGCCGCGCCTCCGCTGTTGCTTGCAACAAAATCAAAAGGCACAGCATCGCCAAAGCCAAAATATTCGAGCCGTTGCGCATTGCTATATATGAGCAAATCCTGCCCCCCCCCCCGAACATCATGGGTAAAAGCGACATTATTTGTCGCTTTTACAGCCCGACCGAAGAGTGCGCCGACATTAAGTGTGAGCGGATAGAGCAAGGATTCCCTGCCATAGAGTTTTGCCTCATAAAATGCGCGGTTCTGCTCGCACGGCGGCGCAAAGCCAAATTGCTGCGCAAGGCGCGTCATCGTTGCAAACGCATTTTCAGGGAGAATGGCGCTCATATCGATGATTGTGAGTTCAGAAATTTTATCTTTGAGCGCCTCAAAACCGCTTGTGTAGGTGCAGATACACGCGAGATTCCGCTGCTTGTCGCTTTCGCGCACAAAATCGAAATTGCCAACCTGTGTATAATCGCCATCGACAAGTGCCGCCCAGAGATGTGCGGCGCGCACATCGGGTTTGTCTGTCGTTTTCATCTCCAGACACTCTGTGTCGTAGCCTAAACAATAGGGCTCTTTGGGGAGCTGCAACGCGCCGTCTTTGCCAAGAATCGCGCCATGATTCCAGAAACGATACAGATTGATATGCGAGCAGATGACAGAGATTGGGTCGCGCACAAGCAGCAGCGCGGGAACTTGTTTGGTAATTTTGGTATAAATTTTGTTTTCTTTTTCAAAATTGTGCGAATCAAAGCTCAAAGCCATGCATTGATTTTGGGGCAATGTCCAAAGATTTTTGAAAATCTCGAGACAAAATTGCGCATAATTGCTCCGCATCATAAAGATGCGAATGAGGCGCACGTCACATTTTTGTAGAAAGACCCACAACGCATTATGCCCATTGCCATGCGAAGTGAGGACGATAAAGCGATATTTTTTAGGAAAACGTACATGCAAAAAGTCGAGCAATGCGATAAAGAAGCGCGAAAGGAAGTTTTTCATGAGTTAAACTTTGTGCTATAATCAAATGGTAATTCAAAGAACCCTCTCCTTGTGGAGTACCCGTCCATTCATGACAGTGAGGTCTCTGAATTGCCGCAATGATACAACAAACAATCTCAATAGTTTCTTAACAAGGAAGTCGCATGAGTCATTTTCGCCTCGAATCTGCAAGTTTGCAAAACATCAAAATTTTATTTATCCAACTCTGCTCACGCATGATTTTGAGAATCGCATGAGACAAGGCATTCGCGTGTTGCATTATCAGTATCTCTATGGAGCATGCAAAGAGGCACAAACCATTCTACCTAAATACCCCACTGACAATCTCTTTGATACAATCATGAATCTTTATAATAAAAGGCGAAAGAGACATCTATCATGCTTCTTGCTTTTGCATTGTTTTGAAAATGCCTTGCGTAGCACGTTGGCAGTTGAGATTGCGAATCTATACAATTATGATGTGGACGATTGGTTTTTGAAAAAACAAGGGCGCAATGCAAAAGAAAACCGATTGCTTAGGCAGGTTGCGGCAATCTTGGCAAAGAGACAACTCGAGATTTCTACCCTGCAAAATACATTTGATGTCTTTGAGCTTTTTTCACTATGGGATTTACAAAAAATCACAGAAGACCATTGGGACACACTCACTCCCCTATTCAAAAGCAAAAAACGTTACAAAAACCAACCTCTCGCGCAATAAAAACACGAGAACATCTTATAGGCAAAATCGACAAAATACGGCGCGCAAGAGATGAGATTTTTCACAATAAACCCACACAAATCAAATTCCAAAGCGACATCGAAAATCTACTCTTGCGTCTAGGTTATAATCTCCAAGACGCAATCGACATTGGCGAGATTCGCAACGTTATTCCTTTGCAATACAACTACAATAATTCAAAATCTACACCGTCCCCGGAATGAGTCGCAAAATCTCCTCAACCTTGAGGCACTGGGGCTCAATCTCACTGCTTCGGTCATGCGCAAGGATTCCATTTGCCACATTGCGCATCGCGACAAAGCTCGCACGGAACAGATGATTGGCATAGATGATGATATTCACGCCCGCACTCGCGAGATCTTTGGCGCTGATGGTGTTGAAACTTGTCGGGACAACAACGATTGGCGTTGTGCTGTCTTTGGCACGAAAGCTTGCGACAAATTCCAAAATCTCGTGCGGGGTTTTGGCGCGTGAGTGAATCATGATTCCGTCTGCGCCTGCATCGCGATAGGCAAAAGCTCGATTGAGCGCATCTTCTTGCCCTTTGTCTAAAATGAGCGATTCGATTCGCGCGATAATCATAAAATCTTGCGTAATCTGCGCCTTTTTGCCTGCTGTAATCTTATCACAAAAATCAGCGACATTCTCTTGCATCTGCACCACATCGTTGCCCAGCAGCGAATTTTTCTTAAGCCCCGTTTTATCTTCGATAATCACAGCCGATACGCCCGTTCGCTCAAGGCTGCGCACACTAAAGGCAAAATGCTCAATCCGACCACCTGTGTCGGCGTCATAAATCAGCGGTTTTGTCGTTACCTCGAAAATTTCGTTAATCGTTTGCAAGCGGCTACTAAGCTCGACAGCCTCAATGTCGGGCTTGCCACGTGATGTCGAATCCGTCAGCGAGCTGCTCCAAAAGCCATCGAACTCAACCTTTTGCCCGTTGTCCATACAAAAAGCTTCTTGCACAATCAGCGCGCTAATCGCGCTGTGCGCCTCGCAAATGCGAATCGGCGCTTTAGCGCGCACGAGCCGCCGCAAGAGGCTAAGCCGCGCATTGGTGGCGATTCCAAGCGCGCGCGCGTTCTCGTTGAGCTGCGTGCTGCTAATCCCCGACGTGTAGGCAACCTCGAGCAGCTCGCCGCAGCCAAGCTCACGCAACAGCGCAATCACAGCCTCTCGCTCAACAGCTTGTTTGCCGCTTTTCCAATCATCGCCATGCACGACAAAGCGCGGCAGCAGCGCGCGGATATTGGGTTCATAGCTAAGCGTTTCTTGCGGAATCACCCTATCGACAAATTGCAGGCTCTGCACAATCGCTTTGCGCTGCTCGAATGTCATATAGGGCAGCCGCTTATAAGACGCAATCGCGCTATCGGTCAGCAGCCCAACAACTACAAGCGCCCCAATCTTATCTGCCGTTTCGCGCGCAATGCGCAAAATATTGATATGCCCGGGGTGAATCAAATCGGCGCTCATTGCGACATAGACACTAGGCTGCATGCACGCTCCTTGCGAGCGCTAGAGGGGCAACAACACTAAAACCTACTCTGCCGCCCCCCCCCCCGCCGCAGCCTCTGTGGCAATGCTGTTTGTGGGTGTTTTCATTATGTCTCTCTCATTGTGAGTTTCTAGGATTCTAATTATAGCGCAAAATTTTGAAAGATGAAAATCTGCCGCTGTTGTTGCAAACGAGTCGCGCAAGCACGGCAATCAATAAGGGTAGCCCCTATTTGTCATTCTGAACTCGCGTAAGCAAGTGAAGAATCTCATGTTGTTGAAATCATTGAGATGTTTCGCTATGCTCAACATGACAAATAGAATCTTTGGAGGTGCGGTTTTAACCGCACAAAAAATATCAAAATCGTATACCAACCAAAGTGCGACTAAGGTCGCACCTCCATTTTTATCGTCTGCAAAATAATTCCCCCTCCCTTGCGGAGGGAGTAAGGGGGTGGGTTATAAAATATGTCATGTTGAGTGCTAACGTTGCATCTCATAATCTCCACAAATCACACAATCACCTCAAACGGATACCCATACTCCTTAATCATCTTCAAAACTTCCAAATCATAAGTCGCATTGCCCACAATCACAGCCGTGATTCCTTGCTCAATCGCCTGCTCGGGGCTTAGAATCGGCAAGCCCGAGACTGCCATAAAATTTCCTTGTTTTTCGGGATTCATATCAATAAAACATCGAATCTGCTTAGGTTGTTCTAAGAGATGATAAAAAACTACGGCGGGATTTCCCGCTGTCCATATTCCAACCGCATTCAAAGCTGCAATCTTTTGTTGCCATTCTTTCCATTGTTGCGAGTTGCTGCTATTCTCTCCAAATAATGATGCCTCTGTGCAAGGATAAGGTTTTGAATCGACACTTTTAAGACGCGCACAGATAAGCTGAAATGCACCCTTTTCAAAACATCGCAATGTTTCGAGCACCTCAAAGCCTGAACGTTCAAAGAGTTTGACTAAAGATTTTGGCGAAAAGTAATTGCAATGCTCATAGATGAACTGATAGAATCTCTCACGTGATAAGGAATTTTCGATATAAGGCACTTCAAAAACAACAAGGGGATTCTTTTCTCCCTTGCGTAATGTGCGGTTGATAGATTGCAAAAAGCTTAGAGGATTTGGAATATGCTCAAGAACAAATCGGCATAAAACTAAGTCAACATCTTTATGTAATGCAAATTCACTATAATATTCACTAAAAATAGCGACATAATCGCTGAAATCATCTGGCAAACTTAAATTGCGTTTTGCAAAACTTGGCTCATAGCCGATTCCTTTAGAATCTGTCGCTTTAACGATTGTATAGAGCACATGCGCATCGCCACAACCAATTTCGAGAATCTTTGCATTGCGAATCTGATAATTGTTTTGCAGATGTGAGACAAGGAAATCAAGATGTTTTTGAAACAATGGCGAATGATTGAGACTAAACGCATAGTCTTGATATGCAACAAGGTGAAAGTCAAATGCAATATTCTCCATAAACCCGCATTCTTGGCATTGAACAAGCTTCAAATGACCCTTTGGCGCGCGCTTTGCTTCATCTCTATTATGGTAAACTGCGTTGGCACTCGCGGCAATGTTTTCGAGTGTCAAAACAGCTTTGAGGCGATGAGAATTGCAAATAGAACAGGATTGTGATAAATCGATTGGATTGCTCATTTATTTTCCTTTTGATGATTTGATTCTACGAATCAAAAAGATTTAAAAATTTTTCCAAACAAAAGAGCTGCCATTTTTGGTCTCCGCTAAGTCCAACATGGCAATCTGGGAGAAACTCATTGCGGCGCGGTCCCTCCCAATTTTTAAGCCAAAAATCGACTTCTCGTGGCATTGGAATCTTGTTTGGAATGGGTATATCTGGGTATCTTCTTTTAAAGAGTTCTCGAACGAGATATTTAGGTTCTCCTCCGCGCACGCGTTGCAAATCAAGCGGGGTTGCCATTTTTGCCTTTTGGGAAGGGTCAAGATAGCCCATGTTGTTTTTTTGAAAGATATGCCAATATGATGTACTCGATTCTGTTGCAAAGATTTCCTCAACAAATCGTACAAAGTCAATTTTGTTTTCTTGTATTCGATATGGCTCAAAGACATCACGTGTATCGACCCATTCTTTCAAGACAAGCTTGGGGTCTAAGAAAGTATAGAAATCCACAAACGCGTCAAAATCCCAATCTTTAGAAAGCAATCTGTCCATTCCGCCAAAGACTAAATCAAAACTTTCTCCCAAACACATGGTGGTAATGCCTAGTTTCTTTGCCTTATCCAAAAGTATATCGATAAGGACTTCTATCGAATGAAACGGGACACCATCGAAGCGAAAAATAGCAGGCATGCGTCTTAAAATCTCGTCCCAATGTACCTCAACAATGATGTGTTCTAATCCATAAGCTCTTGCATATTTTTGCGCCTGAATTGTTTCATCAATACTTGATTCTGAAGCAATGCACTTGAGCGTAAAAGCCTTGGCGCCTTTTGGGAGATACGAAGCAACAATCGCCGAATCGATTCCTCCACTCAACATCACTCCTGTGGTTTGCGGATTAAGATTTTTCATCTTATCGGCAACATACAAATCTAAATGCTCCACATCAGAAATCAAATCACCTTGCCAATCGGGCTGAAAAACGTGATGTCGCAGATTTGGAAAGAAATTCTTATCTTCTCGTGCGATATAACGAAACGCGAGATAATGACTCATGCAATAAATCTTATCTGCATGTTGCTTTGAAGTTTGAAAACTCATGGTGTCTCCTTTGTTTTTAATTTTCCGTGAATTTAATCCTTGATTCCAAACAAATCTTTATTGTTCGTGCGCTTTTTGCGCAAGGGAATAGGTGGATACCATTCCTCGCTAAGATTCTTTTCTAAATATTCTTTGACTTTCAACAATAATGGGTCATCATGCACACTTAGAAGCTGCATGGCATAGCCATGCCCCTTTTTATAATACGACTCACAAAGTGCACCAAGACAATGGTTATAGCACAGCGCGATTCCCACGCCATCGGGGTCATAGACAGAACCTGACATAATAAGGGTATTGTAATTCGCCTGTGGAACGCGCCAATCTTTGCCATAAAATTCTTCAAAATGTTTGTCAAGATGACCAAATGTCCAAAATGTTTCGCCTGCATATTCGATTTGACAACGTCCTGTATTTGTAAAATGGTTTTGCAGTACTTTGCCGTTTTTGTCAAGCCCTATAATGAGCTTATTACCTTCAACCTTGCAAAAGAAAAAATCAATCGTTGTGCCGGTGGGCACATGTACAACGCTAATGTTCCATTGCCCTTTTTCTCCCGCAATGTCTTCTTCGGTATAGTTACAAACAAAGTTATAGTGGCGGAGCGTATGAATGAGCTCGGCTCGTGGCACTCCCCAAGGAAGCCCCAAGTCGACGTCTTTATCATGCGGTAAAATATCGCCATCACGATAGATTCCCAAGATAGTACCTCCTGCCAACAAAAATGGCACGCCAAGTTCATCAAGCGTTTTCTTGATAGCAAGCAAGCCAGCCTTTGCGCTCCCTTGGTTCATAAATTCTTGCGCCTTTGGTGCTACCTTGGGCAATGGGTTTGTGATAATCGTTCTAAAACCTTTGCGAAAATTTGCAATCGCATTGTGCATATCTCCTATTTCAATATAAATGAGCCCAATATTATTCGAGATTCCTGCATGGTTGCTCGCATTTTCGTTCAAAAACGGAACAAGTTCTAGCCCCTTTTGATAATCACCAAGCGCAATCAAAATATTCATATAGAGCGCAACAAGAGTTATATTATCTTGATGGTTTTGATAGAGTGGCTCAACAATATTCTTTGCAGCATCTGTCTTGTGTGTTCCAAGATAGGTTTGTGCAAGCATAATTTGGAGGTCGATACTCTGTGGATTGCACGCAATGCCATCGTTGAGTGCCTTAATCGCATGGATTGTGTGGTTGAGCTTTATGTAGGTTTGCGCCAAACCAAGATAGTTTGCTGCAACGGGATTGCTCACAACGAGTCTATGATATTCGGCAAGTGCTTCTTGATATTTTCCTGCTGCGTAGAATTGTTGCGCTGTGGCATTATTAGCAAATGATACAGTAGTTGCCATCAATGACATTTGGACTCCTTTAGATTTATTCTTGTATTTTAGAGATAGATTTTAATTCTTCATGTGTCAATTGCACACCCGGAGGTATGGTTTTACCACTTGTGCCATAACAATAATAACAAGCCTCCATTGGACTAGGATTATCCAAAAAATTTTTTAATGTCAAAAAATCAAAAGTTGGTAGATAAGCTTGATTCCCGGTGCTCATTTGATGCGTTTGTGGGATAGTCGCAAATGCTCTTTTTGCGTTAGGACGCACGAGGATTCCATCATGAACGCCCAAGCTAAAACCTTGTGCAATATGTGCGACAACACCCCTAGAACATCGCGAAATCAAACCATTTTCCATCGTCAGACAATTACGACCAAACAGACATGCGTCAAAAATCTTTTGAACAACATCATCTTTTAGACGTTTGACATCTTTGCCCCCACAATCTCTCCATTGGCTGTCGCTATGGACATAATGATGTGTGAAATGAGAAATCGCATGTGCGACAAGGATTGATTCTAGTCTCTGCGCGCTTTTATGGTTAACCGCCCCATAATCTGAAAGTCGTATAGAAATTTTGCCACTTTGTTTGATGATTGCAAGCAAAGAATCTTTAGGAACAATCGTTGCATTTGTTGCAATGGTTACTTGATGAATGCGTGGATTATTGGCGATATATTCGAGAATCTGCAACGCGTTGGGGTGCAAGAAAAACTCGCCGCCTTGCAATTGCAAACGCAAGATTTGGCATTCGTCTGTGATTGCCTGCAAATCTTGGCAGATTTCTTCATGGGGATAAAATGGAATTGTCTTGGCAAGGTAGGGCGAAAAATTCGCGCAATTCTTGCACTTTAGACTACAATTTTGCCCCGTAATTACAACAAGATTCCGAAGCAAATAGACATGTGCCTTTAAGAGTTTATCTTTCAGCCTCGATTCTGGCAGCATTTGAATGCATGTTTTTATCATTAAGTATTTTTTGCTTTTCGGATATACATCTCGCATTTTTTCTAATTCTTTTTGCATTGGAATCCTTTCAATCTTTTTATGAATTTCTCAATTTTTTCAATGTTTCGCTAATCAGAGTCGAGCTTGTGCCTTTTGTATAGGGAAAATACACCACACGTACCCCAACGGCATTAAATTTGGTTTCCATTTCGTTCCAGCTTGGCGAGTTGTACCAATCATCACCAACAAACAACATATCAAAACGTAGCTTCTCCCACATTTTGTATTTGTCGATGTCTTCTTGGGCAATCGCCGCATCGACATATTTAATATTCCGCACAATGTCGATACGTTCGCTAAATGGAATCACGGCTTTTTTGTTTTTATACGCAACCAATTCATCAACGGTAACACCAACGATGAGCTTATCGCAAAGCCCCTTAGCATTTTTAAGCAGATTCAAGTGTCCGATATGAAACAAATCATAGACGCCACTTGTATAACCGATAGTGAGCTTGTTTAGCATGCCACACCTCCTTTGTAGATTGAATCCTTTGTCTTAACAAAAGAGGTGTTAGCGATTTTTGGCAAAGTTTGCAGTGAAAGAAGAGAGTTTTTATGCGCAAAGCGCGCAACAAAGCCTAATTCAGCCCCCCCCCCCGCCGCGTAGAATCTGATGTGTATGTTATCACAACCTCGCGTTCTCGAATCGGGTCAAATTCAATCAAAAAGAGAGTCTGCCACTGCCCCAAATTCATTTTTCCGTCCAAGCAAGGAATTGTCTCTGATGTGCTAAACATCAATTGCCGCATGTGCGAAAAACCATTCACACGTTCGTTAATTGGAACATCACGAATCGAAAGAATATCATGGCAATAATTTGCGTCCTTTGGAAATGTCTTTGAAAGATATTGGTCAATGTCAGATAAAAGCAAGATTTCATTCTCAATGATTTTAATCGCGCATGTTGTGTGTTTGACAAACACATGCACCAAGCCCAAGCCTTTCTCGTCTTGGATAAATTGATTTACAATCTCGTTGAGCGGCGTAAATTGTTTTTCTGTTTTAATCGTGATAGTCTTTGACTTCATTTGTTGCGCTATTGCGCATGGATTCTCTGCGTAAGTCGATTGCGCCAGAATCGCCTGCACATTTTGCCGTGTTACATCAATATTGCTTCCCATTTCAAACGCTCCATCAATGGCACGTACAACGACATGGGCAAAATCTTCAACCGATAATAATGTATTGATGTCTTCGTTTGGAAAAAGTTGCTTGCGCATTTTTGTTGCCGTGCGCCCGGGCGAAAGACACACTACCCAAATCCCCTCTTGTGCCCAACATTTTGTCGCCATAATCACAGCCGCTTTTGCAGCGCAATAGCTGCTCCATGACGCTCGCGGTTTGCTGCCAGCCGATGAGCCAATGTTTAGAATCTTGGCGTTTTTGTTGTTTTGCAACACAGCATGCGTGCAATACCAAATGCCAAGTAGATTTACGGCGATAGAATATTGCTCGGTTTGCAGATTTGATTCGCTAAGATTGCTTGCCTGAATAAAGCCCGCATTGTTAATGAGAATATCAACATCACGATTTTGTAAATATGATGCAACGCTTGCCACATTAGAAACATCGAGTTCCTCTTTTGTTGGATTATCCACATGATAGCCCCCAATCGATTCTAATCTCTCCTTGATTGCGCGAGCAATATCGCCCGCACCGCCTGTGATAAGTACATTTTTCATTCTACGTCTCCTTGATTCATTGTTGCAATCTCCTTTAAAATTGCAATATCTGTTTTGTAGGTGAGCTTAAATAGATTCGTGCCCGTCTCAATAAAAAGAGGGGGAATCTGATATTCCTTGAGCATAATTTGCGTCTCCTCTGTCGTGTCGGTATAGCGACCCGTTTGGTAGGCTTGCAACAAAAGAGGGTAAGAAAATGCCTGCGGAACGAGTAAATCATAAATGCTATTGCGGTCAATCATACGTCCATCGCGAAAGACAACGGTATTGACCGTTGGCATTACAAACGATGCCGAGGGAGAATTGGCATTTAAAATCGTCTCAATCTGTGCAACGCTCACCAACGGGCGAGCCGCCTCGAGAATCACCACTCTTTGCGTGTCTGGCGCAAGCCGCTTGAGCCCCTCGAAAACCGATAATGAACGCGTTGCTCCACCCGCACAATCAATCCCAACAATTATGCAATTATCGCGATTGATGACTTGGCAGACTTTTTGAAAGACAATTTCATATAATGGTATGCCATTCAATTTAAAATGTTGTTTTGAGCCCTCGCCAAAACGCGTGCTTTTGCCCGCAGCAAGAATAATAGCGCCGTTCATGTGGGGCTCGCAACAACAACGCTAAAACCATCGCCAATCGGCGCGAAAGAAATATGATTTTTGGCACAAAAAGATTCCACAGCCTTTGCAACTCCTGTTGTTAATTTATCGAAATAATCATCAACCAAAATCACACCGCCACTCACCATACGCGGATAGAAAAATTCAAGCCCTGCTAAGATTGGGTCATATAAATCTGTATCGAGGCTCACAAAACAGAATCTTTCGTTTTCTAGCCCCTTTGCCGTTTCGGGAAACCAACCTTTTTTGACAATACATTGCTCAACATGTGGCATTTTAGATAAAACAAGTTTGACACTTGTATTTGCAAAAATCTTGGCATGCTTTTGGATTTCTGCCGATTCGTTTTCGAGGTCTTGCGGTGCAAAACTTTCAAAAGTATCCATGAGATAGAGCTTTTTAGTGGGAAAATGCATGTTGATGAGCCGTGCAAATTCGCCACGATAGACGCCACATTCGGCACAATTGCCTTCGAGATAATATTTCTTGGCAATCGCGGCAAAGTTTTCTAAAAAAGTATGCCGCGCCTGAATGCGCGCAATGACAAAGTTTGAATCGATTTTGTGGCTTGGAATCCCAAAATCTTTTTCGAGCTGCTGCAAAACTTCTCGATGTCCGATATACGTTGAAATAAGAATCTTGTCAAACTCACTTTTAGGCAAGACTTGCGGGGATTCGACTTTATAAGCAAGCATTTGCCCCCCCCCCCCGCAGATTCTAGGGCAATTGTTTTGCCTTGTTTTGCTGGGTCATTATCTAAAAAACATAGAATCTCATGCCCTTGTTCTAGCGCATAGCGCAAACACCTTGGCGCTGCTGTTCCTGCACCAAAAATAATGACTTTACTCATGCGATTTTCCTTTGAAATGAAGATGTGTTTTGATTGTGAAAGAAGAATCTTTGAGACAATCTATCATGCGAGAATCGTAAGCCACATGGGAATTTTTTGCTAGCAGAATCTAGCGAAACTTGCGGCAATAATTGGGAGATTTGCGATAAATAAATAGCGGATTCTTCTCGGGGTTTTGTCGTTGCGAGCATGCGCATATTTTGGGTTGCGCGAGATTCTTGGTTGCCTCGCCTTGCTCGCAATGACAAAGGAATTGTTTTAAATAAAAAGGCTTCTTTATGCGCAAAGCGCGCAACAAAGATTAAGAATCTGCCCCCCCCCCCGCAAGAATATTGAGATTCTGTGCGAGGTCGTTTTTGATTTTACTTGTCGAAATTTCGGGCGTACGTGGGAGATAGACAAGCTCGCAATAATCTGAAAGATAATCAAACTTGCCGCGCCAATCATCACCAATTACAAAAATATCGATTTTGTAAAGTTGAATATCGGCAATTTTTTGTTGCCAGCTCTTTTCTTCAATCACCAAATCGACATAACGTATCGATTCGAGCAAGTGGCGGCGCTTTGCATAGTCGAAATAGGGTTCTTTGCCTTTTTCGTTGCAATTAAAATCATCATTCGCAAGCCCAACAACAAGATAATTGCCCAATTCTTTTGCGCGTCTTAGCAAATTGATATGCCCATAATGCAACAAATCAAATGTGCCATAAGTGATGACACGTTTATTAGAAAATCTGGGTTCGTATTTAAAATCCATTTAGCCTCCTTTAACAAGAATCACGCCGATACTATCCCCAATGGGTATAGCAAAAATACGCATTTTGGCGGCAAAATAATCCACAGCCTTTTTGACACCATCATACGTACTAAAATAATCATCAACCAAAATCACGCCGCCATTCACCATACGTGGATAGAAAAATTCAAGCCCTGCTAAAATTGGGTCGTGCAAATCTGTATCGAGACTCACAAAACAAAAATGCTCGTCTTCAAGCCCGCGCGCTGTTTCGGGAAACCAACCTTTTTTAACAACACATTGCGCGGCATTTGGCATTTTTGAAAGAACGAGTTCCACAGAAGTATTTGCAAAATGTCCTGCGCCAAGATTTTGCGCCCCCTCGCTTTCGTTTTGCAAATCTACCACCGCAAAGCCCTCGAAAGTGTCAAACAAATAGAGCTTCTTGGTTGGAAAAAGCGCGTTGATATGCCGTGCGAAATCGCCGCGATAGACACCGACTTCGGCGCAATCGCCCGCGAGGTTGCGTTCTTTGGCGAGCGTGGCAAAGCTTGTTAGGAATGCCTTGCGCGCCCAAATGATGTGCTCGGTATAGCTGCCATCGATTTTGTGCGGCGCGATTCCTTGCGCAGCGAGCTGGGCGGCAACCTCGTTGAATCCCGTGTGTGTTGCGATAATCACCTTATCAAACTCTGTTTCTTGCAAGGTGTTTGGGTGCAAGACACTAAAGCTCATTCTGCCCCCACCCCCCGCGCATTCTAGCGTAAGAGTTGTACCATGTTTGGCAGAATCATTATCGACAAAATAGAGGATTGTATCGCCTTTTTGTAGGCAATCTAGCGCATATTTATGCCCATACAAGCCTGCACCAAAAATAATAACATTACTCATGCTATTTTCCTTTGAAATGAAGATGTGGTTTTGGAGAATCTTTTGGGGATTCTTTTAAGTGTGGATTGAAAAAGAAGCTTTGTATGATATTCTTTTGTCATTGCGCACATTTGAGGCATGCGCGCAATACAATCAAGAGGAATCTTATGTAAAGTTTGTCTCGCGTTTAGACTAACGGTGGATTTTTTTGCAAAGGATTCGGATAAAGAAATCGTCTGTGTCGCCAAACGGGGCGAAGCCTGTGTTTTCGGCTGCAAAGAAACAGCTAAATCCCCCCCCCCCCCCCCGCTCATTGTGGTTGCGCTAAGTTCAGCAACCACACGTTCAAAATGTACAAAGCGGCGGTAGTGGTTATCGTGAATGAACGCGTCTTTTTGCCCGCTCACGGGCTCGCCCTTGCCATAGAGCGCGTTTTTTGTCCCGCGCGTTTCGATTGCAAAGATTCCACCGTCTTTGAGCAAAGCAAGCGCGGCGCGAAAGACGCGGGCTTGCGCCTCTGCGTCTATTGAATGCAGGGTGAAACGTGAATAGACGCAATCAAAGCTTGATTGCGCGAAGCCGAAGCCCTCGAGCGCCGTGAAATCGCCCGCGACAAAGCGAAGATTCGCGTTTTGGTGGTGTGCGTTGAGGTAGGCAATCTCGCTGCTGGCTTGGTCGATGGCGCACACGTGCATGCCGTTCTTGGCAAAAAACAGCGCATCGCGCCCATCGCCACAACCGAGCTCAAGAAGCACTGCTCCACGCAGAATCTTCTCGCACACAAACGCAGCAAAGCGCGATTCGCGCTGGGGAGTGGCGTGGGATTTGTAGTAGTTTTCCCAATAGGTTTTGTAGGACATGTTTTACCTCATCTTTCTCTAGCAATTGCTTTCATTGTGGAATAGCTTTTTGTATATTTTTCCAAATTGAGCCCCATAGCCTGTTTTTATTTTGAGAGATTTAATTTTTGCTAGGCTTTCTTTAAATTTTTTCGTATCTAAACCAAAAAAAGTCTCTGTTTCTACAAACCTTGTGTGAAAGGCTCTTGTTTCTCGTGGATTCTTAAAGACAACAAAGAGATTAAAAGTAAAATTATCTGTATTAATATTTTGAGAGATAAAAATTTCTCTTAATTGAGCAATTCCATATATAAATTTTTCCCTAATATCATCGCTATCAATGTCGCTATATTTTTGATTCTTAAACTCGACACAATAGACACTAGAAGTTTCATGGTGAAAATACAGCGTGTCAAAAGATTTGTTGGCTTTACATTTTGATTTTTGCGCTTTTGTTTGTGTGTATTTGTCAAAATTAATGACTCTTTCTTGGCTTTGGCAGAGATATTTTTTGTTTGTTAAATCATAGCTTGTGTCCTGCAAAGTCGATTCATAGGGTTCAAAAATTCCCTTCAAAACACCTAAATCAGCCATGTTTTCTATTCCTCTTCTTCATCTAATATTTCGTCCAAAGAGATAAAAGACTGATTCAGTTTTTTATATATCTTTTCCAAAGTCGCACTATTGTCATTATCGATTTGCTCAACTTTGCCACTATCTGCCAAATAGAAATTTGTATTAATTGCGTACTTTTTTCCATATTTATGCAACGCTTCGAGCATATAGGGGCTATGCGTATTCACCATAATGCAAACGTGGTTTTGCACAAGTCGCGCAAGAATCTCGGCAAACTTCACCTGCCATGTGGCGTGGAGATGATTTTCGGGTTCATCGAAAATAAAAAAGCCTCGTGGTGTAACACAATGATTCTTGATTAAAGCTTGGAGAATGCCAAAATTTTTAATTCCTGTTGCTGTATTGGCAAGTAAAATATCAATAGTTTTTTTCTTTTCAAAATCTATCTTTTTACGAAATACATAGCTACCCCGTTTTTGCACAAAATCTCCGCAAATAATGTTTTCAATATCTTTTGCTATCTGTTGTATTTTTTTATCTATTGGAAAATTTTTTTCACCTACTAATTTAGCATACAAATCTTTTAAAATATATGGATATGGAATTTTAAAGTCATCAAGTGTATAGTCACTATTGCTTTCTATGTTTGTAAGATTAAAGAAAAAATCATATAAATCCCAGATTAATGGAGTTTGTATTAAAGTACAATCGACAAATTGACAATTAACCGTATTAAATTTTATACATCGATTATCTGCTATCTCCGCATGACAAGATTCTTGACTATTAATTTTAAGCCCTATTTTTCCCTTACCAGCAATCTGATATTGAAATATTAAATTTGCAAAAAAATCAAAACGTTTGCTGTGTTCTTTTTTGCTCCTGCTATGATTTGCTTTAATCAAAGCCATCAGCGCCTTGCCAACAGTGCTCTTGCCCTCGTCATTCGCGCCTGCGATGACGCTCAAGCCGCCGATGTCAACCTGCGCTTTCTTCAGCATTCCTATATTTTCAAGTGTCAAGACAATACTGCCCTTTTCCACTCCCGCTCCTAATGGCAAAATACAAACCAAAGCAGCCCAAGCAAAGCGGCGATTTCAAATCGCAAACATTGCAATGGCAAATGGGGGCACAACCGCCCAACGCGAGAATGTGCGCACGCAAATGCGCCGCGCCACTCGCTCCAAGCTCTCCCAAGCTCGCTCAATGTATTGCAAATCGCCTGTGCGCCAAAGCCACAGCAATTACGACAATACGCAAAGATTCATATTCTACCACAAATTGCGGACAATGTCAATGCGACGTTGCGGCTATTGCACCTCAAACCCCGCGTCAGCAATGGCTTCTTTAATCGCCTGTTCGTTCGCGGGCGCGTCAAAGGCAACGCGTACTTTTTGCGCTTTCAAATCGACATCAATCTGGCTAATGCCCTCGAGCTCGCCCACGAATCGTTTGATTTTATCGACACATTTTTGGCAGTGCATTCCTGCGACATTGATTTCTGTTTGCATATTGAATCCTTTTATTAAATTTCAAATCGAAAGCGGCGCAATCGTTGCGCGTTTGCGACCACGCTAAGGCTGCTAAGGCACATCGCGGCGGCGGCAAGCATGGGATTAAACGCGATTCCAAAGGGCAGCAACACGCCGCATGCAATCGGGATACTCAAGGCATTATAGCAAAACGCCCAAAACAGATTCTGCTTGATGTTGCGTGCAATCGCCTTGCCAAGCGCAATTGCATAGCCCACACTGCGAATGTCATCGTTGCAGATAATCACATCTGCGCTCTGATAGCTCACATCGCTTGCACCCACAAAGCTCACCGAAGCCGTGCTGGCAGCGAGCGCCGCGGCGTCATTGACGCCATCGCCAACCATCATCACATGCCTACCCTGCTCTTTGAGGCTCTGCACAACGCGGAGCTTGTCGGCTGGCTTTGCGGCGGCGGTGTAGGCGACATTGCCAAGTTGCTGTGCGATTTTGCGCACATTGTGTTCCGAATCGCCGCTTAGAATCTGCACATCGATGTGTTGCGCTTTGAGCCAACCGACAAGCTCTATCGCCCCATCTTTGAGATTGTCGAATAAAACAATCTTTCCGAGAATCTCGCCTTCACGGGCGAGATAAACGACAATCCCTGCCGCGTCATCTTTTGTCATCTCATCTGTCGCGCCCACAAACGCGGCATTGCCGAGCCGATAATCGCGCTCATCAATGCGCGCCGTGATTCCAAACCCCGCCTCGCTATGGCTCGTGGCGACATTTGCAATTGCAAACCCACGTTCCTTTGCCGCGCGCACAATCGCTTGGGCAATCAGATGTTCGCTCGTCTGCTCGATGCTCGCCATCAGCGCCAAAAGCTCGTCTTCGCTGCACGACATGGGGACAATCTGCACAATCTCAAGCGTCTTGTTCGTGAGTGTGCCCGTTTTGTCGAACAACACAGAATCGATTGTGCGCGTGTCTTCCATTGTTTGCGCGCTCTTGAAAAACAGCGCACGCGCGCTTGCGAGCGAGCCGCCAATCAGCACAGACATCGGCGTGGCGAGCCCAAGCGCGCATGGGCAGCTCACAACGAGTACGCTCACGGCGATTTCAAAGCCTGTTGCAAAATCGCTCAAGAACGTCCACACAGCGCCCGCGACAACGGCGATGATGATAATGGTTGGCACAAAGATTGCGGCGATTTTGTCGGCAATCTGCGTGAGCTTGGTTTTGGAAAGCGCCGCTTGCTCGATAAGTGCAACGATTGCTTGAAGACTGCTTTGTGCGCTTGTGCTGCTTGCTTGCATGATAAAGCCCGTGTTCGTGTTGAGGCTGCCTGCATAGAGTTTCTCGCCCTGCGTTTTGCCCACAGGCAACACCTCGCCCGTGAGCATCGACTCATCGACATTGGCGATTCCCTCAAAGACAATTCCGTCAACAGGAATGCGCGAGCCGGGCAAAATGCGCAAGAGGTTGCCCACAGCAATGGCGTCTGTGGCGATTTTTTCTTCGATTCCATCTCGCAAACAAATCGCCTCTTTGGGCTGCTCGGAGAGCAATGCACTTAGTCCACTTTGGGCGTCCATTTTAGCACGTTCTTCGATACTTTTGCCAAGCAAAACAAGACACAAAATCACGGCGATACTCTCGAAATAGAGATGTGCGCTGCCAAAAAGAGTGAGGCTATAGACAAACGAGGCACTCGTGCTAAGCGCAATCAAGGATTCCATATTTGGGACGCCCGCAAACAACGAGGCAAAACCTTGCGTGTAGAATCGCCGACCAAGCAGCATAATGACAAGCGTCAAAAGAAGCTGGCATGTGTGGTTGGCAACAAGCGGCAAAGGCTGGGGCAAGCCCAACATCGCGCCCATAGACAGATACAGCACCGCGAGTGTGAGCAACACGACAATGACGAGAGTGCGGCGAGATATTGCGGCGGCTTTTGTGGGGGTTGGGTTGAGAATGGGCGTGTAGCCGAGCTTGCGAATCTGCGCAAAGATGGTCTCCATATCCGCCTTGGTGTCGTCAAATACGATTGTAGCGCTTTTGGCAGGGAGATTGACATGGATTTCTTGCACAAATTCTTTGCGCGAAAGCGAACGTTCAATCCCTCCCGAACACGCCGTGCATGTCATGCCTTCGATAAAAAATTTCTGCGTTTTCACCGCGATTCCTTGCTGCAAAATATTTTTGCTTTTAGCACAAAAAAGTTAATCGTGCAACAATGCCTTTTCAAGCTCGCTTGCAACCTCGGCAGAGATTGTGGATTCTTCTTTGATATTGAAAATCTCTTGGATTTTTTGGCGGCTCTTGGTAATCGTCCGGAACTCGACACGGCGCGAGAGTGCGTCTGTTTCGAGCGGCTTGGCAAACGACAAGCCGTTGGCGCGGAGCACAGAAATCAGCCAATCGCGCTCACGTACATCGGGCAGGTTGAAGCAATATTGCAATACAGAAAAAGCCCGTGCTTGGGAGAGTGAGGCATTTTCGAGATAACGTTCAACGAGGTCGTGCGAGGATTTCCATTCACTCGATGTGTGCCCTTCGATACGGATTTCTTCGATACTCTCGCGATATTTTGGGCTCGAGAGAATCGCAATATAGCGCGGAAAAAACGAATCAAGCACCTTTTTAAACCGCTGCTGAATCGCGCCCTCACCTGTGGCAAACAGCACATCAGGCTCTTTGAACCGAATCGTATTCCCCGAATCAATCTCGGCATTCCACATCTTCAAATCATCGCCAAATTCTTTGATGAGGTCATGATAAAGTGCGAACTCAATGTCATAATACCCCTCGGCAATCGCGCTCATCTTGTCGCTCACAGCGCGCAATTCTTCGTTGCTCTTACGCAATTCTTCTTGGTTGTGCTCTGAAATCAGCATATACGAAACTGTGATGAGCAAAAAAATCATCATGAGCCCCGCCATCATATCCGAAATGCTAATCCACTCGCTATCCCTTTGCATGTCTAGCCCCTATGCGAGCCCATGAACTCACTGATTCGGCGCAAGAACCATTCATAATCACCCTTGAAACCTTCAGTGAGCTTGCTCATCGAGCCATCAAGCGCTTGCAGAGAATCATGGAGATGGGTGCTGATTTTTTGCGTTTCTGTCAATTGATTCTGCAAATGCGCGTTCACATTGTCGATAATCGCGCGCACTTCTTCTTTGTTGTTTAAGATACTTTGATTTGCCGCAATCAGGTTTGCCGCAATGCCTTTTTGAAGATTCTCAATCTCATTTAGAATCTGCATGCTCGCGTCTTTGGGGACATTCACGCTTTCGCTCATGAGCGCCTTGAACTGCGTCAAATATTCCTGCGCAATGCGTTCAAGCGAGTGGTGCGAGGTTTCTTGCAAGACAACAATCTTGCTCGAAATCTGCTCAATATTGGATTCGAGCACGGCAAGAGACGCGCTGTTGTATTCCTCTGCACCATGTTTGAGGTCGCTCACAACATCGCCAAGCAGGTTGCGCAAACTCTCCTTAATCTCGCTAATGCCGCTATTGAGCCCATCGTTGAGTGTTTTGAGGTTGCCCGCAAGACTACCCACAAGGGCTTGAAAGTTTTGCGAAATCGCACCGATTGCTTGCTTTTGCTCTTTTTGCCAATCATTGAGCGATTGGGTGAAAAATTCCTTGGTTTGGTTGCCAATCCCCTCCAAAAACACGCGATTCTGTTTGACCATCGCATTTGCGCCAGCCGTCATGCCTTCTTTAGTCAGGTTTGTCATCTTCAGCATCTCTTCGCGCATCACTTGCAGTGTTTGCGTCATATCCTCGCGCACGCTGCTGCTTAGTGTGCGCACCTCGCTGCTCATCTGCTCGATTGCACCCATCACATCACCCGTGAGGCGTGCCACATTATTTTGCAGCTGCTCGCTATGCATGCCGAGCAACTGCTCGATTTTTTGGCTGCGCTGCTCCATCACATTTTGACTTTTTTGCAGCGAATCTTCGAGCAATGCGCTGTTTTGTTCCGCGACTGTTTGCAGCTTGCTATGCAGCTGTGTGAGGCTTTGCTCACCTGTGCTCGCAAGCGTTGCGAGCTTGCCTTGAATCGCGTTGCTTTGTTGTGTCATCGTTTGCGCAAACTGCTCGCTGTCTTGGTGAATCTGCTGCGCTGCGTTGTGGTAGATTCCGACAATCTCGCTGTTGAGATTTGCGCTAAAGTTTTTGACATTGTCGCCAAACATCACAAAGCTTTCTTTGAGTGCATCGCTATTGCTCGCGATATGGTTTTTGAGAATCTCGCTATGTGTGATGAGATTCTGTGTGAGATGTTGGATTGTCGCTGTCGAGTTGTCGCCAAATTGTTTGATTCGACGTGTGAGGTCGTCCTCGGATTCTTTGAAACTCTGCTGCAGACTGCTCGCAAGGTTGCCAATTTTTTGTGCCGATTCGTCAAAGAGTGTGCGCACATTGAGCAGCGATTCTCTTGCGTCATCACCTAGCGCAGCAATGCCGTTAAGGTGCGTGCGCAATTGCTCGGCACTCTTTTGAGACGATGACAAAAACTCCTTGAGGTCGGCATAGAACTCCATCACCTCGCGATTGCGCGCGGCAATCTGCTCAATCGTGCTGACGCTTTGGGCAAAGCTTTGTTCCATCTGCCGCAATGATTCTTGGGTTTTGTCAAGCGTAACCTGATAATCGCGCTGCCACACAACCATTGCACCCACAGCGTTGTTGAGCTCGACAAAATTTTGCCCAAACTGCTCATTCAAGTTTTTATTAAAATCACGAATCACGCCAGAAAGAGCCTCGATAAGCCCATCGCTCGCGCCTTTAGCAAGCTTTTCGAGCGCTGCTGCAAGGCTTGTCTCAATCCCGGCAAAGCCTTGTTGCAAGAGGTGTTGCGTAGCAATAAAGCGATCGTTCTCGGCGCGCTGCTCGCTTTCGCGCACTTTTTCATGTCTAGCAAAACTTTCTTGCAATAAATCATGCATTCTCGAGATATTCTTGAGCTCCTCGAGATGCTCGAGCATATCAAGCTTTTGGAGCTGTATGTTGAGATATTCTGCCTCGCTCTTTGGTGTAGGCACTCTTTTGCGTCCCTTTTGGGCGATATTAAGCGCAATCGCAATGCCCATTCCGACAATCGAGGTATAGAACGCCACCTTGAGCCCATCGAGCAAAAGCGGAATTGAATCAGTTACTTTAGTTGTGTCGAATCCTAGCAATCCAACAAAGATTCCAACGAATGTCCCCAGCACACCTGTGCTCATAATCACCGATTTGAAATCTTTGTGGTTTTGCGAGCTAAAACTGCGCCAATCAAGCCATGCTAAAAAAAACATGATGAGCGTAAAGAGCGCGTTTAAAATCAAGCCAAATTCGGTTGGGAACATCATCTTTCCTTAGCGTCTGCGCCGACTCGATGTACGTGGTTTGCGTTCTTTGAGCCAATCGGGACGCTGAATTTGTGGACGTTTTTGTGCAACGTATTTGAGATAGATACGGATTGTGAGCATAATCACTCCAAATGTTACAAATGCCGAAATGATTGTTTCAAGTTGATAATTTCCGCTAAAACCTAAGCCCATGAGGAACTCCTTATTGTTTTGTTTCTGTGATGATACTAAGATTGCTCATCTGCAGATTTTGCAACATGCCAAGCAATGTAACAAACTCTTGCAACCTGCTTTGTGAATCGCCAAGAATATGAATCGGTGCGTTCTTGTCGATTGTTTTGAGCTTGCTTGCAACCTCATCAAAGCCAATTGCTTGCCCTTCAAAGAGCAATTGCCCATCTTTGGTGATGTTAAAACTCAAGGCTGGCGTGCTATTTGGTGCTGCATCATCGGCGCTTGATTGCGGCAAAATGAGTGCGTCAGTGCGCACAAATGTTGCCTCCATAAGCACAATCACGAGCAAAACCAACATAATGTCGATGAATGGGATAATATTGATTCCCTCGATTTTTTTAAGCCTCATGGCGATTCTCCCAGCGAATCACAATCACCTCGCCTTTGCGCAACAAAAGGTTGTAGCAAAAAAGCGAAGGAATCGCGACAAGCAGCCCAAATGCCGTTGCCTTGAGCGCAAGCGCTAAACCAACCATGATTGTTTGAGCATCGCTCGCACCGCCTTTGCTGCCAATGTCGACAAATGTAAGCATGATTCCAAATACCGTGCCCAAAAGCCCCACATAAGGCGCATTTGAAGCGATTGTTGCAAGAAGTGTGAGATTGCGCGAAAGCTCAAGCTCAAGGTGATTCTTGTGCTTATAGAGCTGCAAAACTTCGGGGCGAAGCGAGGCATAGAAAAACAAACGTTCAAATACGATTCCAAGCGACACAACGCTCATGAGCCCCAAAAGCCCCAAAACACCATAATCAACAATCTCTCGCAAATAGTTTTCCATAATGCACCTTCTGCTATCGCCTATCGCGCCTTGCAAAGTTTGAAATGACTGACGTGTCTCTATTGCGCTTCTCCTTGCGCTTGGCATAGCGCAACACCATAAAGATAAATCCCAATGTTACACCCAATGCAAAAACCAATGCAAAATAATCCAAATCCTCCATAGCCTCTCCTTAAGTTTTTTCTTAGTATTTTAATGCGGCTTTTGCCTCTCTGTCGGCAATGCGTTTCTTGATTGTTTCGCGCTTATCATGCATTGCTTTGCCCTGCGCGAGGGCGATTTCGAGCTTCGCTCGGTTTTTAGCGTTGAAGTAGATAGAGAGCGCCACAATCGTGCGCCCCTGCGTGCTTGTCTCGCCAAGCAATTTGTGAATCTGCCGCTTGTGGGCGAGCAAGCGGCGCGCACGGGTCTCATCAGGCTTATTATAAGCATTGGTTGTGGCAAGCGCACTGATATGAGCGCCAAGCAGAAAAAGCTCGCCCTTAATCACGCGCACGAAGCTGTCTTTGAGATTCACGCGCCCCGCGCGCAATGCCTTGACCTCGCTACCCACAAGCTCGATTCCCACTTCGAGCTTTTCGAGAATAAAAAAATCATAATGCGCTTTTTTGTTGTTCGCAACAAGAATCTTGCCTCGCTTTTTGGGTGTTGGTTTGGGCGTATCTTTCGCATACAGCGGGTTTTGTTTCATTGTTTGAGCCTAAAAAAGCTGCTGCCGCTGCCGCTTAGAAACCAGCCGTCTTGCGCGTATTCACGCAAAGCAGGATAGAGCACAAACGCGCTTTGTGCTAAATCGTTGCATTCAAGCAGACTATGCGCATGCAAAATCTCGACACTCATGCACTCGCCCCATTGGAGATATTTGGGCAAAAAGGGGTTATGGGGCAGAATCTCGCGGCTATAATGCGCATAGACATCGGGCGTGGAGCAGAAAATGGGGGGCGTCAAAACCTCAAATTGGGGGGTGTCTTCAGCAAAGTTCTGCACACATTCTCCGATTCCACTGACATTCGCGCTCATGCCCTCATGCATGAAAAACGACACATCACTCCCCACAGACGCAGCAATGGCTTGCAATACATTTGGTTCAAGCGACAGAGACAGCGCGCGCGCAGCAAGCCGCAAGAAACACGCGGCATTCGAGCTCCCCCCACCAAGTCCGCTGCCAAGAGGGATTTTTTTCTCCACCACAATTGTGGTGCTTGCAAGCTGTCTTTTTTGTGCATCATTCAAATATGGCATCAATGCACGACAGGCTTTGGAGATTGTGTTGTCCTCTGCTAGGGCTTGGGTTTGTTCATGGCTCAAAAATGGAGCGCAAAACTTGACGGCAAAGCCAGAAGATCGGGGCTGTTGCTCCCAAGACAATGTATCAAACAGCGAAGAAACCTTGCAAAAGCGCGAAAAAAGCGTGTGGTAGCCCCCTTTCTTGCCCGTTACCTTGAAAAAAACATTCACTTTCGCAAAGGAATCTTGCTGCATTAATCGTCCTTCTTGCCCTCGAGCTTTCGCAAGCTTTTCATCGATACATTGGATACAGCATCTTTGTGTGGCAATACCTTACGCAACGCGTCCAAGCCCTTTTTCTCAACATCTTTCACGGTGGATTCTTTGTTTTTGTTTGCCACTAATTCTTTGAGTTCTTCGCGCAAAATGACATATCGTGGAGGTGCTTCAAACCCCAACTTCACCGTTCCGCGGTCGATAGAAACAACCTTGATAACAATCTCATCACCTATAACAATACTCTCGTCTTCTTTACGCGCCAAAATCAACATTTTTTATCCTATTGATCAGATATTTCACATCTGTTTCTCCTGCCTCTATTATAGAGAAAAAATCTTCAAAATTCACTATAAAACGACCATTGCCCTTGAATTTTATCATATCTTTATTTAGCTTCCTGCCTTGATAGAAATGCTCACGCAAAGATGGAAGACACAAAACAGGATATGCAAGCATTTTGTGAATATCGAGCTCCACAAGGCGAATCTGTTTTGAATCATAAGCACGAAATATACTCTTTTGTTTTGCAAAAGCGCTGCATGTGTCGAATCCAAAATATCCCTCGCGAACACGTTCTAAGCTGCATAATGCACCACAAACACCAAGCCGCTGTGCAATCATTTCGCCGATAGAACGCACATAAGCGCCTTTGCTCACGCTTACAGAGAATCTCACAAATGGGTGATTGTAGTGCAACAATGTGCTATTGAAAATTTCCATCTTCGATGGTGCAAGAGTAATATCTTGCCCTAAGCGGGCAAGTGTGTATGCACGTTTGCCGCCGATTCGCTTTGCGCAAAAGCGTGGTGGTGTGTAGATATGGATTCCACATAACGATTGAACCACTTCGCGCACAAAAGCACTCGATTGCGGCGGAATCAATGTAACTGATTGCACGTTCTCAATGTCAAGAGATTCGCTTTGAAGCCCAAGCCACAATGTCGCGACATATTGCTTCTGCGACAACGGCAGATGGGGCAAAAGCTTGGTATAGCTCCCTGTTGCGATGAGTAGCACGCCTTTGGCAAAAGGGTCAAGTGTTCCACTAAACCCTGCCTTTGTGCAATGTAAGACACGTTTGAATCGACTCAAAAATGTGTTCGAGCACACAGATGGCGGCTTGTAGGCGAGGAAGATTCTATCCTCGGCGCTCATCTCTATTTTTGCGCTATTTGATAGCCTGTTTTGCAGCTTCAACAACCTTGGCAAAATTTTCAGGCTCATTCATCGCCATATCTGCTAGAATCTTGCGGTCAAGCTCAATCTTGGCGAGCTTGAGTCCATGCATAAAGCGCGAATAGCTGATATTGTTGATACGACAAGCAGCGTTGATTCGCACAATCCAAAGACGGCGAAAATCACGTTTTTTACGTTTGCGGTCGCGGAACGCATAGCACAGGCTACGTTCAAGCTGTTCTTTTGCCTTACGAAAATGTTTGCGGCGCCCGCTATAAAAGCCTCGGGCGAGTTTGAGAATCTTTTTGTGTCGTCTGCGTCTGACAACGCCTGTTTTGACTCGAGACATCGTTTTTCCTTTACCTTAGAGTTTATCGGTGTAGCCTATCGCTACTTTCCCTATCGCTAGGGGGTTGATGTTATGCCATACAAAGCAGTTTTTTGACTTGTGCAACATTGGTTTCATGCACATACTTCGGTGCGTTTAGATTTGCTTTGCGTTGGGGCGATTTTTTGGTAAGAATATGATTTTTAAAGGCAGATTTGCATTTAATCAGATTCTTTTTGAGTTTGAATCGCTTCGCTGCACCGCGATTGGTCTTCATCTTTGGCATTGTTCCTCCTTCACAGAATAAAGGCGCATTATAGCATAAAAATGCGATTATACGTATCCAACCAAAAAGCGCCAATACCATAAATAATACCACCATCTGCATGGCTTTGGTGTGGGCTTTGTGGCGCGACTTTGTGTCGAAAGAAATGTCCAAGTAAAATTCAAGAAACTGCGCGAATAGCCATGTTCTGCGCCATAATTATAGAGTTCTTGCTTTTTGCGCTCCAGTAGCGTATAGTTGGGGCTTTGGCGGTCGCGCGTTAGGTTGTGGTAGGACTTTTCGCGATTCACATTCCGCTCAATCGCGCGATATTTTGCGGGCAAATAGCGCATTGCACAGCCATGTCGACGCATGATAAAGACGAAATGATTATCCTCACGTCCATAATGCCCGCTAAAATTTTCATCATAACCAAAAAAGCGCATAAACCGCGAACGGCTCAAGAAAAACATATTGACATGCCCGGGGCAGCGGTTGCCCTCGCTATCACTTAGATAAATTTTATAAAAAAACCGCCCGCACGGAGGCGCAAAAGCCATATAGTGCATTGTGTCTTCGCAAAGCGCATAATCCAAATCAACAAGCACAATCGAATCGCTATGCGCATATAAAGCGCCGAGATTTCGCGCACCTGCTTGATTCCATGCGATATTTTCATTAATTTTAATCCAACGCAAATTGAGGTTGAAATCTGGAATCTCATAGCTCACAGGCGAGCCATCATCGACAATCACAAACTCGACACAATCGAGCAAATCTGGTGCAAAGGTTTCATATTCACGCAATAACGACACGACAGAATCGATATTGTTTTGGTCGCAATAAAAATGCGTGATATAACTTAGGCGAATATGCGAAAAGTCATCAGAGGACGCCGTTCTCTCCACATTCTCCCCTTGATTGCCTGTTTATTTCTTGGGTTTTGGAATCACCGTCATATTGACATAGCGCCCTTCAACTTTTGGCTCTTTGCTCATCACACCAACATCTTCGACAAGCGCCCACACACGTTCAAGAACCTCGACACCCGCCTGTGGCGAACTCACCTCACGTCCTTTGAGAAAAACGCGAAATTGCACATGTTTATCGTCTTGCAAAAACTCGCGTGCATGCTTGACCTTGTAGCTAATGTCATTTGCAGCAATTTTCACCGAAAGCTTGATTTCTTTGATTTCAATCTGACGTTGTTTCTTTTTTGCTTCTTTTTGCTTTTTTTCTTGCTGGTAGCGGAATTTATTGTAATCCATTACCTTGCACACAGGCGGATTGGCATTGGGCGCAATCAGCACCAAATCCATTCCCTCATTTTGAGCAATCTTGAGAGCCTCGCTTGACGAAATCAGCCCATATTGTTGCCCATCATCACCCAAACACCGCACTTCTTTAAAACGAATCTGCTCGTTTAAAAGTGTTTCATTATTTTTACTCAAAAGCAAACCTCATTCATTTTCTCCTTGACGGATTGGATAAAGACATCTTTGTCCGCATCATATTGTTCTTTAGTTCTGCGGTCGCGCACCGCAATGCTGTTATTTTGCGCCTCTTTTTCCCCTAAAACAAGTATCAAAGGCACACGTTCTTTTTCAGCCGTGCGGATTTTTTTGTTCAATGTTTCTGCCTTGAGATTCATTGTCGCATAAGCACCTACGGCAGTGAGCTCTTTGTGAATCTGGCGCGCATAATCATGTTGAGATTCTGTGATTGGAATAATCACAGCCTGCGTTGGAGCAATGAAAAGCGGAAATTCGCCGCCATAGTGTTCCGTGAGAATCGCGATAAATCGCTCAAAAGACCCCAAAATTGCGCGGTGTAACATCACCGGGCGCTTGTGGGTATTGTCCTCGGCGACATATTCGAGCGCAAAACGTTCGGGCAGATTCATATCCACCTGAATCGTCCCACATTGCCATTTACGTCCAATCGCATCGGTGATTTTGATGTCAATCTTTGGTCCATAAAATGCACCACCGCCCTCATCGACACCATAGGGTAAATCCATTTGCGCAAGCGCATTGTGGAGCGCCTTTGTCGCCTTTTCCCATACGGCATCATCACCAATCGATTTCTCGGGACGAGTCGAAAGCTCGAACTCATATTCAAACCCAAAGGCGCTCATAATGTCTTTTGCAAATCCAACAATCTGCACCACCTCATCTTGGATTTGTTCGGGCATGCAAAAAATATGCGCATCATCTTGTGTGAATTCGCGCACGCGCAAGAGCCCATGCAACACACCGCTTTTTTCATGGCGATGCACCACGCCATATTCATAGAATCGCAACGGCAAATCACGATAACTGCGAATATCATGCGCATAGACTTTGATATGCCCCACACAATTCATGGGCTTGATTCCATATTCAAGCTCATCGATGTGCGTGAAATACATATTTTCGCCATAGTTTTGATAATGCCCGCTGGTTTTCCATAAATCGCTGCGCAAAATCTCTGGACCGCGCACAGGCTCGTATTCACGGCGAATATGTGCGTCTGTCATGAGTGCCTCGAGTTTGCGGCGCAACCGCGCACCTGCGGGCAGCCACAAGGGTAGCCCTGCGCCAATGCTTTCATCAAATGCAAAAAGCCCCATTTCAGCACCCACTTTGCGATGGTCACGCTTCTTTGCCTCCTCGAGCTGGTGGAGATATTGTGCGAGCGATTCTTTATCAGCAAATGCAATGCCATAGATTCGCGTGAGCATTTCGGTATTCTCATCGCCGCCGATATAGGCGCCAGCAATTTTGGTGAGCTTGAATGCGCGCAAAAGCGAGACATCAGGCAGGTGAGGTCCGCGGCATAAATCTTCAAAATCGCCTTGTTGGTAAATGGACAACTGCTCGTCATGCAGACGTGATAGCACCATTTGTTTGAGGTCATCGCCGCCAAATCTTGCAACAACATCGGCGCGTGGCAAGGAAGTTTTTACAATCTTTGCGCCCTTCTTGGCGATGTCTTTCATCTTTTTTTCGATTTTGGGCAAATCCTCTTCGCCAATCTTTTGTTGCACCCTGAAGTCATAGTAGAACCCTTCTTGCACCACAGGTCCCACAAAAAATTGCACATCGCCATAGAGTTCTTTGATAGCCTGCGCCATAAGATGCGCACATGAATGGCGGATAATCTCGAGTGCATCTGGAGAATTATCAAACGCAATGGGCTCACCCTTGTCCAAGCCGATTCCTTGCTCCTCTAGCGTCTGTGTGTCATAGATTTCATTGTGATATTTGATACCAATAGGCTGCATTCTGTGTCCTGAACTCGCGTATTTCTTTTATTCTAGCACAAAAAACCTGAAAAACAAGAATCTATTAGGATTCACCACTTAGCTTTGCCTTTTGCTCGCTTTTATACAACCACACAAAGACTTCCAAAACAGCCTGATAGAGTGCAGGTGGAATCTCGGTATCCAGCTCTGTGGCAAGCAATGAATCCACCAACATTTCGTTTTGAAACAAAGGCACATCGAACTCTTTTGCCTTTTGAATGATTTTCTCGGCGATAAATCCCTTGCCCTTAGCGACAACCTTTGGTGCGCGATCGACTTCTTTATTATAGGCGAGTGCAGCGGCTTTTTGTGGTTTCATTTTTTCATATCGCAAACGGGTTGTTCATAGTCTTTGATCTCTGAAATGCCGTTTTCGCCGCACACGCGACATTTGGGATTCCGCTTTAGCTTCACACTCCGAAACATCATACTCTTCGCCTCGAAGCTCAAGAGTCGGTCAAACAGTGGCTCGCCGATTCCGATGATGAGCTTGAGGATTTCTGTGGCTTGAATCGTGCCGAGCATTCCTGCCACAGCGCCCAAGATTCCGGCTGTGGAGCATGTGGGCACGGCGTTTGCGGGCGGCGGGCGGTCAAACACGCATGCATAGCAAGCACTTTGCTTTGGCTTGATGCTCATCGTCTGCCCAGAAAAGCGCAAGATTCCGCCATGCGAATAGGTTTTGTTGGCAAGCACACATGCATCGTTGATGAGAAATTTTGCTGCAAAATTGTCCGTGCCATCGACAACAAAATCATAGGGTGCAAGAATATCGAGGATATTGGCGCTCACAAGCATTTCTTGATAGGTGTTTATTGTAACATCGGGGTTGATTGCCTGCATTTTTGCCTTAGCAGAGAGCACCTTCGCCACACCAATTTCGGGCGTTGTGTGAATCACTTGCCGCTGCAAATTGCTCCTATCGACCACATCAGCATCAACAATGCCAATCGTCCCCACGCCAGCAGCAGCGAGATAGAGAGCAACAGGCGCACCAAGCCCCCCTGCACCAATAATCAAAACTTTTGCATTTGCAATTTTCTCCTGCCCTTCCACGCCCACATCTTGCAAGATAATATGGCGCGAATAACGTTCTAATCGTTCATCTGTCCATTCCATCGTGTTCCTTTATTCCGAATCTGCCCATTTTTGCAGCTTTGCGCGCAAATCCTTAGCAATTTGGCGCGCATTATAGCGCGTATTTTCATAAGGACCCCTTGAGCTATGCACGGAGCTTAGTCGCCATTCTTTGACAACCTTACCCTTGCAATCGCGTATTACAATAAGCACCTGCATGACCGAACCTTTCGTGCCATTTTCGATTTTCACATCGGCGCGCATGACGTTTGGTGCCGAATCTGATAGCTCATAGAACTCTTTGAGTACGCCCTCAAGGGATTTGCCCACCATATCGGCATAGCGCATATCGCTCACAGCAAGTTGCAAGATCATCGACACAACCCGTGATTCTTTTGCGGGCAATTCTGGCGGGGTTTCGCCAAGCGCTTGGAGCAGCAACGCGCTTTGAATCACGCGCGAATCCCCTTTTGTCCCCGCTCCTTTGGGCGCGGCACATGAAGGTTCTGTGTTCGCATGGCGCAAAGCCCATTGGTAGCTTTTTTGTAGGGATTGGATAATGATTTTCTTAGGAATCTCGGCGCGAATATAATACACTCCCTGCTTATGCGCGACATTGACAAAAGACACATTCGCATTGTCAAGCTCGATTTGCGGCACAATATCGGCAGGCTTAGAATCGGCAAAATCATCATATCTGCCGCGCTGAATCTGCATCTGCAACGAAAGGACAAGCTGTGCGCGAATGTCTTCAAGCGCGCGCGCTTTGGCGAGCTGCTCGTCCTCTGCGCTGCCATAGCCATAGAGATTGTGCTGACTATGCGAGAGTTTCGGAGGCTCAAAATACCACACCGGAGGCTCGGGCTCGCTTTGGCAGCCCACAAACCACAACACCAACACAAACCCTAGAAAAAGCCTCAAAAGCTACCACCGCCCATGAAGTATAGAAAATTGACCACATCACCCTCTTTGAGCTGTGTATGCGCATAATGCTCTTGCGCCACAAATTCTTCATTGAGCTGCACGCTCACGGTTTCGGGCATTTGAACATTTTCACGTTTGAGCAATTCGCTCACACTCAAAGGTGCGTTGTGCTCTTTATCTTCGCCATTGACAATAAGTTTCATATTTTCTCCTAATTCATTGTGGAATCGCAAACGCAAGTTATGCGACAATGCCATTTGCCACGCTCAAGGTGCAAGCGCCATGCGACTTTGGCGCAATCATATCATTTTTCCTTTAATAATGCGATATTTGATTTTGATTCGACATAAAGATTGCGAAAAGCCCTATGTAAGCAGGGGAGCAAGGCATGAAACATCACACGCTAACGCATTCAAGAATTATTTAGCAATCTTTAAAGCTAGATAGACTATCATCAAGACGTGTATCATTCATGTTGCATCGCCTCCTTTCGCAGGATTTGCAACCCACCCCACAAGGCGGCAACTTCTCATGGAGAGATTCGCACCTTGCAAGGTTTTGCCCAAATCATCTTCAATTCCCCTTTCGCACAGAACATCACGCATGTTGGTGATTTTATGCTAAGATGAGCGGAATTTTTCAGGAGAAGCCACACATCTATGGAAGCAGAGCTCATGCGACTTGCTATCGAGACCTATAAGCTTACCCTATCACTCTCGTTGCCCATGTTGCTCGCGGGACTGATGATTGGTCTTATGGTGAGCATTTTTCAGGCAACAACACAAATCAATGAGCAAATCCTCGCGTTTGTGCCCAAAATCCTCGCCGTCATTGCTGTTGTGATTCTCACTATGCCATGGATGCTCAATCTGCTTATCGACTTCACCACGCGCCTCATCAATATGATTCCTGACTTCCCTTTCTAGCCATGCCTTCAGTTTCGTCTATCACGCTCGATTTGTCGCGCTACACGCATGTGCGAATCGGCGGTGTGTCGCATGTCGCCGTGTTGCATACACTATGCGAGCAAAACTATCAGCTCCTAGGACATGGATACAATCTCCTCGTTTCCCCAGAAGCGCGCAATCTCGCCATTTTGGGCGATACATTTGCAACACTTGCAATGTTGCCCAATGGACTTTTGCGAGTTGGCGCGGCGCTGCCTGCCTACAAGCTCTATACATATGCCAAACACAATGATTTATGGGGTTTTGAATTTCTTGCACATCTGCCCGGAAGCATTGGTGGGCTTGTCAAGATGAATGCGGGCATGAGCCTCGCCACAAACGGCGCGATTGCACGGTATGAAATCTGCGATGTCCTCGCCGGAATCGCCACAGCAAAACATGATTTTATAGACGCAAGCACACTTGGACTTGGTTATCGAACAAGCAACATCAGCGAGACAATCTATGCCGCGTTTTTCCATGCACGGCGCGGATTCCGCCATGCGCTGCTTGCCGAGTTTGCGAAATTGCGGCGCAAACAGCCTAAAGGCGCGAGTTTCGGAAGCGCGTTTAAGAATCCGCCGGGCGATTTTGCTGGCAGGCTCATCGAATCTGTCGGACTCAAAGGCGTACGCTTTGGGAATGTCTGCTTTAGCGAAAAGCATGCAAATTTTCTTATCAACACGGGCGACGCGAGCTTTGATGAGGCAAAGGCATTGCTTGATGAAGCGAAGCGCCGCGTGTTTGACACGTACGGAATCACGTTGCAAGAAGAGGTTGTGATTCTCACATAAGCGCAAAATAGGGGCTTCTAGGCGCTCGCCTCCGCGCTCGCCTGCTGATCCGTCTTGCTATTTAGCAACTTTTGCAGTAACGAATCACTGCCCGCCTTTTTCTTTGCCCGAGCCAACAGTATCTCGCGCGAGATTTCCTCATCGACAATCTTCGCTTCGGCTGTATGATTCTCTTTCCCAAGCCCAAGCAAAGTTTCCAAATCATCTTCGATTGCAAGTTTTTTAAGATTTTCACCCAAAGTCCTCGCGGCTTCTGAAAGAGCAGATTGTGTCATTGGGTCAAAACCCCTAAATGCGAAGCTCGTGTTCCAATTGTTTTGGTAATAATTGACGATGACATCTTCTAGCTCGGCAAATTGCTCTTGTTGCTCGGGACTTAGATATTGTTTAAGTCGCACTCCAATATCATGAAAAATCTGCAATTCATTTGTAATCTCAAAATCAGCCACATAAATTGCCAATGCAAATGCCTTTTCGTTATTCTGTTCTATTGCCATGCGCGTATAATCGATTGCATTGCCACGAATCTGCTCGATAATTTCGGGCATTGCCTGTAACTTTGCTTTTAGAAGTAGCAAGACATTTGTTTCTTTAGAATCGGGGTCTTGTTTGAATTGTTCTTTTAAAACATCATCAAGCATTTTCTCGATACTTTGCGTTGCTGTGTTAAAGTCGCTACGTGAATAGCCTTTGTCAACAACCGATATATCCTCGTTGGAGAGAAAAGGGATTACACTCATTTGAGCCGGAAGCTGAAAGCCTGAATCGACACTCTCTCCATTACTGCTGACATCGAATCGATAATTCATTGCCTCGGCATAGCGAGGATTTTGTTGCAAAAATGTTGCCTTTTTCGCGCTGATTTCATCGGCTCTAAGGATTCCATACGAATCACGAAAAGATTCTTTACCATAATCAAAATAACTTGATAGACTTTCCATCGTCAAACTCTCAAGAGAGGCAGTGAAAATCAGCTTTGAATCCTCCAACCACGCTTGCTCCATTTCTGCAATCATGGCATGAAGCCCCATAGACTGCGATTGTGTCACGTTGTTTGTGTCTACAGAATCAAATGCGATTTCCTCATCTTTGGATTCTTGTTTGGCTGCATTGAGCTGTCGATATGATTGTAACATCGATGTCATGTTCAATGTTGGATTAATGGTCATGTTCTATCCTTCCGCTTGCAAAGTCACGATTGAATCGCGCTGCCGCTACATTATGCAACAAGAGCAACGCGTGTTTTTATGACGTATCGCGTCTTTGCAACTCTCCAAGCAAATTTTGTTCCTTTTTTGGCGAGATAACGTGGTTATCCAAGAATCGAATCGGACATGCTAGAATCTTTGGCTGCATTGCAATGCGTTGTAGTTGTATATGTAGAGATTTTCAAAAGGAACAGCACTATCGATGAAAAAAATCCTTTTTGCCATCATCATTCTCTTGCTTGCAGCAGGAATCTATGCGCCACTCACCGAGCGATTCTATGATGTCGACATCACACAACAAAAACCACTGCATATCGCGCTTTTGAGCGACGTGCATTCAGGGACATTCTATCTCCCAAACCTCTTTGAAAAGCTCAAGAATGCGCAACAAAAAGGCGAGCTCGATGCCATTTTTCTTGTGGGCGACATCATCGATGACGAAGAACCCATCGAGGGCGCACGCGTTTTGCTCGAAGGGCTCAAAAAGGACTTCGCACAAACGCCAAAATTTTATGTTACGGGCAACCACGAATTTATGGGAGATATTGACGCAATCAAGGCGCTTGTGCGCGAAAATGAGATTGTGATTCTCGATTCGAATCTCCCAAGCGTTGCAATCGAGCTCAAGGGGCACAATCTCTGGCTTTTTGGAATCGATGACCCAAAGGGTTTTGATAACGATGTTGCATTTTGGCGCGAACTCTTGCATGCAACACTCACAAACGATAACTGGCGCGAAGCAAAAAAGCAAGCTCTGCCGAGCTGGTTTCATGCAATCTCGACCGAACCAAATGATAAAGCAATAAAAATCCTGCTCACGCATCGTCCCGAATTTATCGAAGACTATGCGCGATTCTCACTCGATGTCATCGTATCAGGGCATACACATGGCGGGCAAGTGCGGATTCCCTTTTTGATAAATGGGCTCTATGCGCCCAATCAGGGCTTATTCTCACCCTATGCCGGTGGGCTTTATGAACGTGATAAAATCGCTGATTCTGCCCATCATGCCCCACTTTATCTCATCGTTTCACGTGGTATGAGCTTGAATTGGAAGCTCCCTCGAATCTTCAACCCACCCGAGCTCATCTGGCTGATGATTCGATAAACAAGCTGTTCAATATTCTGCGCTACAATCCCAAAAAGGAGTATCAATGGACAAAGCGAGCAAAGCGCCATTGCAGATAGCCTTTCCGCAACTCACACATTTTGTCTCTGTGGCTGGTTGAGCGGGCAAGATAGGTCCGGAGGACCTCACACAACTGCGTCCGCACCAAGCCCCCGATGCAGATGTGCTTGTGGGCTTTGAAGGTAGCGATGATGCTGCTGTGGTACAATTGACTGATACACTCGCAGCTGTACTCACGGTTGACTTCATCACACCTGTTGTTGATGACCCTTTTGCATTTGGCACAATCGCAGCAGCAAATGCGTTAAGCGATGTGTTTGCGATGGGTGGCGAGGCAAAGAGCGCACTCAATGTACTTGCGTGGGACAAATGCAATATCGACAAGGGCTGTGTTCAAGAAATTTTGCGCGGAGGACTTAGCAAAATCAACGAATCAGGTGCGGCGCTTGTGGGCGGACACAGCATTGCTGACAAAGAACAAAAATATGGGCTAAGCGTGATGGGAATTGTACATCCGCAACAAATCTGGCACAACAACACGCCGCAAATCGGCGATTCGCTCTTGCTCACCAAACCTCTTGGTAGCGGCATTTTGAGCACAGCTATCAAATGTGGCAAGGCAAGCAAGAGTGAGATAGACGAGGTTACGCATGTGATGAGCACACTCAATCTCTATGCAGCACGCATCATGCGCGCCTTTGATGTGCATGCATGCACAGACATTACAGGTTTTGGGCTTGTGGGGCATGCCTTTGAAATGGCAGGGGGTGCAGAGGGAATCTTCGCCCTCAATCTCGATTGCGGCGCTGTGCCGCTTATGGGCGGCGTCAAGGAGAGGCTGGCAAACGGAATCTTGCCCGGAGGGTCGAGCGCAAACCGCGAAGTACTCGGCAAATATGTGAACATTCAGAGCGACAATGCGCATACCTATGCTGATATTTTCTTTGACGCACAAACAAGCGGAGGACTTCTTTTTGCACTCCCAAGCACACAAGCGCCCAAAGCCTTGGAAGCATTGTACAAAGAAGGGATTATGGGCGCTTGTATTGGTGATGTGACACAACGAAAAAATTGGGCAATTGCGCTCGGATAAGGAGATAAATATGAGATGGTTCTTTGCAGTTTTTTTCTTTCTTATAACTTGGATTCCGTTGCATGCGGCAGCAGAATATGACTTTGTGCCATTCTTTAATCTCTTGCGTCAGCTTGAAAATCTCAACCAACAAGATGGGGATTCGCACGCTGCACAAAAAGATGCCTTGCTTGCCAAGATTCCTGATAGCCTAGACACCAAAGACGACAAGATGGCACTTCTTCAAGCTGCACTCAATAAAGATAAAAGCAATGTCGAAGCTGCATTGGAAAAATCAAAAAACAATCCAGCAACCACCTTGCGCTATCAGATTCAAAATGCGCAAATTGACGCGCAAATTTTGATGTTCGATTGGCTCAAACACACGCTTGAATTACGCAAGCAAACCTACACACAAGAGCAAATTGGCAGCTCGATTCAATCTGTTTTGGCTTCGCTCGATGCACTCTATATCGAACAATACGAAGCTGCGTTATTTGATGTCCCTTCGGCGCAAAAAGCGGCATTGACACAGCAGCTTAATCGCCTACGCAACGAAATTGCGAGCTACCATGAGGTTCTCAACTACCTCAACGCAAATAGTGCTCTTTTGGGCGATAGCTATCTTTTTGATTCGCTAGGTCTTGAAACATTCATCAATAAAATCGATTCTTTGATTCCTTTTTCATTTTGGAAATTCAATTTTGGCAAACTCATTGTTTGCATTGCCGTTCTTGCGCTTTTTTGGGGCTTTCGCAGGATTCTTGCTGTGGCAACCGTCAAGATTATTAGCTATATTTTTCACTACCAAGAAAGCATGGACAAACAAACGATCATCATCAAAAATCTTGTGCGCCCATTGTCGTATATTCTCTTATTCAATGGATTTGATATTTGTTGGGAGATTATCTATTATCCGCAAAACCCACCGGAATTGGTGAATAAAATATTCGATATTTTATATATCATCAGCACCGCTTGGTTTATTGTTACAATTATCGAATATTATGGAACAATTTTCCTCACGACTTTTAGCCGCAAACGTTACAAAAACGTGCGCGCCGAAATCGTCAATCTTATCCTAAAAGTACTCTATTCTATTGTTGTCATTATCGCGATTTTAGCCATTCTCGCACGGCTGGGTTTCAATATCACAACACTGGTTGCTTCGCTTGGAATCGGGGGGCTTGCCGTGGCGCTTGCAACAAAAGATATTCTTGCAAATTTCTTTGCATCTGTCATGATTCTTTTTGACAATGCGTTTTCTCAAGGAGATTGGATTTCGTGCAACAAAATCGAAGGCAATGTTGTCGAGATTGGCTTACGTCGCACAACGATTCGAACGTTTGATAATGCGCTTTTATTCGTGCCAAATTCTGTTTTTGTCAATGACGCAATTTGCAACTGGAATCGGCGTAAAGTGGGAAGGCACATTAAAATGACAATCGGATTAACATACGATGCAACAGCAGATAAATTGCAAAAATGTATCAACGACATCATTCACATGCTCGAGAATCATAAAGGAATTGCTAAAAAAAGTGATTATGCAGATGCAAGCACGTTGATGACGATTAAACAAGAGCTTGTCTCAATTGATGATTATGAAGGGAATAAAAGCACGATTGAAGTCTATCTCGATAATTTCGGCGATTCGACTATCGATATTTCTATCTCATGTTTCACCACCGCAATCTCAAAAGCCGCATGGGTAGAAACTAAACAATCTATACTCTTTGAGATTATGCGTATTGTTCAAGACAATGGACTAAGTTTTGCTTTTCCATCTCAAAGCGTCTATGTTGAGAATCTGCCCAAAGATATTCAACAATTGCTGCTTGATAGCCCGAACAAAAAAGAAGTTTAAGCTTATGTTGGATACAATGCACGGGATTTTAAATTGCAAGGAGTATTCCATGTTTAGCTTATCTTTATTCTATCGTCAAAAAATTGTTGCACCTGTGGCATTGGGTTGTTCTGCATTGTTGCTCGCAGCTTGCACAACCAACCCAACAACAGGCGAAAGTCAAGTCAGTCGCACAGCTCTTGGTGCAGGTATTGCTGCAGTGGCAGGCGCAGGGATTGGCGCGCTTGCAAACAAAAAGAATCGTGCAAAAGGCGCGGCAATTGGCGCAGGGATTGGCGCGCTTGCTGGCGGCGCAGTAGGCGCATATATGGACGTTCAAGACGCTAAACTTCGCAAACAGCTTGCAAGCACGGGCGTGAGTATTACACGTAGCGGTAATGATATTATCCTCAATATGCCCGGCGATATTACCTTCAAAACAGGGAGCGCTGATTTGAGTCCACAATTCTTTAGTACGCTCGATTCTGTCGCATCTGTCCTTGCAGAACACAACAAAACAATCGTAACCGTTGTTGGCTATACCGATAGCACAGGTTCAGCAGCAATCAACCAAACGCTTTCACAAAAACGTGCCAACACTGTTGCCCAATATCTCCAAACGCGCAAAATCCAAGCTGAACGTCTCGTAGTTGAAGGAATGGGAGCAAGCAACTTTATCGCCGACAATACGACTGAAGCAGGACGCGCGCAGAATCGACGTGTCGAGATTGCACTAAGCCCCATCACCAAGTAAGCACACGTGCTTTCGGGTATTTTTGGAGGAAACTTATGATACGACGTAAAAAAACCGAGTCGCAGCCTGCAAAACCAGCGCCTACCCTTGCGCGGTTGCCATTTCCTGCTTATATCTTTGATTTTGATGGCGTGATTCTCGATGCTGTTTCTGTGCGCACAAAGGCTTTTTTGCATATCTTTCGCGACCACCCCAAAAAAGCACTCGATGAATTCAGCCAATACCACCTCGCCAATGGCGGCGTCTCGCGATTTGTCAAAATTCGCTATTTTTTTGAGCAGATTCTCAAACAAGAGCTCGACAAAGAGACCGAAAAAAAATTGCTTGCCGAGTTTGGTCTCTTTGTGCGCAATAAACTCTATAATCAAGATTTGCTCATTGCAGATACGATAATGTTTATCGAGCATTTGCCTCCAAACCTCTCGTTATTTATCGCCTCTGGTTCAGAGCAAACCGAATTGCGCTCACTTTGCGAATATCTTGGAATCGCCTCTTTTTTTACCAAAATCGTAGGCTCGCCCACACCAAAAGCACAAAATATCGCCGCACTGCTCCAAGAATTTTTTCTCACTCCTTCTGATGTCGTATTCATCGGAGATAGTCGCGGTGATTACGAAGCTGCACAGGCAAACAATGTCGCATTCTATGGTTACAACAATCTTGACCTTATGGGAATTGGCGATGGTTACATCGAACAATTTATTCCCCTCACCATCAAATGGAAAAAAACTCAAGTTTAGTTATCAAAGTATTCCAAGAGGCAGCTAATGCTTTGGGTTTGGTAAAAAGTAGCTATGGTTAGAAAGATATTGCTCATTCTTGATGGTGCGATTGCAACAGATTTTTTGTGCAACCTCTGTGGGCGCAGCACCCCCTACAATAGCTATTTGGTTGTATCTAAAGAACCGATAAAGACATCAAATGCGGGGGAGGATTTTGAATTTTTTGTATTTGACCCAACCTCGCCTAGCAAATTATTGAATCTCCTCTCTAAAGATATTCTCGATGCCCTGATTGTAATGGAAAACTACACCGAAGGCATAGAAGTCTATCACATTTTGCGGAGCTATTCCAAACGCATGGCGATTGTTCTTTTGGGCGACAAATCCCCAAAAGAAGACAAGAATCTGAGCCTTGTAACCGAGATTCCACTCGTAGCGGCGCATTTCATCGAAAAAGTCCCAAATATTCCAATTATTTCTAAAGATATTGGGATTCACAAAGGTGAGATTATGGAGGTAACCATTCCTTTTGGTAGCTCCTTTGCATACCGCACAATCGGTTCTATCACACAAAAAAAATGGAAAATCGTTGCCCTCTATCGTGAAGGCAAAATGATGCTTGCCAAATATTCCCTCACAATGCAACCCAACGATTCGCTCTTGCTCGTGGGCGAACCTTCAGTGTTGCTCGAAGTCTATCGGAGTATCAAAGAAGAATCGGGGCAATTCCCGTTTCCTTTTGGCAAGAATCTTGTTCTTTATTGCGATTGCAGCGTTGAGAGTCACGAAGATGTCGACAGCGCGATTAGCGAATCGCTTTTCCTACACAAACATTTCAAGGGGCGCAAGCTCTATATCCGAATCTTGCATTCAAGCACGCCCGAGCGCGTGCGCAAGATTCGCACGCTCGAGACGAGCAAACTCGAGGTGATTGTGCAGTATTTTACAGCGCCACTTACCCAGATTTTGCAAGATGACAAAACAAAACTCGCAAGCGGGCTTGTGCTCATGCGGCAGAATCTCTTTACCAAACATGACGTGCGCAAGACACTCTATCATCTCAATGTCCCTGTATTGCGGCTTGGAGATAATCATTTTGAATCCATGCAAGGCTGTGCCGTTGTACTCGATGATGGACAACAAAGCGAAAAAATTTCTGCTGTGGCATTTGATGTGGCAGCGCAGCTCAAACAGCCCGTGATTCTCTATGATTTCGCCCCCAATTTGCAATACCACACCAAAACAGTCGAGCATTTTGATAGTCTCGCAAAAATTTTCAAAGCACGATTGAATGTCATCAATACAGGAATGGAGAATCCCATTCTTTGGTTAATGTCCCATTCAGAGATTTTGGGTATATTTCCTTTTACAGAAGAAATGACAAATCGGCAGTTTTTGGGACCCTTTACAACCCATCTTGGCAAGCTTAGTCTCGATTTTATCGGTTCTCATAAGCTTTTTGTGCCTATCAGCGTATAAGGACACACAATGGATTCTATACACATCACAACCCCGCATCGTTCCTACCCTATCCATTTTGGTGCATTAGCGCCAAAACTGCAGTTCAAAGGTAAGGTTTTGGTGGTGAGCAATAGTCGTGTGGGTGGGCTCTATCTCGATTTTTTACTGCCCAAAATCTCTGCTCCTGAAATCTGCATTTGCATCATTGAAGATGGCGAACACTACAAAACCTTTGAAAGTGTGCAACGGATTCTCGAAACGGCTTTTTTGCACAGACTCGATAGAAAATCTACGATGATAGCTCTTGGCGGCGGTGTTGTGGGCGATATTGTCGGTTTTGCAGCGGGAATTTTTATGCGCGGGATTGATTTTGTGCAGATTCCAACCACGCTGCTTGCGCAAGTTGACGCAAGCATTGGCGGCAAAACGGGAATCAACAACGTCTTTGGCAAGAATCTCATTGGGCTATTTCATCAGCCTGCGAGCGTACATATCGACCCATTCTTTTTGCACACCTTGCCTGCGCGCGAGTTTGCTGCTGGTGTTGCCGAGATTATCAAAATGGCTGTAACCTTTGATGCATCATTTTTTGAGTGGCTCTGGGAACATCACCTAAGCCTTGAAACGCAAGATTCCTTGCTCACAGCGCTACGTGGCGCAATCTCCATCAAGCAACGTGTGGTTTGTCAAGACGAAAAAGAACAAGGTTTGCGCGCTGCACTCAACTATGGACATACCTTTGGACATGTGATAGAAAAAGAGAGCGGCTATGGACACTATCTGCATGGTGAAGCTGTCAGTATGGGTATTGTGATGGTCAATGCGCTTGCTTGCAAACATGGCTGCCTCACAACAAGTGAAGCAGAGAGAATCTGCACACTTTTACAATCTTACAATCTCCCCACGCATTATAAAATCCTGAACAAACAGCAATTCTATCATTCTCTCTTTTTGGACAAAAAAACCGCCAATAACAAAATCAAATTTATCTTGCCCAATTCGATTGGTAATGTGCTTTTTTATGATAAATTTACCTATGAAGAGATTATGAACGTATTGGAGCAATTTTGCGATTCGTAATCATCTATCTGCTTGGAATCGGGCTGCTGCTTGCCAACACAAACAAACAAAACAATGCGGCGCTCATGCTTTCGCAAAACAACATTCTCCTCTCACTCGCATCTATTGACCGCTATTTGAACGATTCGAGCAATGCATGGAGCAAACAATATGCCAACTACAAAACCTATCTCGATGTCGTCCGCTCGCTCCAAAATGCCGAACAAGAGCTCAACGGGCTCGCGCAATCGCCCCAAAGCCAAATGGAACGTTCAATGCTCGAACGTGAGATTGAGACGCTCAAGCAGCAAAAAGATTTGCTCGCAAACTTCAAAGACAATCCCTATGCAGAGATCATCTCGCCCATGATTTCCGAGCGCAATTTCCATGTCAGCAATCCAATCCTTATCATTCAAGGCGTCGGCTATATCAAACAGCTTCACGCTGAAAGCAAACGTCTAACAGCCAATTTCAAAGCGCTCAAATCCCTCAATCAGCAGCTCACAGAAAAGGCAAAGCTTCTCAATGAACTCCAAGAAATTGGCAGCCCTGATGATATTCTTGGTGGGGGACGCACGATTGCTGAAGAGTTGCAAACAACGCAGGCAATGCTTGAGGATCTTGTCTCGACTTCCCAAGTTTTTGCTACAACGCTTGATTTGTACCAAAATAAAGCGGAAGATGAGATTGGACAAATCACTGCCGAAATTACCGACCAAGTCATCAAAGCAACCATTGTTGGGTTGATTGTGCTGCTATCGATTCTTATCGCATTCATGCTCAAGCTCGGAATCCGCCGCTACATCACAAGTAACGAACGTAGCTACACAATGAGCAAGATTGTGAATTATATCAACATCATCATCATCGTACTGATTGTGTTATTTTCCTATCTCGAAAATGTAACATATCTTGTCGCTTTTTTGGGGTTTGCATCTGCTGGGCTTGCAATCGCAATGAAAGATTTGTTCATGTCTGTGCTTGGCTGGTTTGTGATTGTCGTGGGCGGCAGCGTGCATGTGGGCGACAGAATCCGTGTCGTGAAAGATGGCGCAATCTACATCGGCGATGTGCTCGACATTTCGCTATTGCGAATCACGATTCACGAAGGCATCACATTACTGACATACATGGAAAATCGCCGCGCAGGGCGTATCATCTTTATCCCAAATAATTATATCTTTACAACAATGATTGCCAACTACACACATGGAAGCATGAAAACCGTTTGGGATGGAATCGACATTACCATTACCTTCGATTCAAATCATAAAAAAATGGTGCAAATCTGCACTGATATTGCGAAACATTATGCCAAAGGCTATACCGACATCACACGCAAGCAGCTCAACCTCTTACGCGACCGCTACTCATTGCGCAACACCAATGTTGAACCACGTGTGTTTACGATGATTGAAGCAAATGGAATTCGGATTTCGCTATGGTATCAAACCAATGCCTATGCCACATTGCCGCTGCATAGCACGATTTGTGGCGAAATCATTGATGCCATCAAAAATGAAGATGACATCACCATAGCCTACCCAACAACAACAGTGCGCGCACCCAAAGACGCGCCACCAAACGATGGCGCAATCCCTCCAACGCAACTCAATGCACCACATGGAGACGCATAATGCCAAGAGTCTTTTTCAAAACTTTCGGTTGCCGCACAAACCTCTTTGATACAGCCGTGATGCGCAGCAATCTGCAACATTTTGCAATCGCCTCAAACGAAGAAGAAGCCGACATCATCATCGTCAATTCCTGCACCGTAACCAATGCGTCAGATAGTGGCGTGCGCAATTATGTCCGCCGCGCCCACACGCTTGGCAAAAAAATCTTCCTGACAGGTTGTGGCGCAACCACACAAGGCAAAGAACTCTTTGAACAAAAACTCGTCTTTGCTGTGTTTTCGCATGCGCTCAAAGAACAAATTGATTCGCTCCTGCAAAGCGCCGAGCCTTTTTGTCGCCTTTTGCCCGAAACGGCGCTTGATTCGACACTTGTTGGCGATTTTGTTGGCAAAAGCCGCGCGTTTGTCAAGATTCAAGAAGGTTGCGATTTTGCTTGTAGTTATTGCATTATCCCCCAAGTACGCGGTGCGGCGCGTTCGTTTGAGCCACACACAATCCTTGAACAGATTCGCCTTCTAGCTTCGCGCGGATTTAGCGAATTTGTGCTCACAGGCACAAACACGGGCAGCTATGGACGCGCTAAACAAGACAAAGATAAGCCAACACTCGCGCACCTCATTCGCAAGATTGCACAAATTGAGGGCGTGAGACGTATTCGGATCGGCTCGCTTGAACCAAGCCAAATCGATTCAGAATTGTTTGAACTCTTGGGCGAATCGTTTATGGCAAAACATCTGCATATTGCGCTGCAACACACACACAATACGATGCTAGAAATCATGAATCGCCGCAATCGATTCGAGAATGACTACGAACAATTGCATGCAATCGCGCGTCTTGGCTATGCGATTGGCAGCGATTTTATCGTTGGGCACCCGGGCGAAACAGAATCCATCTTCGCACAGGCGCTAGAAAATCTTGCCTCTTTGCCGCTCACACATCTCCACCCCTTTGTCTACTCACCACGTAACAACACGCCCTCAAGCACACTTGCCCAAACGATTAGCGGCGATGTTGCCAAAGCGCGACTGCATACGCTCAAACAACTTGTTGATTCAAACAATTATCAATTCCGTCAAAAACTCCAAGCAAAGGGTGTCGCGCTGCGTGTGTTGGTTGAAGGTAAGGACGATAGCAAGAATGGACTCGACCAATTCTTCAATCGAATCCATTTCAAACACATGCCCGTGAATGTTGGCGATTGGGTATTTGTGGACAATTATCAAGTCAAAAAGGAGGGGAATTATGCGTAAATCAAAAAATAGAAACCTATTCATCGGGCTCATCGCTCTGGTGTTTGCCTTTGGGCTGCTAGGCTACGGACTCTACAAAGACCGCGCAAAGCTCGTGAGCGCCGAAGAGATGATACGTCTTGTCGAGGTGAATCAGGCAAGCTATGCGTATTTGGAGGGGGGCTATCTCTATGTCAAAATCAATAACCTCTACTACAAAGCTCCACAGGTGAGCCTCCCCATTCGCGAGCTCACGATGAAAGTTCCGCTCGAGATTCGCCGCGAGTATGACGGCTATTCGCTCCTTTTTGACATCGCTATTGTCTTGTTTATCCTTTTTACAGGAATGTGGGCATACCAATTCTTCCGACAAGAACGTCCAAAAGAACGAATTGTCGAGCCCAAGCGCTTTACTCGCGATACGAGCCGCAGCTATGATGACCGCGATCTGTTCGATATGCGCGTCTCGCCCACGATGTGCAATGTAACATTTGATGATGTCGCAGGGATTAAAGAAGTCAAAGAAGAGCTCGAAGAAATCATCGATTTTCTCAAAAACCCCAAAAAATATCAACAATTTGGCACAAAATTGCCCAAAGGCGTGCTGCTCATGGGACCCCCCGGTGTGGGCAAAACGTTGATTGCCAAAGCCGTTGCGGGCGAGGCGGGCGTGCCATTTTTCTACCAAAGCGGTTCGAGCTTTGCCCAAATCTATGTCGGTATGGGCGCAAAACGTGTCCATGACATCTTTCGCAAAGCAAAGCTCGCTGCACCATCTATCATCTTTATCGATGAAATTGACGCGGTGGGCAAGGCGCGCGGCAGCTTGCGCAATGATGAGCGCGAAACAACACTCAATCAACTCCTAACCGAAATGGACGGCTTTGAGGATTCCAAAGGCGTCATCGTGATTGGTGCGACCAACAAAATCGATGTGCTCGATGAGGCGCTGTTGCGCAGCGGACGCTTTGATAGGCGAATCTATGTCGAGCTACCCGATTTCTATGAGCGCATCAAGATTCTCGAGGTACATTTGCGCAATAAGCACTATGAGCTCGACCTCGAAGAAGTTTCGCGCCTTAGCGTGGGCTTTAGCGGTGCGGCGCTTGCGGCGCTCGTGAACGAAGCAGCACTGCACGCATTGCGGCGCAAAAGCAAACAGCTCACAATGGAGGACATTCTCGCCTCAAAAGACAAAGTTGTGCTCGGCAAACGCAAACAATTGAGCTTTAGCGATGAGGAAAAAAAGATTCTCGCCACCTATCAAGCAGCAAAGGCACTTTCGGCATATTGGATGGAAATGGAATTTGAAAAAATTTCACTGATGAATGAGGGAATCAAGGAATTTGATAAAGAATTATTTAGTCGTAGCGAACTTTTTAATAAAATCAAGATTCTACTCTCGGGAATCATCGCACTCGAGATAAATTATGGCGAAGGCTATTCCAACTGCGAAGAAGATTTGAGCAAAGCAAAGGCACTCGCCCAAGAAATGGCAGAACGTTATGGTATGGGTAGCAAACTTATCGGCGACACAAGCGATGCGCTACAGATTCTAAGCGATGCCAAAAACGAGATGCGCGAGTTTTTTGAAAACGCCAAGCCTGCATTGCGCAGCATCGAAGAGCGGCTCTTGGAACAAGAACGTTTGAGCAAAGAAGAGATTCGCGACATCTTGCAAGAAGTGATGTTTGTGGAAAGCTAGATAATTAAAAAGGTTAAGAAATGAGTACGACAAAAGAATTAAGACACTCTGTTTTTTTTATTAAAAAATAATGAGTAATCAAGAATCTTCGTGCAAGAACGACATATTCCAGACCTAGAAAAACTTAGCAACTTTGGTTTAAAAGATACGAAGAATGTGATTTAGATAAGGAATAGTTACAACCCATAGAAAGGCGCACTATGACTAGAGCTAAAATAGCTTTAAATTTTATAGAGAAAAAGCATAAGATAGATGTATCACAACTCAAAGATAATGAGCAATTTCACAATTGATTCAAGATTAGCTCAATACACAACAAAAGCCACATTACATAACTAAGGAAAAAAATGAGCGAAAATGATATTTTAACCACCAAAAAACAGGTTAGAAAAGCTGGGGAAAACATAAAAAATAACATTGCAGATGATAACGATTATAAAACCATAGCCTCTTGGCGAAGTATTCATGTCCCTATTATGACAAGTATGGTTAATGCTATTAATAAAAAGCTAAATAGCAAGAATTTAAAAGCTGCAATTATTGCTAGAAGATTAAAAAGACTTAGTTCTATTGAATTAAAACTTAAAAGATTCAAGAATATGCAACTTGACAGAATGCAAGATATTGCTGGCGTAAGAGTAGTTTTCAAAAATTTAGAACAGGTTACATTTTTTCAACAATTAATGAAACAAACCTATTTGAGGGGAAGTAGGAAATTTAAGCTTCTCGACGAAAAAACAAAAGATTATATACAAAATCCAAAAGATGATGGCTATCGTTCTATTCATCAAATTTTTGAGTATAAAGATGTTTCAAAAAGATGTTTAGAACTACAAATTAGAACTCAACTTCAACATTATTGGGCTACCGCAGTTGAGGTATTAGGAATGAAAACGCAAGCAAAAATTAAACAGGGTGAGGGAGAGCAACATTATAAAGTTTTTTTAAAGTTATGTAGTGCTTTATTTTGTATCCAAGAAAATACTCCAATTGTGGAGGAATATAAGAACCTCGATAAAAGGGAAATCTGCAAAAAGATTCGTGAACTAGATAAAAAATATAATATTTTAAAACAACTATCTGGTCTTGCAGTTTCTAGTAAAAATATAGAAAATCAAGCACAATTAAAACAAAATTACTATTTCATTGTTTTACTCAATTTAAATAGAAGAACCCTAATAATTTATGGCTACAAAAAGAACAATCTTCAGGCAGCAGAAGATCATTATACCTATCTTGAGCAGCAATCAAAACGAAATGGAGATACAGATGTTGTTTTAATTTCACTAGATAAAATAAAACTATTAAAAAGGGCTTACCCAAATTATTATTTAGATTCCAGCTCTTTCATAAAAGAACTTTCTAAAAACTTGAAAGATGAGTAGAATACGATATGTTTTAAAAAATAAAGACAGTGTTGTTTTGGAGTCTGAAGCAAATAAAGATTCTCAATTTTAATATGATAAATTTTGCAGAAACAAAAATAAAACTAAATATTCATGATAATGAGAGAAAAAGAACCGGAAACTCATAAATAAAATAAGAATATCTATGAGATATATTTCTAAAATTAAAATATATGGTAAAGTTTAGACAATTTTCAATGTATATTAAGATTGATGCAGCTATAATATCCCGCATATCTCATTCACATAAGGAATAAAAATGAAAAAAAAAAACACCACGTGAGATTTTTACTCGTTTCCACCATGATACTCACAATTTTTCAATTACATGCCGATAACCTCGCCCCTGTTCACCACACTCTCGAAAAATCCACCGTTGTTGCCGATTTTGGCAAAATCGACCCAACCGATTCCGCCGCCGTTGCCGAGCTCCTCGGGCAAGGCTCGATGCTGCATTCAAGCGAAATCGCCAAATCATTCTTAAATGTTCCCGGATTTTCAATGGGACGCAAGGGAGGTGGTGGGAGCGAAGCCTTTTTCCGCTCACAAGGCGCATCGCGGCTGCCCATCTACCTCGATGGCGGAATCCTAAACGGCGGCTGCGGCGGGCGCATGGATACGCCACTCACCTACATCTTTCCTGAAAGCTATGACCAAGTTTCAATCATCAAAGGACCCCAAGACGTGCGCTATGGCGGACTAATGGCAGGTGGAATTCTCTTTGAGCGCCGAATCCAGCGTGCGTCCGCCCCCACCCTCGCGGGCGATGCGAGCGTGCTCTATGGCAGCTTCAGCCGACTTGACATGACGGCAAATGTCGCGGCACGGGGGCAATATGGCGGATTGCAGATTCTCGCGTCTGACTATTCACAAGAGGATTATCGCGCAGCAAACAAAAAACATGTGCATTCTCAATATGATAGGCAATCTTTGAGTATTATAGGCACATTAACACCCACACAAACCACAGCAATCGAGCTCGCATTTGATGTGAGCCAAGGCGAAGCGGCGTATGCCGATAGGAGTATGGACGGCAAGGCGTTTGACAGGCAATCGTGGAATCTACATGTGCAGCAAGAAATCAGCAAGAATGTGCCGATGGTCGAGCTCTTGTTGTGGCGCAACCAAATCGACCATATTATGGACAATTATAGCCTGCGCCCCGCAAGCATGATGTTTATGGCGAGCAATCCCAAACGCACCAACCATGGCGTGCGTGCGGAAGTCGTGTTGCAACCCACAACGGCTTTGCGATTCTACACGGGCATTTCCTATAATAACGATAAACATGTATCGCGCAGCGCCTCGGCAAACAGCGCAGACGCCGCAACTGACATGCTCAACGCGAGCGTCCATGTGCCCAACTATCTCCTTGAGGACATCGGAATCTACACGCAAGCCGAGTTTATCAGCAATTCTGGCTATGGACTTTTTGGCGGCGTGCGTTATGACAACTCGCGGGCGCTACAATACGCAACAGGTACAAAGGCAATCGAGGGGCTCGGCAGCGCTTTTGCGCGTTATGAACATTATCTCCAATATACGACACTCTTTGTCGGAGCAGGGTTGGCGCAGAGAGCGCCCGATTTTTGGGAACGTAACAAACTCAATGGAATGGCACTCTCAAAAGAGCAAAATGCACAGCTCGACATTGGGTTGCACAGCCAATATGGGAAATGGAATCTGCAGGCTTCAGCCTTTGCATCTTTTGTTAAAAATTATATTCTCCTGCACTACACAACACAAACCACAGCCCTCAACACAGACGCGACACTCTATGGCGGAGAGTTTGAGGTTGGCTACCAACTCTTCGAGCCCTTGCGCCTTAGCGCCGGGCTCGCCTATACTTACGGGCAAAGCAACACTCTGCATTCTCCCCTGCCCCAAATTGCGCCTCTCTCGAGCAAGGTTGGGCTCAATTTTGTCTATCACTCATGGATTGCACAGGTTGACATTTTTGCGAACGCTGCGCAACATCGTTTTAAGACTGATTATGGGAATATCATTGGTAAAGATATTGGCAAAACGGCTGGGTTCTACACCCTCAATGCCTACACGGGCTATGCACACAAATATTTCACGGCACTTGTGGGTGTCGAAAACGCCACAAACCAACTCTATGCCTATCATCTATCCAAAAACAGCATTGCCATTGATGGCTTGCAAAACCCAACGAGCACGCGTGTCTATGAGCCCGAAGCGCAATTTTGGTTCAAGCTCCAAGCGCGATTTTAGATTATAAAATCTTTGGTACGATAAAATAATCGTCTTGCGCTTTGGGCGCATGGCTTAGAATCGACTGCCCAATGCGCTCATCGCATGCGGGCACATCATCACGCAAAGGCGTTGCAGATTCGAGGACGTTGAATGTTGCCTGAAGTTCTGTTGTGTTGAGTTTTTCAAGATTACCCACAAAGTCCATAATCTCCTGAAGCTGCGCCTTTGTCGATTCCTTTTTATCTTCGCCAAGCTCAATCATCGCGAGTTTTTCGAGCTTTGCTAAAAGTGCGTCATCAATGTGCATTGTTGTCCTTTTTTGTAAAGATTCGCGCAAAAATTGCATCGATATTTTTTGTGTAATAGGCAGTATCAAAACATGCGGCAATCTCCGCGCTGCTCATCGCGGCGGTGAGTTCCGAATCGCCCAAAAGTGCACATAAAAAGAGGCTCTGTCCCTCCGAATCCACGCTTGGCTTGCCTTGTTGCAAATCTTCCCACACCTTCATTGCATTGCGCTGCACAATGGCATAGCTCTGCTCACGACTAAGCCCCTTCTTGGGTAGCTCAAGCAAGATTCGCTGTGAAAAAACAAGCCCGCCAGTGAGATTGAGATTTTTGAGCATATTTTGCGGATACACAACAAGCTGCGCCACAATGCGCTCAAGCCGCCGCAACATAAAATCGGTTGTGATGAAAATATCGGGGAATACGAAACGTTCCACCGAGCTATGGCTAATGTCGCGTTCATGCCACAGCGCAACATTCTCAAGCGCAGGGGTTACAAAGCCGCGAATGACGCGGCAAAGCCCCGTCACATTCTCGCTAAGCACGGGATTGCGTTTGTGGGGCATCGCGCTGCTGCCCTTTTGCCCGGGGCTGAAATATTCCTCCGCCTCATAGACTTCTGTGCGTTGGAAATGCCGAATCGCAACAGCGATTTTCTCGCAACTCGCTGCGAGCAAGGCGAGGCTCGTGATGACTTTTGCATGCCGCGCTCGGTCAATCACCTGCGTTGTGATAGGTGCGGGCATAAGCCCAAGCTCGGCGCATGTGAGCTCCTCAAATTCCAAGGGCGCATGGGCAAAATTCCCCATTGCGCCACTCATCTTGCCCACACTGATACATTTCAGCGCACTTTCAATCTCGACTTTTGCGCGACATATGTCATCAAACCAATGTGCGACAACAAGTCCAAAGCTAATGGGTTCGCCGTGGATTCCATGGCTTCTACCGACACACAGGGTGTCTTTGAATTCAAGCGCACGTCTTTGGAGTGTCGCTAAAAGACAATCAATGTCGTGCAACACAAGACATAAGCTATCGCGAATCTGCAACGCGAGCGCCGTGTCAATCGTGTCGGAGCTTGTCATGCCATAATGCAAAAAGCGCGATTCCTCGCCCAAAGTCTCGGCGACAGATGTGAGAAAAGCGATGACATCGTGGTGTGTGGTCTTTTCAATTGCGGCAATGCGCGCCGCGTCAAAACATGCATTGTTGCAAATTAACGCACAGCTTGAATCATCGACAAGTCCCAGCTTGTTCCACGCGCGAACAGCGGCGAGCTCGACCTTGAGCCATTGCGCATATTTTGCATCCTCTGTCCACAGCCGCGCCATTTCGTCTGTTGCATATCGTTCAACCATTGCATGCCTTTTTTATTATCAATACAAAATTATACGCCAAATGAGCTAATACCGCACTTAAAGATATTGTTCAATCAGAAGCTTCAGCGAAGCAAGCAAAGAAATGCTCACAATCAAGGGTTTGATGATTCTTGTACCATAGGTAAACGCCACTTTTGAGCCGAGATAGCCCCCCACAAACTGCCCAATTGCCATCACAAAACCAACAGACCACAGCACATTTCCAAGCAATGCAAAAAAGAGAATCGAAGCAAGATTTGTACAAAAATTATAAAGTTTTGCATGCGCAAGCGCGCCAATCATATTGTATGCGCCAAGCACAAGCAGTGCAAGCAAGAAAAATGAGCCCGTGCCGGGACCAAAAAAGCCATCATAGAATCCAATACAACCAAGCGTGAGCACGAGCCAGCCATACCTTTGCGCCGCATTCTCCCTCGCCGAGATTTTAGGCGAAAACAGAAAATAGAGACCAAAGGCGATGAGTAAAAAAGGAACAATTTTCGCCAGAAGCGCGTTGCCCACAAACTGCACACACAGACTGCCCACGCCCGAAGCGCAAAACACAAGCAAAATCGGCAAAAGACGGAATGACACCATGCCTCGCCTTGCATAATAGAACGTGGCAGCGCAGCTACCAAACGATGCTTGAAGTTTGTTTGTGCCTAGCGCAAATGTCGGAGGAATGCCCACAGAAAGCAGCGCAGGGATTGTGAGAATCCCCCCACCACCTGCAATCGAATCGACAAAGCCTGCAACAAAAGCAACAGTCAAGAGAAAAAGAAGCGTGGAAATCTCAAGCTCCATATCACAACCTTTTATCATTTCTATCATCATTATACCATACAGAAGCATAATGCAGCTATTAAGTCATCTTAATAGATTAATACTATCACTCCAAGAAATCCATCTGCAACACAGACAGATATATACTAAACATGCCCAAAAAAGCCAAAGAATAAGATTGGATATAGCTTTGCGACAAATGAAAGCTGAAGGAATAGAATCGTATTTGTTGCTCCGCGCAATTCGCGGAGCATTGTTGGGATAGATTTCTATAAGAAATACAACCCAATCACAAAAATGGGAATTGTAAAAATCAGCGCCGTCATGCAATATCCCATAATATCGCGCACGCCAAGCCCAGCAATCGCGAGAGCAGGAATCGCCCAAAAGGGCTGCGCCATGTTGCTCTGCATATCGCCATACGCAATCGCCATTGTCGCCTTGCCAAAATCAACACCAAGTTCTTTTGCAGCATCAAGCACAAAGGGTCCTTGCACCACCCAGTGCCCACCACCACTTGGAATCGCAAAATTGATGAGTGCGGAGCTAATGTATGTATAGACAGCAAAGGTTTCTTTGGTTGAAATGCTGATGAAACCTTCGGTAATCATCTGCCCAAGCCCTGATTTCTCCATCATGAGCGCAATGGAAGCATAGAATGGGAATTGCACCAAAACACCAGCCGTGCCCTTGGTCGCTGCCATAATCGCACGCACATACGCCATAGGCGTTTTGTGCAAGAGGATTCCAAACACAACAAAGATAAGATTTACCTTGTTAATATCCACATTAAAGCCTTTGGTCGCAAAGAAATACCCAAGATACACAATCCCAATTGTGGCAATGAGCAACGACAAAAGCCGACTTTCTTCAAGCCGCAATGCAAGCACAGCGTCTTTGGGAACATCGCGCTGAAAGCTTGGCTCTTCGGCGAGCAAATCAGGATTAATCGGCTTTGGATCTTTAGGAATCATAAACGCAACAAGAGCTGGCAAAACGACAAGCAAGCCAATGATGATAAATAGATTATAATTAGAAAAAATCGTCTCGCTAATCGGAATTGTCCCGCCTATGCGGCTTTCCATTGGATTCCCAGGCGTGGCAGCAAGCAACGGCATCGAACCACTTAGCCCACCACCCCATGTCATAAAGCCCATGTATGCGCAGGCAATCAACAAGCCATAATCGCATGTTTTGAGCTTTCGCGCAACCTCTTTTGCCAAAAGCGCACCGACAACAAGCCCAAAACCCCAATTGATAAGGCAAGCCACAGCACCAAAAAACACAACAAGCATCACGGCACGTGTTTGTGTCGTTGCAAACGAAGCAATATATCGCAAGAGCTTTTTAATCGGCTCGCTGCTCGCGAGCGCATGTCCTGTTACGATAATCATCGCCATCTGCATGGTGAATGCGAGGAGATTCCAAAAGCCATCGCCCCAGAGTTGCGCCATTTTGAGCGCGGCAAACTCGCCATCGGCTGTCGGAATCTTGAAGCTACCCAGCACAAAAACAATCAGACACAAAAGCATCGCCAAAACAAGCGGGTCGGGCAGATAGCGTTGCACAACCCGAACCATAAAGGAGCTCACGATTCGTATCATTGTCTTGCTCCTTATGAACGCAAACCATTCTCAAAGGTTGCTTCGGTTTTTGCTTTCAATTCGTCCAATGTTACGTTGGGCTGTAGCTCAATGAGAGTCATTTTGCCGTTGTCAAAACAAAACACACCAAGCTCGGTAATCAGCAAATCCACACATTTTATGCCCGTGAGTGGCAAGCTGCATTGTTTTTTCACTTTGCTATTGCCATGTTTATCGGTGTGCTCCATCATAATAATAACTTTTTTCACGCCATTCACCAAATCCATCGCGCCTCCCATGCCCGGGACAAGCTTGCCCGGGATAATCCAATTCGCAAGATTACCTTGCTCATCGACTTCGAGCGCACCAAGAACGGTGATGTCAACATGCCCACCACGAATGAGACTAAAGCTAAAGGCAGAATCAAAGAACATTCCACCCTCCAAAACGCTGCTTGGCTGCCCGCCGGCGTTTGTAATGCGCGGATTTGCCTTGCCCTCTTTGGGTGTGGGTCCCATTTTGAGCATTCCATTTTCAGATTGTAAAATCACCTCAATCCCAGCGGGGATATAGTTGCTCACCTGCGTGGGCATGCCGATTCCGAGATTCACCAAATCGCCATTTTCGAATTCTTTTGCAACGCGCCTTGCCATTGTTTCAATCATCTTTTCTTTGCTCATCTTCTATCCTTTGTGTTGCACAATATAATCCACAGCAACGCCGGGAACAACGACACGATTAGGGTCAAGCGGTTTGTCAAGCAACTCATCAACTTCGACAATCACCAAATCTGCAGCCATTGCCATAAGTACATTAAAATTCCTTGTTGTGCCGTCATAGGCGAGATTGCCATATTTATCCGCATACGTCGCATAAACGAGCGCCACATGCGCGTGCAATGGGCGCTCGAGCAGATAATCCTTGCCGTCAACATTGATAATCTGCTTGCCCTTTGCCACATCTGTGCCAATCCCTGTCGCAATGAGCACGCCGCCAAGCCCCGAGCGGCTCGCACGGATTCGCTCGGCGAGCGTCCCTTGAGGGACGAGCACAACCTCGAGCTCACCGCTGCTCATGCGTCTGCCCGTTTCTTTGTTTGTGCCAATATGTGTCGCAATGACTTTCTTGACCTGCCCGCTTGTAATCAGTTTGCCATAGCTATAATCCTCGCGCGCCGTGTCATTGCCAATCAACGTGAGATTCTTTGTCCCGAGCGCAACGAGTGCTTCGACACAATCATGTGCAGCGCCACAGCCCAAAAATCCGCCCATCATCACAGAATCTCCATCTTTGATGAGAGCTGCCGCTTCTTTGCTCGAAATCACCTTCATGACGCACTCCTTTCTAAGATTGCGGCAATGCCTTGCCCACCTCCAATGCAGAGTGTGGCAAGCCCAAAGCGCTTGTTTTGTTTAATCATTTCATGCAGCAGAGTAACGACAATTCGCGCACCGCTCGCGCCCACAGGATGTCCGAGCGCGATTGCGCCGCCATTGACATTGAGCCGCTCCGTCTTTGGCGTAAGCTCTTTGATACACGCCAAGCTTTGCGCCGCAAAGGCTTCGTTTGCCTCAATCAGCTCCATGTCGTCAATGCTCATATTCACGTTTGCAAGCACCTTTTTCGCTGCCATTGCCGCACCAATGCCCATAATGCTTGGGTCAACGCCGACACTCGCTGTCGCCTTGATTGTGCAGAGAATCGGAAGCCCAAGTTCTTTTGCTTTAGCTTTGCTCATCACAAGCACCATTGCTGCGCCATCGTTAATTCCAGACGCATTGCCCGCCGTAACGGTGCCGTCTTTATCAAACGCGGGGCGAAGCTTTGCGAGGCTTTCAATGCTGATGTCTGTTTTCACAAATTCATCGGTTGCAAACTCACTCTCACCCTTTTTGCTTTTGAGAATCACGGGCGTAATCTCATCTTTGAATCGACCAGATTCTATTGCGCGCGCCGCTTTCTGCTGCGATTGCAGCGCAAATGCGTCTTGTTCTTCGCGTGAGATTCCATATTTCTTTGCCAAATTTTCGGCGGTAATGCCCATGTGATAGCCATTCATCGCGCATGTCAGCGCGTCTTTAATCATACTATCAGTGATGTTCCTATCACCCATTTTATACCCACTGCGCACATTATCGAGCAAAAAAGGCGAGAGCGACATGTTCTCTGCGCCACCGGCGAGAATGATGTCTTGCTCGCCCAGCGCGATGCTTTGTGCGGCAAGCGCAATGGCTTTGAGCCCCGAGCCGCAAAGCTTGTTAATTGTGAATGCTCCACTCTCTTCGCGCATTCCAACCTTCAGTGCCACTTGTCGCGCGGGGTTTTGTCCAAGCCCTGCTTGCAAAATCTGCCCCAAAATCAGCTCACTCACGGCATTTGCACCAAGATTTGCATTCTGCAACACATCGCGCGCAACAATCTCGGCGAGCTCCACAGCACTCGTGTTTTTCAGGCTGCCCAAAAACGAACCAATCGCCGTTCTTTTCGCGCCCACAATCACAACTTCTTGCATTGTTCCTCCTTATTTTGCAAGCCAGAATCGCTGCAACAAGGCAACAAAGCTAGCTATGAGTTATTTTACCCCCCCCCTAAAGGGAAACTGAAAGGGTAATGTTTTGCCCACAATGTACATTTTGAGTTACAATTTGAAACATTGGGGCTCATGAATTTGGGATTTGCTGTTGAGAATCCATTGGTTATGCCCAAAAATGTATTTTGGTGGCGCTTGAATGCTTAAGCGCCCTGTTTGCCAAAAGAACTGATAATAAAAACAAGAGAAGCATGGGGCAAAACGTAATGAATCACAACTTTAAATATTCTCATCGTAAAAAGGAGAGACGATGCTTATCACACCACGGACTTTAAGTGGCTTTAAAGATTATATGCCCGAGGAAGCATTGCAAAAAGAGAATCTTTTGCAAACCTGCATTCCTATTTTTCGGAGCTTTGGCTTTATGCCCATTCAGACACCTCATCTCGAATATGCCGAGATTCTAAGCAAGCAGGGTAGCGAGGAGATTCAAAAAGAAATGTATCGCTTCACAGACCACGGCGGGCGCGAGGTGGCATTGCGCTTTGACCAAACCGTGCCCTTAGCACGCTTTGTAACGCAACACAAGAATCTTGGCATGCCCTTCAAACGTTACGCGATTGGGAATGTGTTTCGCGGTGAGCGGGCACAAAAAGGACGCTATCGGGAGTTTACGCAATGCGATTTTGACTTTGTCGGGAGCGATTCGGTTTGCGCCGATGCCGAAATTGTGCAAGTGATTGATACTTGTATGCAAGCCCTCGATGTCGGCGCATTTTGCATTGCATTCAATCATCGCAAGATTTTAGATGGAATTGCGCAAATGGTAGACGTTGCCCAAAATCTGCCCGCCGTGTTGCGCGCAATCGACAAACTCGACAAGATTGGCAAAGAGGGTGTTGAATCTGAATTGCGCAATATTGGGCTTTCTCATGAACAGATTGCGCGTTTTTTCGACTTTGTGCTGCTCGAGGCGAAAGGCGAAAAGATTGGGACAATGCTTGCAGACGCTCTGCAAAAAGCGGATAATCCAACGTTTCAGCAAGGCGTGCATGAATTGCAACAATTCTATACGCTTTTACAAGCACTCGGGATTTGCACAAACCGCTTGCGCCTTGCCTTTAGTATCGCGCGTGGGCTTGGATATTATACGGGGATTGTCTATGAAACCACGCTCGATTCACACCCCGAGCTTGGCAGCGTTTGCTCGGGCGGACGCTACGACAACCTCACGCAAAATTTTGCGACAGAGAAGCTAAGCGGCGTGGGCGCTTCGATTGGAATCGACAGGCTGCTTGCAGCACTCGAGCATCGCCCCAAAACACAAAACCAAAAGACATTGGTTGTTGCAATGGAGCTCGAGTATCTTGCGTATTGTGCAAAAGCCGCTGCAACACTGCGCGCCAAGGGTATGGTTGTAGAGCTCTACCCTGACATTGTGCGCCTCAAAAAAGCCTTGCAATACGCAAACACGCGTGGCTATGATAGGGTCGCGATTGTCGGTAGCGATGAGTTTGCGCAGCAAACTATCACGTTTAAAGACATGCAAAGCGGCGAGCAACACAGCAAATCAATCGATTCACTCTAATCTTGCGTCAGCAATTTGTCGCTATATGCCTTTGCAAGGCTGCGGCTTGCCACAGAGAGGGCATAGTTCTTATCAGCGAGATTCAGCTGATTGTTTGCTCCAAGCCCCAAGACTTTGTCATTGCTTAACGCAAGCTGTCCTCTGCCCTCGATGGTTTGCTTTTTTGTTGTGGTTTGCACATGAAGCACAATCACAACTTCTGCTGTCGTTGTATCATTTGAAAAAATGACCTTATTAGTCGAATCTGTGGCAAGCTGTGTTATATAGGTTGCATTTGCCGTGTGTGGTGAGCTGGGCGAAAAGCCAATGCAGCCATTTTCATCAAACGCCTGCAAAAGCGCACTCTTTACTTCCATTGGGCTAATGCCAAGCGCATTATCACCATTGTTTTGGACATTATCAAATGCAAGAGAAATTTGGGGACTGCTACATCTGTTGGCATTATCAATAAAGACGTGTTCTGTCGTGCGACTGCACGCATTCAAGGTCGCTGCGGCAAATAAAGCAGAGGCACAAAAGAGTATAGAGGACATACAAAATGGGAGTTTCATTTTTTTCCTTTAGGTGAGTTGTTGTAATTCGTCAGTGATTCTAGCCAATTTGATTTCGAGTTTTTCTAACGAATCGCGATTTTTTTGTACTAATGCGACAGGTGCGTTAGCAAGGAATTTTTCATTATTAAGCATGGCTTGAATTTTTTCTTTTTCTTTGTTCGTCTTGTCCGCTTGTTTGCGCAAACGTTCGATAATCGGACGCAAATCAAGTGTGCTTTTTTCGATATAAACAGCGACATGTTCGCCAATATCAGCAAGGCAATGAGGCGGAACATCTTGCACGATGTCAAGTGTTTGCACCTTGCATAGCTGTGGCACAAAGGTTTGCAGTAAATCTTTATCGAGATGATTGCCTTTGACAAAAACATGTGCAAGCTGCACTGATGGCATCTCAAGATTTGCCTTGAGTCGGCGAATACTCGTGATAGCGTCAATAATGTTTGCAAAGCTGGATTCAATATCATGTTCACAAAAATCTGCTTTAGGATAGGGCATTATCATAATTGAATCGCGTGATTCAAGCGCAACACCGATTAGAAGCGAGTAAAGATATTCACTGATGAAAGGCATAAACGGATGGAGGAGCTTCATCGATTCTAAAAACACAGCGCCAAGCTCGGGAATGGATTCTTTGTTTGCCTTTGCAAGCTCGATTCCCCAATCGCAAAACTCGCCCCACAAGAAGCGATAGAGCACGTTCGCGCCGTCATTGAATCGATACGAATCAAGCGCCTCGCGCACCTGTTGTGTTGCATGGGAAAATCGAGAATACATATAGCGCCCAAGCTGTGTTTGAGGTGTTTGAGGTGTAAAATTTTGATGATACAGCAACAAAAATTGTGCGGCGTTGTAGAGTTTATTTGTGAAATTTTTGCTAATGTCAAGCTGCGAGCGGCTTAAGCGAATGTCGCGCCCAAGCACGCAAAGAGTAGCGAGAGTAAAGCGCAATGCATCTGCACTATGACTTTGGATAATCTCAAGCGGGTCAATCACATTGCCAAGGCTCTTGCTCATCTTTTGCCCATTCTCATCGCGCACAAGCGCGTGCAGATAGACATCGCGAAATGGCAGCTCGCCGAGTAGATGTTGCCCCATCATGAGCATGCGCGCAACCCAAAAGAAAAGAATATCAAACCCCGTGATGAGCAATGTATTAGGATAGAATCGTTGCAAATCATCTGCGTCATAGAGGCTGTCTTTGCCAAACGTGCCATTGGCATAACCAAGTGTGCTAAACGCCCAGAGTGCCGAGCTAAACCATGTATCGAGCACATCAGGGTCTTGGGTTATCTCGTGTGAGCCGCATTTTGGGCAGCTTGTCGGTTCTGTTTGTGCAGCAAATTCATGTCCGCATGCGCAATAAAATACAGGGATTCTGTGTCCCCACCATAGCTGACGACTGATACACCAATCGCGCAGCTCGCGCATCCATGCGTTGTAGTTATTCTTCCATTGTTCAGGGTAGAATAGCCGCCGCGCATTGCTTGCCTTGATGGCATCATTAGCAAGTTCCTTGCGCACAAACCATTGCTTGGAGATATAAGGTTCAATCACATTGCCGCAGCGATAGCAGCGCCCTACTTGGTTACTGTGCTCCTCGATTCGTTCGATTGCACCTATGTCTTGCAGTTTTGCAACAATCTTTTCGCGCGCCTCTAGCCGTTCGAGCCCCGCAAACTCACCTGCATGCTCATTAAAAATTCCTTTAGAATCAAAGACAACGACAAAGGGCAGCCCATGCCGCTTGCCCACCTCATAGTCGTTGGGGTCATGCGCTGGGGTAACTTTCACCGCTCCACTCCCAAACTCTCTGTCCACAGCTGTATCGGCGATGATAGGAATCTCGCGCCCAACAAGCGGCAAAACCACCTTTTTGCCGACAAGGTGTGCATAGCGAGGGTCATCGGGATGCACCATCACAGCTGTGTCGCCAAAAAAGGTTTCAGGGCGCGTGGTTGCAACGACAACCACGCCACTCTTGTCGCAAAGCGGGTAGCGCAAATGGTAGAGATTGCCCTTATTGTCGTGATGTTCGACTTCGATGTCGCTAAGCGCCCCGTCATTGGTGCACCAATTGACCATATATTCACCACGAAAGATAAATCCCTCGTCATACAAGCGACAAAAGACGTCTTTGACGCAATTAGCCAGCCCTTCGTCCATCGTGAAACGTGTGCGATTCCATGCGCATGATGCACCAAGCGAGCGCATTTGTTGCAGAATCTGCGAGCCGCTTTGTTCTTTCCATTCCCAAACGCGCTTGAGAAACATCTCTCTACCAAGCGATTCTTTGCTAAGCCCCTCTTTTGCGAGCTGCTTGCTCACAATCGTTTGCGTTGCAATCCCTGCGTGGTCGACACCAGGCTGCCATAATGTGTTGTAGCCATCCATACGCTTATAACGAACAATAATATCAATAAGTGTTTGGTTGAGCGCATGCCCAATATGCAGCCTGCCCGTAACATTGGGCGGTGGGAGCATCACACAAAAGGGTGGCTTATTGCTCGCGCTTTCTGGCTCAAAATAGCCGCGCTCTTCCCAAATCGCATAATATGCCGATTCGATATGTGCGGGGTTATATGTTGTTTTAGAATCTTGACTCATCGTTCTCTCCATTACCTCAATTGTAGCCAAAATTCGGTTAGTATGCTCTTAAAGTTATTCGCATACTATAAGCAAGCTTTTACGTTTAGTGGGCTATACTTGGTGTCTGAAATGCCGTGCTTGCACGAAATACTAAGGAGTTAATGATGGTTTATGAGGTCAAAAGCCCAATATTGGGGCTAGAACAAATCAAAAAAGTCGAGTTTAGCGAGATTGATGAGTATTTTGTCTTGCTCAAAGGTCTCGATGAAGATGGGAAATTCAATGGAATCGAGCTGCGCTTAATCAATCCCTATGCTTTGCGGCAGGACTATTCGTTCGATATTCCTGTAGCAACCCAAACTCTTATGGAGATTCGCAAAGATTCGCGTTTGCGCACCTACTGCCTTGTGATTTTTCAAGATCCGATTGAAAATTCGTATATCGTTTTCCTTGCGCCCTTGTTATTTAATGAAGACAACAAAACTATGAGCCAAATCGAGCTTAATCGCAAAGAATATCCACACTTTGGAATCGCCGAGTCGCTACGCAATTATCATCGTTCGTATATCGGCGATTATGAGCTCAAATCACCCATTTTGGGCTTTGACGCAATCACAACAATCACCCTGACAAAACGTGATGACAATTTCATCATGGTCAATATCCGAGGCAAAAAGGCTGATGGCAGCGATAGTGGAATTGGAATGACGCTTGTCAACCCCTACATTCGCCGCGATTATGCAATCAGCGTGTCCAATGAAATACGCAATCTTTTGGGGATTCGTGAAGATTCTGATGTTGTCGTTTTTTGCCCGCTCGTCATTCAAGACCCCATTGAGAATAGCCTCGTGAGCTTCCGTGCACCCATTGTGTTCAATATCGAAAATCGTACCGCAGCGCAAGTCGAATTGCAAGCCTCTGAATACCCTAATTACGGAACCGCAGAGCCGATTAAAAAATTCGTCAATTACGCGCTTTAATGCTACATCTCAACGAGGAACAGCTGCTTGCCTGCAACGCGCCTTTGGGGCATAACCTTGTGATTGCTTCTGCAGGCACAGGCAAGACCTCGACAATTGTAGGGCGTATTGCAACATTGCTTGAACGTGGCATTGCACCAAGCGAAATTCTTCTACTCACATTCACCAACAAGGCAGCCCAACAAATGATGAGCCGCCTATTGACAATGTTTGATGAAAAACGTGTGCGCGGAATCGAAGCAGGGACGTTCCATGCCGTGAGTTATCGCTATCTTAAGAATCACACAAAGCTTACTCTCAAACAACCCCGCGAACTCAAAATGTTGCTAAAGAGCCTCTATCCGCGCTTTGTAGATTGTGATGAAGCCTACAAGCCCGAATATCTCTTCGAACTCTACTCGCTCTACCAAAATCAAAGTGTTGAAGGCGAGGGATTTTATGAATGGCTTTGCAAAAGGAATCCCGAGCATGAGCCCTATGCACTCTCCTACGAATCGCTGTTTAACGCATTTGAAAATCTCAAAAATGAATATGGCTATGCAGGCTTCAATGATTTACTCTTGCGCTATAAACAAAAAATGCATGATTTGCCGCAATCGCCCTATATCGAAATTTTGGTCGATGAATATCAAGATACCAACCCGCTGCAAGATTCTGTTTTGCGTGCGCTTGCAGCCAAAAGCCTCTTTTGCGTAGGGGACTATGACCAAAGCATCTATGCGTTCAATGGCGCGGACATTTCGATTATCGCGAGATTCAAAGACCGCTTTGCCGATTCGCAAATTTTTAATCTCTCGAAAAACTATCGCTCGAGTGCGCCGATTTTGCAGCTTGCCAACCGTGTCATCGCGCACAATGAGAGAATCTATCCCAAAAAGCTCGAGGTAACCAAAACACAATGCCACTCACAGGTGCGGCTTTTTGTGTATGATGATATTTTTGAGCAATACTGCGCGATTGCCAAGAAAATCGCGCAATCAAGCACGCAACATACCGACATTGCTGTGATTTTTCGCAACAATTCCACAGCAGATGGAATTGAAGCGGCATTGCGTGAACACGCGATTCCAAGCAAGAAAAAGGGTGGCATAAGCTTCTTTGAAAGCAAAGAAATCGCGCTTATGCTCGATTTGCTCACATTGTTTCACAATCCCAAAGACATGATGGCATTTGTGCAGGTGATGAGTTATGCCAAGGGTGTAGGGAGCGCTGTGGGGCGCGAGATTTATGAAGAGCTGCTCGAATATGGACAAGGCGACGTGCTTCAGGGGTTGCTCGCGCCCAAAGCGCGGCGCGATAGGCTTGCGCTCGAATTTGCAGAAACAGAGAATGTTGCAAGTTTTGCTGCACACCCATTGCGCCAAAACCTCCATGAGCATAGCGCCCATTTTCTTGCACAGCTGCATACACTCGCACTTGCTGTGGCAGGAATCCGCAATGCGACTGCGTTGATTGCACAATGTGAAAAGAGTGCTTTTTTGAGCGGGATTTTTCAAACTATCGCGCGCGAACGCACACTACGCAAAGATATGAACCTCGACAAGGAACGTTACCTTGAGGCGCTCGACAAAATCCACAGCAAGATTCGGATTCTGTCTGATTTGAGCAAAAACTACAAAAACCTCGAACATTTTCTAAACGCAATGGTGCTTGGCAGCAGCGAGATGAATGAAGGAAGCGGCGTGAATCTCTTGAGCATTCATAGCGCAAAAGGACTCGAATACCATGAGGTGTATGTCATCGATTTGATGGACGGCAGGTTTCCAAATTATAAGCTGATGGCAAAAAGCGGTGGGGCGCTCGAGGAAGAGCGGCGGCTTTTTTATGTTGCAGCCACGCGAGCCAAAGAAAATCTCTATTTTTCGTTCGCGCGCGCGCATCGTTCCAAGCAAATCGATTATCAGCCATCTATTTTTCTTAAAGAAGCAGGATTTGAGATTTAGCTACATCCACTCGATGACTTTCGTAACCTCTGTTGCCTCGAAACAGCGAATGGGCAACGATGTTTTGGGCTTTTTGGGCAGAATCGCACGTTCAAATCCTTGCGCAATCGCTTCTTTGAGCCGCGCATCGAGATTGTGTGTCTCACGAATATCGCCAATCAGACTGACTTCGCCCAAAAAAATCGTTTTTGCATTCAACGGGCGATTCTTGAAGCTCGAGAGAATCGCTGCAATCACAGCCAAATCAGCACTTGGCTCGTTGATTTTGATTCCCCCAGCGATATTGACAAAGACATCATAACGATTGAGCGGAATCTCGAGCTTGCGCTCGAGTAATGCAAGCAGCATATTGAGACGATTGCCATCAAAGCCTGTTGTGCTGCGGCGCGGAAAAGACGATTCGCTCACGAGCGCCTGCACTTCGAGCACGAGCGCTCGAGAGCCCTCTAGGGCTACAGAAATAGCACTACCAGCGGCGTTTGAACGTCCTTCAAAAAACGCACGTTGCGCATTTTTGGCGCTCAATAAGCCTTCGTGCTTCATCTCAAAGATTCCCACTTCGCTCGTATTGCCAAAGCGATTCTTAAATCCGCGCAAAATACGCATTTCACGGCTTGGGTCGCCCTCAAAATAGAGCACAACATCAACCATGTGTTCAAGGATTCGTGGTCCTGCAATCGCACCTTCTTTGGTGATGTGCCCGATGATAAAAACAGCGATATTGCATTCTTTTGCCAACCGCATGAGCGCAAATGTTACTTCGCGCACTTGAGAGACGCTGCCCGGCGCTGCCGTGAGATTCTCGCTAAAGAGCGTTTGGATCGAGTCGACAATCACAATCTGAAAATCATTTGCGCGGATTTGTGCGAGAATGGATTCGAGTTTGATGTCATTGAGCAAGAAAAGCGCGGGATTGCAAACACCCAAACGCTCGGCGCGCTGCCGAATCTGCCCGAGCGATTCCTCGCCGCTCACATACAAGACACGCCGCGAAAGCGCGAGATTGCCTGCCATTTTGAGCAGAAGTGTCGATTTACCCACTCCGGGGCTGCCACCAACGAGATAGAGCCCACCCTCGACAATCCCCCCACCAAGCACCAAATCAAGCTCATTTTCACATGAGCTAAAACGTGCGATTTGTTCTGTTTCGATGTCTGTAATCGCAATTGGAGCAGCATGTGCATGCGTGCTTGCGGCATTTTTTAGCGCGATTTGCTGCTCGCTTGTGAGCTCAATATAACTCTCCCAGCTGTTGCATTGCGGGCATTTGCCCACCCATTTTTGACTCTGTGCGCCGCAATGCTGACATTCAAACAATGTCTTTTTTGTTTTTGCCATGACACCTAATCGCGTGTGAAGATGGTATCAAGTAGGGATTGGATATAGGAATCTTGCTCAAATGGCACAAGGTCTTGCGCGCTTTCTCCAAGTCCGATATAGAGAATGGGCACGCGTAATTCTTTTTGAATGCTCACCAGCGCGCCGCCTTTGGGTGTGCCATCGAGCTTGGTGATAATAATGCCATCAATTCCAAGTGCTTCTTGAAACACACGCGCTTGGGCGATTGCCGAGCTGCCCTGTGTGCCATCGATGACGAGGATTTTTTCATGCGGAGCTCCGGGCAAAGCGCGTGCGCAAGTTTGGGCGATTTTTATCAGTTCATTTTTGAGATTGGTTTGGTTGTGCAGCCTGCCTGCTGTATCAATCAAAATCTCATCAACGCCTCTAGCAACCCCTGATTGAATCACATCAAACGCAACGGCAGAGGGATCATGCCCTTGTTTGTTAGCAACAATGTCGATTTGCAATTTGCGCGCCCAAAGCGTCAGCTGTTCGATTGCCGCGGCGCGAAAGGTGTCGGCTGCACCAAGCAGCACGATTTTGCCTTCGCTTTTGTAACGCGCAGCGAGTTTGGCGATTGTCGTGGTCTTGCCCGAGCCATTCACACCCATAATGAGCCGCACGCATGGCTTGGAATCAATCGTTTTGGCTTGTAGCCTATCGTAGAAACTCTCGCCACGAAAGAGGTTGTTTAACGCAACATCGAGCGCATTGCGTGAGATGGGGTCGCCGAGATTTTCAAGCATAGAATCAACAAGGGAATATTCGATGTCGCATGCAACAAGTAGCTCTTCGAGTGTGTCTTTTGGGAGTTTTTCTGTACGTTTGGGCGCGATTTCATTGAGCTTTTCAAATGTCTTGGCAAGTGCATTTTTAAAGATTCCTATCACTCTGCTTCTCCTGTTTTGCTGTTTTTCTCGCTATATTCCTCTTGTGCCTCGCCTTCCTCGCCATTTTGTTCCAATGTCTTGCGAATATCAAATTCGAGCATTTCTTGAGGCAACACACCATGATATTCGAGCACCTTGCGCCCGCTTAAGTCATAGAGGATTGTATAAGGAATATCGGAATGGTTAGCAAAGATTGTATAAATCTCCTCGTTAAAATAGGCGATTTTGAAGTTGATGTTATAGGATTGCAAGAATGCGTTCAAGGTATCGTTCGCCGTGCTTTGCGTGAGGATTCCAAACACCTCAAGATGATTGCTGTATTGGGTTTCTATATCAACAAGATGAGGCAACATCGCGCGACATGGCTCGCATGTGATGTCGAAGAAAAATAAGAGTTTGAGCCTGCCACTTAACCCATCAAAACCCCAAAGCCCATCTTCGCTTTGCACGATAGTGATTTTGCTGCCATCGGTTAGCGACATGGTGAAATGAGGCTGTATCGGTGCTTGTGTGATGTTTTGTTCGACAGATTCTGCGCTATTGTCCGAGCAGGCTTGGAATCCGATGAGAACAAAAAGCAAAAAGACGAGATTGTGCATAGCATAATTCCTTTGATGATTATCCGAGCGGACTAAGAACATAGAGTGGCTCACAATCGCTTGTGCAAGGCAAGTCTGCGAGGTTTTGCGGCAGAGCAAAACAGCCAGATTCTACGTTTTTGACAAGCGCAATGGTATCGCCTTGTTTGACAAAATAGCTTTGCCCAAAGGCAAAAATGGGCTGATTGCCATTGAGTGCGAAACTCTCAACCCCTACAACAGGAATGTTTTTGGCAATCGCGATGGTTTGGGCAAAGAGATAGGAAAGCTTTAAAGACGTGTTGCTGCCAGGACCACGCGCGATGATGAGCTGTGCTATCCCGCAATGGTTTGTTTGCAGCCATTCTAAAGCTTTGGCAAAATTTTGTACAAGCGCGATGTCAGTTTTTTGGGTATCACAAAACTGCGCAACCTTGCAGGAATTGAGATAGATTCCAAGCAAAACAGGCGATGCTGCTGCACAAAGAAGCAATGTTGCTTCATTCATGCCTTACCCTTGTTTGCAACAATCTCCGTCCCAATTCCGCTACTTGTGAACAGCTCGAGCAAGAGTGCATGTTCAACGCGTCCATCGATGATGTGTGCCTTTTGAACGCCCGCTTGCACACAATCGATGCATGCATCGATTTTGGGAATCATACCACCCGAGATGACGCCATTCTCTTTAAGCCGCTCTACATCAGCAATATCGAGACTCTGAATGAGCTCACCATCAGAATCGAGCACGCCACGTGTGTCGGTTAGAAACAGCACCTTTTTTGCCTTGAGTGCTTTGGCAATGGCGCTTGCAGCCGTGTCAGCGTTGATATTGAATCCCGGATGGTGAACTTCATTGCTCGTGGCAATCGGGGCAATGATGGGCACGAAGCCGCCATTTTGGAGCTGGTGCAGAATCTGTGACTCAACATGCGCAATCTCGCCAACAAAGCCAAGCTTGCCATTGTCTTTGGGATAGCCTTGCAAAAGATTGCCATCTTTGCCGCTAATCCCTACGGCTTTGATTCCGTGATAATTCAAAAATGCGCTTAGCTCTTTGTTGATTTCGCCCGCAAGAACCATTTCAACAACCTTCATCGCCTCTTTTGTGGTCATTCTATGCCCATCGACAAATTCGCTTTGAATCTGCAACAAATCAAGCAGCTCGGTGATTCTCTTGCCACCTCCATGCACGATAATGGGTTTAATCCCGAGCATATAAAGCATCACAATATCAATTGCAAACTGCTCTTTGAGTTTGGGATTGATTTGCGCTGCGCCGCCATATTTGATAACCATTGTCGAGCCATTGAATAGCTTGATATGCGGGAGAGAATCGAGAAGAATGGATACAATCTTAGAATACTTGCTCAACGGATTCCTTTATGCGGGATTCACTTGTAACTCTTTTACTCATTATAGAAACTTAAAGAGTTGCAAAATGCTACCGAGTCATCAAAATGTATGCTAACATGATAGCATAGAAGTTTGAACAATCGACCTTGTGAGGAGTGAGAATGAATATTGTCTTTTTAGATGCAATGACATTGGGCAAAAGTGATTTGAGCGCGATTGATAGGGTAGGAAATCTCACCCTTTATCCTTTCAGCACACCCGAAGAATGCGTGGAACGTGCGAAGCTCGCCGAGATTGTGATTACCAACAAAGTCGTTTTAAATAGGAAGATTTTACAAAAATTGCCTAAATTGCGTCTTATCTGTATTGCTGCAACAGGCATGAACAACATCGACCTTGACGCAGCAAAAGAGTTCAATATCGCTGTCAAAAATGTTGCTGGGTATTCGACAGCGAGTGTTGCGCAACATACGATTATGTTAGCTCTCGGGCTTTTGGGGCATACGAGCTATTATGATTCCTATATCAAAAGCGGGCGGTATAGCAAAAGCCCCGTATTTGTGAATCTCGACCACGACCCCATCGACATCGAGGGCAAAAATTGGGGGATTATTGGCATGGGAAGCATTGGACGCAAGGTTGCAGGGATTGCCCAAGCGCTTGGCGCAAATGTGAGCTACTATCTGCGCGAAGGTGGCAAAGTTTATCCATTTTTGTCGCAAAATCTCCATGATTTGTTGCGAAACTGCCATATCGTCTCTATCCATGCGCCGCTCAATGCACAAACACAAGGCATGATTGGCGCAAACGAGCTTGAGCTGCTGCAAGATTCGTCGATTCTGCTGAATCTCGGGCGCGGAGGGATTGTTGACGAAGTCGCGCTCGCAAACGCGCTCAAGAAGCGCCCATTGTATGCAGGGCTCGATGTGTTTGAGACAGAACCGCTCCCAAAAAACAATCCGCTGCTTTCAAGCGAGATTCCAAGCGAGCGGCTGCTGCTCACCCCACATATTGCATGGGGCTATGAGCAAAGCCGCAAACGACTGATTGCTGGTATTGTCGAGAACATCAAGTCGCTCACCTAGCCCCAAGCTAGGGCTAAGTGAGCAAGCGCATGATGTTTTGCTGCGTCATGTTTGCCTGCGAAAGTGCATAATTGCCTGCCTGCGAGAGGAGATTGAGCTTGGTATAGCTCGAGCTCTCCTCGGCGAAATCAACATCACGGATATTGCTTTCGGCAGCTTTGACATTCACCTGTGTCACGGTGATATTATTGAGTGTGCTCATGAGTTGCTGCTGCACCGAGCCGAGGTCAGAACGAATCCTATCGAGCTGAATCATCGCACTTTCAGCAATATTCATCATCACCATTGCGCCGCGCAAAGTCGTTACACCCGCCGATATTCCAGTTGCGTTGTCGCCCGCAATCCGCATATTTGCATTCGCACCGATTGCCGAGGCAGTGTTTGCGTCTATGGGGTTGAGCGTATCGCGAAGATTGATAATATCTTCTGCTGCAAGGTTGAGCCCGCCTCCATAGTAGAACGGATTCTGTATCAAAATGCCGTTGACACCGCGTTTGTCTTGTAGTCCTAAGAAAGTCATAATCACATCTTGATTGACTCTGTCAATCACGCCACCTCTGTGATGGTTGACATATCGTTCATTCCCCGGTGCTGAAATGGCAATCTCACCAGCGCCAAGCTTTGTTAATGTGAGTCGCCCGAAATGCTGCCCTGTGATGAGCACGCCCCCAAATATATGATTTGCCGCATTGTCTGTCGTGATGAGCATTCCGCGCCCATCTATGCTCGTGAGATTCAGCCGCCCCTGCGCATCGATAGAAGCTTGAATGCCCGTTTCTTCTTTGCGCGCATTAATAGCATTGATGAGTTTGCCATCGCGGTCATTATCCTGAATATCTGTGATGTTGCCAATCTCTACACCATTGATATTGAGCCCGTTGATATCGCCATGAGCAATAGCGGCAGAGCCTGTCGTTTGGACAACAAAACTTGCGCGAAGCCCATCGAGCTTTTCAGAATGGCGATTGATGACCTCGGCAAGCGCTCCATAGCCTGTGCCTGCAGAATGCGAGAACACCACGCCTTCGAGATCAACCCATTCATCACCTGTGCGAATGCGGAATTTGATAGGGTCGATGAGCTCCATTATTGTTGGAATATTTTGAATTGGCATTGGCTGCTGCATGTGTGCATATTGCATCGATGCCTCCCCAGTCGTAAAGGAGCGCACATGCCCGATTTTGTCTGATGTTGTCGGACCAATCGAGAGCTTGACGCTTTGATTCGAATATGCCCCAACCTGAAATTCTTTGTTAGTAAAACTGCCCGAAAGCAACGCCAAGCCATTATAGCTTGTCGTCTGCCCGATGTTGTCGAGCGAGGCGATGAGCCGCGTGATATCTGCCTGAATCGCCGTGCGCGTTTTGGTGGTTTGCCCATCTTGCGCTGCCTGCACAGCCTTGACCTTGATTGTGTCAAGGATTTTGACCTGCTCGTCCATCGCCTTGTCAGCAATTTGTACAATCCCGATTCCATCGTTGGTATTGCGAATCGCTTGCCCAAGCGCATTTGCTTGCGAGCGCAAGCTATCGGCAATCGCCATTCCCGAGGCATCATCGGCAGCTTTGTTGATTCGCAATCCCGAACTAAGCCTCTCTAACGCGCCAGTGAGCATATTCTGCGTGAAAGTGCCTTGTGCACGTGCGTTTAGAGCATGGATATTTGTGTTGATTTGAAATGCCATCGTTCTCGCCCTTCAATCGATACAATATTCATAATTATGTATCATCCTTGAATAACAATCGGTAAGAACGAAAAAATGTTGAGGGAGATTTTGTTGTCTGACAGATGCAAACAGTGAATAGGGAACAACTAACTCAACATCGCACGTTTCTGTCCGACAGAAAGCATTCGATTCCCCCAAACAATTCGAGCCTTTTATCGAATTATGCAGAATAAACGCCCAAATTGCGGCGGCATTAGCGACCTCGACAATGCACCAGCGAAGCGGGATTATAGGCAATTGTGCTCTTTTTTCCGCTTGCAGTCTTGGGCGCGTCAATGCCCCAAACCCGCACGTTTAGCAAACGCGAAACAGAGGAACGAGCGAGGGGCATGGGCGGAATCTAAAAATCTCTTTCGCGTAACTCTCTATAATTATCACAACCCTCTTGCTCGCCCAAATCGCAAGCTTTGCCGTAATATTCTTTGGCAGTTGCAAAATCCTGCCGCACTCCACGCCCTAGCATATAAGAATTACCCAGATTAAAACAAGCAGGCGCAAGCTTTGCATCGCACGCCTTTTGGAAATATTCCTTAGCCTTATGATAATTTTGCCGTGCACCATCTTCTACATACAAAACCCCAAGATTATAGCAACTGACAGCTTCCTCCATATCACAAGCTTTTTGAAAGTATTGAGCCGCCTCTTTGTAGCTTTGCTGTACACCTTGCCCATTCAGATACGAAATTCCAAGATTATAGCAACCATTAGCTTCGTTCGTATCGCATGCTTCTTGAAGGTGTGGAATCAATTCCTTACAAGCTTCAGAATCTCCATTTTCACATCGTTGCGCCAAATTTGCCGCATACCCCACACACAGCACCAACGCCGCTATACATAGTCGCTTGAACATCGCCTCTCCTTTGTGGCATTATACCCTAAAACCTCGCAATCGTGCGAATCACAACCCCCAACAACGTGCATGCAAGAAATCGCGCGCAATGATTCCAAGAATGCGATGATATGCCATTGCACGCAAACTCCAACGGAATCATGAGAAGTTTCCACAACGAACAATTGCCTCAATAAAAAGAATTGGAATGCGAGAAAAAGCAGAAAGGATTTGGTGGAGTGTAGGGGGTTCGAACCCCTGACCTCAACGCTGCCAGCGTTGCGCTCTCCCAACTGAGCTAACACCCCCGTTTGGAATCGGTGTTGATTTGAAAAGCGATTATACAATCACAAAGTTTAAAAAAAGCTCAAATTTTGGGCTTTTAATTTTCAGGATTTTATAAGCTTTTTTTGTGTATCATTTTTCGATGTGTCCATAGCTCAGTTGAATAGAGCAACAGGTTGCGGTCCTGTAGGTCGGGGGTTTGAGTCCCTCTGGGCACGCCATTTGAGCTTTATACTGCTCACTGACATTACTGACATTATGGTTTGTTGCGCTTTTGCATAGCCTTTTTGCGCAGGAGTTCCACGCGAATCTGCCAGATATTCCCTTGTGCGCAACTCCCTTCGAGCCCCAAAGATTCTGCATCAAAACCAAGTTTACATGCTTTATCATAATATGCCTTGGCATCTTGCAAAAAGGACGAGTTTGGCGACGTTTGTTTGTTGTGCAACGCACTAATCACACTCCATTCGCCTGCCATATAGCACAAAAAGGGGTCATTTGCTGCACAGGCACTCTCGAGCAACGCAAAGGTTTTGGCATATTGTTTGCTCGCATAACCCATGAATCGATTGAGCGCAAGACAACCATGCACAGAATCAAGCGTGCAAGCCTTTTCATAATAGATGTGCGCATTCTTCAAATCAGGCTCAACACCATCTCCGCGCTCATAGATTCCTCCAACAATAGCGCATTCGCTGCCGACATTGTGCGCACAATTGTATGTTGCAAGGCGCAATGCGTGCTTGTCCATTTCGATTTGCGCGACTTTGATAGTTTGCAGATATGAGAGAAAATGTTCTTTGATTTCCTCTGCATTCTGGTCCTTATTAACACTCAAAGGCTCGCTAAACACACTAAACAAACAGCCCTCGCCAAGCCCAAGCTTGCAGGCTTGCTGGGCAAGAGCCTTTGCCTCGTGTTTGCGGTCTGCCTGAAAGACGATTTGATGGAATGTCTGCATCTTTGCAAGTGCTTCATCAATGCTTGCAGAATCTGGTATCTGTGGCGGCATAACGGCAATTGGAAGCTCATCTTTTGGCTTGCTCACACATGCCGCGACACACAACACCAACAACAGCAACAAGCCCGCACGCATATTATGCCTTTAGAATCTCATCGATACAATCAGCAAGATACATAACACTTTGTTTGAGGTGATACAAGTTGTTCTCACGCCAAGCAATAAACTTCTCCTTAGGCACATTCATATCGTTAATGCGCATGCGCATCTGCTCGAGGCTGTGGACAACAAGAGCGCTAAAAAGAGCATGGTGCTCCCATTCTTTGTGATTCTGTGCAGGAGCAAAGAATATGGTTTGCCGCAAACTTGCAAGTGCGATATGACACGCAAAAGTAGAGAGGTCAGAGACAAAGCATTTGCTTTGGGAAAATTGCGCATTATCGGCTGTTTGGACAAAGCGAATACGCGATTCAGCCTGCCATTTTTGCTTGATTTGCAAATAGCATGGATGGTTATTGAGGATATTCATCAGATGTGGTGCATAGTCAATCTGATATTTATAATTTGTCAACAGCCATTCGAGAAACATGTTGTCATAGCCTGCATAGAGATTGATGAACGTCGGCGAGAGATTCGCATATTGCACACTCGAGGCATAATAGAGACTTTTTGCAGGCTGGTTGTCCTCAAATAGCGCAACAAGAGAATCAAAAAGCGGGCTGCCAACAAGCAGCTTTTGGGCATTTGGGGCGTATTTCTCAAACGCGGGCAATGCCATGGCAGAAGGCACAGCAACATAATCGATTGCATCGAGTTTCATTGCAGAGGGTGCAAAAATCGTACGTGGGAGATAGAGTCGCTTGGCATTTTTGTTGAGAAACTCGCGGTTGAGCTGCTGTTCTTCAAACAAATCGGGCATAATGATAAGGTCGATTCCCTTGAGCTGAATGGGCGTGATATGGAATCTCTGATTGCTTTCATCAAAGATTTTGAATGGAATATGCACAAATGGCTGCCCCGCATAGGGTTCGGTGTTGTTTGCTCCGCCGACAATCACGACATTGTGCCGCTTGGCTAGCACAGCTGGAAGCTGCCCAAAGGGTTCAGAACTCGGGTCATAAGATAGCAAAACAATATTTTTGCGCTTGCTATCGAGCACCGATTCGAGGCTTTTTTGCAAACTTGCGTGGTATTGTGTGAGGTTCATATCAACGCCCTATCAAGAAATTGTTGCAACATCGGCTCTTTCCTCGCCCACAATGTGGGGATTTCAACAAGCATATCGCGCAAAGCCTGCAACGAATGACAGAAAAAGGCAAAATCGTTCATGAGTTTTAAAAGTCTATCTTGGTGTCCCTCAAATGTAACGCCCGTAAAACCAGGCAAGAAATAGATGGAGGGTTTTTTGTAGAATAACGAATAGGCAAAGGCGATGTTTGCAAGGTCGGTAATTAAAACATCGGAATCTTTTGCTTTGTTGAGCGATTTAATAGTCGAGATTCTATCATCTTTCATGGCTTTGCGCACACAGCTAATCTCTGCAATGCTTTTTTTATGCGGAAAATAGAAGACTTGCTCGACAAATTCGCATTGTAGCAGGGTATCAAGCACGAACATATCATAGCCACAAATCACATTAGCACTAATCATTTCATGCGCTTGGCGCTCCATAGGAGCATAGAGAATCTTCATCAAACGTCCTTATACGGGAATGGTTTCGTTATTCAAGAACTCTATGTCCAAATCGCCCTTCTGGTCAATAAGATTCTGTTGGCGCGATTTCTCGGCTGCGAGAATCCAATTGCAAAGCTGTTCAATTTGTCGCACATGCTGCTTGGAAAATATCTGCGCATAAGCGAGCGCAAGCGCATCATTGTCGCGCAATGTAGCAAGCTCATTGGCGCGTAATTGTAAGAGGCGCTCTTCGCTAATGCTGTAAAACCCTTCGATTTTTTGCGTTGTGCCATCAAGTGTGATATTCAAATCCCAAGGGGTAATCAATCCAAACGAATCAAGTGTCTCGACAACCTGCTTCGTGCGCACAACGCTATCGGCAATGCTCTTGATGAGTAACATAATCTCCTGAATATTTTGTGCCGTATTGCCTTGTTCATCAAAAAATGGCAAGCCATCTGTGCCGCCTTCTTCAACAAGCAAGCCACTGCTTTCATCAAAACATAAGACTTTCTCGCCCGTCTCGATAGTGGCAAACAAAAAAGGATAGGCGCGATAGCAGGCAGGAATATAGCTTGTCCTAAACCTTCCATCACCATCAAGCAGTGCATTGAAGCGATGCAAGAACGAGGCAATTCCATACAGCCCATAGCCTTCTTTTTCTTTGAGGAATACGAGCGGAATATCCATCATCGCCGAACGAATTTCGAGCATCACAAGCGGCATGACACTGTCACGCGCTGCATGCCCAAAATGCGGGAATCTTTTGTAGTGTCGATGTGCAAAATTGCGTTTGCTGATTGGTGTGATTGTCTTAGTTTGTTCAGCCATGAAGCAAGTCCTTTATTTACTTTTCGAGATTATATCATTCGTATGCTCACAAATAGCTTATAAATTCAACGCAAGAAACAAAGCAGACAAAAGATAATTTGCCCCAAAAATCGTAACAGCGCTATACACAACAGCATTGATAGTCGCCTGCCCTACGCCCTTTGCGCCGCCTTTGGTCTGGAATCCGACATAGCTTCCAATGAGGCTAATGAGGATTCCAAACACAAGCGCCTTAAGCAAAGAAATACTCAAATCGCCAATGCTGAAAAATTGCTGTATCATTGTTTGGTAGCTATATGCGTTCGCATCAAGCACGATTGTTGCGATGATAAATGCAGCGAGATTGCCTACAACATCAAATACAAGCACGAGAATTGGCATCGAAATAGCGCTGCCAAGCACGCGCGGAACAATCAGGTATTGTCGCGAATCGATTCCAAGCAAATCGATGGCATCAATTTGTTCATTCACGCGCATACTGCCAAGCTCGGCTGCCATTGCCGAAATGGCGCGACTCACAACCATAAGCCCCGCAAACACGGGTCCAAGCTCACGATTAATCGCGAGAAAAATAGGATAGCTCATAAAATCCTCTGCGCCAAAGCGATGAAAGCCATGATAGAATTGGATTGCAAGCACCATGCCTGTAAAGATTGAGCTTAGGAGAATGATTCCAAGCGAACCAATGCCGATTGTCTCGATTTGTGTGAGCAACTCTTTGAATCGATAGGGAGGGCACACATATAAAGGCAAAAGGCGGAGATGAAATAATACGAAATGTCCAAAAGACTCGACAAGGCGCAAAAGCCCCACAAATGGCATGCCAATGGTTGCAAAGATGGATTCAAGAAAGCGCATCAATGGTTGCCTTGCTGGGGCAAGAAATAGTTCTCATAGAGCCGCACAAGAGCCACGAAAAAGGCTGTAATGGTTGGTCCAAGCACCATTCCCCAAAACCCAAAGGTAATAAGCCCGGCGAAAATCGCAAAGAAAATAGTGATTTCGTTGATGCGGATATTGCTTTTGAGAACAACGCGGCTGATAAAGGCGATGATGATGGGCTTGATGACATTATCGGCAATGGTTGCAATGACAATCATTGAATACAGCGCGATGATAATCGCTGTGGTGTAATTGCCAAGATAGACTTCATAGCCCACAAGCGGAATCCACACGAGCGTCCCCCCCACAACAGGCACAAGCGAGGCAAAGCCATACAGCACACCAAACAAAATCGGGTCATAGCCAAAAATACCCACGATGATTCCAAACAACGAACCCTGAAAAATTACCGAGACGATGAGCGAATAGACAACCACGCCCAAAACGCCGGCGACCTCGGCACAGATTCCCGAACTCTCTTGTTGTGAAAGAGGGAGCAGGCGCAATGTGTAGCGATAGAGAGTTTTGCCATAATAGTAAAAGATAAATAAAAATATGGTTACAAAGGCTGTGTCTTTGAGAAATGCGACACTCCATTTGCCAACTTTTGTGCTCACGCTAAGCGCGAGCTGCACAATCGAGGCAGTATCGATATTTTGCGCAAAGTTATCGACAGAAAGTAGCATTTCATGCGCATAGTCTTCGAGCACAGGAATGCGCTCAACGAGAATATCGCGCAATGTGGTGAGCGTGGCTTTGAAGCTCACAAAAAAGCCCGCGAGATTCTCTGCTGTGAAAATCGGCGAAAACTTCACGATAATATTTACGCCATAGATGATTGGAATCACAAATACCATGAGCAGCAACAGCACGCTAAGCGTGGAGGCTATGAAGTTGAACTTGACATAGCGCTCGATTCCTTCTTTGATGCTCATTGTCGCCACACATAGTAAGAGCGCAATCACGGCGTCCATGAGCAGGAATCCAAAGAGATAGAGTAGCCAATAGAGGTTAAAAATAAAGGCAATCCAAAAAAAATGGATAGATTTCATACGCACTCTTATAGGGTTTGCAAGCCCGCTTGCATGATTTTCACAAAATCGCTCACCACGAGCGCCGCACTGCCGACAAGCACGCCATCGACATTGTCGAGCGACAAGATGTCATGTGCATTGTTGGGCTTCACGCTCCCGCCATAGAGCAGCGGCAGGGTTGCACCGCGCGCCGCGCATAGCGCTTTGATGTCAGCATGTGTCGTGGCGATTTGCTCCAAGCTCGCAGCTTGTGTGCCGATTGCCCAAATCGGCTCATAGGCGATGATGAGGTTGGGATAATCCAGCGGAATAGTGTGCAATTGCGAATCCAAAAATGCGCGCACCGATTCTTGCCCACCTGCGCGCACATTGTGTGGCTCACCAATGCAATAAACAAGCGTAAAACCAAGCTCGGCATAGAATCGACACTTTTGTGCGCAAAAGTCTTGCGACTCGCCAAGCGCACGCCGCTCGCTGTGCCCGACAAGCAATGTCTGAATCTGCAAGGCGTCTAGCACCTCTGCGCCAATCTCGCCACTAAACGCGCCATTTTGAGCCGGGTAGGCATTTTGTGCACCCCAGCGCACGTGGCATTGTGGCAGGCTCGCCAAACACGCCGTGTTGGGAAACAGCAGAATCTGAAGCCGCGAATCGAGTGAATCGCGGAGTGTCGCTGCAAACGTCGCCAGCTTGTGCGGTGTGAGGTGCATTTTGAAATTTGCAGCAATAATCATCGCGTCTCCCTAGTAGCTTTTTGGAATTATATCATAATTATGAAATCGTAAACGCGAGAGCTTGGATTCTGCCCAAAAATCATAATTGTTTTAGCTATATTGCGCTACCATTCCGCGTACAACAGCACACAAATCCATTCGACAAAAATGAATCGGCTCATTCACATGAAATCTACTCATTTCATGGAATCTGATTCTATCTCGCCCTATGTCGAGCGCAGCAAGAATCACAATGCACCTTTTCGCTCGCAGCTCTGCAACAATTGCGCCCTTAACACATTGCCTTTCGAGCCTTTCTGTGGCGCGTTTGTTGCCCAAACGATTCACACCAAAGCTAAAAGAGGCGCGAAAATTCCTCGAACTTGTGGTAATGTGTCCATGTTTGGACGATGTCAGGTCTTTCGCGTTTGATGTCTTGCAAGTCATCGTCAAGAATCTCTTTGAGGTTTCTAGCAATTGTTGGGTGTGATTTGAGATACTCCAAAACATCATACTCACTCACAGCATGAGCCTGTTTGATAGTAGAAATCTGCAAGAATACATCAAGAATCCTAAGAAGTTCTGCCTGACAAATGGCAAGATTCTTGGCAACAATTCTTGCGTCTTTTGGCGTTTTGACATCAACTTGAATCTCTTCAAGTTTTGGATTATTTTGGAAAGATTGTGGCATAATTATCGATGTGATATTGACATGATTGCTTTCAAAAGTAAGTGTCAATTTGACGTGCATATTTTCTAGTGAAACATGGATACGGCATGGCAGTAGGCTATAAAGATTATTATAAACTTTGCGCTCAAAAAATTTGCGATTCTTGACGAACTCAAAACCAAATTTGTGGCTTAAATCTTGCATTGTTTCAAATGTCTTTTTCCCAGAAATATCGTGCATATCAATATAATGTTTTTCTGTGATAGTTGGCAAAGATGATAGAAGCTCTCTTGTGATAAAAATATCATGAAAACTTGATGGATTTTTGCGATTGGAAACAATATAATCAATATAATCAAGACATGGCATTTTGCTCAATCCTCGTTCTTTTGTCTGTAAGTCATAATGAAGATAGTGTAGCAGATACTCTGCCACCAAGACATCATTTGTCCCCCTTCCCTCCGCTATATATCAAGTTTTTGTTTTCCTGCGCAACATTGAGATAAGATTTAAGAGTAGAAATGGGGTCGCGCACGAGGACAAGAGCAGGGACTTGCGCATTGATGAGTTGTGTGTATTTTGCATAATCCTCAAAATTATGCTCACTCAAAGAAATAATAGAATGGCAAGGAAGTGAACCAATCATATTAAAATCTTCACAATATCTTTTGTAGCCACTTTTTAAATATCGATTGCTGCAATAAATCTTTTGATTTGTAAAGAAATAGACAAGCGCATTGTGTCCAACGCCATGAGAAGACACGACAACAAAGCGGTATTTAGGAGGCAAGTGCAGATTGTATCGATAGAATATTGACACAAATAGTTTAAGAAAGCGATATTTCAACATAGCAATCATTCCATGTTTTTGCAAAATATCTTTACTGATACTCATTTGAATTCCTTTCATGCCATTCCACCACAACACTTCTGTGGGCTGTTATCTCGTTTAAAAGTTCGAGATTTGCTGTGCTAGCGGCAGTATGTTCGATGGTTTGCGGTATCGGGTTGTTGATGATGTGTGAGAAATGTTAAGCAATCAGTAAGCAGCTGCCCCACGCGGGGGCAGGCGCGAGGCTATTTGCCAATGCTGACCATTTTGCGGCGCAGATAGGCAATTTTGCTTTGCAAGGGGAGATGTTTGGGGCAGAAATCATGGCAGGCAAGCAACGACATGCACGCAAACACGCCATTGTCATCGCCCACAATCTCAAACCAATCTTCATCGTTACGTTGGTCATGGGGATCGAGCATAAAGCGCACGACACGATTCATTCCCGCACCACCTACAAAATCTTCACGCATGAGCTTCGTTCCGCACGCAGCGATACAGCAACCACACTCAACGCAGCGGTCGAGCTCAAAGACTTCATCAGCAACATCGGGTTCAACGCGTTTTTCAATCATTGCAATATCAGTCTTTTCTTGGCTATGAATCCAGCTGCCCACACGCTTACTCATGCCATTAAACCAATTGCCTGTATCGACAGAAAGATCTTTGATAAGCTTGAATGCAGGCAAAGGCATAATTGTAATCACAGGGTCAGAGAAACTCTCTGTGAGTGTGCGGCACGCAAGGCGAGGCTGCCCGTTAATCATCATACCGCAGCTGCCGCAGATTCCTGCTCGGCACACAAAGTCAAAGTTCAAATCTGGGTCAAACTGCTCTCGAATCATCGATAGCACGATAAAAACCGTCATCGAATGTGCTTCTTCAATGGTATATTCCCGAAAATGAGGCTTTGAAGCCGTATTTGCAGGGTCGTATTTGAAAACCTTAATCGTTAGTTTGCGTCCCATTATTTGTCTCCTATGCGTTGGTTTCTATCTTTGTAGTTGACAGGCAACTCAAAAGGCATTAACGCATGCTGAATCTCATGTCGGTCTTTGCCTTGTTCTTCCATTTCTTTGCGGATTCTGTCGATTTCCTCTTGACGTTTGACGCTCAAAGGATTCTCAATATAGTTACCTTTTGCACCATATCCGCGATAGCCCGGAGCGCTTTCCATAGACATAATATCGAGGTCTTCATAGGTAACGGTTGGCAAAGTCTGTGCAGGGTCAGGCCATGCAGTCAAGGTGCGCTTACACCAATTGATGTCATCGCGTTTGGGATAATCCTCACGACTATGCGCTCCCCTACTCTCTGTTCTGTCCAATGCGCCTTTGGCAACACAAAGCGCTACGCGCAGCATTTTAGGAACACGATAGGCATCTTCAAGCTCGGGATTTGCATGTTTACGTTTGTTTTTGATGCTGATTTTGAGCGAACGAATGTAGAGTTTTTCGAGCTCTTCAACAGCTTTTGCGAGGTTTTCACCAATGCGGAAAATGCCGACATTATCGTCCATAATCTGTTTCATTGCATTCTTAATCACATACACATCTTCGCCACCTGTTGAATTGATGATGCTGTCGATGTAGTCGATTTGTTTTTTGAGGAACTGCTCGACAAGCTCTGTTTTGACTTCAGTTTGGGCTGCTGCACATGATTGTGCAAAGTATGTACCGATAATCATACCCGCAACAACAGCTTCGCTAACCGAGTTTCCGCCCAAGCGGTTGAAACCATGCAAATCCCAACAAGCCGCTTCGCCTGCTGCAAACAAGCCTTTCATGCCTTGCACTTCGCCTGTTTTGTCGGTGCGGATTCCGCCCATTGAATAGTGCTGCATTGGCAACACGGGTGCCCATTTATCTGCTGGGTCAATCCCTGCAAATGTGATACAAATTTCTTGCACATCACGCAAGTTGCGTTCGATATGTTCGCGCCCAAGCAATGTGATGTCGAGCCACAAATGCTCACCATAAGGTGATTTGACGCCTTTGCCCTCACGGATTCGCTGAATCATACGTCGCGAAACAACGTCACGGCTCGCAAGCTCTTTTTTCTCGGGTTCATAGTCAGGCATGAAGCGATAGCCATCGACATCACGCAAAAGCCCACCATCACCGCGACAACCTTCTGTAAGCAAGATTCCAGATGGGAAAAGAGGCGTGGGGTGAAACTGCACAGCTTCCATATTGCCAAGTTTTGCAATACCTGTTTCAAGAGCAATGGCAGCACCTGTGCCTTCGCAAATCACGGCATTTGTAGTGTTTTTGTAGATTCGACCATAGCCACCTGTGGCAATCAATGTGCCCTTGGCAACATACGCTGCAATCTCACCTGTTACAAGGTCGCGTACAATCGCGCCATAGCAACGTTTTTCATGGTGGATAATTGCAATCGCTTCTTTGCGGTCGCGAATATCAACATTACGTTTCAAGCACTCATTGGCAACAGCAAACAACATCGTGTGCCCTGTGGCATCTGCCGTGTAGCATGTGCGCCATTTTTTGGTGCCCCCAAAATCGCGCGAATGAATCAATCCATGGCGGAAATCTTCTTCGACAATAGGCTTTTTCTCGCCATTAATCACAGCGGTACGTGTGCCTTTTTGAATCCTTGTCCATGGCACCCCCCATGAGGCAAGCTCGCGAATCGCCTTTGGCGCTGTTGTAACAAACATACGTGCAACTTGTTGGTCGCAACCCCAGTCGCTCCCTTTGACTGTATCCATGAAGTGCAAATCCTCATTGTCGCCATCACTCATCTTTGAATTGCCAAGGCTCGCCTGCATTCCACCTTGCGCCGCCGCGCTATGGCTTCGCTTAACAGGGATAAGGCTCAAAATGATGGTGTTTAGCCCCATATCGCTTGCTGCAACAGCTGCACGCAAACCTGCCAAACCACCACCAATTACCAATGCATCACAATAATAGATTTTCATTAGTTCACTCCTTTAGGGCCATAATTGTTCCAATCGTTTTGCTTTGCTTGTTCGATAGTCGCTGCATCTGTGCTCAAGCCGTTTTTCACATACGCGCCATAAGTGCAAAGACCAAGAACAATAAAGAAAACACTCATCGCCATTTTGATTTTGCGCAAAGTGGCCAAGCCCAAGCCTTCAAACCAACCCCATTTGACACACAATCGATACAATCCAATCGATGCATGCAACTCAACACAGAACAAAAGAACAATATACAACAACCAAAAATGCTGATGTACAAAGCGGAATCCCGATGCTTCAGGACCAATAGTATGAGGCTGTGTGAGCATTGTATAAAGATGGACACTTGCCAAGAAGAACAACGCAAAACCGCTCAACGCTTGAATCCACCATAGGCTTGTATCGCCATGGTGCATCAATGTCTTGTGTGTGCGGAACAACATAAACTGCCGATAGTTGATAGGGAATTTGCGCACAGCAAGGAATGCGTGCGTTACAAATGCCACAATCACAACAGCAGCCACAATGCTGACAACAAGCGGATTCCCAGCCGCACCAAAGATGGGGCTGCCCTCCAACAATTTGGTAACAAAGAACATTGCCTCATTGCCAAGCAAAATACTTGATACCAAAAACATGTGTGCAATCATAAATAAGCCCAAAAACAGCCCAGTCGCACTTTGCCAAAAATCCAATTTCGCGGGTAATCGACTCTTTTTACGTTCTGTCGTTATCCCGAAATACCCTTCAACGATTTCCTCGTTTCGCATACAAACCTCCTCGTGTGTATTACGACTAAACCAACCCTCTTGCACAGCCATAACTTGTAAATATGCTAAACAAGACGGCAACTCTCGCCTATGCCAAACCATAAAGAATCTCACATCAAAGAGAACGTGATTTCTTATGGTAAATAAAAATTTATTATAGCGCGTTTTTTCCTGAAAAATCAATACACGGCGGTAAAAAAAATGTACTTGTAGCAAATTGCAACATTTCGCCAAACTTAATGGCATGGATTCCCTAGCATCAATTTTGGCTAGGCTTCTTGCAAGATTTCTGCTTGATAATGCGCGACAATGGGGTCGATAACAACATCGAGATTGCCACCGAGCATAATCTCCTCGAGGCTGTAAAGTGTCAGCCCCACGCGATGGTCTGTGAGGCGGTTTTGAGGATAATTATAGGTACGAATTCTTTCGCTCCTATCGCCGCTGCCGACTTGGTTACGGCGCGTTTGCGTATGCTCTTTTGCTTGCGCTTCAATCTCGGCTTCATAAATGCGCGCTTTGAGAATCTTCATCGCTTTATCTTTATTTTTGTGTTGCGATTTTTCATCTTGCATTGAAACCGAAATCCCCGTTGGGATATGCGTAATGCGCACAGCAGAATCGGTGGTATTGACACATTGTCCACCATGCCCTCCTGCACGAAAAACCTCAATGCGCAAATCGCTCTGGTTGATGACAATCTCGACATCATCAACTTCGGGCAGAATCGCGACCGTGATAGCCGACGTGTGGATTCGCCCTTGCGATTCTGTCTCGGGAACGCGCTGCACACGATGTGTGCCGCCTTCATATTTCAAACGTGAATACGCGCCTTTGCCACGTACAAGCGCGATGATTTCCTTATAGCCACCCACGTTATTCTCGCTGCTGCTGATAATCTCGACTTTCCAAGCCTTGAGCTCGGCATAGCGACAATAAGCTTTAAACAAATCGCCCACAAAAATCCCCGCTTCATCGCCGCCCGTACCTGCGCGAATCTCGAGATAGATATTTTTATCATCGTTTGGGTCCTTGGGCAACAACAAAATCTTTATCTCTTGTTCGAGTTTGACAACGCGCTCTTCGAGCATGTGATTCTCGTCTTTTGCAAGCTCACCAAGCTCTTTATCATCAAATAAGAGTTTGTTCTCTTCAATCTGTTTGCGTGCGAGCGAATATTCTCGAATTGCTGTAACAATGGGCTCTAGCCCACTTTGTTCCTTGCTAAGTTGCGTGATTCTTTCGACATCATTGAGAATCTCTGGCGCAACGAGCAAAGCAGAGATTTCATCATAGCGCTGCACAAAGGGCTGGAGCTTGCTTTCGAACATCATCTATCCACAAAACTAGGCTGTGCGTGCTTTTTTGAGCGCTGCATTGAGGCGAGAAACCTTGCGTGCAGCGGTGTTTTTGCTCAAAATCCCTTTGCTCACAAATTTATGCAAGTCTTTGTTTGCAGCCTTGAAACATTCCTCTGCCTTTTGCAAGTCGTTTGACTCAATCGCTTCGCGCAAAGCACGCACGATATTTTTAATACGTGTTCTGTAATAGCGATTGCGCTCTGTGCGTTTGAGCGTTTGTCGAATACGTTTCTCTGCAGATTTATGATTTGCCATGCTATTCCTTTTTAATCTTTTTTAGGGTAGAATCATAGCCTAATTTTCATTAAAGCGATATAAAGCATGATGAGTTCTAGGGAGAAAGAATGAAACTATTTGGCACAGATGGCGTGCGCGGGCGAGCAGGTGAAAAGCTAAATATTTTTACAGCGCTTAAAATGGGGCTTGCTGCGGGTATCTTTTTTCGTAAACATTCCAAATCCAATAAGATTCTTGTGGGCAAAGACACGCGGCGGAGCGGATATATGATTGAAAATGCGATTGTGAGCGGGCTCACAGCAGTGGGCTATAATGTCATTCAAATTGGACCAATGCCTACACCAGCTATTGCCTATCTCACCGAAGATATGCGCTGTGATGCCGGGATTATGATTAGCGCAAGCCACAATCCCTATGGTGATAATGGAATCAAATTTTTCGACCGCTCGGGATTCAAATTAGATGAAGCAGCAGAGGCGCAAATAGAAGAAATCTTTGACAATGACATATTGCTACAAAAAGCACAAAAACAGGGCAAAGAAATTGGCAGCAGCAAGCGGATTGATGATGTCATTGGGCGCTATATCGTGCATATCAAAAATTCCTTTTCCAAAAAGCTTTCGCTCATCGGAATCCGCATTGTGCTCGATGTCGCCAATGGTGCTGCCTACAAAGTCGCGCCAACCATTTTTAGCGAACTTGGTGCAGAAGTTTTAGTCATTCAAGACAAGCCCAATGGCTACAACATCAACGATAACTGCGGGGCAACACATCCACAAATGCTTGCAAAAGAAGTCAAACGCGTACGGGCGGACATTGGATTCGCCCTTGATGGTGATGCCGATAGGCTTGTTGTTGTTGACAACAAGGGCGAGATTGTAGATGGCGATAAGCTCATTGGCGCACTTGCGACACATCTCAAACACACCCATTCTCTCCATAAACCAGCCATTGTCGCCACGCAAATGAGCAATCTTGGGCTCGAAGAATATCTCAAACAGCAATTAGGAATCGCGCTTTTACGTTGCAATGTCGGTGATAAATATGTCTTGGAGCTCATGCAAAAAGAATCAGTGAATTTTGGCGGCGAACAAAGCGGGCATATCATTCTAAGCGATTTTGCAAAGACGGGAGATGGCTTGCTCTCGGCACTCCAAGCCATGGCGTTCATGCTGCATTCCAACAAAACAAGCAGCGAGGCGTTCAATCTTTTTGAGCTCTACCCACAAAAACTCGTGAATCTCAATATCTCCAAAAAATGCGACCTTAGCGAGATTAGCGATCTCAAAACACTCACCGATGAAATCGCGCAGCACAATATCCGACATCTCATTCGCTATTCGGGCACAGAAAATAAGCTTCGAATCTTGTTAGAAGGGCATGATAGCAATAAGGTTGATGCGTATCTCGCTCAACTTGAAGAATTATTACGAACACACTGCACATGAAAGAGCTATGGCGCACAACAGCAATCGCGGCTGTCGTTTTTATCATTGACCAAGTCATTAAATATTGGGCTGTTACAACAAATGTCTTTATCGAATCAAGTCCCATTTCATTGGTGCTTGCCTACAATACAGGTGTAGCATTTTCGATGCTTGCTAGCTTTGAAGGTAGCCTAAAATATTTTCAGCTTGCACTGATATTTGGAATCGCATTCTATCTCTACAAAAATGCAGCGCTTTTTAAGGCGCATTTCATTCCTGCAGCCCTCTTTTTTGGTGCTGCCTTAAGTAATATTTGCGATAGATTCACATATGGTGCTGTTGTGGATTATATTTTTTGGCACTATGGATTCGAATTTGCAATTTTCAACTTTGCCGATGTCATCATCAATTGTGCGGTCGCTTTATTGCTATTTGAAAGTGTCATCTTAAAAAAAACACCAACCGACATAAAATAATCAATTAAAATAACGCCCCCTCAAAAGAGGGGAAAAGAAGGCTAACGTTTCAAGCTAATCACGGTTTGGAGCATCGAATCAGAGGTTTGAATGCTTTTTGAACCCGCTTCATAAGCTCTTTGTCCTGTGATGAGCTCGGTGATTTCCTCAACAAGCTTCACATTGCTGCGCTCGAGGACATTTTGCAAAATCGCGCCACGCCCTTCTTGATTGGGCGCGCCCACAATTGGATCGCCCGAAGCATCAGTGTTGATATAGAGGTTATCGCCCAAAGAATGCAAGCCAGCAGGGTTGATGAAATTTGCAATTTCGATTTGCCCAAGCTCTTGAGATTGCGTATCACCCGCAATCGTTGCCGTTACAAGCCCATCTTCAGACACACCAATTGCTGCGTTTTGATTGTTGCGCAAATCTTCGGGGACTGTGATATTTGGCACAAGCTGATAGCCTTTTGAGTTGACAATATTGCCCTCACGATCAAGCTTGAACTGCCCATCTCGCGTATAGGCAATCGTCCCATCAGGCAACTGGATTTGGAAAAATCCTGCACCATTAATCATCATATCAAACGAATTGCCCGTTTGCATAGGGTTGCCTGCCTCCCAAAGCTTTTGCACAGAGACATTGCGCACGCCCACGCCAACCTCGATTCCCGTTGGGCTTTGTGTCGTTTCCGACGTGTTTGTGCCCGCGTATTGCAAAACCTGCGAAAAGAGGTCTGCAAATTCTGCTCGCTGTTTTTTGTAACCTGTTGTATTGACATTCGCGATGTTGTTTGAGACAACATCGATTTGGGTTTGCATACCAATCATTCCAGTGGTAGCAGTATAGAGTGAACGCATCATGATAAGCTCCTTGATTAATTTCTTTGTGCAAGTTTGTTGATTGCATCGTTGTTGAGGTCGTCCATGTGGGTATTGATGACTTTACCATACATTTCCACCAGCCTTTGTGTCTCAATCAATCCTGTCATCTCCAAAACAGCATTGACATTGCTTTTTTCCAAAACGCCCTGAAAAACGGGACCATTGCCTTCATTAAAACTCCGCTCTTCATCGCGCTCTTCGGGATATTTGTAGAGATTCCCGCCCACATTTTGGAGATATTTAGGATTCTCGAATGCCACAACAGCAATGTTGCCCATTGGTACGGTCGCTTCGCCCATCTGCTCAAATGTGAGAAACTTTGCATAGATGTTGCCAAGAGGGTCGACATTGATTGCCGCGCCTTCGGGAATGTCAATATATTGTGGTCCATCGACATATTCACGCGGTAAAACCGCAAAGCCTTCTTTGGTAACAAGCCGTCCTTCATGATTGAGCGTGAAAGAACCATCGCGCGTATAGCGCACTCCCTCGGGCGTTTCTATCATGAAAAACGCATTGTCATTCCCCAACGCAAAATCAAATGTATTATCGGTAAGCTGCATGGCTCCTGCCTTCAAATCCCGATATTCCTCAACTATATGGGGCACACGCGTCATCGCACGATTGAGATATTTTGCCGCTGCTTTGGTTTGGTCTTCGAGAGGAAGCTCATCTTTTTTTGTTTCATACATGCGTACAAAATCACCAATCACAACATCTTTGCGCTTATAGCCCGTAGTATTGATGTTGGCGAGATTATGTGAGATGACATCAAGACGATTCATCTGCGTAACCATACCGCCTGTTGCATTATAAAAACCTGTTTGCATATCCGTCCTTGCTAAGAGATTCCCGATAAATCGGTCTTACAAGGACTTCAGCAAAAGCCGTTCCAATTCAGAAGATAGAATCGGCAAAAAAAGTCAACACGAAAGCCTAAATCGCGACAAATGGAATCTTGAGTGTCTCGGCTGTCTTGCTGCGATTGTCATTGAAATGTTTGATATGCTCTTCGAGCTCAAAACCATACGAAGGAAGCATTTCACGCAATTTCCCTTCCCAGTCATCTTTTTGGAATCTCTCCTTAAAACATGTACGCACAACTTGCAGCATAATATCCACCGCCGTAGAAGCTCCGGGAGACGCTCCGAGCAAAGCTGCCAAAGTGCCATCACTTGATGTGATGACCTCTGTTCCAAATTGCAAGTCTCCATGCCCTGAAGCATCTCGGCGAATCACCTGCACGCGCTGTCCCGCAAATTGCTCCGTCCAATCATCAATATTTGCATTTGGAACATATTGATCAAGTTTTTTCATGCGTCCTCTTTTGCCCATAAGCACCTGCTTAATTAAGTAAAGCGTCAATGAAGTATTGCGCATACCAGCTTCAAGCATAGGCAGCCAGTTATCACTACGCATAGAAAGCGGAAAATCAAGCCAGCTACCATATTTTAAAAATTTTGTATTAAAGCCCGCATAAGGACCAAAGAGCAAATGCTTTTTGCCATGAATAATACGTGTATCAAGATGAGGCAATGACATAGGCGGTGCTCCAAGCGATGCCTTACCATATACTTTTGCATTATGTTGTTCGACAATTTCTTGATTTTTACATATCAACCATAGTCCGCCCACAGGGAATCCGCTATATCCCTTGCCTTCAGGGATTCCACTTTTTTGCAATAAAGGAAATGCGCCTCCACCTGCTCCTAAGAATACAAATTTGGTGCGCACGGTTTTGATTGTTCCGTTTTTCGTGTCCTTGAATCGAATATCCCAACCATTCGAACGTTTATCAAGCCCAATGGCTTTGTGGTTGGTGAAAATCGCAAATCCAGACATTTTTGACAACGAATCGCGCAATTGATGCACCATTTCACCAAAATCAACATCTGTGCCGCCCTCGATAAGCGTTGCAGCAACACGTTGATTGCTTTCACGACCATTAATGAGCAGCGGTGCCCATTCTTTGATTTGCTCATGATTTTCAGTATATAGCATATTTTTAAATAATGGCGAAGCAGATAACTGCTCGTATCGTTTTTTGAGGAATGGAACATTCCCATCAAAAACAAAACTAATATGAGGCAAAGGATTAATAAAAGTTTCGGGTGCTTTCAAAAGCCCCTTGCGGATACAATGCGCATAAAACTCTTTGCTCAATTCATAGAGCTGATTAATCGCGAAAGCTTTTGTGGTTTGGATAGAGCCATCAGCATTTTCAGGGGTATAGTTGAGCTCACAAAGAGCCTGATGCCCTGTTCCAGCATTATTCCACACCATACTACTCTCTAATGCAACATCTTCTAGTTTCTCATAAACTGCAATATTCAAAGACGAATCAAGCTCTTTGAGTATCATCGCAAGCGTGAGGCTCATAACGCCTCCACCGATGAGCACTATCTCTGAATCATGACTATTCATTTTTACTCCTTGACTAAATATCTAGCAGTAGAATACCCGATTTTCACTCTGAAAGGTTTAAAACAGCAAAAAGAATGAGATTTCATAAATCGAGTGTGAATTTTTGCCACAATCAGCCCCAAAAAGGAGCTGGGACACTAGGGACGTTCAAAAAGTGTTTCGCGTTCGAGTGTACGCGCGTTGAAACCTCCACCTAGCGATTTATAAAGACTAAGCGAACTACTCAACAAATCTGCTTTTGCGCTGCTAAGGTTGAGCTGCACACTCAACCAATTGCGCTCGGCATCGAGCAATTCAAGATGTGTTGAATACCCCGCTTCAAAGCGCTGTTTAGCAATCTCATACACGCGTCCTTGCGACTGCGCTTGCGCCTCGACAGCACGCAATCGCTTTTCGGTTGTGTCGCGCGCAACAAGCGCATCTCGAACTTCTGAAAATGCACGTGCAACAGCAGCACGATAGAGAATCAATGCTTCTTCTTTCATTTCTTCAGCTTGGCGCACGCGATTCTCTGTCCGCCCGAAGTCAAAGAGGGGTCCGCTGATATTTGCGCTAAGGCTCACAACAGCATTATCAAACAAATCGCCGACATCTCGCGCGCTCAACCCGCCAAGCGCCGAAAGTGAGAGAATAGGAAAATAAGACGCATACGCCACGCCAATCGAATGGTTTGCGGAACGCAAATTTTCCTCTGCCATTTTAATATCTGGGCGATTTGCAATCAATGTCGAAGGCATTGCAAGCGGCACAATAGGAGCTTTGGGCAAGAGCTCGCCCACGACAAACTCGGCAGCAAAGATTCCACGAGGTGTGCGCCCCACAAGCAGCGCAAGCGCACTCATAATCTCGCTTCGCGAACGCGTAATTGCATAGAGATTTGCGCGCGCTGATTCAAGCTGCACCTTGCTCTGTTGCAGCGTAATCTCTTCAAGGCTTCCTGCCTCATATTGTTTGTAATAATATTGATATGTCTCATCGTATGCCTGCACGGTAGCTTGCAAAATTTTGTATTGTTCCTCGAGGCTAAGGAGCGAAAAATAGCTATCAATCACGCCTGAAATCACACTTAGGCGCACATTTTCTTGGTTGGCAGCAACCGAAAGCAATGTTGCCACGGCAGCTCGATTGGATTCGCGCACACGCCCCCACAAATCGACTTCGTAGCTAATCACAGCGCTCAACGAATAAGGAATCGATTGGGGATTCTCACCCGAAACAATCTTATTGGTTGCTCCATTCCAATTTAATGTTGGAAATCTATCAGCATTGGCAATTCCTAACGCAGCGCGCGCTTGAGCAACGCGTGAAACGGCTGCTGCATAATCGGTATTATTGCGCAAGGCTTCTTCGACAAGCATGTTCAGGTTTTCATCGCCAAAATCTTCCCACCAATAATCCTCAATCTTGCGATTGCTCATTTTGACGCCAGTGAGTTTACGATCTTCGGCAAAATCATTATATTGCATGGGAGAATCAAGGTCTGGAATCACCAAATCGGGTGTGAAGTTACACCCAGCAAGCACAAGCCCTGCAATGCAAATTGATAGAAAAGAATAAAGACGTTTCATGGTTGTATGTCCTTTGCAGAATTGTTGCCACGTAACCAGTCATTGATGCGCTCAAACAAGACATAGAAAAGCGGGACAAAAAAGATAGCAAACGTTGAAGCGGCAGCAATTCCGCCAAGCACACCTGTGCCGATAGAATGCCGCGATGCAGCACCTGCACCCGTACTTAATACAAGCGGCACAACCCCCAAACCAAAAGCAAGAGAAGTCATGATAATCGGTCGGAATCGCAAACGTGCTCCTTCAAGCGCTGCATCGAGCAAATCGCGCCCTGCCCTGCGCTGCTCCATTGCAAATTCGACAATCAGAATCGCATTCTTTGACGAAAGCCCAATCATCACAACAAGCCCGATTTGGAAATAGATATCGTTGCTAATTCTTGGGTCTATCAAGCTGCCAAGATATGTTGCCACAACTGCGCCAAAAAGCGCAAATGGCACGGCGGTAATCACTGCAAATGGCAACAACCAACGTTCATATTGTGCTGCGAGAATGAGGAATACAAACACAAGCGCAAAGATAAACGCATACATACTATTGCCTCCAATCTGCCGCTCTTGATAAGAGCTTCCTGCCCATTCAATCGTATAGCCTTCGGGCAACACTTCATTGGCAACTTCTTCAATTGCACGAATCGCATCGCCTGATGTGTAGCCCGGCTTTGCATCTCCTGTAATCTGTGCGGCAGGGAATAGATTAAATCGGTTAATAATATCAGGTCCCACAACGCGCTTGAAAGTAATCAAGGTATTAAGCGGGACCATTTCTCCTGTGGCAGAACGCACAAAAATTTCACTCATTTGTTCAGGTCCGCTGCGATACGAACCATCAGATTGGAGATACACCTTATAGGGTCGCCCAAAGAGATTGAAATCATTGATATATGCGCTTCCAAAGACAATTTGCATGGTGTAGAACACATCGCGCACGCTCACACCTGCCGCTTTTGCCTTCTCGCGGTCAAGCTCGGCATAGAATTGTGGTGTATTCATACTTAACCCTGTGCGCAATGATGTGAGCTCGGGACGCTCGCCAGCTTTTTGCATAATCAATTGCACATATTTATTAAGCTCTTCATAGCCTGTGCCCAAACGATTTTGCACATAAATCTCAAACCCCCCACTGATACTAAGCCCCATAATGGGCGGCGGATTGAGGAAGATAGCAAAAGCTTCTTTACTAGCCATAAGCTGCCCCATGACGGACGCAGCGACTATATCAGAACGTTGGTCGTAACGTTTGCGTTCGCTCCAATCGGTGAGCCTCACAAAAAAAGCACCCGAATCGGGCTTGAGCGCGCTATTGAGCATATCAAATCCAGCAAGCCCTGTAACGCCGCTAATATTAGGATTTGCAAGCAAGGTTTGGCTCACTTCTTCTCGCACTTCCATCGTGCGGTTCAACGAGGATGCAGGGGGCAACATCACAACTCCAAAAATCCCTCCCTTGTCTTCGGGCGGCACAAGCGAGCTTGGCAATTTCATAAAGATTCCATACGTAATGACACCAATGCACGCAACGATTGCGAGGCTGATGAGAACATGATGCAAGATAAAATGCACGCCTTTCACATAGATTTCGGTGCTCCAATCAAAGAAATCATTGAATTTTTCGACAATCCAATATTCCTTTGGTTCTTTGTTTTTGATGAGCATCGCACAAAGCGCAGGCGTGAGTGTGAGCGCCACAAAGCCCGAAAGGCAAACTGAAATCACGATGGTTACAGCGAATTGTTTGTACATCTGCCCTGTGAAACCGCCCAAGAATGAAATGGGGATAAATACAGCAGAGAGCACGAGGACGATGGAGATAACAGGAGAGACAATCTCTTGCATTGCCTTGATGGTCGCTTCTTTAATCGGCAGCCCCTCACTACGATGAATCCGCTCGACATTCTCAATCACAATAATCGCATCATCGACAACGATACCGATTGCAAGCACGAGCCCAAAGAGTGTGAGCAGATTAATCGAGAATCCAAGCGCCATCATGCCTGCAAACGCACCAATAATTGACACGGGAACGGCAAGCAAAGGAATGAGCGTTGTGCGGAGATTTTTCAAGAAGAAATACACGATAATCGCCACAAGCAAAATGGCTTCCATAAAGGTTTTAATGACCTCATCAATCGCAACATCGACAAATTGAGTGGTGTCAAACGCAACTTTATAGGTCATACCTTCGGGGAAATTTTTACTGATTTCTTCAAGTTTTTTAGCGACAAGCTCGGCTGTTTCAAGCGCATTTGCGCCCGATTGCAAGAAAATTCCAATTGGTACGGCTGCTTTACCATTATAAGTCGCATCAAACGCGTATTGCGCTGCGCCTAGCTCGACTCTCGCGACATCTTTGATGCGCAAAAAGCTTCCATCAGGTTGGGCTTTGATAATGATATTGCCAAACTCTTCAGCATCGACAAGCCGCCCTTTTGTAAGAATCGTATAGGTAAAAGCAGGCTTGAGCTCATTTGGCTCTTGCCCAAACTGCCCCAAACCAAACTGCGCATTTTGCTCTTGAATCGCTGCGCTAACTTCAGAAGGGGTAACATCAAAAGATGCGAGCTTATCAGGATAGAGCCACACACGAATCGAATAATCCTTGCTGCCAAAAATCTGTGCATCGCCCACACCTTTGACACGTTTGAGGTCATCAAGTACATTAATCAAGACATAGTTAGAGAGATAAAGCATATCAAAGGCTTCTTCGGGTGAATAAATTGTCAACACTTGCAGAATACTCGAATTTCTCTTTGTTGCCGTTACCCCTTGTGCCTGCACTTCAGCAGGCAATGTCGCCATGACAGATTGCAATTTATTATTCACATTGACAGTCGCCATATCAGGGTCTGTGCCAATCTCAAAATAGACATCAATAGATGCCTGCCCACTTCCTGTGGCGACTGATTTCATATAAATCATATTCTCCACACCATTCACTGCCTGCTCAATAGGTGCATTGACAATATTTGCAATCGTTTCGGCATCGGCACCGGGGTAGAATGCGCTAATACTGACCTGTGGAGGTGTTACCTGCGGATATTCCTCAATAGACATATTAAAAATCGAAAGTCCGCCCGCAATCACGATGATAATCGAAACAACCGTTGCAAAAATGGGTCTTTCAATGAAGAATTTGGAAAACATTATTGCACGCTCCCCTCAGCTACAACAGGGCTATCGGGACGAATTTTCATGAGATTGTTAGTAATCAATTCATCGCCATCTTCAAACATTCCCGTGATGATAAAATCATGAGCGAGCGATTGTGCGATATTAATAGGAACGATTTTAGCCACACCATCTTTGAGTAGATAGATAAATGTTCCTTGTGCTGTTTGCATCACTGCCTTTTGAGGAATCACAGCCGAATTAGGAATCTTGATTCCTTCAATCGAAACGCGCACAAACTGCCCGGGAATCAGGCGATTGTTTTCGTTGGGGACAACCGCGCGAAGCTTGATGCTGCCAATGCTTTCATCGATTCGGCTATCGATAAAATCAATCTTGCCGTTATCAAGCACCTCGCCTTGACGACTCAACACCTTGACGTTCAAATCATCAAGCTTGGTTTCAATTTTGCCCGTGCGCACAGCATTAACCGAATCAATCGCTTGGGAATCAGCGATAGAAAATTCAACATAAATGGGTGCTGTTTGCGTGATTGTCGTTACCATTGTGCTGCCTGCTGTGCCGACATACGCACCCACATCTTGCAGTTTCACGCCGCTCATTCCGCTCACAGGTGCAGTTACGGTGGTGTAGCTCAAGTTTAATTCGCTACGCGCAAGTGTTGCCTCGGCATTGGCGATGTTTGCACGCGCACTTTCAAATGCGGCAAAGGCGCTATCATATTCCTTCTGACTCACAGCTTTTTGCTCAAAGAGCTTGCTCACGCGCTGCCATTCACGTTCGGCTTGATTGAATGTAGCTTGACGCATTTCAAGTGCAGCAAGCGCCTCATTATAGGCTGCTTGGTAGGTGTCGGCGTCGATTCTAAAAAGCGGCGTGTCTTTTTCGACAAAATCACCCTCTTTGTACAATTGCTCAAGCAATGTACCTGCAACTTTGGCATAGACTTCAACAGCACCCACACTCCGCACACGTGCAGGATATTCAAACAAGAGATTCTGTGCGCCTTTTGCAATCTTGATTGTATCAACTTTCATAACAGGGCGTTCAGCAGGGGCTTGTTGGGCTTGTTGCTCGCCAGAACCCCCACAACCCCACAACAAAAAAGCAGAGCAAATGCATGTTGCAATAGTCTTTTGTTTTGATATTTTCATTACTCTAGTTCTCCCCTTAGACTGGAATTGTATTTAGGCGGACTAATGATAGCCAAAACACAATAGAATCAAAAGTGCAATTCTATCATAATTTCGGGTTAATGATTAGCAAACACGCCCAAGCAGACGTGCCATAAAAATTTAACGTTTAACTCTGCTATAATGAACGCAATTTTTCATGTATAAAGGCTTTTCATGACGCACCATGCGATTCGATACACGACTTTGAATGAAACGCTTGCACTCTATGACAAAGACATCTATGAGCTCGGAGAACAAGCAGACAAAATCCGCACAGACTATTATGGCAAAAAAACCTTTTTTAATTCTAATGCACATCTAAATCCTACAAACGAATGTTCCGATGTGTGTCGATTCTGTGGCTTTTCGGCACATCGTAAAAATCCCAACCCCTACACAATGAGCAAAGACGATGTGCTTGCGCGCGTTGATGAAATTGTCGCTCGTGGAGCGCTCGAGATTCACATTGTCGGCGCACACAATCCGCGCTGCAATCTACAATGGTATTGCGATGTATTTGCAAATATCAAAAAGCGCCACCCGAGCTTGCACATCAAGGCGATGACGGCTGCCGAGGTGCATTTTCTCGCCACCACAGCCAGCATTAGCTTTCAAGAAGTACTCGAAAAAATGGCAGAATCAGGCGTGGATTCAATGCCCGGGGGTGGAGCAGAAATTTTCGATGAAAAATTGCGCAAAAGCATCTGCAAGGGTAAGGTGGATTCACAAGGTTGGCTTGCAATCCACCGCCATTGGCACAAAATGGGCAAGAAAAGTAATGCGACAATGCTATTTGGGCATATCGAAAACCGCACACATCGAATCGACCATCTCTTGCGGCTGCAACAACTGCAAGACGAAACGGGGGGATTCAATGCCTTTATCCCGCTTGTCTATCAAAAAGAAAACAATTTCTTGCAGGTTTCAGAATTTCCCACAGGGCAAGAGATTCTCAAAACGATTGCCATTGCGCGCATTGTATTGCCAAATATCCCACATATCAAAGCCTATTGGGCGACATTGGGAATCAATATGGCAATGGTTGCGCAAGAGTTTGGTGCAGACGATTTGGACGGCACGATTCAAAAGGAGTCCATTCAAAGTGCTGGTGGCTCGGATAGCGCAAGCGGAATCACCAAAAACGAGCTGATTTCCCAAATCAAAAACGCCGGGTTTGTGCCAGTTGAGCGCGACACACTCTACAACGAAATCCATGTCTATTAGGGGAAACAATGCGCTATTATAGCTATGAAAACTTTCGGGACGATATGAAGATTCTTGTTGGCAAACTCGACATAACGCCAAGCGCGATTGTCGCGATTGCACGTGGTGGGCTGACGATGGGGCATTTCTTGGGAATCGCACTTGATATTCGCAATGTCTTTACAATTAATGCAACATTATATTTCAACAAGCAAAAGGAGCTTCTGCAAATCTCAAATATTCCAAGCCTCGAAGGGCATGAACATGTGCTCGTGGTTGATGATATTGTCGATAGCGGCGAGAGTATGAGCAAGGTCTGTCAGATTCTTGGCGCGAGCAATCCAAGTGCGCACATACAAAGCGCAGCAATTTTCTACAAAGATAGCGCATGCATTATGCCGACATATACGCTACACCGCACAGAGGAATGGATTGAGTTTTTTTGGGAAGTCGATGTGCTCGATGGACAAAGGATTGAACAACGATGAACCCTTTCACACGCATTATCCGCACAAACCAACTCAAAACAAATGCTGTGCTTGCCATATATTTTGCACTATTCTTGTGCATTGGACTTTTGGGCGATATTGTACGTATCAACGCACAATCATTTGCTGGGGCGCTTGGTGCGCTTTTGAGCTTTCAGATTTTTCCGCTTATCACGTGCATTATGGCGCTTTGTGCCATCGCGATAATTCTTTATAGTATTGGGAATTTTAAACAGATTATGTTAAGCGGTGATACATATAAAGAGCTCACAACACAAAGCGCACAAACACAAAAAGAAAAGGAGATTGTGCAGATTCTCGATGAGCTCCTCTATCAATCCCAAACATCTTTTCGCCCACGTCTCTATCTGCTCGATGCGCCCTATCTCAACGCGTTTGCAAGTGGCTGGAATCAAAACAATGCGCTGATTGCACTCACAAGCGCGCTTGTTGGCACGCTCGACCGCGATGAAATCAAAGCCGTGATGGCACATGAATTGAGCCATATTCGGCATGGCGACATTCAGCTGACGCTCGTTGTGGGAATCCTCGCAAACATCATGACGCTCGCGCTGAATTTTATGGTCATGGCTTTTTTTGGTGGCAACCGCAATGATGGCGCAAAAACGGCGCGCTCAATCCTTATGATTCTTTCGTTCATCTTGCCCTTGCTCACACTCTTTTTGCAGATGTTTCTTAGCCGCTCGCGCGAATATATGGCAGACAGCGGGGCAGCATACCTCATGAACAATAATCGCCCGATGATTGCTGCATTACAAAAAATCAGCGGCAGCTATGAGAAATATAACTTTGCTGATGTCGACACCAACCCCACACGCCGTGCTGCATATATTTTCGGATTTGGCGAGATTCTAAGCACACACCCAAGCATAGAAAACCGAATCCGAGCACTCATGCATAAATAAGGATAACAATGAAACAAGAGGAAATGTTCCACTATATCGAATCTTTTTTTGATTATATCGGTGATGACAAAAGCCGCGAAGGACTCTTGAAAACGCCTGAACGTGTCGTGAAATCATGGGAGAAACTCTTTGGCGGCTACCATGAAAACCCTGAAAAGATTCTCAACGCTGTGTTTGAGCAAGGGGCATGTGATGAGATGGTTGTACTCAAAAATATCGAGTTTTACTCCATGTGCGAGCATCACCTGCTGCCTTTTTTTGGCATAATCCATATTGGCTATATCCCCAACAAGCGCGTTGTGGGAATCTCAAAGCTTGCGCGGCTTGTTGAGACATTCGCGCGGCGCTTGCAGATTCAAGAACAAATGACTGCTCAAATCGCTGATACACTTATGCAGTTTCTTGCACCAAAAGGCGTGATGGTCGTTGCGGAGGCAAAACACATGTGTATGCTCATGCGCGGTGTCGAGAAGCAAAATAGCACAATGATTACAAGCGCGCTGCGCGGGCGATTCAAAAGCGATGCCAAAACGCGCGAAGAATTTATGGGACATATCCGCAACTAGACAGACACCTCGCGCACAAATGCGCTGCTTTGATTCTTTGGCACATTCTTGGTTGTTGGAATCTGCAGCACCTCGTAAAATCGCGAGCGCTCCAAATAGGCAAGCTCTATCACATCGCCCACCTTGACATTGCGGCTTGCCTTCACCACTTGTGCGCTCATCTTCACAGCACCGCTTTCAATCATATCTTGCGCAATACTGCGGCGCTTGACGAGATTGGTTGCATTCAAAAATTTGTCGATTCGCATGAGGTCGCTCCTTGTTGTGCTACAATTATAGCAAACATTCAAAAGAGGCACAAAGGAGCGTGTATGAAACACAAAATTAAAAAGGTTGTCCTTGCGTATTCTGGAGGGCTTGATACAAGCGTGATTCTCAAATGGCTTGCCGAAACCTATCAATGCGAAGTGGTTACTTTTACGGCTGATATTGGGCAAGGCGAGGAGCTCGAACCTGCACGCAAAAAAGCGCTGCTGCTTGGCATCGCGCCTGAAAATGTGTTCATCAAAGATTTGCGCGAGGAATTTGTTAAAGACTTCGTGTTTCCGATGTTTCGCGCAAACGCGATTTATGAAGGTGAATATCTGCTTGGCACAAGCATTGCGCGCCCGCTGATTGCCAAACATCTTGTCAAGATTGCTAACAAAGTCGGTGCAGACGCGATTGCGCATGGCGCAACAGGCAAGGGCAATGACCAAGTGCGATTCGAGCTTGGTGCGTATGCGCTGAACCCAAATATCAAGGTGATTGCTCCATGGCGCATTTGGGATTTAAACAGCCGCGAAAAACTTCTCAAATACGCCAAAAATGCAGGAATCCCAATTGAAAAACAAGGCAAGCAATCGCCCTATTCGATGGATGCAAACCTCTTGCACATCAGTTATGAAGGGCAGATTCTCGAAGACCCCAATGCCGAGCCTGACGAATCGATGTGGCGTTGGAGTGTTAGCCCCGAGAAAGCGCCCGATAAACCCGAAGAAATCACGATTGGTTTTGAGAAGGGAGACGGGGTAAGCATTAATGGCAAAGAACTAAGCCCCGCTGCATTTTGGGACAAACTCAATAAACTAGGTTGCAAACATGGAATCGGGCGGCTCGATTTGGTGGAAAACCGCTCTGTAGGCATGAAATCGCGCGGGTGCTATGAGACGCCGGGAGGCACGATTTATCTCAAGGCACATCGCGCAATCGAATCGCTCTGCCTCGACAGAGAAGCAGCACATCTCAAAGACGAGCTTATGCCGCGCTATGCCGCGCTTATCTATAATGGCTATTGGTATTCGCCCGAGCGCAAAGCGTTGCAAAAGCTCATCAATTACACACAAAAATATGTCAGCGGAAACGTGCGATTGAAGCTCTACAAGGGCAATGTCATCGTTACGGGCAGAGAATCAAAACACTCACTCTTTAACGCGGCATACAGCACATTTGAAGAAGATGAAGTCTATAACCAAAAAGACGCCGAGGGTTTTATCAAACTCAATGCTTTACGCTTCATCATCGCTAACAAAGGCAAAAAATAAATATTTACATTCACGTGCTAGAATCCTGCATTTGGGAGAGAGAATGGAAAAACTAACATATGCAGATTCGGGCGTGGATATTGACGCGGGCAATGCGCTTGTCAAGGCACTCGCGCCGCTTGCACGCGCAACCTACACACACAATGTCGTGGGCGAGATTGGCAGCTTTGCTGGCGCGTTTGCGATTCCAAAGGGTTATGAAAATCCTATTCTACTCGCCGCGACAGATGGTGTGGGGACAAAGCTGCGGCTAGCCATCGATTCTCATAATCTTAGCAGCATTGGAATCGACCTTGTCGCGATGTGCGTCAATGACCTCATCTGCAATTTCGCCACGCCACTCTTTTTTCTCGATTATTATGCCACAGGCAAACTCGAGCCCGATTCAGCACTTCAGGTGATTTCTGGAATCGCGAAGGGCTGCAAGGAATCTGGCTGCGCGCTTTTGGGAGGCGAAAGTGCTGAAATGCCCGGCATGTATGCGGACAACGACTTTGACCTCGCTGGCTTTGCTGTGGGAATCGCCGAACGCGAAGAGCTTGACAAGAAGCCCGAGATTGGCGATGTGCTTGTTGGGATTCCAAGCAGCGGCTTGCATTCCAATGGATTTTCGCTCGTGCGCAAAATTTTGCAAACGACACAACAAAATCAACCCGACATGCAAACCCTGCTTACTCCAACGCGAATCTATGTCCCACTCTTTCTACGTTTACGCAAATATATCAACGCACTTGCACATATCACGGGTGGTGGCATTATCGAGAATCTTCCACGTATTTTGCAGCCCAACCAATGCGCGCATATCCGCAAAAGTGCCATTCCAAAACTGCCTGTTTTTGAATGGCTATGCACATTTGTCGCCGAAGAAGAGGCATATAGGACTTTCAACATGGGAATTGGAATGATTTTGGCTATAAATCAACAATACCTCGATGATGTGCTTGCGCAATGCGATGGTTGCATTATCGGCGAAATCCAAGAAGGGAGGAAAGGGGTTGTATTGGAATGACACAGCTCCCAACACAATAATGATGACGCAATCCATGGGAAATGATATGAAACAAAAGCCGATGTCCTTCAAGCTCTTGCTGCGCTTGTATTATCTACCATTCTTTATCTTTGTGTTAGGGTTTGGCTTGTATTATTTTATGTTTCAGCTCCGCACCTATGACATAGGACAAGAGACGAATCCAAACCTCACAGATGAAGCTTTGATTCCTCGTGAGACTACACCAATCGCCTCTATGCCCATTCTTGATCCCATCGAGCCTGTGGCAGAACCACAAACATTCATAGCAATATCAACAGAACCGACAGAATCTATCGTGCCCAAAACTGCTGCGACAGAACTTGCAGCACCAAATCTTGTGAATCCAAATACCTTTGTAGTCGACGTGCGCTCGCTCAATGTCCGCAACAATCCCAAATCTGGAGCACCCATTATTGCAGCAATTTCGCGCGGCGACATTGTTGAAGTGATGCAGCAAGAAAATGGTTGGGCACAAATCGATGTGAATGGCACAAAAGGTTATGTAGCAACACGATTTTTGCGTCCACTTGATTCCAATATTGCCCACACTCCCGCGCCCAATGCACCCGAGACTACAAGCACGACATATGAAGTCGTCTCTAATAGCGTCAATGTACGCGAAGCGCCATCGACACGTGCACGCGTTGTTGCCAAGAAATCGCAAAATGATAGCATTTTTGCCATCGAAGAGAAAAATGGCTGGATACGCACACAAGAAGGCTGGATTTATAAAAACTTACTAAAGCTCAAAGGAGAGTGAATGCATTATTTTGTTGTATTTGGGAATCCCATTGCGCATTCCAAGTCGCCTATCCTCTATAACGCATTTTTTGAACGTTTGCAGTTGAGCGCGCGCTATAGTCAGTTCTTACTCAAAGAGGGCGAATCGCCTGTGGCAACCTTGCGTGCATATGGCTTTAGCGGCGCGAATGTTACGATTCCATTCAAAGAAATTGCGTTTGCCGAATGCGATGAAGTACGTGGCGTGGCGCGCGAGATTGGCTCGGTTAATACAATTGTGCGTGAGGGCGACAAAGTCATAGGCTACAATACAGACGCTGAAGGATTCTATCGCGTTATTGCCCAGCGGTTTATCCCAAAAAATGTCCTGCTCATCGGTGCAGGAGGCAGCGCAAAGGCAATCGCCTACATCTTGCGCCAACATCAGATTCCGACAACGATTGTCAATCGCTCGCAAGCGCGGCTGCAATCACTCGCAAGCGCGGGCTATAAGACGATGTTAAGTGAGGCTTTGGGCAATGACCATCAGTTTGACCTCATCATCAATGCTACAAGTGCTGGGCTCACAGACGACAGCTTGCCGCTACCGATTGACAAAATGACCGCCCTACTCAAGACACTCAAGGCACAGCCACAAAGCCTGCTTGTTGATATTGTCTATGGGCACACAACGCCTCTTTTTGCGCTCGCACAGAGTTTGGAGATTCAAGCTGTCGATGGGCTTGAAATGTTGCTCACTCAAGCCGCACTTGCCGCGACACACTTTTTTGACATTATCCAGCCCAATGCAACAACACGCATTGACAAAGACGAAGCCTATCGGATTCTGCGCGAATGTGTACCCATCTAGTAGCTCCATAGCAGCTGCTCAAGATAGGCAGAGTGCGAAAGTTGTGGCTTTACGACAATATCTGTCATGCTCTGCATACGATTTTTTAGCAAATGCGCGAGAGAACGCACAAACATATCCGTTTCGATATGTACGCGCCTGCCTTTAGCAAAAGTGCCAAAGAGTGTATCACGGAATGTCAGTGGAATGAGAGTCAATCGGAATCCTGTTGCGCTGACTTCGTTGATTGTGAGACTCACGCCCTCAACAGCAATGCTGCCTTTTGGGACAACAAAGCGCAGCGAATCCGAATCGAGGCTCACAAAAAAATCAACCCCCACGGCATTGGGACAAATGCTCTCAATCACACCAAGCGCATCAATATGCCCCTGCATTAGATGCCCATCAACACCCTGCCCAAAGCGCATTGCTGGTTCTAAATGCACTTGACCACAAAAATTTTCGAGCGCCAAACAGCGCGCACTTTCGCTGCTCACCTCGACACTAAAGCCGTCTTTGTGCAGCGCAACAACGCTCAAACATGCGCCATTGACGGCAATACTATCACCAAGATGAGGGCGCAAGCCCGAAACAATGCGAAGCAAGCGCGTATCAAAACTCCGCACACTGCCAATATCACGCACTAGCCCATTGAACATATTCCCCTCGATTATCTCTTTTTGGATACTCTTTTGCGCATTATAACACAAGGAAATGTGATGATTGATACACATTGTCATCTTGATGATGCAGGCTATACGAATCTTGATGCGATTCTCCACGCAGCGCAACAACAAGGCGTAAGCCATTTTATCATCCCCGCAGCCGACCCAAAAGACCTCGCAAAGGCACACGCCATTAGCCACCAATTCGATTGTGTCTATTTTGCTGTTGGCGTGCATCCTAATTGTGCAAAAGATTATGATGAACAGCTCTTGCGTTCCTATATCACCGATTCGCGCTGTGTGGCTGTTGGTGAATGCGGGCTTGATTATTATCGATTGTCATCGCATGATGCCGAAACAACCAAACAGCTTCAAAAAGAGATTTTTGCTGCACAAATTCGCCTTGCAATCGAGTTTGAGCTGCCGCTCATCTTGCATATTCGCGAAGCGTCAGCCGATGTCTTACAGATTCTGCGCACATTCGACCACAAACGTTTACGCGGTGTGCTCCATTGTTTCAATGCTGATTCGATTCTGCTTGAACTTTCCGAGACTTTTTATTACGGTATTGGCGGCGTGCTGACATTCAAAAACGCACGGCGGCTTGTGCAAATCCTGCCACAGATTCCGCGCGAGCGCCTGCTGCTCGAAACAGATGCGCCCTATCTCACTCCCGAGCCACACAGAGGCACACGCAATACGCCCGTCTATATCCCGCTTATCGCACAAAAAATGGCAGAGATACTCCAAACCACAACCGAAAATATCAGTACGCTAACTGATAAAAATGCCGATATTCTTTTTGGACTCAAGATGGCTTGTTTGCGTTAAAGGCGACTTTAAGCGCATTTGGGTACAATCGCACTTTATGCTAAAACTAGACAAAATATAAATTTGGAGAGAGAAAGTGAAATGTTTATGCGCCTGTATTTTGAGTGTTGGCTTAGGAATCGCTGCGTTTGATTTCCCTAACGAAGGGGCAATGGCAAATGTGTTTGAAAAATTTGATGTACAAGCAGCATTTGCAAACCATGAACTATTTTTATCATTTCGCAACGCAATGGACAATGGTTTGCGTGACAGAGTTTTTCTCAAAGGCTATGAGGGGGGCGATCGCTTTATCCCACTCCTCAAGGAGATGATTAAAGAATCAGGAATCCCGCCCGAGTTTCTCTATCTCGCTCTTGTCGAATCCAATTTCTCACCCAATGCAAAATCGAGCAAAAAGGCAATGGGGATTTGGCAATTTATGCCCAAAACAGCAAAAATGCTAGGGCTTCGTGTCGATTCGCACATGGATGAGCGGCTCGACCCTGTGCGCTCGACACAAGCAGCGATTGAATATCTCAAGCAGCTGCATGCGACATTTGGCAAATGGTATCTCGCAGCGATTGCTTACAATTGCGGTGAAGGCAGGCTGGGACGCGCAATAGACGAAGCTGGCAGCGATGATATTGAGATTCTGCTTGACGAGAACAATCCCTATATTCCTCTGGAAAGCCGTAACTATATCCGCAAAATTCTCTATGTCTCGATGTTGCTCCATAATGTCGATGCGCTCAAAGAAAGTAGCTATGAATACCTCCTCAATCGCGGAATCGGCAGCCCAACGATTGCCACAATTGAACTCAATGGCGTGCGCACGCTCGCACAGATTGCCAAAAGTGCTGGAATGAGTCTTGCGGAATTGCGACACTACAATCCCCACATCAAGCGCATGCAGATTCCGCGCGATGGACGGCGTTATCTCGTGCATATCCCCTATGAAAATCTTAGCACTTACCGCAGCAATGAGTTTGAGCGCATGTATGGCAAGAGCACAGCCACAGAGCCACGATTTGTTGGCACATACCCCATCGGCAATCAACCCACGCGCATGCGATTCCAATGGGAAACCCAAAAATAAGGAGAAAGAATGCGCATGTTTTTGCATTCATGGATTGGAAGTTTTGCTATCGTATTATTCATCACCGCTTGCACAAGCTCGCCCAACGTGCCTGTCGATGCGCCAAGCTCGGGCGCTATCGGCGGGAGCGGAAGCATGAAACCCTACCAAATCAATGGCAAATGGTACTATCCAAGCGAAGTTGCTGTGGGCACACAAGAGAGTGGGCTTGCAAGCTGGTATGGTCCCGATTTTCATGGGCGCACGACATCAAATGGCGAATCATACAATATGCACGCAAAAACCGCCGCACACAAGACTCTTCCGATGAACACAATTGTGAAAGTAACCAACCAAAACAACGGACTTAGCACCGTTGTGCGGATTAATGATAGGGGACCATTTGTTGAAGGGCGCGTGATTGACCTCTCGCAAACAGGCGCACAAGAAATCGATATGATTAAAACAGGTACAGCGCCTGTAGTGCTCGAGGTGCTGGGCTTTAATGGTGTCATTTCTAATGATAGTGTGCCTTCGCTGCCACAAGTTGTCGTGCAGACACAAGAGTTTCCAATCGGCAAAGTGCAAAGCTCCATGCCGCTTGGACGATTCCTTGTCCAAATCGGCGCATTTCGCCGCGAGCAAGGCGCGCAAACTTTCAAAAATGCCAATAGTCATTTCACACCCTACACGGCTATTGTGCGTGAATTTGAGCTCGGCGGAGCGCCCATTTATCGTGTGATGCTCTCGGGATTCAATAGTGCCGATGAAGCGCGCGATTTCATTAGCAGCCACCCACAACTCAAAGGTGCATTTACTATCGCCGAATAAGGAGAGAGAATGCCCACACACTCGCGAAAAACCAAAGAAACAGACATCACTGCAACTCTTGATGTCTATGGCAAAGGTATTGCAGAGATTCGGACGGGTGTAGGCTATTTTGACCACATGCTCGAGAGTTTTGCGCGACATGCACTCATGGACATATCCCTACATTGCACAGGCGATTTGCATGTCGATTCGCACCACACAATCGAAGATTGCGGGATTGTCCTAGGTGCATTGCTTGCCGATTCTGTCTATCCAATCGCACAGATTGAGCGCTTTGGTGAAGCATGTATTGTCATGGACGAAGCATGTGTGCAGAGTGTGCTTGATGTGTGCAATCGCCCATTTTTTGTATGGGACATGCCACGTCTTGATGGCGCGCTTGGAGCATTTGATTGCGAACTCGCCGAGGAATTTTTCAAATCCCTTGCTTTCAATGCACGCATTTGTCTCCATATTGTGCATAAGCGCGGGCACAATCGCCATCACATCATCGAAGCTGCCTTCAAAAGCTGTGCACTTGCTTTGCGCCGTGCGCTAGCACACAACACCCGCGTACAGATTCCAAGCACAAAGGGGCTCTTGTGACTAAATTGCTCGTTCTTGATGTTGATGGCACCCTAAATGACGGCACAATCACCTATGACACGCAAGGCAACGAACTCAAAAGCTTTAGCGTCAAAGATGGACTCGCCATCGCTTCGTGGCTCAAGCTCGGTGGCGATATTGCGATTATCACAGGGCGCGAAAGCATAATTACAGCAAAACGTGCAAGCGAACTTGGAATCTCGCTCGTGTTTCAAGGGGTGCAAAACAAAGGAGATGTGCTGCTGCAAATCGTGCAGCAAAAAAATTATTCGCTTGATGAAATCGCTATCATCGGTGATGATGTGAATGATATTCACATGTTCATGCACTCCCGTCTCAACTTCGCGCCACGTGATTGCTCGCCGCTCATTTTGCCTTATGTAAATCATCGGCTCAAACACAAAGGTGGGCGCGGAGCAGTACGTGAGATGATAGAAATCATCTTGCATAAGGACGGCTTGTATGACGACTTTATGGCGCTTTGGCTCTAGTCTCTATCTCTTTTTTGCCTTTTTATTGAGTCTTGTTGGCATCTTTATTTGGCTCATCATGCATGAAACACAGACTGGTCAATTTGAGATTCCTGTTCCGCTCGAACTTTTCGATTTCACATACTACAAACTCGAAGGTGGCGATATTGCGCTAGAAGCAAAAGCACCTTATGCGTTTCGTGATACCGCACACATCGACCATATACACAATCTCTCACTCACTCAATTCCAAGATGGACAATATGACTTTGTCTATGCAGATACAATGCACAAAGAAGGCGATTTTCTCTTTTTCCCACATGGAATCCTCTATTTCCAAAATGAGAATGGGTCATTATGGAGTGAAAATGGCACATATCACACCATCAACAGAATCTTTGAAGGCACAGGCGCTTTTTCGCTCCAAGATAGTCTAGGCAGCGTTGTAACGGGCGAGAAACTCTACTATGACTATGGGCTTGGGCTGCTCATGGGCGATAAAATCCAAAGCCACATTGTATTGGAACAAAAATGAAAATCGCTGTGCGAATCTTTGCTGCATTGCTTGTTTGTTGTGCGCATTCCAAAACAACAAACGCGATTTCTGTCAAAGCAGATTACATCATCACAGACCAAAAGGCAGGCAAAAGCATCATCAGCGGTAATGTACACATCACAAACGCAACCGATAGCCTCAAAAGCGATGAAGTAACGCTTTTTTTCGATTTGCAAACGCGCCGTGCATTGCGCTATGAAGCAAAAGGCGCTGTGAATTTTTCGCTGCAAACCGAAGATGGACGCAAACTGCGAGGCAAGGCAAACCAAGCCATTTTTATCGTTGCAACCGAAACATATGAGCTATATGGCAACGCCAGCGTCTCTGAAATTGGCAAGACAAACAGCGTGGAGGGCGAAAAAATCATCGTCAATCGCAAAAATGGCTTTGCGAATATTGCAGGCAACAAAGAAAATGAGGGCAGACGCCCTGCGCGTATCATTTTTGAAATCAACAAACAACCCAACAAGTAGCACTATGATGACACTCTTGCAATCGCGATTCCTCACATCGGCACAAACCATTCATCAAGCGCCCCCACCATTGCATAGCGAAATCGCCTTTGTCGGCAGGAGCAATGTCGGCAAAAGCACACTTTTAAATAGCCTGCTTGCAAAAAAGCTTGCAAAAAGCTCAAGCACGCCGGGCAAAACACAGCTCATCAACTATTTCTATTCGCTATGGCGCTACAATGATTCACAAATCACGCTTTATTTTGTCGATTTGCCCGGCTTTGGCTATGCAAAAGTCAGCAAAGAGACCAAGAAACATTGGGAGCACAACCTGCTTGAGTTTCTACAAAAACGCAACAACATCAAACTTTTTTTGCAGCTCATTGACGCGCGCCACCCCGATTTGCCCATTGATTCCAAAGCGCTCGCCTTCCTCAAAGCACACACCAACAATGACCAGCAACTGCTGCAAATTTTCACAAAATGTGATAAACTTAGCAAGAATGAATTGAAGAGATTGCAGGCTCGTTATCGCGGTTGCCTTTTTACGCACTCGCCTATGGAAAATGCAATGCGTGATTCTATCTTGCAAACTTTCTTTGACGCACTTGCCTTGAAGGGATATGATGAATCCACACACTAGTCGCAATAACACAAAAATCTTCACATTGATTGCCGTGAGTGTCCTTGCCATTTTGCTCTATTCCTCATTGTCCGATATGTTCCCCATGATTCTATTGCCCCTACTTAGTGTGTGTTTCGTTTTGTTTTGTCGCTTCATAGACAATAAGCAGCTCGTGTTGCTCATGTTGCTTGTTATCTATCTTTTGTTTTTTGAAGCGGGCAAAAATTATCCATTCCTAAGCACCATCATCTTTTTCTCGCTCGTGTATTATTTTCTCATGCCTTATATCCAATACCTCGTACGCTCACCTAAAATCTTGATTCCATTCTACACTTTTGGAATCTATTATGGCTATGGTGTATTTTGTATTCTGATTGGCTCGATTGTCGGGCTTGAGACACCCCATATTCCGCTACTCTTTTTGCTCTTTGCCACCATCGAATCTCTCATCTTGGTTTTCTTGATATGAATAAAGAAACAAAAATATTCATTGCCGTGTTGTTTATCATATGGATTGGGCTTGGTGTGCGTATCTATTCTATCGCTATTCAATCGCGCGATTTTTATACCACGCTCGCCTACACCAACACTTTCAAAGAACGCGTGATTGTCCCTTCGCGCGGACGAATTTTTGACCGCAACAACAAGCCGCTCGCTGTGAGCGACACGGGCTTTCTCTTTGCGATTGCGCCCCATCTCAACCTCAACCGACCCGAGATTCAACAAAAAATCGCTCTGCTCATCTCCTTTTTGCCGCTCAATATGGAGCAGATTCAAAAAATCTATCAATCCAAAGATTCTGCCTATAACCATGATTTTATCCCCATCGATTTTATCTCATATGATATGGCACATCAACTCTTCCCTTATGTTGCACAATATCAAGATATTTTCGAGCTCATTCCCATAGGACGCAGACGCTATCCCAACAAAACCACTGCATCACATCTGATTGGATATATCGGCAAGGCAAATATGAAAGATATTCAGGATAATCCGATTTCAAAATACACAGGCGTGATTGGCAAAGAAGGCTTGGAACGTTATTACAACGACTTTTTGCAAGGCGAACTTGGCAAACAGCGCGTGAAAGTAACAGCTCTGAATGAAGAAGTCGCAGTTCTTGAAGAAACACAAATCGAATACAACAACAATCTCTACTTGAGCATTGACTTGGATTTGCAAAAAAGCATGGACACAGCATTTGCGGGGCAAAATGGCGCTGCAGTGGTGCTCGATATTCACAATGGCGAGATTCTTGCTGCAGGCAGCTATCCCGAATATGACATCAACGAGTTCCCAACCGGAATCTCAACCGAGAAATGGGAAGCATTGCTCAACAACCCCTACAAACCACTCTATAATAAGCTTATCTATGGCGCATACCCACCGGGCAGCGTGATTAAGATGGGTGTTGGGCTCTCGTTTTTGCAACATGGAATCATCGATGAGAACACAATCATTCCAACGCCTGAATTCATCGAGATTGGCAATCGTAAATTTCGAGATTGGCGCAAAGGCGGACATGGCAGTGCAAACTTTATGTATTCCATCAAACGCAGTGTCGATGTGTATTATTACAAACTCTCCTTGCAAGTAGGCATTGAAAAAATCGCAAAGACTCTTAGCAGCTTTGGAATCGGGCAAAAGACTGGCATTGATTTGCCTGCCGAAATGGCTGGAATCTTGCCCACGCCCGAATGGAAAAGACGGCGACACAAACAAAGCTGGCAAATGGGCGATACGCTCAATACCTCGATTGGACAAGGCTACATGCTCACCACGCCCATGCAGATTGCCCGCTATACCGCAGCGCTCGCGAGCGGCAAACTCGTTACGCCCCATTTAGTCATGCGCAAAGGCAATGAAACGCTTGAGTTTGGCGCAACAGAAACACTCAACATTCATCCGAGTAAGCTCAAGGCAGCGCAAATTGGAATGTTCCAAGTCTGCAACGAGGCAGGCGGGACAGGATTTATGCGAGCGCTCAAATCCAAAGTTACGCTTGCATGCAAGACAGGAACGGCGCAAGTAACAGGCATTTCACAAGCAGACAAAGCGCGGATTGCCGAAGAAGACATGGACTATTTCCACCGCTCGCATGCGTGGTTTACAGCGTTTGTTCCCTACGAAAAGCCCAAATATGCCATCACAGTGCTTATCGAACATGGCATGCATGGAGCAAGCGCGGGCGATACCACTGTTCTTTTGGCAAATGCCCTATTTGATTTGGGCTATATCGAACCACAATACCGCAAAAAATAAAGGAGAAAAAATGCTCAACAACAAAATAATCCTCGTTACAGGCGGCACTGGGAGCTTTGGCAAAAGTTTCATTCGCCATCTGCTCGCCACATCTTCACCCAAAAAAGTCATCGTTTTCTCGCGCGATGAGCTCAAGCAATACGAAATGGCACAGAATTTCACAGATTCACGTATGCGCTTTTTTATCGGCGATGTGCGCGACAAAGAACGACTGAAACAAGCGTTAAGCGGAGTCGACATCTGCATTCACGCCGCAGCGCTCAAGCATGTCCCGATTGCTGAATACAACCCCACAGAATGTATCAAAACCAATATTCATGGTGCGCAAAATGTCATTGACGCATGCCTTGCTAATGGCGTGAGCAAGGTGATTGCACTTTCAACCGACAAAGCCGCAAATCCAATCAATCTCTATGGCGCAACCAAGCTTGCGAGCGACAAGCTATTCATCGCCGCAAACAATATGAAAGGCAACCGCCACACGCAATTCAGTGTTGTGCGCTATGGCAATGTCGTGGGCAGTCGTGGCAGCGTTGTGCCATTTTTTAAGAGCCTGCTTAAGAATGGCGCAAAAGAGATTCCAATCACAGACGAACGCATGACACGTTTTTGGATAACGCTTGATAGCGGCGTGCAATTCGTCTTCGACAACCTCAAGCGTATGCATGGTGGCGAGATTTTTATTCCTAAGATTCCTTCCATGAAAATCACAGACCTTGCAGACGCACTCGCCCCAAACTTGCCACGCAAGATTATTGGAATCCGCCCGGGCGAAAAGCTGCATGAAGTGATGGTGCCCAAAGACGATTCGCATTTGAGTATTGAATTTGAAAGCTTCTTTATCATCAAGCCCACAATTTTGTTCCAAACCCCTATCGACTACACCACAACAGCCGATGGACAGAGAGGCAAACCTGTGGAAATCGGCTTTGAATACAACTCACAAACCAACACACAATGGCTCACAAAAGAGCAGATTATTACAATGAGTGAGCCCTTTTAATGCAGATTCTCAAAGGACGCAAAATCGCACTCTGTGTTTGCGCTAGCATTAGTGCATATAAGGCGCTTGAAATCGTTAGCTTGCTTGGCAAGCTCGGAGCGTGCGTGCGTGTAGTGATGAGCGCAGAATCCAAAAAATTTCTCTCGCCACTCTTGTTCGAAGCCCTAAGCCATGAATGTGTGCTGCATGAGGATACGCAAGATTGGACGCATAATGGTCTCAATCCTATCGCACTCGCCCGTTGGGCGGAGGTTTTGTTGGTTGCACCCGCAACCGCTAACAGCTTCAACAAAATCGCAAATGGTATTGCTGATTCAACACTTTTGCACACTGTGCTTGCATTTTCAGGCAAGATTCTCATCGCCCCTGCAGCAAATACTGCAATGCTCGAATCGCCTATGACAAAGCAATCCATCGAAAAATTGCATACGCTTGGAATCGAGATAATCCCCACTCAAGAAAAGATTCTCGCATGTGGTGAGCTTGGCAATGGCGCGCTTGCCGATGTCCAAGAAATCGTTTGGCGCACGGCACGTGCGCTTCTGCTCGATGATTTCTGGCACAAGCGTCCCGTATGCGTCAGCGGCGGTGGTAGTGTCGAAAAAATTGATGACGTGCGCTATTTGAGCAACTTTAGCAGCGGCAAAATGGCACAAAATCTCGCGATTGCGCTCTATCTCAAGGGCGCAAATGTGTGTTTGGTGCATTCGACTCTCGCACCCTTTGCCATTGCGGCGCTCAACGTTTTGCCGCAAGGATTGCAACATCAATGTGTGCAAAGCGCAGATGAGTTTTTGCAAAGCCTGCAACAATGGATTGATTCCCAAACAACAATGCCAAAGCCCTATCTCTTTATGGCAGCGGCAATCAGTGACTATCGCCCCAAAAATGTGGCAAGCGGCAAATGCAAAAAAACAGAGATAGGACAAACATGGAATCTACAATGTGTGCAAACTCCCGATATTCTCGCCACTCTCCGCAAAGAGGGCATTTGCACGATTGGATTCAAGCTCGAAAACATACAAAACGCACTCGAGAACGCGCGCAATGCGCTAACACAAAAGAATCTGGACGCTATCTGCCTCAACATGCTTCAAAATGCACCATTTGGTAGCGAAGAAAACAGCATTACATTCATCACAACAAATGAATGCACGCATTTTGAGCCTAGCCACAAGCTTTTGCAAAGCTTTCTTGTTCTTGATTCTGCAAAGCGACTGCATGATGGCTAATGTCAGTAACATCTCCCAAAGTGCCGATATTGCGCCTAAAACAAACACGTCCACGACACAAACAGCGCGCTTTAACGCGACATTGCCGATTGCTATCGAGGTGCTCGAAAAACTCTCGCCAACGCGCTACAAGCTTAGGCTTGGCAACACGACCATCACAACCCAAAGCCTTAAAGAATTGCTTGTTGGTGGCAAATATTGGGCACAAATGGGCAACGGACGCAATGGAACGATTACGCTCTCGCAGCTCATCGCGCAGCCCAAGATTCTCTCACAACTTGCCAACGCGCCGCTACGACTTAATGAAGAGAATCTCAAAGAAATTTTGAGCCCCAAAAATGGCAATCCGTGGGACAATTTTAAAAATCAGCTCATCGAACGTGCGAGTCTGGCGGAATCGCGTGGAGAGTTTAATTTTTATATGCAAATGCTGCTTTCATTGCACAATCGCGTGCTGACTCTGCCGCTTGCTATCGAGCAGCGCGAGGGCGTGCTGCAAATGCGCAAAAAACGTAAAAAAACAGGGCTCTATGAGCTCGAATTCTATGCCGTTTTTGGACAGATTGGTGCTTTACGTGGGCGGCTTGTGAGCGATGGCGAAGCTGTCGATTTATACATCACGGCACAATATGAGCGCAGCGCCGAGCTGTTGCGCTCCACACAAAATCTACTGAAAGGTATTGCCTATTTTTCAGTTGATGTCAATCATGACATCGCTCCACTCTATGAGCTCAAAGACGCGCATAGCAGTCTGCTCGACGTCAAAGGTTAGGTATGCCACAACATCTTGCAATCATCATGGACGGCAATGGGCGTTGGGCACAATCGCGTGGGCTCTCGCGCAAAGATGGGCACAAAAGAGGCGCAGAAGTTTTGCGCACAATCACGCAATATTGCGCGCAAAATGTTTGCACGCAATTCCTCACTCTCTATGCGTTCTCAACAGAGAATTGGAATCGCCCCACAATCGAGATTACATTTCTCATGCACTTGCTCGAAGATTATCTCGAAAGCGAAACGCAAACCTACCTGCAAAACAACATTCGCTTCCAAACGATTGGCGATTTATCCAAATTTTCGCAACGACTCAATGACAAAATCGCGCAGCTCAAGCGAGTAAGCGAAAATGGCACGCGGCTTACGCAGATTCTTGCGCTCAATTATGGCAGCCGAGACGAAATCGTGCGCGCTGCAAATAAGCTCGCATGCGCACAGATTCCTGTTACACAAGACAGCTTAAACAATGCGCTTGATACGGCGCAATTTCCAAATGTGGATATGTTGATTCGCACAGGTGGTGAACAGCGACTCTCAAATTTTTTGCTCTGGCAAAGCCACTATGCCGAGCTTTTTTTTAGCGACACATTGTGGCCTGATTTCACAACGTATGAGCTCCAACAACTTCTCAAATCATTTGAGCAGAGGACACGACGATTTGGAGGATTATAAGACAAAATGGACAAAAAACAATTTCGCACCATTGTGCGCAACATGGCGATTCCAAGCGGGCATAAAATCCTCGACAAAATGATTATACACGCGCTATGGAAGCGATTGCTCGCGCTCCAGATAGCGCACAACAAGCGTTCGAGCAGCCCCTTTTGTGTGCTACTCTATCTCCCATTACCCAATGAAGTCGATATTTTTCCACTATTCACCCTTTTGCGTAAGCAGAAAAAAATACATATTTTTGTGCCTTTTATGGTCGGTATCAGTTTAAAAATAGTAAAATATCGATTGCCATTATTCAGAAAAAAATTTGGGATAAGAGAGCCTTTGGAATCATCTTTTGCCCCAAAAACATTCCATGTTGCTGTGGTGCCTATGCTAGGTGTTGACAATCAACTCAAACGAATCGGCTATGGAAAAGGCATGTATGACAGATTCTTTGCAACACTACCCCAAAAGCCCCGCATTTTCTTTGTTGCAAGAGAACTCTATTATTCGCGCAAGAAACTTTGCGATTCGTATGATATTCAAGCAGATGAGGTGCTTACATATAAAATTAACATAAAAAGAGGAAATGATGATAGATTCAATAGAATGGACGCTCTTAAGCTGCATTGTCTGCGCCCTTGTTGCAGGCATCAGCACATACTTAATTAGCCGCAAACTCCACACGGCAAACTGCAAGCTGCATATCCAAAAAGCCCACACAAAAGCCAAGGCGATTGAATACGAAGCTGAAGTTTTGCTCAATGAAGCACGCATGCGCGTTAAAGAGCTTGAGCTCAATGCCAAGATGCACTATGACCACGAAGTTGCACAAATCACTAAGCAATACGAAAGCTATATCTCGCATTTGGAAACACAAGAATCCAAAAACAAGCAACAGCTTGATTCGATGATTGCCGAAATCAATATCGAAAAAAGCAATCTGCGCGAGCGCAAACACCATCTCGAGGATCATATTGCGAAATATCAAAAGATTCGTAATGAGTATCAACAAAAGCTTGAAGAAATCACACAATCTTTATGCCATATTGCTTCGCTTACGCGGGAGCAGGCAAAAGAAATGGCGATTAATCGGGCGATGGAGCTTGCAAGGCAAGACATTGCTACGCTCGCAAGGAAGTTTGAGAATCAGGCAAAAGAAGAAGCACGCAAAAAGGCGAACTATATTCTAGCCCAAGCCACAACGCGCTATGCAGGAGAATTTGCCTCTGAACGCCTGATTAATGTCGTTCCGTTACCCAATGATGAGCTCAAAGGGCGACTGATTGGCAAAGAAGGGCGCAATATTAAATCACTTGAAATGGTACTCGGTGTCGATGTCATCATTGATGACACACCCAATGCGATTGTGCTCAGCAGCTTCAATCTCTATCGCCGTGCGATTGCCACGCGTGTGGTCGAGCGACTTGTTGAAGATGGCAGGATTCAGCCCGCACGAATCGAGGAAATCTATGAACGTGTGAAACAAGAATATGAAGACAGAGTGCTTGAAGAAGGCGATGATATTGTCCTCAAACTCGGGCTCGGCGCAATGCATCACGACATCAAACGGCTGATTGGCAAGCTCAAATATCGCGCGAGCTATGGACAGAATGCGCTTGGGCATAGCCTCGAAGTCGCGCATCTTGCTGGACTCATTGCCGCCGAGCTTGGCGGCAATGTCAAGCTCGCTAAACGTGCTGGGCTGCTGCATGACATCGGCAAGGCGCTCACACATGAATATGAGGGCAGCCACGTCACACTTGGCGAGGAAGTCTGCAAACGTTGCAATGAACACCCAATTGTCCTCAATGCGATTCTTGCTCACCACGGGCATGAGGAGATTCGCACGATTGAATGCGCTGCTGTGTGCGCCGCAGACGCTCTTAGCAGCGCGCGTCCTGGTGCGCGGCGCGAAGTGCTTGAAAGCTTCCTGACACGCGTCAAAGAGATTGAGAATATTGCGCTAAGCAAATGCGGCGTGTTGCAGGCCTATGCGATTAATGCGGGGCGAGAATTGCGCGTGATTGTCAATGCAGATGTCCTAAGCGATGATGAAAGCGTAATCCTCTCGCGCGAGATTGCCAAAGAGATTGAAAGCAGCGTACAATATCCGGGCGATGTTAAGGTGAGCGTGATTCGAGAAATGCGTGCCGTGAGTATGGCACATTGATGAATGCTGCACAACTCGAGCTCGCATTCTCTCTCGCGCTTGATTGCGCATGGAAATACCAGCTTTGCACACTCCCAAACCCCGCTGTTGGGGCAGCGCTTTTGGGCAAACATGGTGAAATCATCGCACTCGGAGCGCATCAATATGCAGGCGCACCCCATGCAGAAGTGCTTGCCTTGCAACAAGGCTATGCGATTCTAAGCGGGGATAATGCGATTCTCGCGCTCCAAGAATCGCGAGCAATCCACGACTATCTGCGCAAAAATCATCATGGAATCTTTCGTAATTGCACATTACTCGTTACACTCGAACCCTGCAATCACGAAGGCAAAACACCATCATGCGCAGCACTTCTCATCGAATTGGGGCTACAAGACGTCCTGTTTGCACTGCCAGACCCAACACCCCAAGCAAGCGGAGGAAGCACAGCGCTACTTGCAGCAGGAATCCGATGTGCGACATTGCACAACGAAAATCATCTTATGCGCGCCAAACGTCTACTCTATCCTTTTGCAACATTGCAGCAAAAGGGGACTTTTGTATGTTTCAAAATCGCGCAACGGCTCGATGGCTCGCTCGAAGGTGGACTGATTAGCTCTCTTGAATCGCGCACGCTCACACACACTTGGCGCGGAGTGTTCGACTTGCTCGTGATTTCAGGCAGGACAATTCGCAACGACCGCCCAACGCTTGATACGCGACTCGCACAAACAGGCAACCCACCAGATGTGCTGATACTCACGCGCGATGTACATTCGATTGACCGCTCGATTCCACTATTCCATATTGAACGTAACGTGCATTTTACGAACTCTCCTGGTATTTTTCAATCCCTGCATACACTAGGAAATTATAAAAATATTATAATTGAAGGAGGGGCAGAACTCTTTGCGAGCGTGGAGGCGCATATTGATATGATTGCCCTCTTTCTTGCGCCAAATATGGCAGAAAAGGGGCATGTGCGAATCCAATCAAGCCTCCCATGGAAGCTATGGCAGAGCCAACAAATCCCCTGCACAGCCTCAATGTCAAGCGATATGCTGCTTTGGCTTGGGCGAGATTAAGCTTTTTTGGTTTCTTTAATCTCTTTAATCCGTGCTGCCTTGCCGCTACGTGAGCGGAGATAATACAACTTGGCGCGGCGCACACGACCGATACGCAAACGTTTGATACTCTCAATACTCTCGCTGTATAGTGGGAAAATGCGCTCAACACCAACACCGTTTGCACCAATCTTGCGAATCACAAAAGTGCGCCCTGTGCCCTGCCCACTTAGAGCGATACACACACCTTCGAAATATTGCACACGGCTTTTGTCGCCTTCTTTGATATGGATTCCAACGCGCAACGAATCGCCCGCCTTAAATGCTGGAATTGCCTGTTTTTGTGCAGCCATTTGGGCTTGTTCAAAATCCTCGATAAATCGATTTCTCATTGTTTGTCCTTATTTGGGTAGCGCGATATAAATCAGGGCGATAATACCGCGTCCTTGCTACCGACATTTGCATTTTTAAAGCTGCTATTTTACGATGATTGCCCTTTGAATATTCTGAAGGCGGAGTGCCAAAACCTTTTTCACGTGAAAATTGAGGCGATTCGAGCAAATTTTGCTCAAAGCTTTCATTGACAAGCGACAAGGGATTGCCCAACACGCCCTCAAGCTGACGACAGATGGCATCACAAATCATAAGCGCGGGCAATTCTCCGCCTGTAAGCACGCAATCACCCAAAGCAAAGAGCTCATCAGCGCTGTATTCAATCGCACGTTCATCGATTCCCTCATAGCGCCCGCATACCAAAACGATGTGCGATTTTTGAGCAAGCCGCTTTGCATCATGGGTATTAAACGCTTTGCCTACAGGCTGCACAAAAATGACATGCGCGTGTGGACTTTTTGCGCGAATGTCGCCTATGGCGCGACACACTGGCAATGCGTCAATCACCTGCCCTGCACCACCACCAACTTGTGGGCTATCTACTTTGTGATAACGGTTATGTGTGTATTGTCGAAAATTGCAAATTTCGAGCTCGAAGAGTCTCGACTCAAGCGCCCTATGCAGAATCGAATCGCAAAAATAGCCCTCAATCAAAGCGGGAAACAACGTGAGAAAAGAAAAGCGCATCTAGCTTGCTTCAAGAATATCTTTCGCATGGCAGACATCAATGCGATAGCCTGCACTATTCTCGTGGATTTCTTGGATAAAACGTTCAAGAAAGGGCAGCATAAACCGCGCTGCATTGCCCGCTTTGACCAAAGCGAAGTCAGTCGCAATCAGTAGATAATCCACCGCCCCAATCCGCTCAATCTCACGCACAACGCCCAAAATCTCGCCATTCTCGCAAACATGCGCACCGATGATGTCAAACCAAAAATAGCTACCTTGCGCGAGCGCACACCATTCACGCGTTTGTTCGAGCGTACATTGCAAAAGCGCACCTGTGAGTATTGCGCTTTGCTCCTTGCTATCATAATCTCGGAAATGGATAAGGCATTTTTGTGCATCAAAACTCTGCACACAAAGCGTTTTGTCCCCGCAGCAAAACTCGCGCTCGGGGACGAGGATTTCTGGGAAATCGCTTAGAATCTGCAATCGCAAATCACCCCGCACACCCACTGTCTTGCCGATTTTTGCAACATCGACATATACGCTCAATCTGTTGCCTTGATGGTGATTTTATACGAACGGCCATCTTTTGCTTTGCATGCAGAAACAAGCGTTTTAATCGCGCCAATCATCTTGCCGTCCTTACCAATCAGCCGCCCTGTGTCTTGATTGGATGCATAGACAGTAATTTGCACGAGCTCATTCTCGACAAGCTCGCTCTCAACGCGCACAGAGGACGGGTCGAACGCTATTTTGCGAATATATTCTTCGATAAATTTTTCAACCACTCGTTTTGCCTAAAATGGGGCACTCATTTCTGCCCTGTGAGCTTTTGTACTCTTTCGCTCATCTTCGCACCAACGCCAAGCCAATAAGATAGGCGCTCTGTATCGAATTTGACATTGTCATTTTCAAGCAGTGGGTTATAATAGCCAATCGATTCTATCCAGCCGCCATCTCGTCTCTTGCGACTATCGGTAACGACAATTCGATAAAAAGGTTTTTTCTTGCGTCCCATTCGTGTTAATCTCACTACTGTTGCCATATTGCGTTCTACTCCTTGATAGGTTATAAAAGACAGATTATAAAAAAAACTGCCTTAAAAATTGCAAAACTCTCTACATTATTTTTTCAACCACCAAAACGCTGTTTGGACTGCAAAAGCCCCATCATATCAGCCAAACCACCTTTATTGTTGGTGAATTTTTTTGCCATTTTTGCCGCATTTTCAAATTGTTTAATCGAACGATTGACTTCTGCCACGCTTAATCCAGCACCATCGGCGATGCGCTTGCGGCGGCTGCCGTTTAGCAACGTGGGGTCTTCACGTTCTTTGGGTGTCATCGAATGCACAATCGCGCGAATATGTTTGATGTCTTGGGAATTGTCCAAATCAAAATCTTTGAGCGCACCTGCAAAGTTGTTCATTCCGGGTATCATTGACATAATCGATTGCACCGAGCCAAGCTTTTTGACATTGTCAAGCTGTGCAACAAAATCATTGAAATTGAAGCTACCTTTCTTGATTTTTTTTGTAACCTTTTTGATTTCCTCTGCACCCATCACAGCGGTGCTTTTCTCAACAAGCGTCTGAATATCGCCCGCGCCCATCAGTCGCCCGATAATGCGTTCGGGGATAAAGGGTTCAAGGTCGGCAAGCTTTTCGCCATTCCCCACAAAACGCAACGGAATCCCGAGCTCATAGGCGACACTCAATGCCACGCCGCCCTTGCTATCGCCATCGAACTTGCTCAAAAGCACACTGCTAATGCCAAGAGTATCATAAAATGTCTTCGCGCTGCGGATTCCGTCTTGTCCTGTCAGGCTGTCTGCGACATACATCGTCTCTGTTGGTTGCAAGCCTTCTTTAATACTTTTGAGTTCTTGCATAAGCGGCTCATCAATCGCAAGTCGCCCCGCTGTATCAACAAGCAAAACATCATAGAGCTCACTTTGCGCTTTTTTCTGTGCACCGAGTGCCACAGCGAGAGGCGTTTCTCCATCGAGTGTGAAAAAATCCACTTCTGCAGCTGCTGCAAGCTGGCGCAATTGTTCAACAGCTGCAAGCCTCTGCATATCGCATGCAGCAAGCAAAACGCGTTTCCCACGTGCTTTGAGATAATAGGCAATCTTAGCGCTCGAAGTTGTTTTGCCGCTCCCTTGCAAGCCCACCATCAGCACGATTGTGGGAGGCTTGGGCGCAAACACAAAGCCTTGATGATTCTTGCCCAAAATCTCTTGCAATGAATCCTGCAACGCTTGCAAGAAATTTGCCTTGCCAATGCCATTTTGTTTTGTGTCAAACTCAACTTTTTTGAGCAATTCTTTGGTAATTTTGAAATGCACATCTGCTTTCAAAAGTGCCTTTTTAAGCTCATCGAGAGCTTTTTTGAGTGCCTTTTCGTCATCTTGAAAACGGATTTTATTGATTGCACCGCGAAAAGAGTTGCTAAGAGTTTCAAACACAAGGAGCCTCCAAAATGATGAACATAAATATATCCCACATTATAACGCACAAACACACAAAAATGCTTAATGCTTTTTTGATTATCTTTTTTATTGTATCATGCTGACCTTGTACAATCCTAATAGTATATTTTATGGTTATTTTATAAAGGATAGATATGACAAATGAAATGGCAACAGACTTTGAGACGCTCCTACACCAAAACAACCTCAAAGTAACACCCCAACGCATAGCGATTCTCAATGAAATTGCAGTGCTTGGGCATGCAACAATCGATGAAATTTATGAAAAAATCAAAACTCTTTATCCCTCGATTTCATTGGCAACAATTTATAAAAACATTATCTCCCTACAAGAAGTCAACATAATTCATGAGCTCAAACTTCCCAACCAAAAACAACACTATGAGATTGTCAAAAGCCCGCACATTCACCTTGTTTGCAATACTTGTGGCATCATTGTTGATATGGACGTTCCATATCACAAATTCGTTCAGTCATGTGCGCAACAAAGCGACTACAAAATCACTGAAGCTATGATTGCTTTGCTTGGAATCTGCCCAAGATGCCAAATATCGTAACGTAACCAAACACACTTCCAGACAATTCCATGATAGAATACAATTCTAAATCAATGATACAAGGCAAAGGAGGCAATCATGCTACCAAGTTGGGACGATAGCTTTAGTGTTCACAATGACAAAATTGACGAGCAGCACAAAAAGCTCTTTGAGCTTGCAAACTATGCCTATATCTGCGCCGATAGGCATATTTCTGGTGCAGAGATTCAGCAGCTTTTGCGGGGATTTTTTGAGTATATGAATGAGCATTTTCAAAGCGAAGAGGCATATATGCGCTCGATTGGCTACCCACGTCTTGAGGCACATCACAAGATTCACGAAGAAATTGTCGCTGGTTTCAAGGATATTACCAAAACCACACCCAACGTTATCGAGCTCAAAGAAAAGCTTGGAATCATCGCGAAGAATTGGCTACTGCAGCATATCTTGCAAGAAGATATGCTCATCGAGCGCTACCGCGCAAAAGCCGAAGCAGAAGGGACACTCAAGGTTGTCCCTGAAGAAATTGTTGTGCCAAAAGCTCCAGAGATTAACGCATCAAAAGCACAATACACATGCGGTTGCAAAGGCAAGAAACATGTACTAACACCCCTTGTACACAAGAAGATTCAAGGTGGCAAGGCATTTAATTGCAAAATTTGCAAACAACCACTGCAATTTGAAAAGCTTCTTGAGACAAAAAATTAATCTCAATGGCTTCAATGTAATGCATGGCGAATCTCGGTGATTGCGTTGTTGCTATTCACAAATACAACAACGGGGCGATAGCTTTCTAGCTCATCTTCTTCGAGCGAAAAATATGCCATAATAATCACCGTATCGCCAATCTGCACCTTGCGTGCTGCCGCGCCATTCAGGCAGATTTCGCCACTTTTCCCTTCGATGACATATGTCGAAAATCTCTCACCATTCTCCACTACAGCCACATCGACTTTCTGCCCCTCGAGCAAGCCTGCTGCTTGCATAAGCGCTGTATCGATACTAATTGAACCGCTATAGGCAAGGTTTGCATTACTCACGCGCGCACGATGGATTTTGCTCTGCAACATTGTTCGTCTCATAGCCACTCCTAAAAGCGGGATTGTAGCATATTTGGATAAATAGGTTTAGAATCACAAACATTTCCCGACATTGTCATGCGAGCGGAACAATCAGATTCACATTTGCATAGCACGCTCGATGATATTTTTGGTTTAATGCGCAATGCGGGGAATGTCAAGGACTTAATCGAGATTGAAAAATTTGTTGGGCAGGCTTTGGTGGAGAACTACAAGCATTACAGCGCAACGAAGATTCTAAATCATGTGCGCAATCATATTGCAAACACAATCGATGAGGCGATTAAAAGCACATTTAAAAATATGCCTGAAATCGGTGAGAATCTTATCAAACAACGTGCGGCGCTCAAGGCTGAATATCGTAACTTTGCGTTTCAAAAGAGCCGCGTGGGCTTTGATGAAATGTCGCAATCTTTTAGGCAACATCAGAATCTGGACAATTTCGTGCATGCGGCACAGGCAAATGTTACGCATGATGATGTGGCAAAGGGATTTGCGCAAGAGCCCAAGAAGCGCACGAGCTATGCGATTGGCGAGAAAGAAATGAGCGAAAGCGAGCTTGAGGGTTTCTTCCAAACGCTTGGTAAGGGGCGCGAAAATGTCGAACTCATTGTGCTCAATGGAATCGTGCAACGTGCCGAGAAAAAGATTGGCAAAGATTTTGTTGTGGATAATATGAGTATTTACAATGATTTAAAGTCAATTAACCCCGACTTGTTTAAGTCAGACAAGGGCAAGCAAGCCTATCAAATCCTTGATGAACTCACGACACAATTTAAACATGATACGGAGATTTTGCGATTTGCTGCTAGAGACATTGCGTCCGAAGAGTTTAAGTATTGGGGAATGCAGCCGTTGATTTTCAAAGTCGCAAGCAAAGTCTTTAATAGTTTGCGCGCGCGTTTTAGCGAGGAAGCGGGCTATCGCTATTGTTTGCAAAAGGCGCTTGAACGCAAACGCAATTTTAAAGAGATTGGCGAGATTCTAGGAGAACAAAGCAAGAATCCTAGCCTAACACCCCAAGACAAACATGCGTTACTCGAGACATCGAAACTCATGATAAAAGTTTGGGAGGAGAGAGAAAAAGAGATTGCCAAAAAAGAAGCAGCAGAGAAAAAAGCAAGAGAGCTACAAAGAAAGGAGAAGCTCAAAAGAGAAAAAGAGAATGTCTTAAAAACAAGTGGTGATGATGTGGGCGAGGATATTTTACCCACAGAGGATTTAGGAACGCGCATTGAGAATGCCGAAACAATGGTTTTTAGCGACAAAGACAAAGGCTATCCCGCGAGCTATCAAATTGTTGATTCTAACAAACTCTTTACGAGTTTCAAATATGGAGAAAACTATCAATTCCGCGAAATCGACCAGCCAAAAGTCGTTATCAATATCCGCGAAAACTTCGACCCCAAGCTAATCTTTACGCGTGAGGGGGGATTTGAGGGCTTGCCTGTTGTCGATAACAAGGGGCGCGCGATTATCGGCAATCATCGCCTTGAGGCAATGCTCCAATTTAATGAGCCAACGTGGGAGAAATATGCCAAAGAAGTGTTTCTCAAATATGGCGCAAAGCTCGAGCGCGGGCAATTTCTCGTACGTGTGCTCGACCCCTCTGTCTCTTTGCACGAACGAATCGCGCTTGCCAAAGCGAGCAACACCTCGCGCGTGCATACAGACAGCGAACGTAGCCTCGTGATTGCGGGCAAGTATGCCGATTCGATTCACGCGCTCATTCATTCTACAAGCCCCGTTCAGCCCACGTTCAAAGACGCGGCAAATGTGAACGAAATGCGCGCGCTCGTGGCAGCGGCGATGAACGACCCGCTCGAGAAAGAGGCGACAAACCACGCGTTGCTGCTCGCGCTCTGCCCCGACTTTATCGCGCGCAAACGATTGTTGCAACGTGAAATGCCCGATGTTGCGGAAATCATTCAGCAAATGCTCAACGACAATGCGGGCGCGCTTTTGCTCAATGCAATCTCGCCAAATGCCAAGAATATCGATATTTCAAAATATCTTGCAGGCTCGCTGCATTTGATTGCAGAGGCACGTAAGTTTGATAAACAAAAGCGCGATAGATTCATTCAAAGCAACGTTGAAAGTCTGAATATTGATTTTAAAAACATCTATGATTTAGAAAAAGTCAATGGAGTGAGCGCGTTTGAGCAATTCAAGGCTGATTTAATTGCGCTTGCGCTCGCCCGTTTTAGCAAACGTGAAAATCCGAGCGGAAATCTGTATGCATTCTTGAAAGAAATCGGCGAGAAGCAGGAACATAGCAATGAGAATTTGTTTGGCGAGGAATATGCCACGACTTTGTGGGATAATCTGTTGCGCATTAATCGCATTGATTTAGAAAATGGCGAGGACGCAATCGCGCTTGATATTAAGAAGATTCTCACGCGTGAGAAAGAATATCTTGCCTACAAAGAGCAAAGAGAGCTCACAGAACAGCAGCTCGAGCAGCTCGCGTTTAGAAACGAGCTCCTTAGCACAGAGGACGGCAGAAACGCATTGCAATTTGCCATGCAAACCAAGATGTATGGCACACAGAGCGAGCAGAATATCGCCAAAGAGATTCTCGCAAAGCAGGGATATTATCTCAATTATGACGGCGCGCTAAGTATTATCGAGGGCAAGGCAAAGCCAGAAAATCCAATCGAAACGTTATCGAAAAATGCCGAGATGTTCTTTGGGACAGATACGTCCTTTATGCAGCAGATGAAAGAGGGATTTACGGGCGACATCAACAAGAAATGGTGGATTGTGCCTCGCGGAAAGCATTCGGTTGTGGAATATGCCAAAGAGATTGACCCAAGCTTGGTGAGCTTTGAACGTGCCGATGTGGGCAGTTGGTATGCCGATGTGCAAGGAATCGTGCATAAAGTCGCGCTGAAAAAGCAAGACACGTTGATGATTGAGCATTATGCAAGCAATGAGATTCCACCCGCAAAGACGTGGCTCTTTCACAATGAGAATCAAATCACACGTCTCATGCAAGCATACAATGGCGACGTGCTGTTGATAGACACGCTCAACAAAGACAACACACGTACAATCCTCGCCAAGAACAAAGACACGATAACCAAAACAAGCATTGACGCAAACGGCAACGCAACAACAACAAATGAGGAAGCAGGCAAGAATGTTGAGCTTTTTAGCAAGTTTTTGCAAGAAAGCGAGGGGATAGAAACAGCGGGGAAAAAGGAAGCAGATGTTGTTGCAAAGAATACAGAAGCAGAATCACAAAGACTACAAGAAATAGCGGAGGATTTTAAAGGGAGATTTCCAAATCTTTCTAGTCAAGAGATGTTAGAGGGTATCTCCAATACAATTGCAACGCGATTTCCAAACCTTGATTCCAAGAGTGCCATTGACGCATGGTTGTTGTCGCGTGATATTTTAGAAGATTCGCAACACTTTGGGGAAAAGAAAGGGGCTATCAAATTAACATCGGAACGGCACAAACTCGAGAAGCTTTTAAAGATTGAGCCCATTACAGAATTTGGCACAAACTATGCCGAGTTTTACCATAGCGGAACGAGCGCAATCCAAAAAGTCATGCAAGAAAAACAAGGGCAAGTCGCGGGCGCGTTTTATCGTAAGGAATTGGGAGATATTACGATAGCATGGGGCGATTCTAATTTTGGTTTGCAACATATCTTGGAACGTAGAACGGCAGATTTTGGAGAACAGAAAGCGCTAGATATTGTTAATGAGATTCCAAATATCATTGAACATGGCAAGATATATAGAAATTTCGACAATAAGATTGAGCTTATAACCGATAAATATACGCTCGTTTTAGGATTACGAGATGATAAAAAGTTTATCGTAACGGCATTGCGAGATAGCAGAAACAAGAAACGTTTGGAGACTACACAGACGGGAGTCGCAGGTAGTCTTACGGGAGAAACGCTAGAAAAAAATCCTCTATCGCCCAGCCAAACTATCCCAGATTCTACCCCACCAAACATTAAAAACACATTAGAAAATGGAGATGTTCAACATGACAACCCACCCCCCACCCCCTCCGCAAGGGAGGGGGAGAATGTGGGCGCGGAATCGAGCGCACATCATATCAGTGCGACTGAAGTCGCACCTCCAAAGAATGCCGACACTTCGGTTGGTGAGCGAGCGGCAGCCAACCAAGAACCACAAACGACAAACGATGTCGATTTGCAATCCCCCTCGAGCTTCTTTGTCTCACAAGACTTTGGCGAGGCTCTTGCTTTGCGGAGTGGGAAGCAACGTTTGGCTGATAACCTCGAAGCCTTGCGCACGCTCGGTGAGCTTGCAGAGGGCGCGGCTTTGAATGCAGAGCGGCAGCAGAGTCTCGCTTCTTATAGCGGCTTTGGGGGGCTTATGGTCAAAGATGTCGAAGGCATGCGCCAACTCTTGCTGCCCATTGCCGAGAATGACGCGTTTGTGCAGCATGCATTGTTGGGAAAGGGAATCTATGATGCACATCATCGGGCAGACATTCTGTATAGCCAAATTGCCGCAAATGCCGACAATAGCTATTACACACCGCATTCTGTCATCTCGGCTATCTGGGAACATTTGGGCTTTGTGAGAGGGCGCGTGCTCGAGCCCTCGATGGGGATTGGTAATTTCTTTACCTCAATGCCCGCCGCCCTTTCTCACCGCACCCAAAAGGTTGGTATCGAAATCGACCCCATAGCCGCAGCGATTGGCAAACAGCTAAGCCCCGATGTCGATGTGCAGGCAAAAAGCTTTTATGATTATAAGGGCGATGTGGGATTTGACTTGGTCATCGGCAATCCGCCTTATGGCGAACACCTAAAGGATTTTATCCTCAAATCCGTTGATAGCGCCAAAGAGAATGGAATCATTGTGCAAGTCGTTAGCAATGCGTTTTTGGACAATGCCGCAAGCCGTGATGTGCGCACAGCCATTGCCGACAAAGCCGAGCTTCTTGGCGCAGTGCGGCTGCCAAGCAAGACATTCAGCGGCACAGACATTGCGACAGATATTGTCGTGTTTCAGAAGCGCAGCGGGAAGCAAAATAGCACATATTGGCGAGGCGCAAAGACCTACAAAGAGGATTCCGAGCTCACGCTCAACAATTATTACCACGAGAATCCCGAACACATCTTGGGCGAACTCGTTGTTGGGAGCACACAATATGGGCAACGTTGGATTGTCAAGCAAGGCGAGGACATCGAGGACGCATTGCATGAGAAACTCGGCGCGATTCTTGCGAAGCGCGAGAACGAAAGCGATTGCATTATCGCGCGTCAAAATGATGTGCAAGAGGCAGTTGCGTCTGGTTTTACGCCGCATACATTCTTTGTGCTAAATGACACAATCATGCAGGCGCAAAAGAACGCAGAACCAATCCCCGTTGATTTCTTGCAAAGCGTGCGAGGCAACGGCGCGCCGTTTGAAACACTCAACAAATCGGCACAAACGCGGCGCACAAACGAGGCGAAAAAGGCAGAGAGTATGGCAAGAGATTATCTAACGTTGCGCGATTCGCTTTTGGCAATGCGTAGCAGCGAGGCGCTGGATTCAACAAGCGAAGAATCCTTGCAATCCTTGCGCCAAACATTGAATGATAGTTACGATTCTTTTGTCCAAAAGTTTGGCAAAGTCTCCGAAAATACATTGCTCAAAAAAGTCTTTGCGGAGGACCCTAGCTTTAGTTCTGTTGCAGATTTAGACGCACGCGGCAGACATCAAATCCTTGATTCACGCGTGATTTTTCCCTATCAAATCCCGACAAAGGCAAAGGATATTCAAGACGCAATCGCGATTAGCAAGGGCTATGCGGGCAAGATTAGCGAGGATTATATCAACGAGCTTTTGGGCGATAGATATGCCGTGCAAAAAGCGCTTGAAAGCGGCGAGCTTTTTGCGGACGCAAAGGGCAATCTTTTCACCAAAGACGCATTTGTTGTCGGCGATTTGGGCGCAAGGATTGACGCATTCAAAGAGTTAAAAGAACTCAACCCCCAGCAAAAGAAAGCGCTTGAGACACTCGAAGCAGCATTGCCCGAGCCTTTGGAGATTCATGAGATTTATTATCACCCAAGCAGCAATTTTATTCCCAAAGAGGCGATGTTGGGATTCTTCGATTCTCTTGGTGTGAAAGCCACATATTATAAGCCCACAAATAGTTTCATCATCGACCATAAAAGCGGTTCGCATACATTCCAGACGGCATATAGCGCGATTACAAAGAACATGGAACACAGTGCCACTGCCGTGCTTGAATCGTTGCTCAAAAACAAGCCATTGCGCTTTAGCAAGCAGGTTGGCGGCGTGAAACAAAGCTACCCCGAACAATTTGCGGCAAACAAAATGGCGCAAGATAAATTGCTTGAAACATTTTATAGCTATATGCAAAAGCATTATGCCAAAGACATCGCCGATTCATATAATCACAAGTTCCGCCGCATTGTCGCAAACGACTTTCAAGACGAGCCTATTTTATATGGCGCAAATCCCGACATCAAACTTCACCCGCACCAAAAGTCAGCCATTGCGTTTGCAACATCTTTGCAAAATGTGTTGCTCGACCATTCTGTTGGCGCGGGCAAGACGTATGAGATGATAGCCATTGCGTCTGAATGGAAGCGGCTTGGAATCTCAAAAAACCCTTTGTTTGTCGTGCCTAATCATTTGGTAGAACAATGGGCAAAGAGCTTCACACAACTCTATCCCGCCTCGCGCGTGCTTTCGATTCCAACAAACGAGAATGAGCGCAAGAGAACGCTTGCGATGTTGGCAAACGGGGGCAACGACTTTGACGCCGTGATTATGCCGCATAGCACATTTGATAGCATTCATCTTTCGCGCGAAAAGAGCGCGCAATATGTCTATGAGGAAATCCAAGAGCTCGAGCAGTTTGAGAAAGAATTGAGGCAACAAGCAAGCAAAAACAAAGATGAATTCACGAAAAAAGAACAAGAGAGGCTCGAAAAAAGCATTGCGAAAAAGAAAATCGCCTTGCAACAAAAGTACGACAAGCTGCTCGACACAAAAGCCGCAAAAGAGGACAGCATTACATTTGAGGAACTCGGCTTTGATTCGCTGTTTGTCGATGAGGCGCATGCATATAAGAATCTTGGATTCCTAAGTGCTAATCGCAATATTCGAGGAATGAGCAATGCGGTTGGTAGCCAAAAGGCTTTAAACCTCTTGCACAAAGTCAAGAACATGCAAGAACGCGAGCAGAGAATCGTGTTTGCAACGGGCACGCCGCTTGTCAATAGCGTGAGCGAGGTTTATACATGGCAGCGATTCCTCGCGCCGCAGTTTCTGAAAGACAATAAAATCGCCTCGTTTGATAGTTGGGTCAATCTCTTTGGGCAGGTGAGCAGCGAGCTTGAGCGCACGCCTGTTGGGACATACAAAGACATCATGCGCTTGCGCAGCTTCAAAAACACTAGCGAGCTTAGTGCGCTTTATCGGCAGTTTGCGCATTATGTCGATGTGTCCCAAACGCATATCAAGCGCCCTAGTGTCGAACAAGTGAGCATTCAATGCCAAAGCAGCCCGCAACAAAAGGATTATATGCAACATCTGCTGAAACGTTACGAAGCCCTAAGTGAAGGCGAATTGATGGAGGGATTTGAGAATGATAACTATCTGAACATCACGACAGACGGGATTAACGCCGCGCTTGACTATCGGATTATCGATAAGGCAGCCGAAGACTTTAGCGAAAGCAAAATCAACCGCGCCACAAGCGAAATGCTCAAACTCTACAAAGAGAGCAACAAAGACTTGGGAACGCAGCTTGTGTTTATTGATAGAAGCACACCAAAGCCAAAGCGAGGAATCCGCGATGAAATCCGTAATGTGTTTGAGGAATATTACCATGCAAAAGACGAGAAAACCGAAGAAGCCCTCGCACAAAAGCTCGAGGAAATGGCAAAGAAACATCATTATGATAACATCGATGAAATGCGCAATGCCGTTTATGGTGATTTTAGCGTTTATGAGGATATGCGCGATAAATTGATAAAGCAAGGAATCCCCCAAAGATGAGATTGCATTTATCCACGACTACACGACAGACGCGCAAAAGGCAAAACTCTTTGCTGATGTGAATGCGGGCAAGATTCGATTTCTCTTTGGCAGCACGAAAAAGATGGGCGCGGGAATGAATGTGCAAGAACGCATTGTGGGGCTACATCACATTGACGCGGCATGGAATCCTGCCGATATGGAACAACGAGATGGGAGGGCGATTCGACAAGGGAATCTACTTGCTGAAAAATATGCGGATTTTAAAATCAAGATTTTTAGCTATGTAACCGAGAATAGTTGCGATGCTGTGTATTATAGCAAGCTCGAGCAAAAGGCGACAAGTATCAAGAACTTTAGAAGCGGGCATGCGCAAAAGGAGGATATGAGTGATGATGTGATTCTCACCCTCGAGGAACTCAAGGCGCTTGCAACAGGCGACACAAGAGAGCTAGAAAAGGCGAGCTTGAACAAGGAATTGCAGAATGTGCAATACCAGCTAAACGCGCTCAAGAGTGCTGACGCATTCCAAGAGATAGAGAGACAGAATTGCACAAAAGACATCAAGATTTTACCCCAAGAGATTGCGAATCTCAAGGACGATTTAGAGATTGCCAAACAACGAAAAATCCGTAAATTGAGCGAAAGCGAAAAAGAATCGTTGCGCAATCTCGAGATTGTCCCCGACAATAAAGAGCCCCTCTTTAGGCTCGATAATTATGATGTCTTTTTGGAAAAATCACCACGAGGAATCTATACCCTAAGTGCTATCTCGGATAATGGAAACGAGATTGTGTTGCTCAAGCAAAGCGAGCCACCCAAGAATCTCGCACACTTTGCACAAAAGCTCATCGAGCAAAGCAGTGCGGCAAGCATTGAGGCACGAATCGCCCAAAGAGAAGAAGAGCTCAAGAATGCACACGCAAAGCTCAAGAGCATTGAACAGAGCACGACAGGCAAAGAGATTGCCACGCTTGAGGCAAAAGAGAAAGAGCTAAGCGGCAAGATTGCAAAACTCATCAAAGAGATGAGCGCACAGCCAAAGAATGCAACAAAAGAGGAGAGCGCAAAAGCAACAACAAATCTCACAGCCTACCAACAACAACTTTTGCAAAGAGAGCTTGCGGAGTTTAATGCGAAATTCAAAGAGGATAGCACCGTCAATCCGCAGCAAATCGACATTACAGACCTCGAAAGTTTGGCAACATTTTTCAATGGTTGGCGCAGTGTCAAAGACCCGATTCGTGCAGAGGATTTGCTCAATGGCGAGTTTCTCAAAGAGATGATGTTCCAGACAAACAACAAAGAGTTTGCACATCTCCTTAAAAACCTCGAGGCTATCAGTTTGTCTGTCGACCCCAAAAAGGACGAATATGGAATATGGAAAGCATTCAAAGCGATTCAGTCTGATACCGACAGGGCACACATCACAAAAGAACGCAAACTCGACAAGAAAAAAGACCCAACGAGATATGCAAAAGAGCAAGAAAGATGTAGGGAAAATCTTCAGGAAAACCGAGAGAGAATCGAAAAAGCATTAGACATCAAGCCCATACAAGAATTTGGCACAAACTATGCCGAGTTTTACCACGATGGCGTGGGCGCAATCAAGAAGCTCATCGCAGAATCAAAGGATTATCAATCACGCAAAAAGGCAAAGGAACTCACGAAAGAGGAACAAGAAAACAACGCATTCAAAGGGCAAGTTACGGGCGCATTCTATCGCGAGGATTTGGGAGATATTACGATAGCATGGGGCGAGGTTACAGACGCAAAAAACCACAAAGGATATGGACTTGCGCATATCTTGGATAAACACCCTGATTTTGATGTGAATCTCATTGCTGAAATTATGGAAAAAGGCAAGCTCAATATACAAAATGATGTTAGAGCGCGTTTGGAATATGGAGATTATATCGTAGGTTTGAGCCGAGAATTTAAGGGCGAGGAAGCTAATTTTATTATCACTGCTTTTGAGAAAAACAATGGGAACAAGGGCTCATTTTCACCGAAGCCCAAGATTACAGACGAATCGGACAATGTATCGCCTACCCATACAGACGATTCTACCCCACCAAACATTAAAGGCAGCTTAGAAAAAGGAGAGACGCACGAAAGCCTGCAACAGCAGCTACAACAAATCAACCGCGAGCTTGCCACAAACAGAGAAAAGATGGACAAGGCAATGCCCAAAGACTTGCCAAAATTGCGCGAGATTCACCGCGAGTTGTTGGACAAGAAAAAGCAAATTAGGGCAGAGATTGACAAGGACAAAGACATTGAGATATTACAGAATCGGAAGGCAGAGGATAGAAGCGAGGCGATGAGTGCGAATTGGGAATTGGCAAGTGATGTGGGATTAGAGCGATTCTTAAAGCTATACGATACCAAACAACAAAAGGCAATCCGCGACTTGATTGATTCTACCAATGAGCGCCCCGATATGGAATATATCGACAAGAATGGCACAATCAATAAAGTCAAGAAAGTGTTGGACACATCAAGCAATTCTCTCAAAGACACATTACGACCAGAGGCACAAACAACCAAAGACGAAGTGCAATATTTTATATTGAGTGATGATAAGGGGCAGATGAGCTTTCGCCAGCTCGACATCAACACACTAAAAAAAGAGCTCAAAGAGGCAAAGACAATGCGCTTAAGGGGCAAAAGGATAGATAGCAATATCCACGCAGGCAGCGGAATTGTAACAGGCAGCATTGCGGGGCTTGAAACAGACGAACAAGGCAATATGAGCTTTAATCCCGAGAACTTTATCAAAGGCTTTTTGGCAGGGGCAGCGGGGAGCAAGATTCTGTCTAATCCCAAACTACACACACAAGCATTCAAGGCTGTGCAAGGCATTCAAGATGAGTATGCAATATTATGCAAGGCAGACCCAGAAACTTTTGCAAAGGCAATGCACAAGATAGACCAAAGCGACTTGTTAAAGCCACAAGCGGAACTACAACGCAAGAGCCGCGAGGTGTTTAACAAAGAATTGCAAGCAAAGATTGAGGAGGCAATCAGCAAAGAGCAAGTAGCGACAATGCCCACAAGCCCATTTAAGAACATCGAGGAGTTTAGGGGATTGTTTGATTCGATTGAGGGCAATAAAGGGATTATCAAGACGCCGTATAAAGATGTGGTTGTGGACATTAAGTATGCGTATGACCATTTCTATAAAAACACCACTAATGCAAATCGTGGACATATTAAAGGGGGCTTCTTTAGCACATTTAAAGACCCTCTATTTGTTGTTGAAAAAGATAAAAGCATATATTTTTATAAACCATTTTATGATAAGAAGCGCAATATAATGGATTTATTTGGAATCGGCATTGATGAAAAGGGGCATGTAGATTTTAGGACATATTACCTTGACGGAGGAAGCAGGAAAAAACAAATGTTTTATGGAAAAGATATAAATATAAAATATCTTAAGAAATGGGATTGAAAGCCTCTCCCTTGCACTATCACAGCAAGGGCGCTTCGCTGAACGATATGCCCCCTAGATAGTATCGGGTTAAGGCATACCAGCGGGCAATCCCATTCCAATGAGCAGAATCATAGCCCCTTGTTACTTTGACATTGCTTAAATTTTTGGCTATTTCGAGATTCTGTCCATAATTTTTGAGAATAGCCTGCGAATGCCTTTGGCACTTGGCACAGCGAGCATGATGAGGATTTGCGAGAATGCCATGCAAGCGACACACATTGCTACAAACATTCCGCAGACATATTGCTATCGTATTCTAGCTCATTATTGCTTTGATGTTGCTTAAAAGTTGGCATGTGAGAACTATTTATAAAGTAAGCAATGGATATGGCTAGCATAATAATAAATAATAAAATATTGAAACATAAATAAATTTTGTTAACTTTGTATTCTTGAATTGATAGAGCAATTCTTGAGAGAAAATTAAATAAAGCAAAGAGGATATTTCCGATAAACAAAGCAACAAAACTCATTACAAAAATAAGCCTATAAATGCTTGCTTTATCTATGTTGGCAAACACGGAAGTAGAAAAAGTCAAGCCACCAACAAAGGCAAGTACGATTGAAGCAAAAATTCCCAAAATAGTAATATATTGTGTTTGTTGCTTTTCAAGTTTTTCTACAATTTCCTGCTCTTTCTGTATGCTATATTGGAGTTTTTCATTAATTATCCTCAAGCTATCATTCTGATTGCCAAGTCTAATACATTCAAGATTTACATGGTCGTAGAGTTTAGCAATTTTTTCACAAATATCCCTTTCTATATTTTCGTTGGTTCTTGCAATAGTGTAAATACCATATAAATTTTCAGAAATAATCATAAGGGAAGTCGAGCTGTCTTTTTCATCTTTGCTGGCATTGAATATATCGAGAAGAACCCCCGTAATTGTGCTGTATTGATGTCTGTAATTATCTTGATATAGTTCTTTCAAGTCGTTCAATATATTGTCGACTTCATTGCCTATTGTTTGTTGAGATAATGTTTTGATGATTTGCGATATTTTTTCATAATCGTTCATCTATTTTGTTTTGATTATTGGTCACAATCGTGCTTCCTGATGAATTAATTTTTTGCTAATAATAGGCAAACCCATATCAATAGTTTTTTTCCATGCACCATCGGGTCTATGGCTTTCATTTACCAACTCCCATGGCTGCTTATTGACACATGCCCAAATCCTTTCATCAATTATGTCTTTTTCATGTGGAAGAAGTTCGATAAAGTATGTTCTTGGAGCATGACGAATGGGTTCTGCACCATAACCACGATATTTCCAATATACTTCAGGAATTACTGGTCCATACTGCCAAGCCTCAAAATCATCTATTAGGAGGTCTTTATTAAAATATTTATAATAATCAAGAGTGCAGGCATACATTGTTTTTTGTAGTTTGAGATTGCTAATACCTGTCGGTAATGATTTATTAATAATATATTCTGCTAAGTTAACCGCATTCATGGTCTCACCTCTTCTGTCTGTTGTGTCTTTGTAACCATATCGTCATTTTGCTGAAAAAATGTTGAGCCTACCCCCTGCTCATCTGTTTTTCGTTTGGGGATTGTGCGAGAATGCGCTTGTCATTGTGAAGCTGTATCCCTATTTTTCGTTTGCGAAATGTGGGAGAATGCGGAAAAAAGGAGATGTTGATGGAGACAAATTACGACTTTGAAAAAGAAAAAGAAAGGCTAGAAAGCTATCCGAGCGGGCACATAGGCTCGTTTTTCGGCTGCACACGATGTCAGCAGCTTGAGTATATGCTCAAACACGAGCGAAAGAGAGCGGCAAGCGATGTTGTCGCATTTATCGATAGTTTGGGCGATGATAAGACAATGGCGCGCGTTGTTCATGAGCTTTCCGACAAAGTGGTTAGCGTTGTTGAGGGGTTGCAATGACGATTGGAGGTGCGACTTTAGTCGCACATATTGAGTGCGGTTGAAACCGCACCTCCGTAGTCAAAGGCGAAAGAGAAAGGAAGCACGATGTCGTTAGGAGTGAAGCTCGTTTTGGTAGTGGTTGGAGTGGCGATTTATGCGGGTATTATGGTGCATTGCCTCACCTATGATAGTTGGGGAAAGAAATGACTTTCGCAAACCTAAGCGGGGGGCGCGATAGCAGCGCTATGGTTGTGCGCTGGCTCGAGCGAGGCGAGAAGCTTGATTATGTGCTGTTTTGCGATACGGGATTCGAGTTTGCAGAGATGTATGAATACATTGACAAGCTCGATGAATACTTGCAAAAGCGCTTTGAAATCGCAATTACGCGCCTTGATTCACGCGGCGAGATTGAGAAGTGGGCTTTTGGGCAAAGAATCACGCGCGGTGAGCGTGCGGGGCAGTTTCGCGGGCTTCCAAGACGGCTTGGCAAAGATTATTGCACGCGGGAGACGAAAATATATCCAAGTAAGCGCTTTGTGCTTTCAAAAAGTCAGCAAAAATTTAGAAATTGCGTGCTGATTGGCTACACGTACGCTGAAGTGCAGCGCGGGCGCGTGAGCAATTTGGATTACGCGACCGCGCGCTACCCTTTGCATGAATGGCATTGGAATGAGCGTGAGTGCGAGGAGTTTCTCAAGGCACGCGGAATCGCGAACCCGCTGTATCGGCATTTCACGCGCACGGGCTGCTACCTTTGCCCCAAACAAAGCATGCGTTCGCTTTATAAATTGTTTAGGCATTATCCGCAATATTTTCAAAAAATGCTCGAAATGGAATCGCGTGCAAATGCCCTAAACGCGGTAAATACGCGGTTTTTTGGCAAGGGGCTATGCGAAATCGCGGAAGATTTCAAATATCGACAAGATAGCCTAATCAGCGATGACTATGCCGAAAATGAAACGTGTTTTTGTAAATGAAAGGGGGAGAAATGTGTGAAGATGATTATTTTGAGCCGATTGAGCTGCGCGGGGACGAAAGCCCAGAGCTTCGCGAGGCTTTGTTGGAGTTTGATAGCGTCATGAAGGCAATTGACGAGGGAGATTTTACGCAACTACATAAAGTGCGAGGAATCATAGAAAGAATTCAAAGGCTGAAGTGGCAGGAAAAGGGGGAGAAATGTTGCGATTCTTGAGTTTGGAATATTGGAAAGCGCGGATTTGTGGCTATAAAAAGCCAAGCGATACGCAGGGCTGTATTGGCATTGTCACGATAACGTGCCCACATTGTGGGCAGATGTGCAAAGTTTTTTTTGAGAATGACGCGAATGGATATGTTTGCAAAAACTGCGAACGTGTCTATAACCTTGAAGTTAGGATTGTCGTTTGGAAAGGATAAGAAATGAGCGAGAAACTCGCATTTGTGGCTGTTTTGGTTGTTGTGGTTTTGCTGGGAATTGTTGCTGCGCCATTGTTTGTCGCGCTCGTTTTTATCGGCGCTGCACTTGTTGCTGTCGGGATTCCGTTGTTGTTTGGCATTATGATGTTGAGCATGATGTGTGAAGCGGAGGGGTGAGTGAGAAAATACACACGCGCCCCGCGTTTTAAGCAATCTAAAAGCATAAATGGGCTATACTGGATTCAATGAGGCTAGCCGCTGGTATGCCTTGAACCCGATACTATCTAGGGGGCATACTTCAGCAAAGGCTCTCTTGCTGTGATAGTGCAAGAGTAGCATCGGCTTGTCTCATTTCTTTATGTATTTAATGACTACATTTCTGCCATTAAGAATTTCATTGAGCCTATTTCCTCTTGCATCAAAATAATATGTCTTGAAATTTATCTTGCCATTTTTGCTAATTCCAATCCCAAATAAAGACATAATGTTTTTACCCTTATCATAGAATGGCTTATAAAAATATGTGCTAGGAACACTTCTACCATTCTTGGGTTTTTCAACAATAAATAGCGGGTCTCTGAATGTGCTAAAGAAACCACCCTTAATGTTTTCTCTGTTTTTGTAATATGTATTTTTCGTGAAATGTATAAAAGCATCTTCAATCTCCACAACCACATCTTGATAAGGTGTTTTGATAATGCCTCTATTGCCATCAATCGAATCAAACAATCCCGTAAATTCCTCGATATTCTTAAAGGGGCTTGCGGGCATTATCTCCACATCTTTTGTGGCAATCGCTCGTTCAATGCATGCCTGCAATTCCTCATGAAACACCTCGCGGCTCTTGTGCTGCGAAGTCATCATCGAAACTTTGACGTTGTTCATTGTGCTATTTTGATTATTTTAGGCGCTGTTTCCATTGTTTTCTCCTTGTGTTTGTTTTTGTTGTTTTTGTCGCGCATATTTAGCGCGTTGTCTGCATGCGTTGCTGCAATATTTTGCTTTTTTATGCGCAAGAAACTCTTTACCGCACATCTTACAAATGTGTGGAAACTTGTTTAACTCTCTAAACAATTCTGAAGCCTTAATCTCTTTGCCGCAATGTGGGCAAAGTGTTTTGATTTCTGTTTCCGTTGCTTCCTCCTTGCGCGCTGTTTGCGTGCTTTTTAATTTTGATGTTGGAATTATAACACTTTTTCGTAATCGTGTCAAGTGTTTTTGCGAGAAATTTTGAAACTTTATCGAAAGTTTTTTATTTTCCCTATTTTGCGTGGTTGTGGGCGCTAGAAATTTTTGTTGTTGGGGGGCTTTGGCGCGTGATTCTGTTTTGAATTTGGATTTTTTTATGTTTTGCGTTGTGGAATCGTGCGGGAGTTTGTGCCGCTTTTGCCTTGCGCGTGGCTCTGTTTGGGCTTTGTGGTGTGCGTTGTGCGGTTTTGGGCGCGCGTGATTCTGTTTTGGTTTTGGATTTTGGAGACATTGGCTTCAAAAAAGAAAGTCTGCTTGTTTTTGTCTCTTTTTTGGGGAAGCGCTCATTATTTGGGAAATCGGCAAAAATGAAAAATGGCAATTTTTTGGGGGATTGTGTTTCAGGTTCAGAGATTGGCTTTTTAAAGGTTGGATTAAGAAATAGCAAAAAACAAGGGGCATTTTGGCACAAATTTGGCACACTCTGTGTCGCCTCTTTTTGCAAGCGCGTTATTGTCGGGATTGTAGCGCTTGTGTGGTAACACAATGAGCTTCCCCATTTTTCGATGTGCCAAAAATCAAAAGCCCCACCTTGCGCCAACAAGTGTGCCACAAAGCGCTTTTTTGCGCCGTTTTTTCTGCCATTTGCGCCACAAAGCAATCTCTAAGGAGATTCAAGAAGAATGGATAAGCACATTTGGGTTGAAAAACATCGAGGATAGCATTGAGATTGCATTGCCCGATGTTGTTGGAGAAAAAATAGGGAAAAATATCCGCATTAATGTTGGTAGCCTCTTGAAAATGGTTGCACAAAAACGCGAGAAATACATCGGCGAGCTTGCAAAGGTTTTAGAAAAACCAGAACTCGTACTCGGTGATGATACGATTCTGATTCTAGCAAGACATTAAAAGAGAAGGATTTCTTTGTGAATGCGAGCGTGGATAAGGGAGAATATTTCGTCAGTATTTCTAATGGAATCAAAGAAGCGAATAATCTTAGGAATAAAATACAAAATGGAATGGAAATCCTCTATCAGTCTCCAAACGCCAATTCAAACTTGCAAACGCTTTTACAGGTGAACGCTTTTCCACCAACAAGACCGACAAGGGCGATTCTACCCCACCAAACATTAAAGGCAGCTTAGAAAAAGGAGAGACGCACGAAAGCCTGCAACAGCAGCTACAACAAATCAACCGCGAGCTTGCCACAAACAGAGAAAAGATGGACAAGGCAATGCCCAAAGACTTGCCAAAATTGCGCGAGATTCACCGCGAGTTGTTGGACAAGAAAAAGCAAATTAGGGCAGAGATTGACAAGGACAAAGACATTGAGATATTACAGAATCGGAAGGCAGAGGATAGAAGCGAGGCGATGAGTGCGAATTGGGAATTGGCAAGTGATGTGGGATTAGAGCGATTCTTAAAGCTATACGATACCAAACAACAAAAGGCAATCCGCGACTTGATTGATTCTACCAATGAGCGCCCCGATATGGAATATATCGACAAGAATGGCACAATCAATAAAGTCAAGAAAGTGTTGGACACATCAAGCAATTCTCTCAAAGACACATTACGACCAGAGGCACAAACAACCAAAGACGAAGTGCAATATTTTATATTGAGTGATGATAAGGGGCAGATGAGCTTTCGCCAGCTCGACATCAACACACTAAAAAAAGAGCTCAAAGAGGCAAAGACAATGCGCTTAAGGGGCAAAAGGATAGATAGCAATATCCACGCAGGCAGCGGAATTGTAACAGGCAGCATTGCGGGGCTTGAAACAGACGAACAAGGCAATATGAGCTTTAATCCCGAGAACTTTATCAAAGGCTTTTTGGCAGGGGCAGCGGGGAGCAAGGCAATATCTAGCGCCTTGCAACATCTTGCCAACAATCCCGAGCACAAGAAAAAGGCGATAGATGTTATCGCGCAATCGTTGGCAAAAAATGTGCCCGATACGCTCAAGAAATATCCCCTCTTAGAGCTCGTGTTGCCCCGCAAGATAAGCACAAGCGCGCAAGGATTGCAAGCACAAACACAAACGATGATAAGCAAGCTCGAGCAAAAAGAGAAACGAGGCTTGTTTAATGTGGTTTATAACAACAAGAATGCGACAAAGATTTATAAAGATTTGGAGAGGATTGATGAGGCGATAGTGTTGGAAAGGGGCTTTGAAAACAAAAAACATAAAGGATACGGCGCACAACATATCTTGAAACACATACAAGATGAGCAAGCAGAGGGATATGTTACAAAATATGAGGTAGTCAATCTAGGAAAAAATGTGCGTGCATTCTTAAAAGACAATGAGCCTTTTATTGATTCAAATGGCGCAAGGATTTATGAATGGCAAGACAAAGAGGGAGTGAGGTTTCGTTTGGTTGTAGGTGATATGGGCAAAGCCCCTACTACAACGGATAGGATGCCAAACGCTTTAGCTTTGCCAGAACACATTATAACATTCTATTCTGATAGAAATCTTAAAAATCCTATGCAATTCAAGAATCCTGCATTGAGGGGGGCAAAATGATAGCGTGTCATTGCGAACCTCCGCTTTGTGATGATGTATTATATCGACGTTAAAGACTAAAAAAGTGATAAAAGTTTATGATAAGGCATATAGCCTTAAAGATGAGTCGGGTTGTGCTTGTCTGTTGCAAAAACGTCATCAACAGATATGCAATGAAATCATTCTGCTCGTTCCTCACAAGGAGAAAAAACATGATTTGGGCTCACATGAACAATCATTCCTGTGTTGTTTGCAAGCATAGTTTGCAAATATTTTCTTGCAACAAATTCGGGCTGCAGTAGAATGCTAGATTCATTGCCAAAATTGGCAATGCGCATTGGTGTGCGTGTTCGCCCGGGAATCACACAATTCACAGCAATGTTTTCTACACTCCATTCATCACTAAGCGCTTGGGTGAGATTGATAATGCTTGCCTTAAGCGAAGAATAAATGCAATATCCCTCTCTACCCTTGCTAAAACTGCTTGAGCTTGTTAGAATCAACATTCCATGCGAACGCAACAAATGAGGATAAGCAGCTTTAGCCACATAGAGATTCCCTGTGTAGTTTGTAGCAACAAGCTCTTCTATTTGCGCATTTTCTGTTTGCACAAGTGGCTGTTTATAGAGAATTCCTGCAAGATTCATGATGGCATCAATTCTGCCATTTTTTTCAGCAATGTCGCAAAATACAGATTCTAATGCGGCATAATTGCAAATATCTACACCCATGCGGCGCGAAAGGGCAAATGCCTTTGCGCCATATTGTGTCGCAATCTGTACAATGCTTGCCCCAATGCCGCTTGTCCCGCCCAAAACGACAATCACTTTGTCTTTTAGACGTGCAATTGTTTGTGTAACATTGCTTGTTTTTAAATAGAACAAATGCTCGATATAAGCGAGGTCTTGCACATGGGTTAGTTTGTGGTTATCGTGTTCTCCCTTGACAACACCAATCTGTGCTTGGGGGCAATAGGCAAGCAAAAGCCCGCAATCATCAGAGAAAGTATCAAGTTTGGGATTCTCTTTGTATGCTTGGTGGTATGCAGCATAGAGTTGCGCAAATCTAAAGCCCTGCGGCGTTTGTCCATAATAGAGATTCTCGCGTTTAGGAATATGAGAAATGATACCATTTTTTGCTTCAAGAATCGTATCAATCGCTAAAACGGCAGTGTCGATAGCATCATAGTTTTCTAGCGCACAAAGTGCTTGCAAAAGCACATTAGAACTCAAAAGTGGACGCACAGAATCATGCACAAGCACACGCGCATTGGGTTCTATCTGTGGCGCTAGGGCTTGTAGGGCGCAAAAAGTGGATTGATTGCGCGTTTGCCCACCTTTGATAATCAAAATGGGCTTGTTGGCATAGTTTGCAAAAAGCTTTTGCGTTTGTTCGATATATTCGGCACAAACAACAAGGACAATTTGAGAAATTTCTGGGCATTCATAGAATACATGCACGCTGTGTTCTAGGCAAGTTTTTCCTGCAAATTTTAAGAATTGCTTAGGAATGCTAAACCCAAGTCTCTCCCCTTTACCCCCCGCAAGAATAATGGCAACATTATGTGGCATTTGTCCTCTCCTTATTTTGCTCTAGCTTCACAACCTCTTGCATCAAGCCCATCACCCTTTTGTTAAAGCTATGCTTGCAGAATCACCAATGGGCACAAACGACACATGATTTTTTTGCGCAAATTCATTCACTGCTTGCAGCACACCAACAAAGAGTGGGTCGAAATAATCATCAACCAAAATCACTCCACCACTCACGAGACGTGGATAGAAAAACTCAAGTCCAGCTAAAATGGGGTCGTATAAGTCCGTGTCCAAACTCACAAAGCAAAAACGTTCGTCTTCGAGCCCCTTTGCTGTTTGGGGAAACCAACCTTTGCGTACAATGCAATTTTGCGCATAGGGCATTTTAGAAAGGACAAGTTCTACACTTGTGTTGGTAAAAACATGCAAAAAAGATTGCACTTCAGGAATCTCGCGTTCCATATCTTGCGGCGCGAAGCTCTCGAAAATGTCGAAGAGATAGAGTTTTTTAGTAGGAAAATGCAAATTGATAAGCCGCGCAAACTCGCCGCGATAGACGCCGCATTCGGCAACATCGCCAGCAAGATTGCGTTCTTTAGCGACTTTTGCAAAGTTTTCTAAAAATGTGTGGCGCGCTGTGCTACGGGCGGTAACGAGGCTAATATCGATTTTGTGGCTTGGGATTTTAAGCTCGGATTCGAGCTGCTGCACCACCTCACGATGGCACATATAGGTCGAGACAAGTACCTTATCAAAATGAAGCTCAAGCAGAATCTGTGGAGGCTTTATCTCATAAGCAAGCGTTTGCCCCCCCCCCCGCAGAATCGAGGGTAACTCTCTTACCCTGCTTTGCTGTGTCGTTATCAACAAAACAAAGAATCTCATGCCCTTGCTCCAAAATCTTATGGGCATATCGAGGACCCGATAGCCCTGCACCAAAAATGACAACTTTCATAATACTCCTTTAAATATGGAAAGATTAGAAACTAAAAAAACTTGAAGCAAAAAAATGTTCTTCCTTGTTTTGATAGATTCTTAATTGTTTGCGAACACGCAATCATTGAACAGGCAAGGAATCCTTACACATGACCTCACGATAACAAAGAGAGCACTCACTCATGAATCCTCACTCATTTCTGTCTCTTTCAACAAGATTTTCATGATGGCTTCGTTCGTCTCTGGATTCTTGTATTCCTGCACAAATTCGTCTAAAGCATTCAAGATGACGTCAAAATCTTTTGGATTATTCCGCCGAAATTCTAAAATACTCTCGACAATTTCCATTGTCGATTCGATGCGCACCTTTTTATCGTCTGATGCCGCATTCTGAATGCTTGATTTGAGGCTAAAGCCTAATTTTCCAATCTTCACCATACTTAATGGGTGTTTGCGGAGATTTTTCCATAAAATATAGCCCATGTTTTTAATAGAATGACGTAGGCGTTATTCATGATTCCTCCTTCGATTCTTTTTTGGTTTTTGATGTCGCGACAATCGCTTCTTTGGTTTCTTTAATCGCCGTAACAATCACACGTTCTGCCATCGTTGTTGGCAAAAATCCAGATGCAACTTCGGCAACTTGCACAGCGCCCCCTGCCACATTCCCCGCAATATCAAATCGTTGCCCCCAAGTTTTAGAGCTCAAGCGATTCTCAATCTCGCTAAATTCTGCTTGGTCAATGTCAGCATTATTGAGTCTCTCGAGAATATCGGCGCATGCATGACTATCGAGACATTTATCATTATAAAGCTGATTCATCGTGCCAATCAATGCGCTTGTTTTGGCAACTTTATTTTCAATTTCTTGCAAAACATCAAGCTTTAAAAGCAAACTCGCGTTCCTAACCTTTTGGCTCATTCGTGCGCGATAATTTACATCAATTTCTTTAGGTCGCATTGTGTGAATGCGCTCAAGAAGCCTATGGGTGAGCTCCATAATGACGACATATTTTGCAAGCTTTTCGTTGTTTGCGAGCTTGCATTTTTCGTGGTATTTTGCATGCTCTTCTTCGGTAATATATGCGTTTGTAAGCATGCCTTCGATATGCTCAAAGCAACCCGCACTAAGGCGCACAGACTCGGCAAGATTTTTGAAAGCCGCAATGTCATCGATGCTTTCAATCTTTGCATGCACCGAATCGCGATATGCACTATCAAAAAAATCACAAAGCAATAATTCTTCAATCTCGGCAATAAGTTTTTCCTTGCCATTATTGGCAAACACCTTACCAATTGTGTTATTTAGAATCGAACGCATGATTGCTCCTTCTATGAATATTTATTCAACCCATTGAAGCTTGCCTGTGCGGCTAGTATTTTGCAAAACATTACGCACATCACCCATTGTTTTTATTGGTAATTTTCCACCAAAGATTCTACAAATATTTTCTAGAGATTCTGTGATTTTATAAGAATCCAAATGGATATTTGCTTGCTGATAATCGGCAAACGATGATTCAAGACTCATGAGCCTTTGTTGGTGCGTTGCCTCAATGAGCCGTGTCAGCTCCTCGCGCTCATTTACAAGTGTGGGGAGATTTTCGGCAATCAATTCAGCAATCTCATTTGTACGTAATTTTGCCTCATTTTTATCAATCAGCACCGTAAAAATCGAATCGAGAGCCATATCAATGCTACGATACGTGAGCACAACCGCAAAAGCCCCAGCCACAATGGCAAATATAGGCGCAAAAAGGCTACCAAAAGGAAGTATGAGTGCGAGTTTTTGTTCGAGTGCAATAACAGGAACAACCCATGCAGCAGAGAAAATGGATTTTAGAATCGTGCTCAACAATTCGCGCATATTTGTAATTTTGCCATCGACATAACTATAGATTCCATTATAAATACTCTTTGCGCTTGCTCGCATATTCTTCCACAAAACCTTGAGCGAAGAAGCAACAGATGTAAAAATCTGCCCAATGATACCCATAATCGCATCAATTGCACCAAATCCTGCGCCTCGCACAAATGTACTCTTAAAAGTATCCATGACTCTTTTAAGAAGCCTTTCGATTCGCGCCATAATCGTAACATCGGAATCGATTGCCCGACTTGCATACATATCCTTGACTTCCCAGACTATGCCACTTGCAAGAGTAGACATCGCCACAACAACCGCATCGCTCATTCCCGCTTGAGCTGCATGCCCAATGCCAACACCAGCTTGTGTTGCGACTGCCATAAAACGTGGATTCTCGCACATCAAACGATTGCAAACATTGTTTGCATTGAGCATACGGAGCGCAATCCCTGCTTTATATGCTCTTTCTTTGGTTTTTGGGTTCTTTGAATTTCTACCTTCTTCAATCCATTTTTCAAGTTGCTCCTTGTGTTTTTTATAATCATCAAAAGGCACTTTGATTTCATGAACGAGACCAAAAAGATAACGGTCTTTGAGTAATTTATTAGTATCTTTAACGGCTTTGAGCTGTGAAGTATTGACGATATTGCCATATTCATCAAACGTAACAGTGTCTGTTGTGTTATGATTCTTTTGCGCAAAATAATCTAGCAGCCATTGGAAATCCATATTCTTGACTTCATCGCCATAATTTGCCAAGACATGCTCCACCTTTGCCCTATCTTTTGGTTGTAGGTTTTCAAGCTTCTTTTTGCTCGCCAAAAGACCTTGCACATATTTAATATCTGCCAGAGTATCTGTCGTATAGGTTTTGTTCCCCGTATTCAAAAAAGAATCGGCGACATTCTGCAATCCACTATCGAGCTCCTCAAAATAATGCCCAAAACCTTTTGTATTTGCCTTATGTTGCCCATACGACCTTGCCACGTCATTTGTCATCGTAACGCTCGCTCCATACGCAGCATAGCTGCTAAAACTAAAAATATTGAGCCCAAAACGTGCAAGTGTTTGTGTGCCAATTTCGTCAATGACTTCTTCGTAAAGCGGTTTTGTTGCCATGTTTTTCTCCTTTTGTGCTTTGTTTGATTTGTTTTAGTATTGCAATTTTGTCGTGATTTTATTCTTCTACACCTCATATTCTAAAATATCAGACCAGATTCCATAAGTTTATCAAGAATATTCAGGATTTGGTTTCTCAATCATTGCTTTTTCTTGCTTGTTGAAATACAATATTCCACTTCCTTTATTTAAGTTTGTTTGCATATCCTCATTTGTCTTTGTATTTAGCTCGATTCTCCATATCGCATTTATCTTAGCCAATGCCTCATAGATTCTATTATCATCATAATTAAAATCAGCATTTTGATAATCTGTAAACGAAGATTCTAGGCTCATGAGCCTTTGCTCATGTGTTGCCTTAATAAGCCGCGAAAGCTCCTCACATTCTTCCACAATTGCTGGGAGATTTTCGGCACAAAGTTGCCGAATTTCTTCGTAGCGCATCTTTTCGACACTTTCGCGATTTGTATCAAGCCAATACATGGCGATTGCTATGGAAATTCCCGTAAGAATCCCAACAAAAACACTCGTAAAACTATCAGAAAATGCTGCCAATCCAATAGAATGCAAAAATGTTGCGATAGATTGTTCAATTAAGATGCCAAGTCCAACAATCACACCAGACACAAAGAGCTTTGTAGCTTCATGCCAAGCTTCTTCTTTGCCTAATCCCTCTGGTGGAAAAAATATCATTTTTAATGCTCGAAATAGAGAAAAGATTCCCTCGCGGATAATGCGCACAAGACGTCTTGATGTTGTTGCAAAAATATTAACGGCTGTGGTTACAAGGTTAGATAGAATCCCCGAAATCAATCCATCTTTAAAGCTTGCAATAATCAATCTGTATTTATTCACAAGCGCATGATAAACTTTGCTTGCAATGGTTTCCAAACGTGTCTTAATGCTCGCAAAAAAACTCTCACACGTGTGAAATCCTTTCCTAAAAATATCTTCGACTTCCTCCAACACAGCCGTAAAAAACTCAACCAAAACCAGCCCCAATGCTTGCTGCACTCCCATTTTACCACCTTCAACAACTGATGTTGTGGCAAGATTCTGCATAAACTTTGTGCTTGTGTAGTAGGTTCTATTAATCTGTGTATTAATCACATCTCGTGCTTTCTTGTCCGCTTCCATTGCCTTTTGCCTGTCAATTTTTTGAAATTCTTCAAGCTTTCTTAGCTCATTTTGCTCACTCTGCGTGAGTTCTCTCTTATTGCGTAAACGTTCAATTTCCACTAACCTACTATCGCATCTTTCAAGAAAATCTTCCATAGAATCCGCTTTCTTTGAGCGATTTATTGTCTCATTTGTCATTTTAAGATTTGTTTCTGTGTTTGCAAGCTTTACCCCATCAATTCCTGCTAAAACCCTGCCTCGGTCATCATGGATTTCTTTTGCTGAAACGACATGGTCTAAATCGGTTTTTTTGTTTCTGTCGACTTTTTCTCCCGTCATATAGTCCGTAAGCTTACCGTCTTTTCTAAGTATGGTCTGTTCCTTATTGATTCTTTTGTATTCATCATCACTATGATATTCATGGCTATTATAATTACCCCTTTGTGCATAATCCATTTTTGCCTGCTCGCTAGCATACACATTTTTCCGCACATTATGCACCGTATCCACATTGCCACCCAGCCTATCATACGCCGCAACAATTTTTCCAAGCCCAAATGGCACAACGATAGATTGAATCACACTTCTTTTACATTCTCGTATCATCTGCTCAAAACGTTCATTGTTCGTTCCACTATAATATTTCGATAAAAATTCCCGTGTTTCTTCTCGTGTTAATGTATTGTTCATTTTTGTTCCTTTTAGAATCTAATGCTAGGATTGCACCAAAGTGCAATCCTAAAAACTCTACTTTTTCCCGCCCCATCTCACATTGATTTCTTCAATGAGATTCTTACATTTGCGCTGATGTTCTTGGATTCGCAATGTCAGGCTATCCTCATCATGCATAAGCGGCGCATTAATGGTGTTCACAAGCGTTTCGGCAAGCTGCATCATCGTCTTGCATGCTGTCTGCTCGTTTGCTTCCCATGTCACAACATTTGCGCCTTTTTGCTGCAAGATAAAATCAACAATTCCAATCTTTTGCCCCAAAAATACATCGTTTTGTTCCAAACTTTGGATTTTTTCCTTCGCTCTGTTTGCAATGGCTCGCCATGTCAATGCTTCCGTTTCCATTGCCTCAACAAGCGCCTTAATCGTCAAATAATACGACTTCGCATCCTCTTTCTTCTTCTCGGCACTGCTCGCAAGCACTGTGGCAAAGATTGCGAGCGCGGGCGCGGCAACAATGCCGCCCAAAACCCAAGTTCCGCCTGCCATTCCGAGCCCACCTACTTTGAGAGCACCACCGCCAAAAAATGCAAGCGTTGCATTGGTTGCGGCAACGCCGCTTAATGAGGCAATCGCTGTGCCTGTACTTGCGCTCGCAAAAAGCCCAGCAGCGCCAAACGCGCCAAAGCCAGCCATTGCGCCCGCGAGGCTGCTAGCAGCCAAGCCGCCAAGTGTTGTCGTGAGATTCACAATCGAATCCTTAATCTCACGCAAACCCTGCAAGCTTTCTTTGCCCAAAATCTCGTCTAGCGCAAGATTATCATTTAACGCAAGTTTATCTACCAATTCCTCGTATTTTTTGAGGTTATTCTGCACAATCTTTGCCTGAATCTTGCCAATTTCGACAAACAGATTCTGTGCCTCTTCTTGCGCAGCGTTCAACGAACCCGCCGCGGCATTATAGAGCTCGTCCGAATCCTCGCGATACTTGCCCGCCTCTTTCGTGTCGGTATATGTGTCATAGCCCTTCTTGCCCGAATAAATCGCCGCTGCACCAGCGCCAATGGCAGCTACGAGTGGAATGAGTGGTAATGGCATGTTGCCTCCTTTGTGATAAATTAAATAGATTCCACGTTTTGTTTACATTACATCAACTCCCACGCGGAATCTTTTTGGAATCCCCAATATTTCTTGCAAGACATTGCATGCCTTTGCGTTGAGCGCATAGAACTGCTCTTTGGAATAATTTTCCGCAAAATGACGTTCAAACATCACATCAATATGGCAAATCTCGGGGCGAGTGGTATAGATTGTGCATGTGTTGCTCGTTTTATCTAAATATTTGCAGATTCCATTGCCATTGTCAAACGCGGTAAGCTCGGCGATTCGCGCAATGCACCTGCAACATGCGCCACATTGTGTGCAGGCAAAGCCCTCATTCTTTGGCATTTTCGGACAAATCCTCACTGACGCATTGCGCAACACGTTGCGTGTAGCGCAGAACCGTCTTGGCGATGACATACGCGCCCACGACAAATATCAACAACAGAAAAGATAGCAACACATATTTGAACATCGAGAATCCTTTGCGCGGGGCGCAAATCGGGCAATCACAAACGACTCGAACCCCTCTTTACAACAAATTCTACCCCCCCCCCCACTTAAATTGTGCTAAAATTGGAAGTCGGCATGAAACGGGCATGTGCTGTGTCGCATTTATGGGAGATTTCGTATGTTTGTGGTTTTGAGGGCGTTTGTTGTCGGGGAATCGTGGGCTGTGGCGCAACATGGCGAATCGAGATTCCAGCATCATTGCAAACGTTCACTAGAACACGTGGCAATCAAGCGCAATGCTCGACATGATAGATTGCTTTGGCTATTGCCTCGCAATGGCGGTAATAGTAGTTTCTAAACAAAGTTCCATGCGTCATTGCGAGGAGTGCAACGAACGTGGCAATCAACGATTCCGAGTTGCTCAACACGTTTGATTGCTTCGAATTCTAACAAATCCTCGCAATGACGACACCTCAAACCCTCCACAATCCTACATCTTATCCAATCCTTGAGTCAGCTGTCCATAATACGCACCCGCGCCATGCTTGCGGTTGTATGCCTTGCGAATCAAGTATTCCGGCGCTTTTGCCTCGCCGTTGAGCGCAAGCGACAGATAGCTATTTTTCGCAACCTCCTCGAGAATGAGCGCGTTTTCGGTCGAATCGAGCGTCTTAAACCCGAATACAAAGGGCGCATGGTGTGGGATGAGCACAGCAGGCGGCAATGTCTCAAGTGTTGAGAGCAGCGCATTAATCGCAACCCCTGTGGCATGCTCATAGTCGCTCATATCCGAGACATCTGGTGTCGTGACAAGCTCAATTGCATGCGCGCAAAAATCCGCATGCGTTGTGCCAAGCACAGGAATGGGCAAAGCCGCCTGCGCAAAGGCTGTGGCATACGTGCTGTGCGTGTGCGTGATGTTCGTAATCTTTGGGTTATGGCGATAAATCTCGAGATGTGTCGGGGTATCCACGCTCGGTTTGAGCCTACCCGACACGACAACGCCATCGAGCCGCACAATTGGAATCATCTCGGGGCAGAGTGTCGCATAATCGACCCCACTTGGCTTGATACAAATCAAATCTGTGCCCGGAATGCGCAACGAGAAGTTGCCCTGCGAGAGAATCACAAGCCCCTGCGAAACAAGCCGCTTGTTGCCCTGCACACATAGATTCTGATAATGGCTATACGCGTTGTTGCGCAACGCCAGAATGGCACGGAAAATCTCAATGTCTTGTGCGTGGGTAATCTTTATATTGCCCTCATCACCCCTAAAAAGAAAAACCTCATAACCAAGTATAGCAAGCAAGGCGGGCAGAGAGACAGAATCGGTGATTCCACGTTCCGCCGCCTTTTGGTAAAGCGACACAAAATGTCCAAAGAACACGGATTGCGGCGTTTGTGTGCGCTTGACAATCTCCCTATCGAGCAAAATCCCAGATGATTCCGCGTTTGGGCTCATCGTCTGCAACAGCGCCTCGACAGAATCAATCACCGCAACGGCATTGCCCTTTGCCCTACACAGCGCGAGATTATCGCTGATGAGCTGCTCGCTCACAAGCGGGCGAATGGAATCATGCACCATCACAATATCTTTATCGTTCAAATAAGGTTTGAGCGCAAAGAGGGCGTTGCGAATGCTCTCAAAGCCCGTTTGTCCACCTTGTGTGATGATTTTGAGCTTTGAGATATGGAACTCTTTGGCATAGCTTTCGAGCTTCTCTTCCCAGCCAGCAAGGCATGGCACACAGATAATGTCGATGTCTTTGTGATTCTCGAACACCTCGAGCGTATGGATAATAATCGGCTTATCCTCAACAACGACAAATTGCTTTGGAATCTCAAGCCCCGTGCGCGCGCCGATTCCACCCGCTGTGATGATTGCAGCAACCTTGTTCATTCTCTCTCCTTTTCTTGTTTTTCTTTTAAGATTCTATATGTCCATTCCAAGCCCTCTTGCAGGCTAAATTTTGAGAAAAATCCATAATTTTTTATCTTTATTGTGTCAAGAATCGAATGCTGTGTTTTTGTGATTCCAATCTGTTCTGTTTTTTCGATTCTAAGGCAAACTTTGGGGTTTAGATTTGCAACATGCAATGCAAAGTCCTGAAGGCTCATCGCCTCACTCGCGACATTGTAGGCATTGTTTGTGGGCAGCTTTGCGAGCGCAAAGGCAATCGCTCGCGCGCAATCGCCGACATACAAAAAGCTGTACATCTGCTGCCCATCGCTCTTGAGCCAAATGTCCCTATCCATTGCACAATCGCGCAAAAATGACGAAAGGGCGCGGTTGTCATGCGCGCCAAAGGTCGCACCAAATGTGCGCGGGATTCTCAAAACAATGCTTTGTGCGCCTTTCTCATACGCAAAACTTTGCGTGAGTGTCTCGGCAAGGCGCTTGCTCTCGTTGTAGCAATTGCGCCAATCCATGCAATCAAGATAGCCCATGTCGGTTTCAGTTAGAATCTTTGCGCTCTCGCCATAAATCTCGCTGCTGCTCATAAAGATAAACTTTGCATGATGTTGACTTGCAAGCTCGAGCAGATTCTGTGTCGCATGCACATTGAGCATGATTGTTGCGATGGGTGAAACGGCAAAGGCGGCAGGGGACGCGGACGAAGCGAGATGAACAATTGCGTCAAGCTTTGTCGAATCGGGGAGAGACAGAGGCTCACAAAGATTGGCAATAAAGCTTTGTACGCGCGAATCGGCGAAGTTCAACGCGCGGCGAGCAGGCAAGACGAGCCGAAAATCTGCTTTGCTCGCAAGCAGAGAATCAACAAAGAATCTACCGATGAGCCCACTTGCGCCCGTAACAAGCAATGTCTTGCCCTCGACAGATTCCAAAAGCTCGGGCTCATAGAGGCTCGCAAGATGTTGTGCATAAACGTTCATCTTTTGCCCTTCTGCGATGCGATGTCGGGCGTGTCGGGCAAAAATGGCTTGGGTAAAAACGGCATCAGCTCTCCTTTTATCACAAAATTATGCCCCCCCCCCGCTGAAGTTTGGCTGAAGGGGGAGACGCGATTCAACATGGCGACTGCCCGTCATTGCGAGTCTGTGCAAGGTAGACGTGGCAATCAACCGTATCGGGATTCCTTGCTCGTTGATTGCCACGCTCGCACAATGTGCTCGCTCGCAATGACGATTGGAATCTTGTTAGAAAACCCACAATTTTGTCATTCTGAACCTGCCTTGCAGGTGAAGAATCTTATAAGTCGAGATTCCGTAGAGATGTTTCGCTACACTCAACATGACAAAATGGCACATGACACCATCACACCCCCTTCACAAAAACAATACTTGATGAATCACCAATGGGTACAAACACAACATGGTGTTTTTGAGCGAAATCATCTATCGCTTGTTTAGCACCCCGAAACGATGGGTCGAAATAATCATCAACCAAAATCACCCCACCACGTACAAGACGCGGATAGAAAAATTCAAGTCCAGCAAAGATTGGGTCATAAAGGTCGGTATCGAGACTCACGAAGCAAAAGCGCTCGCTTTCAAGCCCACGCGCGGTGTCGGGAAACCAGCCCTTGCGCACCACGCAATTTTGTATATTTGGCATTTTGGACAAAACGAGCGGCACAGAAGTGTTGGCAAAAAGTTGGGCGCATTTTTGCACATCGGGACTCTCACGTTCCAAATCTTGCTGTGCAAATCCTTCGAAAGTGTCGAATAGATAGAGTTTTTTAGTAGGAAAATGCAAATTGATGAGTCGCGCAAATTCGCCACGATAGATACCGCATTCGGCGACATCGCCAGCAAGATCGCATTCAAGCGCGATTTGGGCAAACTCGCGCAAGAACGCATGCCGCGCATTGCTACGCGCGCTCACAAAGCTTGTGTCGATTTTGTGGGTTGGAATCTGTAGCTCATCGACAAGCTGCTGCACCACCTCGCGGTGCTGCATGGTTATAACGAATACCTTGTCAAACTCTAGTGCAAGCAGCCTTTGCGGGGAGCATATCTCATAAACAAATTTCTGCCCCCCCCCCCGCAGGCTCTAGGGCAATTGTCTTGCCCTGCTTCGCCGTGTCGTTGTCGGCAAAGCAGAGAATCTCATGCCCTTGCTCGAGGATTGTGGGAATGTTTCGTTGACCCGCCATTCCTGCGCCAAAAATAATGACTTTCATTAGTTTTCCTTTCGATTTGAATGGCGGATATTATATCATATTCATTCTCAATGCGTGCGACTGAAGTCGCACCTCCAAATTTGTCATTGTGAGATTGATTCCCTCCCCTCCCTTGCAGAAAGAGGGATTCTAAAACGGCTCACTTCGCCTCATCAAGCAGCTTCAAGCTCTCTTGCACAACAGAAAAACCAGGCTTCTCGGGGCGATATTTCTCTTCTTGCGCCTTTGTGAGCCGTTTCCATGTAATCGTCAAACCCATCATGCCAAACTTATCGATACTTGCACGCAATTCCAGAGTATTATCATCAATAAAATGCGCTTTCAGGTGATAGATTTTGCCATCGTCATAATCATAGACAAAACCATTCTTATACGAATCGCCTGATTTTTGCAATCCATACACAAACACAGTGCCTTTATCAACACGTTCGCGCAGCTTTGGATTGGGATTATTGCTATCCTTTTTGGGACCCGAGCCATCAACATTCGCATAGCCATAGGCATAATATTTGCCATCTTTTTCAAAAAATTCCACAATCGATTGCCGCCCGCTTTCCCCAACATGCGTGATAAAATCGCCCGTGAGATCAACAGCATGCAAAATACCCAATCCACAGATGAGCAAAAAACAGAAAAAACGCATTTGATGTCCTTTTTCTCAAATTTCAAATCCGCTATTTTATTTAAAAATAGTTAATCTTAAATGAACACAAGCGGGGATTCAGAGATTTTGAGCTAAAATATGTATTTAGTAACTTTCAATGAGGAATGGAGAATGGATACCAAAAAAGCACGCACGGCGCTTGATGGCAAACCCAATAAAATTTCAACAGAGCAAATCGAAAAAGACCTCGCGACAAAAGGGCAAGCGTTTGTCTATCTCGACCGCGACAACCAAGCAAAAGATGTCAAAAAAATTTGTGATTTTTTTAGCCAAAAGGGCTACAATGTGCATCAACACGAGATTCACTATGGGCTAGATGATACCGACTATCTCTACGAAATGCACATCATCTCACCGACATTTGTTCCATGAGCAAGCTCGTTTTTATCGAAACGATGGGCTGCGCGATGAACGAGCATGACAGCGAACGCATGCTCGCTGAATTGCAAACCAAAGAGGGCTACACGCCCACAAACAGCCCAGAACTCGCCGATTTGATTCTCATCAACACATGCAGCGTGCGCGAGAAGCCCGAACGCAAGCTGTTTTCCGAGATTGGAGAATATAACAAACTGCGCAAAAATGGCGCAAAGATTGGAATCTGTGGCTGCAGCGCAAGCCATCTTGGTGCGGAGATTCTCCGCAAAGCGCCTGCTGTTGATTTCGTGCTCGGCGCGCGCAATATCGCACAAATCTCGAGCATTATCCACCGCGACAAAGCCGTTGAAACCGACATTCATGAAGACAGCAGCCACTATATCTTTGCGGCGACACAATCGCCTAGCAAGCTGCGCGCGCGCATCAACATCTCGATTGGCTGCGACAAAAAATGCGCCTACTGCATCGTCCCACACACGCGCGGCAAAGAGATTTCGATTCCACTCGACATCATCATCGCACAGGCGCAAAAGGCGATTGATGATGGCGCGAAAGAGATTCTGCTGTTGGGACAAAACGTCAATAGCTATGGCAAAACCTTTAGCGCACCACACCCAAAGGTGGATTTCACCAAGCTCCTATCCGAGCTTGCAACGATTCCAAAACTACGCAGAATCCGCTTCACCTCGCCACACCCGCTTCACATGAACGATACGTTTTTGGACGCATTCGCACGCAACGACAAAATCTGCAAAAGCATTCACATGCCACTTCAGAGCGGCTCAACAAAGATTCTAAAGCTCATGCGGCGCGGATATACGCAAGAATGGTTTTTGGAACGTGCAAAGCGTCTTAGAGAAATGATTCCGAATCTCACAATTGGCACAGACATCATTGTGGGCTTTCCGCATGAAAGCGAAGAGGATTTCTTGCAGACAATGCATGTGCTCGAAGAGGTGCGGTTTGACACGATGTATAGCTTCATCTATTCACCCCGCCCGCACACAGAAGCGGCAAAATGGGAAAACGATGTCCCGCACTCGATTGCAAGCGAACGGCTAGCGCGCCTGCAGGAGCGCCAAAAAGAGATTATGGACGCAAACAACCAACGCGAGATTGGCAAAACATGCGAGACATTGTGGGAGATTCCACGTGAAGATGGGCTCATGGAAGGCAGGAGCGACAATGCAAAAATCGTGCGCGCGCCGCTTAGACGCGAACTCATTGGGCAGATTAGCGCAGCAAAAATCCTCGATTCACGCCGCACATATCTCATAGGAGAAGCGATATAAGGCTCAAGAAACGATTGCTGCGATTCTTTGGATTGCATTTTGGTCCGCGTGTGGGCTCTGTGCTCATTCGGTGCTTGTTTTGGAGCTGCAAGAAGCATTTTGTCATCGACAAATCGCTGCACACACTCCAATCACCGATGGTTGTCGTATTTTGGCATGGCGAGATGATTTTTCAGCCCTTTCTCTACGAACAGATTCGAAAAAAGCCCAATGGGCGCGTGATTATCAGCCACCATGCCGATGGCGAGATTGCCGCACGCACCATCGCCTTTTTCGACCTCAAAGCCATTCGTGGCAGCACATCGCGCGGGGCAATCCGCGTTCTGCTCCAAGCGTTTAGCTTTCTCAAAAAAGGTGAGGACTTGGCGATTACGCCCGATGGACCGCGCGGACCCTATCACAACATCGCCGATGGAATTGTTGCGATTACGCAAAAAAATGATTATCCTGTGGTGATTTTTCGTTTATTTGCCAAGCGCTATTGGAATCTGAACAGCTGGGATAGATTTATCATTCCCAAGCCTTTTACAGAGGTCTATTGTATTGCAATGCCACCACTCTCGCTCAAAAACCATACTTTGGAATCTGCAAAAGTATTACTCAAAGAACAAATGGAACGCGATTTGCAAGACTACCTTAAAGGATAATCTTAAGAAAAAGATTCTATGATTCAACGTTTGATTTGGATCTTTTGTGAGACAACAATAGCGATAAAGGGACACAATGAGTTTATTGCGAGGACTTTTTGCAACAGCGCTTGCGAGCGTGCATCTTGATATGCGAGATTGTCGGATTCTTTTGCGATTTCTCAAGGGTGGTGCTATGTCGTCTGAAGAAATCAAAACCTTTCGTTGTGCCCCGAACAAACTCCCCATCGAAGCGGCATATTACCTCTCAAAAGTGCGCAGGCGGCACCCTTTCACATACATTGCAACAATAAGCCATTCTCTCCATCAAGGTGCTGTCGAGGGCACGGGCGGCGAGACAGGCATGCAGCGAATCATTATTGGTAAAAAATGGAGCGTTTTTATCAGCAAAAATGCTATTTCAGACGACCTTGATAATTTCTATCGTGCACCATCTCTCGACTTTCTCTATTCACCCTTTTTGCTGCTTTATCAAAGTATCCGTTCGCGCCTCGATGGCACAAAGCGACTCTATGTATTGCTGCAACAAGCCACCGTTGCGCTGCTCATCATGGACAGCTCAAGGCTCTATTTTAGCGCGATTCAATCTCTCGAATCCTCTAAGCAAGCAAACTCGCCTGCCGAGCTCGAATCTGCACCAGATTCTACGACTGATGACGCACAAAACGAAGAGATTGGGCAGCTAAGCGATCTCGATAATGTCGGGGAACAGAAAGATTTTATTGAGGCAAACGAAGAATCACAAAGTGCGCTAGAGAACCAAAAGCGCGAGCTTGAAGATTTTGCGCGCGTTGCTACAGCGACTACAATACTCAAAGAATCAATCAACACATTCTACAACAATCACAGCGATAGCGACTTTATCGCGGAAGTTGTCGTGATAGACGGCACGAGTATGGTGCAAAAAGCCGCCGAATATCTCCGAAACAGCCTAATGATTGATACACAGATTCTTGAAGTCGATATGTGCCAGCTTATCGCCGAGATTGCGCAACACGACCTTTTGGAGGTATGAGCCATGTATAGTTTTATCCGCCCGCAAAAAAAGAACATCATCAGCAAATTGAGTAAAATTTGGATTTTCTATATCACCGCCTCTGTAGCGATTATTGCGGGCTATATGGGTGTTGTGGAAGCTGAAAAACTCTATATGACGATTCAAACCGAAGAAAATATCGCACGCAAAAACGACTACCAAGCGCAGATTGCCCGCGTGCAAGCCGAGCTAGGCATCGCCCAAGACCAAAGTGCGTTTGCAAATCAGATTCAAGCACAGAACGCACGAATCACAAAAACAATCCTAAGCCTCTTTGACCTCACCCCCGACCAAATCACATTGCACAGCATCGAAATGCACCGCGATAGGCTGATTATCAAAGGCGTTACGCCATCGAAAGAAATCTATAATTTCTTACTTGAAGCGCCACTTCGTTCGATTTTTAACGAAAGTCGTGTGGATTTTTTCCCACTTGCAAATGGTTGGTTCAATTTTGTCTCCGTCAGCCGCACGTTTGATTTGAATATACCAAAGGAGCAACAATAATGGATATTTTCGCATTCAAACAAATCAATTGGGTTACAAATACACTATGGCTGCTGTTCTATACAGTCGCCCTATTGCTGTTTCTCACACTCTATTGGCGCGGCTATGTTGAGGATTTTAAAGCAACAAACGTAAACTATCGCCGCGAAGAGATTCTTGTGAGCGAGACACACAAACAATACACCACACTTTTGGCACAAAAGAATAGCTTCGAGGCAAACAACACGCGCGCGATTAACAAAATGCACAGCACGTTAGATAGCAAGCAGCTTGCGGGAATTTTTGCAGGCAGCAGCGTCAAGCCGCTTAAAACACCAACACAAAAAAACAAAAACGTTGCCGAGAATCGATTTGAGGTGTCTGGGGTTGTCAAAAACACACGCGAACTGCGCGATATGCTGCGCTCTATTGAAAACAATCCTTTCGTTATGGAAATCAACTTCCCTGTGCGGTTTGAAAAAACCAAACGTGGACTCAAATATAGCATTGGTGTGCGTGCATTCAACACAACAATCCCAGAGAGCGGAATCGTGGGACGCGGCGGGGCAGTCATTCCACCCTCCGCACTTCCAGATTCTGCGCGATAAGGCAAGAGTATGCAACTCATTGATGATTTCTTTACGCTTATCTACAATGCTCATTTTGAGAGCAAGCCGCATGACAATCTCGCGGCGATGCTGACTAAGGAAACTCTTGATTGGTATGCGATTGTGCTTGCATGCAATGGGCGCAATTTCGCCACCTACAAGATTCTCGACATGTTTGCCCATAAATGCGAACAATGGAATCTCACATTGTCGCTCGATTCTGTCAAGACATTACAAAGCACACTTTTGCAGCTACTTTTGAGCGCGCCCTCAACGCGCATGGCAGAGGAAATCATCACACGAATCACGGCATTGCGCGATGCAGGAATCTTGGAATATGACGAAGAACAGCGTATCAAATCGATTGTGCGACAGATTCGCCCGCGCGAGCGCGTGCAGGTTGCAAACGACCAAGATTTTGGGCAAGACATCGCCACATTGCAGAATCTCTTGAACGATTATGAGCCATTGCTGCGCGATTATGGGCAGATTGAGAGTGTGGAGCGAATCGCAAACCTGCTTTCGCAACAAAACTTCACAATTGCCATCACGGGCGTGATGAGTGCGGGCAAAAGCACGTTGCTCAATGCCCTACTTTCTCAAGAGATTCTTGGCACATCGGTTGTTCCCGAAACAGCGAATCTTACGATTATTTCCTATGGGCAAACGCCCAAAGCCGTTGTCTCGTTTTGGACAGAATCTGAATGGCACAATATCGAAGAAAGTGCCAAGTTTGATGACGGAATAGCCCAATTTGTCGCCCAAACACGCGAAATTTTTGGCGACAACCTCGCCGCAAAACTAAACGAAGGCAGCAAGGAGATTGCCACAAACGAGCTCACAAACTACACATCGGCAAAAAGCCCACAACGTATGTGCAATCTCATCAAAAAAGTACAACTCTATCTGCCGCTTGACTTTTTGCGCGATGGCGTACATCTCATCGACACGCCCGGACTCGATGACCCACTCACCCAACGCGAAGAAATCACCAAAAACTATCTCTTGCATTGTGATGTGATTGTGCATTTGATGAACGCCGCGCAGAGTGCGACAAAAAAAGACATCGATTTCATGGTCGATGCGCTCGCAAACAAAAACATTGCTCGGCTGCTCGTTGTGCTCACACATGCCGATTCGATTAATCCCAATGAACTGCAAGCAATTATGGACTACACCACCAACAGCTTCCGCACCAAGCTCATCGAACTTGGGCTCGATGAACGGCTGACCGAGAATCTCGAGTTTATCCCAACATCGGGCTATATGGCTTTGTTGCACCGCACGGGGCGCGCAAACGAAGCGCTAGAAAAAGGCTATGATTTGGATAAAACAGGAATCCCAGCACTCGAATCCGCGCTACACAATATGCTCTTTGGTGCTGATTCGCAAAAAATGCGATTGATTGTGTTTGGTGCATTGCGCCATCTGCTCGATTGTGTCGGGACAGTCCTCGAGGACATTGCGCTACAAAAAAAGCTTATGCACGCGAGTCTTGAAGAGATTATGGCGCAACTGCAAGACGCAAAAAAAGCACAAGAGCAAAACAAACAAACAACGCAAGCCGTCCAAGCCGCACTTGCCCAAAGTCGTGCGCAATACGATTCGCAATGCGACACGTTGCACAAAGGCATCGTATTCAAGCTCCAAGAGTTTCAAGCAGTCCTCAAAGAACGCATACAAAACATGTTCGAGTACAGCTACAACCACAGCGGCAAACCCAGCGATGAAAATCTGCACAAGACCATCACGATTGGAATCCAAGACGCCATCACCGAAGCACGGCGCGACTTTGCTTATAAGCTCGAACGTGCCCTGTATTTCTTCTTTGAAGAAATCCGCGAACAACTCTATCGCCTCGCGCTGCCCAACGAGAGTATCGATTCGCAACTTGCCGACTATCAGCAATTTGTCAATGATTTCTTTGCTAAGAATGCGTTCATCGACCAAACCTCTGTGCTCGCGCAAGGAATCACGCACCTCAACGCCAATCATAGCACATCAAACTTCTCTTCGCTACAAAAAGATCTCACACAACTCTTTGCGCTCGGTTTTGATGCGTTCATCAAGCGCGCAAACGCATGGAGCGAGGAAACCAAAGGCACGCTTAATGCGCAACTTGAATCCACACTTGCCGCATTCTTTGCCCAAAGTGCTGATAATTTTGCACAACAGATTGCCGCGCTTGAAAACGCAGCACAAAAACACAATGACCAAGACGCAGGGACACGTGAAAAAACACTCCTTGCGCACGAAGAACGCCTGCTTGCTCTGCAAGCAAACGCGCAAGCAATCCTACAAAAGACATAGACGATGACAACACTGCATGACTTTATCGAATCCTACCACAAAGCCCAGAACCACGAGACGCCCGAGATTGTTACAGACGGACTTAGCGGCTATTGCCACATGCTTTTGCATGACCGCTTTCTGCCTTCAAACGAGCTCAAAAGCGCACTTGACGCGCTGCAACAACGTGCCAATGCACCACTCAAAATTGCCATTATCGGGCAATTTTCGGCAGGCAAATCAACATTTCTCAATGCAATTCTCTCGCGCTCCTTGCTGCCCACAGGAATCACGCCCATCACATCAAAAGTCTGCCATCTTGTCTATGGCAAAACATTTGGGCTTAGCGTGCATTATGCAGATGGGACAACCACACACCACCCAGTCGAAGACATTTTCAACCTGCGCGACACACCAACAAAAATCATCGAATCTTTCACATTGCACGCGCCCGTTGCGCTGCTCAAAGACATCAGTTTCCTCGACACACCGGGATTCAACTCACAACGCGAGAGCGATACACAAACGACAGAGAATATCTTAAGTAGTGTCGATGGCATTATATGGCTCACACTCATCGACAATGCGGGCAAGCAGAGTGAGCTTGAGATTCTACAAAAATTCCTGCCCAACTATGCCAACAAGAGCCTTTGTGTGCTCAACCAAAAAGACCGCCTCGCAAATGCCGAAGACATCGACACCGCTATCGCCTATATCCGCGAGAGATTCTCAATGTTTTTTGCTGATGTCGTGGCGATTTCTTCTTTACAAGCATTGCGTTCACGTGGGTTTGACAAAGAGCAAGTGTTGCTGCAATCCTTGAGCAATCTCGGGCGCAAAATTGCGAGCATGAGCGCAAGCGAGTATAGCCCGCAAGCCTTGCAACTCGCCATTGAGCAGCAACAACAAGAAATTGCCGATATGGCGATTGACCCCTCGCTCACGCAGTCTCTCTATGCCGAATCAGGCTTTGGACAAATCTTTGACTTCATCGAAAAGCAGATTCGCCCAAGCGCGATTGTCGCCAAAGAACACAGCATAAAAACCGAACTTTTGCGCATCATCGCGCTGCTTACACAGCAATACGACTTTCTCATTGCATTGCTCGAGGAGCTGCGCACACTTGTGCTCGAGCATAGCACACACACCAAAGAGCTGCTCAAAGCACTCAAAAGCAAGCACAAACAAGAGCTGCATGCACTCGCGCTCGAACTCTGCTATCAAATCGAAAACATCACCGAGATTCTCTTTAAAAATCTCACTCCCACAAAGCAGCTCCATTTCACAACCAAAGATGGCTTTATCGGCACGCGCGTTGTGCAACACGAGATCGATGTGATGGCTTTGAATGATGATAGAATCAATGAGGAGCTTTTTCTTGGCGATTCGCGCAATGTGAAATTTTTCAAAAACTTTGGTATCAAAATTCGCAAAGCTACAAAACACATTCGCGAAGCACTCGATTCGCTCCAAACCGACTTCGCCACACAAATCACATTGTGGCAAGAACGATGCGAATTTATTCAAAAAAGCCACCCACTTGTTTCTGATGTGTTGCTTGTCAATCTCAAACATTATGCACTTAAGATTCACCAAGACATCTCAACCCCCTTTTTGCGCACCAGCGGCGAAATGCAAAATTTTATCACATCAGAACTCGAGAGTTTGCCGCTTCTATTGCGCAGCGCACACATCAAGCTTATTGAGCATGCTATTTTAGCACTCAAAAAACGTATTGCTGATTCGGTTGTCTTGCATCTCAATGAGCCCAAAAGTTTTAAGATTTTCAATCCAACATTTGATGCTATCAAAACGATGCTCGAAGAATCTTTTCAGATTCAAACCAATTTCAGTGCCATTTCGGGCGAAGAAACGCTTGCCGACAAGCTCTATCAAAAAATCTATATCGCCTATCAAGAACTCACAAGCACACAGCTACAACATATCGATTCACGTATTGCGCTCCTCAACGAACGTAAAAATGACCTCGCCGCTTTGCAAGAACAGATTGCTGCGCAAAAATTATTTTAAACCTCTGTTAACTCTATATCAGTACAATGCAACATTCCTAACCGAACATTTCAGGAGCAAAAATGAAAGACATAAAACTATCATACAGATTATATGGAGGTTTTGGCATTGTTGTGCTTGTCGCCATTATTATGGTTATTATTGGCATTATGCAAGTGATTCGTATCGACAAAAACCTCAACACTATCACAAATGATAATGCTGTACAACAAAGATACGCCATTAATTTTCGTGGGAGCGTGCATGACCGCTCTATCGCCATTCGCGATGTGATTCTTGCCACAACTGCGCCCTATCTCAACCAACAAATTACTTTGATTAATAAGCTCGAAAAAGACTATCAAGATTCTGCTGCACCACTCGATGCAATCGCTGCATCAACTATGATGCCACAAGCAAAAACATTATTGCAAGAAATTAAAAAAATCGAAGCAGCGACATTACCTAATATTCAAAAAATTATCGAACTCAAACATGCCGACAAAGAATATGAGGCAAAGATTTTTCTTGCCGACACTGTCGCCGAACAATTTGTGCAGTGGCTTGCCGCAATCAATCGATTTATCGATTATCAAGAAGATTCAAATCAATCGTTAACAACAGCAACACTTGAAATTAGTGAGTCATTTACACAATTAATGATTATTCTCACCATTGTTATGTTTATTATAAGTGTAACGGTGGCATATTTTACTGTACGCTATGTGAAAAATGCTCTTGGCGATGAACCTGCAAGAATTAAAAATATCATCAACACCATTGCAAAAGGTAATTTGCGCATTTCGATTACAAATATTACAAAAGAAAGCGCGCTTGATTCGATTGCTGTGATGCGCAATAAAATCGCCGATATTATCCAAAAAATCAGTCATTCCTCACATGAGATTCTCGAGAAAACACAAAATGTCGCCGAAGTTTCTAAGCTTGCTCAAGAAGCAGCAAATCAGCAAGAAAATATGGCAAACAAACTTAGCGAAGAAATCAAACTCATTCAGCAAGACACCGAGCAAGTCTATTCGATTGCCCAGCTCACACACACCAACTCGACAGATAGCGCAAAACTAAGTGAGAATGGCAAAGAAACAATCCAAAATGTAGCAGAGAATATGTCGAGTGTCTCACAAAATGCACAAAGTGCTGTGGAACAGATTCAAATGCTTGAACAACATGTCCAAACCATTGGCAACAGCGCAGGGATTATTAAAGAAATCACAGACCAAACCAACCTCCTCGCCCTCAACGCAACGATTGAAGCAGCACGAGCGGGCGAGACAGGCAGAGGATTTGCCGTTGTGGCAGACGAGATTCGCAAACTTGCCGAACGCACTGATGTCGCTACGCAAGAAATCAATCGCATCATCGAACTCATTCAAAAAGAGACCAGAACCGCTGTTGCAGGCATTGAGAATATCTCAATAGAGATTACACAAAATCTCGACATCACCAACCAAGCAGCAGACATGCTGAACCAAATCTACCAACAAGCAACAGATTCATTGCAGAATGCAAACCAAGTCGCCATCTATTCTGAAAAACAACAACAACAAATCAAGGCGCTTTCAGAAGATATTAGCGCGATTGCGAACATCGCCCAAACGACCTCAACATCAATGAACAGCAATGCAAGGGAAATCAATACATTGCGCACGACAATCAATGTCCTCGAAGAATCGGTTGCGATTTTTCAAATCTAGGCACGGCAACCACCGCTTCTGCGGCGCGAAACATCACAAATTTCAAAGCCATAAATAAGCCTTGATGTGTGTTATGAAATTACATCTTATTTAGAGGTTAGAGAGGCGCGATATGGGAAATCTCGAATTTTATCTCGCTGGAATTGGCGTTGTTTTGGCAATTAGTATCTATGCAAGCAAGCTGTCTGTCAAGTTTGGCGTGCCATTGTTGCTTGTTTTTTTGGGCATTGGCATGCTTCTTGGAAGCGATGGAATCTTGGGCATTGAATTTGACAACCCTGCACTTGCCCAATCCATTGGGACTATCGCGCTCCTATTTATTCTCTATGATGGTGGGCTTTCGACCGTCTATAAAGACATTCGCCCCGTGCTCACAGACGGAATCCTGCTCGCCACCTTTGGTGTGTTGATTACCGCCATTGCAGTTGCATGCTGTGTGTATCTGTTGTTTGATACAACATTTCTCGAAGCACTCTTGCTTGGCTCGATTGTATCCTCGACAGACGCAGCAGCCGTTTTTGCCATTTTGCGCGCAAAAGATTTAGCTCTCAAAAATAACATTGGGCACTTGCTCGAGCTAGAAAGCGGGAGCAACGACCCAATGGCAATCTTCCTCACACTGACGGTCTTGCAGCTCATTTCACTTGCAACAGCTGATAATCTATCGTATGCGGAGCTTATCTGGCGATTCGTCTTGCAATTCTTGCTAGGAGGCGTGTTGGGCTATCTCTTTGGAATCGCGTTCCCACAAGTGTGCAAGCGACTTCGCATTGGGCAACCGGGGCTCTATTCGCTCTTTAGTGTCGCATGGCTCTTATTTATCTTTGGCATCACCTCTAAAGCAGGTGGCAACGGCTTTTTGTGCATCTATCTTGCAGGAATCCTAACAAACCGCGAGCATTTCCCCTATAAACAAAATATTGTGTCCTTCCATGACGCGATTGCTTGGATGATGCAAATCATCGTCTTCCTCACACTCGGGCTCTTGGTGTTTCCTTCGCAGTTGTTAAGCGTTGCTATTCCAGCATTGATTCTCGCGTGCTTTTTGATGTTTGTTGCGCGTCCTTTGAGTGTGTTTGCCACACTCGCAAAAAGCCGCTATAACACGCAAGAAAAAATGTTTATCTCATGGGTTGGATTACGTGGTGCTGTGCCGATTGTACTCGCAACCTATCCTTACCTTGAGGGCTTATCATCATCAAACCACATCTTCAATATGGTCTTCTTCATGGTGCTTGTTTCTGTGTTTGTGCAGGGAATCTCGCTCCCCTATGCAGCAAGCAAGCTTCAGATTATCGATGAAGACAAGGTTCAAGGAGACAGCAACAACCCCCTTCTCCCCTACAAGAGCAAAGGAGACGATACCAACAGCACGAGCTAGAAATGCAAACCAATGAAGAGTTGAGCTGAATTGATTTTTTGTTTCGTAGTCGTATTTTTGATTTCTGGCTTTTGCTGCTCGTATTGCACGCCAATAGAGAGCGGAATAAGCGTGGGCTTCACTTTAAACCCCACAGAATAACTAAAAGTGTCCTTATAAACTTTATCAAATTGCGAATAATTTGCGCCTACATAAGGCGTGATGCGCAAAATACCAATATCAAGATTTGTTCCCAATGCGGCACCATATTGCGCATTTTTGAGACGCTTCACATCGGATATGCTTTGTTCGTATGTTTGATTACGATTGAACAAAAGCCCATAGCGCACTTGTGGAGCGATAAGAACATTGCCCATACCAAGCCAAACGCGCGCATAGCCACCTGCACTATAATCTTGCAATCCGCCATTCAAACGCCCCACTATCGCCCCAATTTCGGGCGAGACTTCAAGCCCACCAAGCTCAAGCGCAAAACTAGACGCAAACAAAGCGCCTGCTAAAATGATCTTTTTCACTATTCTCCTTTACGCGATGCCAATGAGACGTCGCAAATGTTCTGTGTTCGCATAAAATTCAAAAGTTTCACTCTGTTCCCGCGCATATATCAAACCAAGCAAATGTTCCTTGACAATATGTTTGCCAAATTCGCTAGCAATTTGTAATGTTTTGGACGTAGAAACAAAACCAATGCCAAGCTGCTCACAGAGTTCTGAAATATATCCACAAATAGCAAACGATTGCCTAACCATAAAATAACTCTCGATTTCATGTCTCTGCACCCCGAGGATTCGTGCATCAAAGAGCCAATCTTTGTCGCACAAATCAAGACCAAGCTCATGTGCTGTTTTATAAAATACGAGCGTCATCTTGCTTGTCATGAGTGTCAAAATCTTCTGTGTGCGGTTACGGTCATCATAATGTCGAAATAAAAGTGAAATCTCATCACTAAAGCTGTATGCAAAAGGAATCTCGCGAAAATAGTCTTGCACAAACGAATCTGTGCAAAAATGGTGGAACGTCGCTTTCATAACTTCAAAAAATAATTCTCGATTCTTACGAAAAGCACGTGTCATGCCCTTGCCATCAAAGCGAATAATATAATAGGAACCAATCTTGAGCCGAAGATTGAATATTTTTTCATTTGACTTAAAGAAATTATAATGATACTGCGCCCTGTGAATACTATATTGATGTTGCAATTCCATTCATAATCCCATTACAAAATCAAAGTCTATTCTCGCCGTAATTTTGGATAGGTTTTTAGTAGTAATTCTTCTTTGTCGCTTTCAATCCACCAACTCCAAAATCCTGTGCCATATAATGGCGTGATTTTGGGGTGCGCAAAACGATTCCAATAGGCAATACGAAATGAACGATTATGGTATTGTGGAATCACATAATATTCCCATAACAGCACTCTATCAAGCGCTCGCGTATAATCAACCATATCTTCACGTGTGGGTGCATGGATAATTTTTTCAATCAACGCATCGATTGTCGGATTTTCTATACCAGCATAATTGCGACTTCCTTGTTCATTTGCAGCACTTGAGCTAAAAAAATAGCGCTGCTCATTGCCGGGCGAAAGTGATTGTGGCACAACGCCGACAATCATATCATAATCAAAACTGCGCACACGATTGATATATTGCGTCATATCAAGCGTACGGATATTCATTTCAATGCCCAAAATACCTAGATTACGCTTAAACGGAACTGCCACGCGCTCCATTGCGGGCGAAACAAGCAACAATTCGAACACAAAAGGTTTGCCATTTTTTTGTAGTTTGCCACCTTTATAGCTCCAACCTGCTTCTTGTAAGAGCCGCTGCGCTTCTTTAAACAGCGAACGGACATTGCCGCTTGCATTGTGTTCGGGCAAGACAAAAGGTTGGGTAAAGAGTTCATGTGGCAATTGTGAGCGAAAAGGCTCAAGAATCTCTCGCTCTTTTTCAAGTGGCACAGAAAAAGATGCGAGCGGGGAATTATCAAAATAGCTTTTTGTACGTGTATATTGTGAAAAGAAAAGATTTTTATTGCTCCATTCAAAATTGAACGCATAATTTAAGGCTTCACGCACGCGCCTATCAGCGAAAAATTCACGACGCGTATTAAAAAAAAATCCTTGCATTCCGCTTGGCAACGAATGGGCGAGCTCTTCTTTAATGATTGCACCTTTTTCAAGTGCACTACTTGCATAGCCTAACGCCCAATTTTTTGCACTACTCTCTTGACGATAATCATATGCTCCTGCCTTGAAAGCCTCTAAAGCAACATTATCATCTTTATAATATTCATATATGATTTTTTTAAAATTAAATTGTCCAATGCGCGTGGGGTGATTGCGTGCCCAATAGTTTTCAACGAGTTCATATTCTATCTTTTTGCCTGAATCAACCGCAACAATTTTATAGGGACCTCCGCCGAGTGGAATCTCTAGTGGATTTTCTCCAAATGAGCGATTTTCATAAAATTTTTTAGGGAAAATCTGCATTTGTCCTAAGATGAGCGGGAGCTCTTTATTTTGATTATTTTTAAAGTTAAAGCGCACAGTCCATTTATCAACTACAACCACATCTTCGACATCTTGATAATAACGCGTAATTAAAGGATTTTGTGAATCCATCAATGTCTGAAAGCTGAATGCAACATCGAATGCACTCACTTCACTGCCATCATGGAAAGTCGCGGCTTTATTCAAATGAAAAATGACAAAATAGTTATCAACATCACGTTGAATCCGCTCCGCCAATAAACCATATTCACTAAAAGGTTCATCTTCGCTGCGCACCGTCAAAGTATCGTAGAATAACTCGAGTCCTGCCGCGCTGACTCCTTTTGCTGCGATAGGATTCAATGTATCATAACTGCCAATTTCATAGAGTTTAATGCTGCCTTGTTTTGGGGCATTTGGATTCACATAGTCAAAATGTTTTAAGTTTTTATATTTGATTTCTCCTGTAAAGGAGAACCCTGTATCGCTAAAGGTTTCTGCGATAGCAGACGCAAATAGTAATAGACACAATCCCAATATCCTAACCATACGATTCTCCTTTGCGCTGTTTGCGCAACATTTTCACAACCGCTTGATATGAGTCATCACTAATAATAAATGTTTCATTTTCAGCAATTTCGCTCAATTTTGCCAAAGAGCCTTTGTGCCATAGCTGCACCCAACCTTTCTGGCGAGCAGAACTACCATTATACCATTCTAAGGCAATTTGCAAATTATGCAGCCGTTTCTTTTGTAGCTGTAAAATTTGTGCAAGAACAAGCACAAGTTGGGACGAACAAGCATGGATTTGTTGCTGTTTTGGGTGAATCGGTATTTTATACGCATGCAAGCGCGATATATGCGCTGCAAGAATGCGTTGTTGAGAAACAAGAAAATGCTCAAGCCCTCTTTGTATCGATTGTTGCAAAAATCTGCATTGCTGCAATCGCGCATGCAGGCGCGCTTGTAAGGCTACATCGAGCTGTTTACGCAAAAGCGCAAGCTGTTCGTTTTGAAACGCAAAATGCCTGCCAAAAACAGACAGCTGATGACGTAATGTTTGGAGCATATGCTGCGCTTGCATCGATTTGCGAGCCAATCTCTGCGTGAGGTTGTCATGCAGCGAATCAAGACGCAAAAGCCATTCTTGCTCATCAGGCAGCAAAAGCTCCATAGCAGCCGAAGGAGTGGGTGCACGCAAATCCGAAACAAAGTCGGACAAAGGGCAATCGACCTCATGCCCAATAGCAGAGACAACAGGTGTCGCCATTGCAAAAATGGCTTCCGCGACAATGCGCTCATTGAATGCCCACAGATCCTCCACGCTCCCACCACCACGAGCGAGCACGACAATGTCGCACCCAAGCTTGTCAGCAAAGGCAAGGTTCGCAGCGATATTTTCAGCTGCACCCTCGCCCTGCACGAGTGTCGGAACAAGCACTAAACGCACCAATCTCCAACGTTTTTGCGCCACCTTTTGCATGTCATGCACGACAGCTCCTTGCGCCGATGTGAGCAATGCAATAGAACGAGGGAATGTAGGGAGTTTACGTTTACGCTCAAAATAACCTTTTTTGCGCAATTCTTCTTTGAGAATCTCAAGCTGACGATTGCGTTCGCCAACACTTTCGTGCAACGCTATAGACTGCACCTGCATTTGAAACTCGCCACGTGCCTCATATAAGCTAATCTTGCCATGCACCACAAGCACAATACCTTTGATGATAGAGATTGTGCTTTTTGAGACCGCGCTACGATACATCACACACCGAATCTCGGCATTTGCGTCTTTGAGCGTGAAATAGGCATGTCCGCTGCTAGCATAGGTAATGCTCCCTACTTCGCCAAAAACGGCGATAGCCTCAAAATGCCCCTCAAGCAGCGATTTAGAAGCTTTGAGAATCTCGCCAATACTACGTGGCTGCTGCATGAGCGCGGGAGTGTTGTGCAAACGCAACATCGCACCTAACCAATGAGCATAATCGCGACACCATTATTTGCCTGCATACCCTCTTGTGCATAGATTTCTTTCACTTCGCCAGACACAGATGCAAGGACTTCATGTTCCATTTTCATCGCCTCAACAATCGCAACAACATCGCCTTCTTTCACAGAATCACCCACAGCGACTTTGATTTTAGTGAGATTCCCGGGCATAGGCGACACAATATGTCCGGGCGCTGTAGCTTGAGGCAAAACACCCTTTGCAGGACCTGCGGCTTGATGAGAGCTGCTTTCCAAAAAGACTTCTTTGAGCTCACCATCAACGCGGACAAAAAATGGACGCACGCCCTCTTCTTTTGCGCCGCTTCCTTCAATCTTGATTTGGTATTGCTCGCCATGCAAGGTTACAAAAAATTCCTTCGCAAGCGGTTCATTGCTCAAATCTTCAAATGTCTCGAGCGATTCTGGAGTGAGCTGCCCCATCGCACGTTCATCAAGAAATGTCTTTGCCACAGCACCAAAAATAGCAAACGAAATGACATCAGTCGCACTTTTTGCAAAGCCCTTGCTCTGCTCCTTTGCATTCTCAAGCTCTGGAGCAAGCAAGTCGGCGGGGCGCTCTGTGATGCATTCTTCGCCACTTGCGACAACCTTTGCGCGCAGCTCGTCAGAGATTGGCGCAGGAGTACGCCCATAGAGTCCGCGCACAAGATTCTTTGTCTCGGTTGTAATCTGTTTGTAGCGCTCGCCCATAAGCACATTGAGCACAGCTTGTGTGCCGACAATCTGACTCGATGGCGTAACGAGCGGCGGGTAGCCAAAGTCTTTGCGCACAAGCGGAATCTCGCGATAGACTTCTTCCATTTTGTGCAGTGCATTTTGTTCTTTGAGTTGATTTGCCATATTAGAAATCATTCCGCCCGGAATCTGCGTAAGCAAAACGCGCGTATCGATGAGGTTGTATTCCGATTCGAACTTTTTGTACTTGCGGCGATTGATTTTGAGAATCTCTGCTGCTTGCTCCATTGGCGCGATGTCGAGCCCCGTGTCATATTGTGTGCCCTTGAGCGCGGTTACCATTGATTGCGTACAAGGGTGGCTTGTCCCTTCAGCAAGCGCCGAGTTAGCGAGGTCGACAATGTCGACTCCCGCCTCAATCGCTCGTAAATGCGTGCCAAATGCAAAACCAGCTGTCGAATGCGAATGAAGCGCAATAGGAATGCGAATATTCTCTTTGAGCGCCTTCACAAGCTCAAATGCGACATTGGGCGCGAGCAAGCCCGCCATGTCTTTAATTGCAATCGAATCACAGCCGAGCTTCTCAAGCTCTTTAGCAAACGAGACAAAGCCGCTAATGCTATGCACAGGCGAGGTTGTGTAGCAGATTGTACCCTGTGCATGTTTGCCACGTTTTTTGACTTCGTCAATCGAGGTTGTGAGATTGCGTATATCATTGAGTGCATCAAAAATGCGGAAAATATCCACACCGCCTTCGGCACACAGCCGCACAAACTCACGCACGACATCATCGGCATAATGGCGATATCCGATGAGATTCTGCCCACGCAAAAGCATTTGTATGGGCGTTTTTTTAAAAATCGCCTTGAATTGCGCAAGACGTTCAAACGGGTCTTCTTTGAGATAGCGCAAACATGTATCGTATGTTGCGCCGCCCCACACCTCAACACTATGGAATCCCACTTGCTCAAACAAACGTGCTGCCTCGAGCATATCTTCTGTGCGCATGCGCGTTGCAAGCAACGATTGCTGCCCATCACGCAAACTATTCTCTGTAACTTTCACCATAGACATTCTCTCCCCAAACAAAGTTTCAAAGCTATTTAGATTATAGCATTTCAATGCTTAAAGCTTCATGCCACTATTGCCGAGCATCAAGTCAGATTGTGCGCGAGAAAGAATCAAATCGGATTTATTTTCAAGACCATAGAGATAGAGAATGCGGCAGCTATTCTCAAGAATGGCGATATTTTTTGCCAAATCTGAAAGGCTGCGCCCATAGAGATAGACACCATAGCCTCGAATCACCATAACGCGGCTTTTACGCTCTTTGAGAAAACGATAAATCTCGACTTCAGCTCGCTCATACCAACTCTCAAAATCACGTGGATCATACACGGGCATATTCTTATATAATCGCGCGCCAAAATAATCATGGGGTGTCAGAATGTCATGATTGAGCGAATATGCCACGGTGAATGGTGGAAAACAATATGCGACACATTTTGCATCGCTAAAGTTTTGATAGATTGAAATATGAATCGGCGTATCAATACTTGCCTCTTTCCAGCGATAATCTTCTTTGGTATACAAAAGCGACATTGAACTTCGCGTGAGGTGGTTAAAAAGTGCGTTGTGGCGGTTAATCAAAAACTCATTGCTGCTAATCTTGAGCGACAAAGAACCATGAAAAATGCCCAAGAAATTCTTTTCGAACATCGCCGCTGCCGTAACGTGCAGCTCATCAAGAAGTGCGTTTGAAATATCAGCCATCGTGCTACTCACTACCTTGCAAAGCCTCTGCGATGAGCTCGAGCGGATGCGCAAAACGCACAGCGACACCTTGCTCATGCATTGCATTCACAAGCTGCATGCGGCATGCATTGCATTCAGCGCTCACGATGTCTGCGCCTGTTTGCGCAATCATTTGTGCCTTATTTTTGCCCACTTTCTGCGCGAGCGCAAAACGTTCGGTTTGGATTGTAATGCCACCAAATCCACAACAAGCGTTTGAATCCGCCATTTCTTTGAGCGCATAGTTCTGCGCAAGCAACGCGCGCGGCTCTTGAAAAACGCCCAAAACTTTGCGCGCATGGCATGGGTCATGGTAGGTAATGCGCTGTTGCTTGGGAATGCATTTGGCAAGAATCTGCGGCAACTGCGTTTGGGTCTGCAACCACACGCTTGCCATCATGAATTTGGGTGTGAGCTTTTGGATTCGTGCCTGCAACGGCGCATCGTCTTTGGCAAAACGTTGCCAATCATGCACAATCATCGCCGCACATGTAGCTTCGGGAACAAGCACTGCCTCAAGCGAATCGATGATTGTCTCGAAATATGTTACATTGCGTTCAATCAATGTGCGCACCGTGTCTTTGTCGCCCGTGAAATGCGCGGGCGCACCGCAACAGCTCTGCCCTTTTGCCAAAAAGGCTTCGATGCCGAGTTTGCCCAAAATCGTGAGCAGACTCTCACCGACTTGGACATAATTATAGTTACTCAAACAACCGATAAAAATCGCGACATGGCGCGGATTCTCTGTGGGGCAAGCTGGCGGAATCGTCTCGGGAAATTTTTGCAAAAAGCTCTCTTTTGCGCTGCTTGGCAAAACGCGGCCTTTGACAAACGGCAAAGGCAGCCGCGCAACCATTCCATCAGCACGGGTGCGGAACAACAGCGGCGCGAAAAATGCGCCGCATGCGCTCACAAAATTCATCATTTTGCGATGCGAAAGAAGCGAGAAAAAGGCGCGCTTATACCATGTGATTCCAAAGGTTTTGGCAATATCAGCACGTACGGATTCAATGAGCTCATCTGTGGGCAACGAGCTCGGGCAAACACTCACACAATGGGTACACAAAAAGCAGCTCTCGAAGATGTCTTTTGCGTTTTTGTCAAGTGTCAGCTCGCCACGTTGGTATGCACCGAGCAAATCGATAAACCCGCGCGGGCTGCGCGTCTCATCGCCGCTAATGCGATAGATTGTGCAACCCGGGATACATTTGCCGCATTTCACGCAAGCACTTGAGATTTGTTGGAAGGCAGACATCGGTGCGCTCATATCGTTTTGCTAAATTTTTGTTGCATGGGCGTGGTGTTTTTTAAGAAGCTATCAAAAAGCATGACAATATTGCGCACGAGCAATATACCTTCTTTGGTAATCTCGATTCCATCTTTGTTGCACACGAGTAAGTTTTGCTCTTGAAATGTTGTGATCTCGGAAAGCTCTGGGGCAAAATGGCTCACAAAGTCGATTCCAAATGTTTGTTCTATCTCGGCAAATGAAAGCTTGAGATTGCTCATAAGCTGCATGATGACACGTTTGCGCAACATGTCTTCGTTGTTTAGCACAATCCCTTTGGCAAGTGGCAAGTTGTGTGCGTCTATTGCGCTCTCATATTGCGCCATGTCTTTATAGTTTTGTGCATAATATGCCTCGCCCTCGCCGATTGATGTGAGCCCGATTCCAATCGTTTGGCTGCCTTGCTTGGTTGTGTAGCCCTGAAAATTGCGGCGCAATGTGCCCTGCAGATAGGCTTGGAACAAATCATCTTCGGGTTTGGCGAAATGGTCCATACCGATTTGTTGGAATCCGTTCTCGGACAAAAACACAATGGTTTGTTGCAGAATCTGCAGCTTTTGCGCAGGCGTTGGCAGCTCGAGCTCGTTGATCTTGCGCATGGTTTTTTTAATCCATGGAACATGTGCATAATTGAACACAGCGAGCCTATCAGGAGCGAGCTCAACGACAGATTGGAGCGTTTGCATAAAGCTCTTTAGATTCTGACGCGGAAGCCCATAAATCAAATCAAAATTGATAGATGCAATGCCACTTTCACGCGCGAGCACAACAGCATTTGCGACAAGGTCGATGGATTGGATTCGATGGATTGCCTGTTGCACATGCGAATCGAAATCCTGCACACCAAAGCTGATGCGGTTTGTACCCCATTTGCGCAAAACGCGCATATGCTCGGCGCTAAAGAAGCGCGGGTCGACTTCGCAGCTGTTCTCCGAATCTGTGGCAAAATTTGGGAAGGTGGTATGCAACATCTCGAGAATTCTATCAAGCTCTTCGGGGTTCATGAATGTGGGCGTGCCGCCGCCAAAATGCAGCTGCACAACCTCGCGGCTCGTGTCAAGGACATCGCGCAAAAGCGCAAGCTCTTTGGCGAGATAGTCGATATAGCGCGTTTTTTTATTTGAATCGCTCGTATAAATCGAATTGCAACCACAAAAATAGCACGCCGAGCGGCAAAAAGGCAGATGCACATAGAGTGAAAGCGGAGCATCAGGCGTAGCACCCAGCGATTGGAGATAGTGTGTGTAGGCAAAATCCTCGCGAAATTCGTTTGCAGTTGGGTAGCTTGTGTAGCGTGGACCGGGCTTGCAATAGGCAACAAATTTGTCTAAATCTAGCATACGCAGCTCCTAGAACTCAAAATCAAACCGCATAAAAAGATTGGGGTGCTGCTTTTTGATGGACAAAACTAACGATTCGGGGTCGATATGCAAAAAGCCCTTGTTGCTCTTCTTAATCTCTTCAATCGCGACTTCCCATATGTCGTCAAAATCACGTGGCATTTGTCGTGCAATCTCGCGTTCGAGCTCCATACAATAACGCTCCTCATAGCTTGCATGGAGCAAATCGAGCAAGCGATAAAGCATTTCTTCGGGAAGAAGCATATAATCCACTCCCGACATCTTGAGACAATAGGGCTCATCGTTTTGAGGCGGAGTATGGTAACAAATCGTATGTTTCCAAAATTCCTGTCCCCTATCGTCTGTGAGAGTCTCTTCTTCATGTACCATAGCACGATTTTCACGTTTTGCCCGAAGAAGTTTGCTTTCAATCCTTTGAAGAATCAAGGCGTGGCTGTCGAGAGAACCACCCCTTATCCTATTTTTTGTTCGAGCCAAACCATTATCCCTTTTTGTACATGTAGCCGATTCTCTGCTTCAAGAAACACCACACTCTGTGAGCCCTCGAGCACCCTGTCGCTGACTTCTTGCCCACGATAGGCAGGCAGACAATGCAAGAAAATTGCATCGTCTTTTGCATAGCTTAACAGCTTGGTGTTGACGCAAAAGCCCTTGAAATCCTTCATTCTCTGTTGCTTTTCCTCTTCTTGCCCCATCGATGTCCATGTGTCTGTCGCAACGACATCAGCGCCATCGACAGCTTCTCTTGGGTCGCTCAAAAGGACAATGTGCGCACCGCTCTCCTCGGCAAAGCTCAAAGCGTCTTGATAAATTGTAACTGAAGGCTCATAGCCCCGCGGCGTAGCAAGCCGCAGCTCAAAGCCCATAATCGAGGCGAGCATAAGCCATGAATGCGCCATATTATTGCCATCGCCGACATAGGCAATCACAGGATTCTCGCCCTTGCCGCACTCCACCATCGTGAGATAATCAGCGAGCAATTGCGCGGGGTGATACAAATCACTCAATCCATTGATAACAGGAACAGACGAATATTCTGAAAACTCCAAAAGTCGTGTGTGTGAAGTTGTGCGCATCACAACCAAATCAACCATACTCGAAATCACACGTGCCGTGTCTCTCATCTCTTCGCCGCGCCCAAGCTGTAGGTCTTTATCAGATAAAAACAATCCAACTCCCCCAAGTTGGTAGATTCCAGCTTCAAAGCTCACGCGAGTACGAGTCGAATTTTTTTCAAAAATCATTGCCAAAGTTTTGCCATTGAGCAACAAATCCCTCTTGCCGCTTTTGAGATTCTTTTTGATATCTAAAGACAGGGTAATCATCTCCTCGATTTCCTGTTTTGTAAAATCTTTCAAACTAAGAAAATGTCGCATCAACACCCCCTAATAGATTTGATAAAGCGATGATTCTAGCAAAAGTGGCTTAAAAAAGCCTTTTTTCACAATGCACGTTGCAAAATGGCATTGAGCCTTTGCACAAAGCCATGCACATCTTTGAGTGTCCCGCCCTCGAGCAGCAACGCTTCATCAAGCAATAGCGAGGCATAATCGCTCATTTTGGCAGAATCATTAGCGATGAGTAGCGTTGAAAGCAGCGCGTGGCTCGGGTTGAGCTCGAGTGTGGGCTTGCTCTCTGGGATTTTCTGCCCCATTTGTTTGAGGATATTTTTCATCGCGATATCTTCGTTTGGATAGACGACACATGCAGGCGAATCAAGCAGACGACGTGAGAGCTTGACATCAGCAACACGCTCACCCAAAGCAGCTTTGAACGCACTTAGTAGCGGCGCAAACTTCGTCTCGTCCTCTGTGGTGATTTTGTCCTCACCAAACATCTCATCTGCCTGTTTGCTACCCACAGCGCAAAGCGGCATTCCCTCAACCTCATGCACGCTGGGCATCACAAACGAATCCACGGTCGATTCGAAGAATAGCACCTCGATGTTGCGTTTCTTGAAACGTTCTAGCAAGGGCGATTGGCGCACGTCTTGTCCATTTGCAGCAAGCAGATAGAAAATCGCCTTTTGCTCCTCGCCCATACGCGCTTTATATTCAGCAAACGACACAAGAGAATCGCCATGACTCGAAGGAAAGCGCAAGAGCGCAAGCAGCCGTTCGCGATTTTCAAAATCGCTATACACGCCTTCTTTTAGCACATCGGCGTATTGCGCATAAAATTTTTCATATTTCTCTTTGTCTTTAGCAATACTCTCGATTTCGTCCAAAATCTTCTTAGTCGAGGCGCTTTTAATTGTCGCAAGAATTTTGTTTTGTTGCAGAATCTCGCGGCTCACATTCAGCGGCAAGTCCTCGCTATCGATAATCCCACGCACAAAGCGGAGATAAGTTGGCAAAAGCTCTTTGTCATCATCTGTGATAAACACACGTTTGACATAGAGTTTCACACCCGATTGATAATCGGCACGTTGCATATCAAAAGGCGCGACAGATGGGATATAGAAAAGCGTTGTGTATTCGAGCATACCCTCGAGCTTGGTATGCACCCACACAAGCGGATCGTTCGAATCGTGGCTCAAAGATTTATAAAATTCTTTATACTCATCTTCACTAATCTCGCGGCGAGGCAATCGCCAAAGTGCTGCAGCCTTGTTAGCCTGCTCGTTTTTCTCCTCTTCGCCGCTCTCTTTGCCTTCTTTGTCGTATTTTGTCTGTGTGTAGCGCAAGAAAATTGGGAAAGGAATATGGTCAGAATAGCGCTTGATAATGGATTCGATGCGGTAGTGTTCCAAAAATTCACTCTCATCATCGCGCAATTCGAGCGTGATTTGCGTGCCATAATCGTCTTTGCTCGCGCCCTTTATCTGGTAGCCATTCTTGCCATCGCTGCTCCACTCAAAAGCCTCGCTAGCAAGCGGCTTTTTGGAAAGGACGACAATCTGTTTTGCCACCATAAATGCCGAGTAGAATCCCACACCAAACTGTCCAATGAGATTCGAATCTTTCTTCTTATCGCCCACCATTTGCTGCACAAAGCCCTTTGTGCCGCTACGTGCAATTGTGCCGAGATTCTCGGCAAGCTCGCTTTCACTCATGCCAATGCCATTGTCAGAAATGATGATTTTTTTATTTGGTTTATCGAGTACAATCTCGATTTTTGGCTGAAAATCGAGCTCTTTGAGCGAATCGTCTGTGTGCGTGAGATATTGCAATTTCTCCATCGCGTCTGACGCATTTGAAATGAGCTCGCGCAAGAAGATCTCTTTGTTGGAATAAAGGGAATGAATCATCAAGTCCAAAAGCTGGTTGACTTCGGTTTGAAAAGGTTGATTTGCCATAGTGCTCCTTTGGTTTTTGCGCGGCATTGTAGCATATTATTGGGAATTGTAAAACCCATGCGAGTTTTGCTGTCGTGCTCGGAAGTGATTCTAAGCACCCCTAAAGCTATGCAACAACGCCTGCTTTGCTTCGTTTCGCGCTCTTTAGTCGCCGCTCTGTGCCGCAGAGTGCAAGGCTTCAAATTTGCTATCGCACAAGAATCTAGCTTCCATCATTGCAAGCATTTGCCATTGCTCACCAATTCTAATCCCAACCACAGCGCGCAACAAAAGCATGCAGGAGTTAGGGGGATAAAGGCTTCGCAAATAGCCCCCTTGTCTCCTTAGAAGAACTAGATTTATACAATACACGATTCAGAGGATTCCCATTGTCTAACATTTTTTCAAAAATCCTTCATATATCTTTGGACTATTCATCTTCCTTAAAAAACTGCTGCCGAATAATATCTTTGAGACATGCCATGCTAATCAGCTCCTTGCTCTGCCGTTTCAAAACGCGTACAACAAATTCAAGCCGTGCAACATCATTGCGCACATTTGTGTAATGTTCCATTTGAAATTCAAGCTCTTCTGATGGCAAATTTTTATAAAAATCCTCAATCATATCAAGCAAGATTTCCTGATATTCACAATTTTTGAGTTGTAACATACCTTCGAGACTCTTAAACAATGTACCACTGCTCACAAACGCAAAAAATTCCATAATCTCATTTGCAGGATATTCACGTACCATCTCACCTAAAAGATTATAAATCAACGTCGAATCATCACGATTTCGTTCTATTTTTTTCCAATAATCTTTGAGCGATATATTATGCACAGAGGCTTTTGTTATAATATCCTCATTTGGTTGTGCAAGCCCTTCTTGTTGCAACAATGCGTCAAAAGCCAAAATCCGCTCTCGCGTTTCATTGTCAAAAATCTCTTGCAATTGGTCGTGGTGGAGTTCCTTAATCTTTTTCTTATCATGCCCGCGCACAATGAGTTGATCTGTAATGTCCATATTCATGCAATTCCCCCTAATGCTTGTTCGATTGCAAACGCTTGTTTGTGTTCTTTGACATCATGGCAGCGGATAATCCCAGCGCCTTTGCGCGCGGCGCACAAATGCAGCGCGAGCGTCCCAGCAAGGCGCAATTCTGCGGGCACATCACCACAAATGGTGCCAATCAATGATTTGCGACTCGCACCGACTAAAAGCGGCATTTGATGATGCGCAAAATGTGTAAGCCCAGCAATGAGGTCGAGATTATCCTGCACGCGTTTGCCAAAGCCAATGCCCACATCAAGAATGATTTCGCCACCAAAGCCATCATCACGTAACTGCGCAATCTGTTGCTCAAAAAACGAATCCACTTCGCAAAGCACATGTGTATAATGTGGATTGTGCTGCATTGTTTCGGGGCTACCCACGATGTGCATGAGCACGACAGAAGCCGTGCTTTGCGCGGCAAGCGCGCGCATTTGTGGGTCGCGCATGCCATTGATGTCGTTGATGATAGAAAATCCTGATTCAAGCGCGAGTGCGACAATTTCAGGCGTGTAACTATCAACGCTAAAGATTGCCTCTTTTGCGAGATTCTGTGTGCGAATCTCGTTAAAAATATCAACGACTCGGGCGCGCTCTTCGTTTGGGTCAATCCAACCGCTGCCCGGACGACTTGATGCCGCGCCGATGTCGATAATATCAGCTCCATCACGAATCATTGCAGAGATTTTGTCTATCGCATCGTGCAGACCAACACGACTTTGCGCATAGAAACTATCGGGAGTCAGATTGATAACACCCATAATCTTGGGTGGCGAAGGCATTTTCATCGCCGCCACATAGTGTGTCTGCAATGTTGCTGCAAGCGCGCGTAGCCCAAAGGGTTGATTCGCGATTTTTTGCAAAAGCACAGGCAAAATGCGCAATGACACAATGAGCAGCGCATCCACGCGCTCGACTTTGCCCAAAATCGCATCTTTTGGCAGGGCAAGTTCGGCACCAAGGCTCAAGGCTTCTTGTTTGAGAATCAGTGCAGCAGGCGTTTTGAGTGCGAAAATCTCGAAATAAAGAATCTCTGCCTTTTGCGCCATAATCTCTGCGCCAGCATTTTCACAACAAAGCTGCGAAAGAGTGGGCAAAACGCGCTCCTTGCAACTGCGCGAAACGAGTGTTTTCATCGCCGCGCCTTTATGCGCAAGATTCGCAATAATAGCGGCACAAAAATCGAATCGGGGCGACCAAATTGCTCGGCGAGTTTGATAGCCTTGTCAAAACAAGCCAAATCGTCAGAATCAAGCGGGAGCTTGGTGCATTCAAGCAGCAATGCGGCGATTTTCTCTTTCATCTCTTCTTTGTTGGGGCGCTCTTTGGAAAGTTCTTTGACAAATTGATAGAGTGCATGCATATCAAGCTTTTGGATATCAAACGGAAGCTGCGCGGGGTGCATTTTTGTCCGGTGGTCGATGATAGGCAGGCGCGAACGGATTGTGGGCAACAAGGAGGATTTATTGGGCGCAAGAAAAAGATAGAAAATTCCCCTCGGCGGCTCTTCGATACTTTTTAGCAGATGATTCTGTGCAATCTCGCTATAGGATTGCGCACCAACCAAAAGCCACAATGCACAATCTGTCTGCAAGCTCGAAAGTCGCACAACTTCTTGTGCATCGGCGAGCTTGAATAGTTCGCTAAAAACGGCGCGATAGATTTCACGTCCTTTGCGCTGTGCATTCAGCTGTTCTTTGATATTTTCAAATGATTCGCTAGGCGAATCGACAAGCAGAACACACGAAGCATGATTTTGGGGCAATTGCACCATTCAGCCACCCCATACAATCTCGCCAAAAAGAGCGGCAGAGAGGCTTTTGTCAAAAATGCGCAATAGCTGCAAGAGCTTGATGTCAAGCGTTTCGTCAACCGAGCTTAGAGAGAAGCTATTGGACATCTGCTCGTCTAAAATCCAGTTAAAGTTATAATCATGGCTAAAAGCGAGCTTAGCATTAAAATCATCGATTCTGCCGACATACCAAAAGAGATATTTTTCACCAAAAGAGATAGAGAGCATGTCGCGAATGAGTGGGATCATCTCGGTGCTTTGGCGCGCATTATAGGGCGAAAGCATCGAAGCGATAGACGAAGCAGGCGCATAGATGGGAAAAAATGGGCGCATGCGGCGCGAGGAATTGAGATAGCCAAGCGCATATTCAACAAACCAACAACGTTCTTTGTCGCTTAGGAGAATCACGGTGTAGGCATCAAGAATAATGTGTCGCAATGTGTGTTCGACAAGCGGCACCCACTCGCTTTTGCGGTCTTCAAGCCATGTGGGCTTACTCGCATCATCGCGAATGGCTTTGATTGTCCATGAAAAAAAATCGCTCTCCATTGCCTCACTCATGAATCAAGCTCAAAGACATGGTGCAGTGAGCGAATGGCAAGTTCGGCATATTTGATGTCAATGAGCAAAGAAATTTTAATCTCGCTTGTGCTAATCATCATAATATTGATATGTTCCTTAGCAAGCGTCCCAAAAACTTTACTCGCCACACCTGTATGCGATTTCATACCCACGCCAACAATCGAGACTTTAGCGCTATTGCTGTCATAATCGATTTTCTCCACGCTGTTTTGGAAGTTTGCAAGCACATTTTTTGCAAGCTCGAGCTCGGTTTTGGGAATCGTAAAATCCAAATCGGTCTTGCCATCATAGCCGTTCGTTTGCACAATCATATCTACACTAATATTCGCCTCGGCGAGTTTGCCAAAAATCTCGCTCGCGATTCCGGGTTTGTCCTCGACACCAACCATACTGACACGTGCTTGGTTCTTGTCGAGCGCAATGCCACTAATAATGGGTTGTTCCATAATATTCTCTTCCTTTGTGATTAAAGTTCCTGGGTCTTTGCTAAAAGTACTGCGCGTAATCAAATCCACGCCGAGCTTTTTGGCGAGCTCAACAGAGCGGTTGAGCAACACCTTTGCGCCCATGCTCGCGAGCTCAAGCATTTCATCATAGCTGATTCTATCGATTTTTTTCGCACGTGGCTCAATGCGAGGGTCGGTCGTGAAAACGCCCTCGACATCGGTATAAATCTCACACAAATCTGCCCGCAATGCCCCAGCAAGCGCCACAGCCGAAAGATCGCTTCCACCGCGCCCAAGTGTCGTTACATCGCCTTTGGAATCCACGCCCTGAAAGCCCGCAACAATGACAATAAAGCCATCATCAAGCAAAGCATGGATTCGCGTTGTGTCGATGTGTTCGATATGCGCCTTCGTGTGATTCGCATCGGTATAGATTCCTGCATTGCGCCCGCTTAGCGAAATTGCGCGCGCGCCCATTGTCTGCAAGGCAATCGCAAGAAGCGCGCTTGTAACACGTTCACCACTGCTTAGAATCATATCGACTTCACGTGGGTCGGGAAGCGGGTCAAAATGCAACGCATAGCCCAAGAGTTTGTCTGTCTCACCGCTCATCGCAGAGACAACAACAACGACTTTGTCATGCGGCTTTTTGGATTCGAGCACGCGCTTGGCGACATTTTGGATTCGCTCCAAATCTCCAACACTTGTTCCGCCATATTTTTGGACGAGTAACACTATAAATATCCTCCTTTTCTGAAATGCTCCAAAACCTGCTTGTAGATGGGACGTTTAAAATACGTTACTTCTTGCAAAATGACTTCATAGGGCACAAAGCGATAGCTATCAAACTCGGGAACTTCCGTGCGCAAATTGAGCATCTTGAGGTTTTGCAAACGGACAAGAAAATATTTTTGTGTTTGCCCTGTATAAGGATACATCTTCGGGGCAATCGATTCGGGAAAATCATAGCTCACCCATTTTGGATATTCTGCAACCATATCAACAGCATTTGTCCCTATCTCTTCTTTGAGCTCACGCAAAAGCGCCTCTCGAGGCGTTTCACCCTCATCGATTCCGCCTTGCGGAAATTGCCAAGCGTCTTTGACATCTGTACGTTTGCCGATAAAAAATTCACAAAGCATTGGATAACGCGGTGAAAGGATTACGGCAGCGACATTTGGGCGATAATTCGCAAGTTTGTTCATCGCAACCTCCTTCAACTCCTTTTTGGGTAGCGCATTATAGAATAAGCGAGGTAAATTTCTTCTGATAAAGAGAATTGTGTGCTGCTTTATATCCATATCCCTTTTTGTGATTCCAAGTGCGGTTATTGTGCATTTGCGTCATTTGTCGCCCCAACATCGCTGCATGCGCCCTATTTTGCTGCATTACATCGCGAGCTAGACCACAGACTCGCGCCGCACATGCGCTTTAGCTCGCTCTTTGTTGGCGGCGGGACACCCAATGTTGTCAATGAAAGTTTCTATATCCCGCTGCTTGAGCGGCTTTTGCCCCATCTTCACAATGATTGTGAGCTCTCAATGGAGCTCAACCCCAATCATCTCACGTCCCATTTTATTACAACAATACGTGCGCTAGGATTCAATCGAATCTCGCTTGGTGCGCAGAGTTTTTGCAAACAAAAACTCAAATGGCTTATGCGCAAACACGAACCACAAAGCATCTTCACAACATGCGACAACCTGTATCGCGCCGGTTTTGAGAATCTCAATGTTGATGTCATCTATAACACACCTTTTGATTCTTATGATAATCTTGTTTTTGAAGCCCAAAATCTCGCAAAATTGCCACTAAGCCATGTTTCGGCTTATGCGCTTAGTATCGAAGAAAACAGCACATTTTTTGCAAAGGGGCTTAGCGTTGCAAACGATGGCGAAGAACTCTGTATGCTGCTTGCAAATCTTGGCTTTGCGCAATACGAAGTCAGCAATTATGCACGAAACAATCAATATTGCCGACACAATCTCGGATATTGGCAGCACAAAAATTATCTTGGAATCGGCGCAAGTGCCGTGAGTTTTTGCTCCCAACAAAGAACACGTAGCACAAACGCAAAGACATTGCAAGCATATCTCGCAAACCCGCTATGGCAAGATGTCGAGATTCTAAATGCACAAGATATGCGATTTGAGCAGCTTTTTTTAGGATTGCGCTGCTGCTATGGCGCACCCAAAGAGCAATGCAGCGCGCAGAATCTGCAGATTACATTGCAAGAAAATTTCGTACGTTGCGAGAATGAACGCGTTATTGCCAATAATTTTTTTCTTGCCGATTCGCTCGCGCTGTTTTTAGAATCTTAGGACAAAACAAGCCCCACAGGGCAATGGTCGCTTCCGAAAACTTCGGGATAAATCAGCGCGTCCTTGAGCCGCGCACGCAATGCATCAGAACATAAAAAATAATCAATCCGCCAGCCGACATTGTTTGTCCGCGCTTTGCCCATATAGCTCCACCATGTGTAAGCGCCAGTTTGGTCGGGATAGAAATAGCGAAAGGTATCGACAAATCCTGCTTGCAATAGCTCTGTCATCTTGCCCCTCTCTTCATCAGTGAAGCCTGCATTACGGCGATTTTGTTTTGGATTCTTCAAATCAATTTCGGTATGCGCAACATTCAAATCGCCACACACAATCACGGGTTTTTGCGATTCGAGCTGTTTCAGAAAATGCCGAAAATCATCTTCCCATTCCATACGATAACCAAGCCTCTCGAGCTCGCGTTTAGCATTTGGCGTATAGACATTCACAAGGAAAAATTCATCAAACTCGGCAGTGATGATTCGCCCCTCTTGGTCATGGTGAGCAATCCCCATATCATACGCGACAGATATTGGCGCAATTTTACTACACAGCACAACACCTGAATAGCCGCGCTTTTGTGCCGAGTTCCAAAAAACATGGTAGCCCTCAAATACAAATTCGGCTTGTTCGGGCTGCATTTTTGATTCCTGAATGCAGAATACATCGGCATTTGTGGCATGGAAAAAATCCATAAACCCCTTGCCAACGCATGCGCGCAAACCATTGACATTCCACGAAACGAGCTTCATTCTTTGCTCCGCTTCACCATCGCGCCAAGCGCGCTAAGCTTTTCTTCGATTCGTTCATAACCTCTATCAAGGTGATAGATTCGATGGATTCGGCTTTCGCCCTCGGCGATGAGCGCAGCGAGAACGAGCGCACTGCTCGCGCGCAAATCAGTCGCCATGACATCAGCACCAAACAATGTCTGCCGCCCAAAAATACGCGCCTTGTTGCCTTCAAGTTCGATTTTTGCGCCCATGCGCTGCAACTCAACAGCATGCATGAACCGATTCTCAAATAGGCGCTCCTCGATGAGCGTCTCGCCCTCTGCTTGCGTTGCAAGCGCCATGAATTGTGCCTGCAAATCGGTTGGAAAACCGGGATATTCTGCCGTGTGCAGTTCAAAAGATGCAATCTTGTTACAGGGCAGAATCCGCACAAAATCATCACCCGTTTCGATTCCAAAGCCGATTGTGCGCAAAAGGTCGAGGATTGTGTACAGATGTTTTACACAAACATGTGAAAGTGTGATGTCCGAATTGGTGATAGCACCAGCACAGAGATATGTTCCAGCTTCGATTCTATCACTAATCACAGAAATGGGCGCAAGATTCAGCAGCTCGCCGCCGCTGCCCTCAATCGTGAGCTCATTTGTGCCAATACCACAAATTCCAACACCACAATTGTGCAGCACCTCGCAGAGCTGCACAACTTCAGGCTCGCATGCAGCATTTTGAATCGTTGTTGTGCCCTTCGCAAGTGCCGCTGCCATCACAACATTCTCTGTGCCCGTAACGGTGATTTTATCAAAATCAATCACCGCGCCCTTAAGTCCTTTTGGTGCTTTTGCGTTGATATAGCCTGATTGAATGCGAATCTCTGCGCCCATTTTCTCAAACGCGCGCAAATGCAAATCGACAGGGCGCGCTCCAATCGCACAACCACCGGGCAAGGACACTTCACAATGCCCAAAGCGCGCAAGCAGAGGTCCGAGGACAAGAATGCTTGCACGCATTTTACGTACAATATCATACACCGCCTTTGTCTCGCGCACACCGAGCGTCTCGACAAATGCTTCACCATTTTGCATAGTTGTTTCTGCGCCCAAGCGCGAGAGCAACGAGAGAAAGGTAACAATATCAACAACATTGGGTAGATTCGTCAGCTGCACACGATTTTTGGCAAGCAGTGTTGCACCCAAAAGTGGTAGAGATGCGTTTTTTGAGCCTGAAATGCGCACATTCCCAGACAGCTTGCGCCCTCCAGCAATCCACAAAAAATCCATAATTTTCCTTTTGTTCTGCCTTTATTTTTTGGCTTTTTGCCTCGCCTTGAGCGAGCCACCAATCGCGCGTTCAATGTCTTTTTTGAAATCCCGATTCTGATTCCCAAGAGTTTCGCTAAATTTCGAGACTTTGTCAATCTCGAAATATTCAAGCAAAGCAATATCAGAGATAAAGCGAATCCGTTTTTGAAAGTCTACCCCTTTTGGGTCAAGCCCCTTGAAATTTGCAAAATATTTATTGAACGAATCAAATGCCATCTGCTTGTCTTCATTGCTGCTATCAGCACGAATCAAGTTTTGGAGAAAATCAATATTTTGGAGCTTTGTTTCAAGTGCATTTGCGAGCTCCTGCTCGGCACGAATCTTTTTCATAAGCAGCACAAGCCACGTGATGAGGATTGTGGGAAAACCAACGAGCGTTACCAAAAACCAAACGAGGAGATAGAATTTTATATCATACACACGCGCTCCTAGTGATATTTTGCATAAAATTCATTCGTTGCCTCGACAAAGCCACTGACACTGCCACAATCATAGCGTTTACCGCAAAACTTGTAGGCAAGCACCATGCCGCTTTTGCATTGCGCCAGCAACGCATCAGTGATTTGAATCTCGCCATTTTTGCCCGGTGGCGTGTGCCGCAAAATCTCAAAAATATCGGGTGTGAGGATATAACGCCCAATCACGGCGAGATTGCTCGGCGCTTCAGATTCTTTTGGCTTTTCAATCATATTATCAACCATAAAGATTCTCTCATCAATCTCCTTGCCGCTAATCACGCCATATTTACTCACCTCGCTCATCGCCACTTCTTCAATCGCGACAACCGAGCAACGATAACGTTCATAGACTCTTGCCATCTGCGCAAGCACGTTTTCGCCATCGGGATTATCACACAAATCATCAGCAAGAATCACGGCAAAGGGCTCATTGCCAATGAGCGTTTGCCCACACAAAATGGCATGCCCTAGCCCTTTCATCTCGATTTGGCGCGTGTAGGAGAAAGTGCATTGTTGGATAATGCTGCGAATCTCGGCAAGCCGACTTTCTTTGTCGCTCCCCTTAATCTGCTGCTCAAGCTCATAGCTAATGTCAAAATGGTCTTCAATCGCGCGCTTGCCCCGCCCTGTTACAATCGCCATTTGTGTCATGCCCGCCGACAAAGCTTCTTCGACACCATACTGAATGAGCGGCTTGCTCACAATCGGCAACATCTCTTTGGGCATTGCTTTGGTTACGGGCAAAAACCGCGTGCCATAGCCTGCGGCTGGGAATAAACATTTTTTTATCATCTCTGTTCCTCTACGACAAGGCGCAATGTCGTGTCATAGCACACACGCACATTACCGCCTTTTTTGAGCTTGCCAAAGAGAATCTCTTCGCTTAATGGCTGCTTGATATGCTTAGCAACAACACGTTCGAGCGGGCGAGCACCAAGATCTTGGTCATATCCCTGTTTAGCGAGATAATCCACGGCGGAATCATCAAGCACGAGAACGATAGATTTGGTCGCAAGCTGAATGTTGAGGTCGCCAATCACCTTGCGCACAATTTGTTTGAGATTGTCCAAACACAATGGTGCGAAATGAATGATGTGGTCAAGTCGATTGCGAAATTCGGGCGAAAACGTCTGCTTTATTGCTTCATCACGACGTGCAATGGCTGTTTTTTTGAATCCCACAATGCCCGATTCTTGCGAACCGACATTTGATGTCATGATAAGGATTGTGTGGCTAAAATCCGCTTTTCTGCCATGGTTATCTGTGAGGCTTGCATTGTCCATAATCTGCAACAAAATATTCATGACATCAGCATGCGCCTTTTCGATTTCATCGAGCAAGAGGAGCGTGTGTGGGTGCTTGCGAATCGTCTCGACAAGAAGCCCCCCTTCCTCATAGCCCACATAGCCCGCCGGCGAACCGATGAATTTCGACACGCTATGCTTTTCCATATATTCGCTCATATCGATGCGCTCAAAATGGATACTAAGCTCACGTGCAATCTCACGTGCAAGCTCTGTCTTGCCCACGCCTGTGGGTCCAGCAAAGAGAAATGCCCCAACAGGGCGATTGGGCACATTGAGCCCAGCGCGTGTGCGCTTGAGAGAATCAACAAGACTAGAAATTGCATCATCTTGCCCAAAAATGCGCTTGGAGAGATTGTCTGCAAGATGATACAAAACAGCGGCTTCATCGCTGCTCACATTGATTTCAGGAATCTGCGCGAGCTTACTAATCACACATTCAATGTCGCTCACATCAATCATTTCGCGCGCATTCAAGCGCGCCAGCGCGCCAGCCTCATCAATCACATCAATCGCCTTATCGGGCAAAAACCTATCAGCGATGTAGCGACTCGACAGCGCAACAGCGCGTTCGAGTGATTGCTCTGTATAGCGCACATGATGATGCGATTCGTAACGTGCGATGAGCCCTTTTAGAATCTGCACAGCCTCGCTTTGTGTTGGTTCTTTGACGTCGATTTTGATGAATCGGCGCGACAAGCCTTTGTCTTTCTCGAAAAACTGACGATATTCGCTGTATGTGCTCGCACCGATAATACGCAACGTGCCATCAGTGAGAGAGGGCTTGAGGATATTGGACGCATCAAGACTGCTCTCCTTGCTTGTCCCTGCGCCAACGAGTGTGTGGATTTCATCAATAAACAAAATCGCATTCTCATGTTCTTCGAGCTCAAGAATGAGCGATTGTAACCGTTCTTCAAAATCACCGCGATAGCGCGTTCCTGCAATCAGCGAACCCATGTTAAGTGCAAAAATCTCGGTGTTCCATAGCATACAATCATGCAATGCGGCGAGTGCAAATCCCTCGACAATAGCTGTCTTGCCCACGCCTGCCTCGCCAATGAGTAGCGGATTGTTTTTCTTGCGCCGTGCTAAAATTTCTTTGATGCGCCCAACCTCAAAATCGCGCCCAATGACATGATCGAGTTTGCCACGTTTGGCAAGATGTGTGAGATTTGTACAATACAAATTGAGTGCTGAAAGTGGCTTCTTGTCTTTCGGTGCTTCGTCTTCGCCTTGCGTCTTTTGCGCACGCAAACGTTGCTTAATCAGGCTGGTGCTTTCTTCGCTTTGTTTGTATTGCATACGCGGAATCGGGTGGAATTGTGCAATTTTTTGCCAAAACAAAACACCTTTTTGGTTGTTGCAACACAGCTCTGTGGCATAGATTCGCAAAATCTGCCCACAAAGCGTCTCCTGCCTATCATAGAGTGCAAGCACAATAGGCATAATTGCAATTTCAAGCGAGCTATCGTTTGCATGCTTGTGTATGAGCTGCTCAAACTCCTTGCCGCTCAACATCATGTCCAAATGTTGCAGTTGATTCTGCTCAATATTTTTCTTGAAATCCACGATTTCAGAGAAATATTTCCCCTCGAACAAATCAGCAATCACCTGCCCAAATGGTCGTGGTTCTGCACCCGAAGGCTCATAGCCATGCCGCACTTCGAGCATGACTTCGAGCAAATCGGGTGATGGCGCGAGAACATCTTTGAAATGTTCATTGTTTGGCTTGTTGGTGCGATGAAAATTGGCATTCAGCTCCTCTTCGAGCAAGTCGATGAGCATCTGTGATGTTACATCAGGCGCGGTAAAAAGATATTCAAATGCAGAATTTTTGAGCAGAACAAGCAAAAGATGCTCACACAAAACAAAACCATCATTGCGTTCTTGTGCTATCTGAATCGCGCGTTCAAAGATAGATTCGCGTATGACTAAAAAAAAACGTTCATTATCATACATCATCGTTCCTCTAACAATGCACGCAATGGATAGCCTTCAGAGCTCGCACGGCGGTGTGTCAAATCTTTTTTTGCGCGTGCCACCTCATAGCTATATATGCCCGCAACGCCGCGACCTTCATTGTGAACCTTGAGCATAAGATTAATCGCATCTTCATTGTTTTTATCAAAAATTTCCATAAGGATTCGCACCACAAAATCCATACTCGTAAAATCATCATTGAGTAAAACAACAGCCCAACGTGATGTTTTGCAAAGCTTGAGCTGCTCGAGAATTGTTGTTTTTATCTCGGTTGCCAAGTCCTATTCCTGCTCTAGATCCGTCGCGTCTTGGAGTTTGACACACACAATACACGAAAGCAGGTTTTTATGTGCATTGCCTGCTTTAAATTCGCGATACCCGCTCGAAGGCTCAACGGCGACAAAATATGTCGAACCATCGTTAAACACAATGGTTTCTTTGATAGATTTGGGATTATGAAAGTCGATTTTGCCTTCGAGATTGAGGTCATCTATCACGATGTCTTTTGTTGTCGCAATGATTCGTTTATCTTGGTCAACAAAGCATGCAAAGATGTCGTTACCCTTTGGCTCATTCTGTGTTTGTTTCTCGTCTTTATCAGATTTTTCAGTTTTTTCTTGCTCCTCCTCGGACGCATTCTCGGCAACATAGATGGCAAAATCTTCTTGCACGGCAAATTGTAAAATTTCAGCAATCTCTTTCGTATCAATCACAAAGGCGATTCCACCCAAGAATTGATTGTCCATATAGAGCGGCGCCATCATCGTGTAGCTTGGTTGTGTAACACCGCTAAACTGTGGAACTTCAAAAGGTGAGAAATAGTAGCGATTGGAGTTTATCATATTGCGCAAAGCCATCACGGCTTCGGTTGAGACCGTATGGTGCGTGCCTTTGATGAGATGTGAATTGGCAACAACAGCACCACCCGATGTGAAGAGCACAATATCGCCATAAGATTTGTAGGCTTTGTTGATTTCCTCGAGCTTGGCGATAACTTTGTGCGTGTCGCTCATTTCAACTTGGGCAAACATGTAGTTGTGGAGATATTGTGCAAAAAGCTTTGAACGCGCAATCCAGCGGCAATCATTGGATTTTTCGTAGAAATAGTGATCAAGCAGCTGCGTTGATGAATAGGCAACTTGGCTTGTGAGACGATAAATCGTTTGGAACATATTTTTTTGGAGATTCTGAATCGAATCGATGCACAGCGCGCTAATTTGGTCGCTCAATAGGCGGATATTGTCCAAAATAGGGTTGAGCGCATACGAACGACTCTTGCTTGCAATAATCTCGCCATTAATCACGACATCGCCGAGATTCTCGCGGATATTCTCGACTTCTGTAATCACCACATCAAGCGTACCTGTGCGCAAAGACGAATTCCACAAAAGCTCTTTGGTTGTCTGCATATCCTCTTCTTTTTCTTTGCTGCTGCGGCGCGTATCGAATGCGATTTGCAGCGGAACGAGCCGATAGAATGTCCATTTCGAAACAATGGAAGCATTATATTTGGGGTCTTTTGTGCGCCAATATGCCGCAAAGGCAAGCTTTTTACCGACATCAAGAAAATAATAATTTTCTTTTCGATTCATATGCACCGTTTCGCCCACAGGGAATCGATGTTCATTGTCAGAATAGACGATACGATTCTTTTCGTCCAGAATGAGTATGATGGTTTGTGGGAGATAATATTTGACAAACTCGCAAAGCTGCTTTGCTTCGTCTTGAAAATCAAAAAGCGTAATCAACGCACCAAGCACGCCCGAATCGTTTTTGATGGGTGCAATATTCACAAGCATGTCGTTCGTGTTGCTGCCAATATTCAGACGTGCCACAGTCTCGACAGGTTCACCGCTGTGCAAAACATCTTTGAGCGCTCCATTATCAATGACATCAGCATTGGTCGGCTTTGCCGAAACAAGAATCTTGCCAGACATATCCACAATCAAAACATTATGGTAAAGCGTGTAGAGCTCGATATATTTATGCAGATGCTCACGTAATGCGTCCAAGACTTCATGGTTGCGCACATTATCGCCCGCAAACAGATTCTGAAAACGACTGCTTTGCGCCAAAGAGAGTGTGTCGAGCCGCCGTTCAGAAACAGTATGCACCAAAATCCCTGCCATAATCCCAACAGAAGCGCTCGCTTCGTGATAGCAGCTGCCAAAAAGATGTTCAATGAGAGTATTAATTAACCCTTCTTGCAAAGTATTGAACTGCTTTTGCGTGTCTTCCATAAAATTGAAAAGATTCTCCGCAATGTCTAATGAACTGATTTTTCCTGTGAGTGTCGTCTTGCCAAGCAAAGAATTCAATGATGAAAATTGGGTGCGATAATGCCCAATATTGGGCATATAGGCATTGAGCATATTCACGGTTTTTGTATCCATAATGATTTCAATCACTCCCTCTACCGATTTTCAAAGCATACAAAAAGCTCCGATAATGGTATTTTATCTTTTTTAGTTTAAAATTGCGTTTGAAAACCAATTTTCACTAGCAAAAGTGAGGCGAATGTGCTTTTTATCTCTGCAACCAACACGGGCATGGGCAAGACAACCGCGACATTGCGGCTGCTGCGGCTTTTGCGCGAGCGCGGCTTTGCTCCACTGTGTTGCAAACCGCTTGAAACAGGTGTGCAAGACCCGACAAAAACCGATTTTGCAGCGCAATATGCTTGCTTGCAATCGCTTGGAATCGTGCAGCATTATCAAGCTCAAAAACATGGCAACGTACAGATTCTGCCAAACGCCCAAAGCCTCTGTGCGCAAAGCTTTGTTCTGCCCGCTTCGCCCTTTGTGAGCGCGCTTGCCGAAGGCAAGCACATTGCGCCCGATTCGATTCTGCGCTTTGTGCAAGAGTTTGCAACCCTTGCAGGCAAAGAACCTCTGCTCATCGAGGGTGCAGGCGGATTGTTTGTGCCAATTTGCCATAATTATTTTATCCTCGATTATATCAAAGAACTTGGGGCACGTGTCCTACTCGTTTCGAACGGAATCCTTGGCGAACTCAACACAATCTGTCTAAGTCTTGAAGCCATGCAGCGGCGCGCAATCAAATCGTTTGTGTGGATTAACCCCAAAAATGCAGACGAACATGCAGACTTTTTGCGCCTAAGCGAGCCCTTTTTGCAAGTTGCACAGATTCCTTATTATATCGCGCAAGAGGGCTTGGAGCATATCGCGCAACAGATTTGTAAGGAGCAACAATGAGAATTGATGCGCTCTTTTTGAGCTTGCTCGTTGCATTCTTTGCTGCATGCAGCACAAGCCCCAAGATTCCAGACAAAAGCACAAACGAGCCACCACAGACATATTCTGTGCAAGTTGGAAGCTTCAAAAACCCCAACAACGCATGGCGCTTTGTCGATATACTCAATCAAAAAGGACTCGATGCGTTCTTATTCAAATCCAAACAAACCTACAAAGTACGTTTTGGCAATTACACCACAAAAGCAGAGGCGACAAAAGCAGCAAAGGCGCTCAAGACGCAAGGATTCTTTGATGATTTCTTTGTCGTTGCACCTGTGCGCAAACGTCCAGAAGAATCGAGTTTGCGGCTTAATCTCTATGACAGCTCATATGGCTACATCGGTGTGCCCTACAAATGGGGCGGCAAAGATGCCAATGGATTTGATTGCAGTGGGCTCACGCACACAATCTATCGCTTGAATGGAATTTCAATCCCACGCACCTCGCTCGAGCAATTTCGCGCAGGACGTTTTATCTCGAAACAAAATTTGCGCATAGGCGACCTTGTGTTTTTCGCGACAAAACGCAAACAAATCAACCATGTCGGAATCTATGTGGGCAATGATACATTCATTCACGCACCAAGTCGCGGTAAAACGGTGCGCGAAGCAAACCTCAACGCTGATTTTTGGAAAAAGACATATAAGGGCAGTAGGCGATTCTTCTAGCCCCCCGTTTTATAGAATGCGCGCGTACTGCTTGCACTTTCACAGCCCCAACGATTCTTCTCGGGCTTTTGACGCAAAGCCTGCTCAATCGATTCGCGAATCGCCTCTTTGTCGCCTGCGCGCAAAATCTCGCGCACATTCACAGCATCTTCATGATAGAGACAGGGCACAATGAGCCCTTCAGCACTCAAACGCACACGATTGCATGACACGCAAAAATCATCATTATGCGGCGCAATGATTCCAAACAATGTGCCGCAAGGCAGCGCATAGATTCGCGCTGGACCGCTTTGTTCGACAAACTCAAATGTAAAGCGCGAGCGCAAAGCCTGCAAAATCTCGCGCTCGTTTAAGCCCTGCAAGGCGCGCGCATGCGTGTTTTCCATAAATTCAATATAGCGCAACATCACCTTTTTTTGCCGCGCAAAGTCGAGCATGTCGCAGAGTTCGTCCGCATTCACGCCCACAATCGGGACCATATTCAGCTTAACGCGCAAACCAGCAGCGATTGCAGCATCGATTCCACAGAGAATCTTGCCCAAAACGCGTTTTTTGCTCATGATTTCGATACGCTCTTCATGCAGAGAATCAAGCGAAACATTCACACGTGATAGCCCAGCAGCACGCAATTTTTGGGCATAGCTTTGCAGATAGAATCCATTTGTTGTGAGCGCCAAATCAATCTGTGGCGCATAGCGCATGATTGCGGCAATGAAATCACACAAATCTTTGCGCAACAACGGCTCGCCACCTGTGATGCGAATCTTGCGCACGCCTCCATCGATTGCGACTTGCACAAAAATAAGGAGTTGTTCAAATGGAATCTGCTCATCGTCTGCAAAATCTTCGGGCGTATCGGGCATGCAATATTGGCAACGAAAATTGCATTGCTTTGTAACGGAAAGCCGCAGATAATCGACTTTGCGATTGTATGAATCAATAAACATTTTAGGATTTGCCCCGCTTTCATAGAGTTTGCGCTAAAATAGCGAGAAATTTCTAAGGATTTGGTTAAAGAGTTGGTAGCAGCAATCCTTCTTTGTGGTGGGCAAAGCCGCCGAATGGGACAAGACAAGGCAAAACTGCCCTTTGGTGAGAGCAGCTTGCTTGCGTATCAAGCACAAAAACTTCATGATTGTGGGCTTTTTGCACAAATTTTTGTCTCAACCAAAGAGCCGCGCACGCCGCTTTGTGGCACAGAACAGATTTTAGACGACACTGCCCTAAGCTCACCGCTTGTGGGACTGCACAGCGCATTGTCGCGCTCGCCTTCTGTGCTCAACTTTGTGCTAGCAGTCGATTGCCCTTTTGTGCAAATCAGCACAATTGAGACATTGCTCGATATGGCGACAAACGCACAAACAGATGCTATTTTTTGCGCTGATAGTGCGCATCTACACCCTCTGATTGGAATCTATCGCAAAAGCGCGCTAGCAGGCATTCAAACCATGCTCGCACGGCACATCTTGCGCTTGCAAGCAATCACGCAATTTTGCACATTTCAGATTCTACATTGCAGCCCAAACCAAATGACAAATTGCAACACACCGCAAGACTATCAGAAAGCACAAAAACTTCTAGGAGAGATTTATGGCAGATGATGACGACAAAACCGAAGAACCGAGCGCGCGCAAACTCGAAAAAGCCCGCGAAGAAGGCAATGTCCCCAAAAGCCCTGAAGTCGTGGGATTCTTTGGGCTTTTGGTGGGCTTTATCCTCATCTATGTCCTCTTTGGCTATCTGCTCGACCGCTGCCGCAACATCTATGCCTTTGCAATGAGCCTGATTGGCGTGAATATGACGATTCCCAACGTCATCTCGATAACCCTGCGCTTTATCCAAGAGCTTGCGCTCACAGTCGCACCCTTTTTTATCGCGCTCATGCTTGTTGGAATCTTTAGCAATGTCGGACAATTCGGATTTCTCCTAAGCTCCAAAGCTATCAAATTCAACATCGCAAAAATCAATCCCGTGAGTGGATTCAAAAATCTCTTCTCGCTCAAAAAACTCACAGACGGATTCTTGCTCACAATCAAGGTTCTCACCGCATTTGGCATTGGATTTTGGGTGTTTTCTCTATTTGTGGGCGAGCTCACAACCGTCGCACTCTTTTCGCTCGGCGACCAAATGCGCTGGTTTGCCGACAAAGTGCTGATTCTTGTTGCTGTGCTCCTCTTGTTTTTCTTTGTCATGAGCGCGATTGACTATGTGATTAAGCGCCGGCGCTATTTTAAAAGCCTGCGCATGACAAAAAATGAAGTCAAAGATGAATTCAAACAACAAGAAGGAAACCCAGAAGTCAAGCGCAAGATTCGGCAGCTGATGTTTCAAGGCGCACGCAAACGTATGATGCAGCAAGTGCCAAGCGCAAATGTTGTGATTACCAACCCCACGCATTACGCTGTCGCATTGCGATTCAAGCCGCCTGAAGACAGAGCACCCGTGATGGTTGCAAAAGGCGTCGACCACCTCGCCATGCGCATCAAAAAAATCGCCCATGAAAATGATATTGTGATTGTCGAAAACGCTCCACTTGCGCGGCAGCTATATAAAGAAGTCGATATTGACCAAATGATTCCTGAAACCTTCTTCAACGCTGTGGCAAATGTTTTTGTGTATGTCCAACGCGTGAATGAGGAGCGCGAGCGCATGCAAAAGGGATTTTGAGCAAGCATTCCATATTTGTCACGTCTTATGTTAGCGAGAAGTTGTAGATAGCTGTTGGCAGGATTCCTGCCATCGCGAGTTTAAGCCCGCGATTCAAAGAGTTGCACATCATTGTGTGCGACTCTTGTGCGTATTTCTTCAATAACGGGTGCGAGCGCATTGTGGTCGGTGGAATCCTCTTGCTGTTTGTTGCGCGTTTCCTCGAGTTCTTCTTTGAGTTCTTTAGCTTTTTGGGCAAATCGTTCGTCCATTTCCTCGCGCATTTTTTTCATTTTTTCAAGCTTCTTTTTCAATTCCACATCCGTAGATTGAATATCATTAAAAATGTTTGTCGTGTTCTCTGCTTGAGAATCATCGGGAATGTTTATCTGATTCAAGGCACTTCTTTCAACTTTCAGAATCGCTTGGTCAATATCATAGATAAGCTGTTGCATGTCGCCACCATACAGTTCGGCAAGCTGCTCGATATGCCCATCAAAATTTTTGTCCATTTCGAGAAAAGCATTCAACGTATCCTCCAATGTTTCCGAAGTTGTGCTATGAACGACACCTTTAACATATCTATCGACAGATACATCTGTGGCAGATACATCATCATAGGAAAAATTTACAATAGCTGTTTTTAAATCTCTCAATTCACTACCTTCTACGCGACCATTTTTATCACTATCCGCCTCGACAAAATTCTGTTGGTAGGCAATATCGCCAAACCATCCACCCACAAACGCTTCTGCTTTGCCGTTGAGGCGAATCACGCCATCTTCGCGCGCATAGAAGTCTTTTGTATCAAATTGTCCCTTGAGTTTGTTGAGGTTTTCTTTGGAAAGATTCAGAGTGATTCTTTGATTTGTCTTTGGGTTGTTGAACATCACCGCGACAGAATCCTCGATATTGTCTGTTCTATCGCTCACACGAACTTGATTTGCGCGCATCAACGTGGCAATGTTGGTCAGCCCATTTGCCCTATCCTGCCGCTCCTCTTCTGCCAATGTTTCGCTGCTACGACTCATCAAGCGCGTCTGCATTGCAGAATACAAAGTATTATGACCTACATTATAATGCTTGAGCATTCCAACCATTGCCATACTCCTTAGGGATTAAAATGTACTTTTTTTCCCGCTAAAGGACCTTTAGCAAAGCCACGAATATTGCCGATAGGTTTCAATCCCTTGAATCTGTCCGTTGAGGCACCGCCCACAACCTGCGCTTCCTCTGCTGCATTGAGAACAACAACGCCCACGCTCTGCTCGCTCAACATGCCCTGTGTTGCGACAGAGATAAGGTCAAGCTCGGTTGCGCCCGAATCTGCGAGCGCGACTCCACTGATAGTCGCCGCAGCGACAAAGCTGATAAGAACTTTCTTCATGAAAGCCTCCTGTATAACAAGATAGACGACCGAAGTACGTCAGCTATTACCATATCGGTTATTTGTACAATGTTTTTAAACAAAATCCGCACAAACCCCCTCACCCCCCAAACGTCTTTTTCATATCAATCACATACCGAAACTTCGCCTGTCCGCTTGTGAGCTTTTCATAAGCCTCATCGATTCTATCTCCCGTGATGATTTCTGTCTCGGGATAGATTTTGTGTTTGAGCGAAAAATCAAGCATTTCTTGTGTCTCTTTCATTCCGCCAATCAGCGAACCATAGACTTTTTTCCCCGCAGCAAAGACAAGTCTCGTTAAATCAATGCTTAGATTCTCATCTGCTGGTGGTAAGCCTACAATCGCCATTTCTCCGCCAAATTTGAGCAACTCTGCATAGGCATTCACATCATACGCGGTTGGAATCGTAGAAATGATAAAATCAAATCGTTCGCTCACACCCTTTGTATCAGTATAAAGTGCCTTTGCACCAAGCTCTAATGCCTCTTTTTCTTTATTTTTATTACGCGCAAACACGCTCACTTCCGCACCCATTTTGATTGCATATTTGAGTGCCATCACGCCTAGCCCACCAAATCCTGCCACAGCGACTTTATCGCCCGCCTTAACATTGCTAAATTTAATCGGCGAATAGGTGGTGATTCCCGCGCAAAGCAAGGGAGCAACTTTTTCTAACGGCGCATCTTGTGGGACATTGACTGCAAATTTTTCGCTCACTACAATATTGTTGGAATATCCGCCATAAGTTGGCTCGTTATCGTGGAAGCAATCGTGGCAATCATAAGTAAAGACGCATTTGCCATTTTCGCAAAACTGCTCTTGGCTTCTTTTGCACGCCTCACACTCACCGCAAGAATTGACCATACAGCCTACCCCTGCGTAATCGCCAACTTTAAATTTGCTTACCTTGCTTCCTACTGCCACGACTTTACCCGCAATCTCGTGTCCGGGCACCATTGGAAAAATTCCCTTATGCCATTCCTCACGCGCGCTATGAATATCGCTGTGGCAGATTCCAGCATATAGAATCTCAATCAAAATGTCGTTTTCACCGAGTGCGTGGCGCGAGAATGTGAAAGGACGAAAACGTGAATCCTTTGAATCCACAGCAAATCCTTGCGCACTAATGCGTTGTTTGTTGGCAATTTCATTGAGTTGTTGTTGCATTCTGTACTCCTTTATCTAAATATATTTGGCATGATACAACCTGATAGTTACTCTCTGTCAAGAGATTTGAGATTTTTATCTGCCCGCCATATTCTAAAACCTAATACACCACATTTAACCTCTCTTTAAATTGTGCGTCAAGGTTTAAGAAAGACTCCAAATTTATATCCGCAAAGCCATCAAGATAAATATACTCATCACTTGTTTGTGCTAAAGTTTCAAGCACTCCTTTATCACATTCTATGCAAAAGTAGGAATCTTCGCATTTATAGAGTTTGTCCTCTATCACTACTTGCAAAGTTTGGCTTAGGGTTTTGCCCGCAGATAAGGCTAGATTGATTGCTTTATCTAATGCACTTAAATTTGTATTTGTTGTGAGAGCAAGTGTGCCTTTTTCATCACTTATAAGCTTTGGCTTAGATTCTAAGGTAAAAATATTCAAGCACATATTAGCATTTATTTTCTTTGCCGCTCGTTTCACTCTGTCTATCGTAATATCGCTAATGGTGGGGTTTTCACTCCCTAGCTCATTTTTGCAAAAATCATACGCGGTTTTGCTTTTCTCCTCCTTGATTGGCTCATCAAGTTGCACCAAAATAAACTGCCTATTGCCCTTATCCTCTGCGTTAAGCTCCATTACTGCCTGTGCAGTTGTCCCACTTCCTGCAAAAAAGTCTAGGATAATGTCGTTTGAATCGGAGGAAGTTGAAATTTGTAGAAAATGTTTTATTAAATTTATAGGCTTTGGTGCAGTGAATAATTTTGCATTAAATAAATCATTTAACTCTAAAGTAGCGTGAGTATTTAGTATGTCTAAAATTAAATTTTTGTGCGGGGCAGCCCTTTGAATAATTTTATCTTCATTATCTACAAAAAGGTAATTTTTATAACAAACAGCCCAACCACTTTCTTTATGTTTAGATTTTCTAAACTCTATAAAACCATTTTCTAACCCCCATTTAAACTTATCTTTTCCCCAAGTCCATACCCAACCTTCATTAACATAATTTTTTCTTCCATTAGGATAAGTAATTGTTCCGTCTGGGCATTCTATCGCATAGTTTAATGAGTCGCTATAATGAATCCCACCTCTATCTAAATTATCAATATAATATTTACCTCTCCTTTCTATATATTTATCACTTAATTTATATCTTTTTTCATCGTGAGACTCTAAATTTTTATTAAAACTAAAATCTAAAAAATCACTGTTTTTAACATAGCATAAAATATATTCTATTATATTTGCTATACCCTTTGCATCCGAAGCTCCTGTTTTTCGTCTCCACACAAAACAACATACAAAATTCTCCTCGCCAAAAATCTCATCACAAAGTAATTTAAGATTTGCTTGTTCGTTATCATCAATGCTAATAAATATCACGCCCTCATCTTTAAGCAAATCCCTTGCAAGTTTCAGTCGTGGCAAGATGAAGCTAAGCCAACCACTATGGGATTTGCTCCCTGTGATATTGCGAAAGAATTGCAAGGTTTCACTTGGAATCTCCTGCCCATTTTCGTCTATTTCAAGCAAGCCCACTTCGCGTAAAATTGCTTTATAATCTGCTCTAAAATCATCGGGGTAGATGAAATTGTCATTTTTAGTATTATAGGGTGGGTCGATATAAATCATTTTGATTTTTTCACTATAAGCGGATTTGAGGATTTTAAGTGCGTCAAGGTTATCGCCTATGATAAGGGTGTTTGTTTGCGATTCCTCTTTTAGCGATAAATGTGGGAGCGGCGAGGAAACTTCGTTTTGAGATTCTTCACCTGCTAAAGCAGGTTCAGAATGACAAGAGGAGTTGGCTAAAGATTCAGAATGACAAGATGGGAAGCCATTAGAACGACAATTTCTTTCTTTGTCATGTTGAGGCTTTGAAAAAGCCGAAACATCTCTATTATCTTTATGAGATTCTATATTTTGGGATTCTTCAGTCGCTCTTGCTCCTTCAGAATGACAAGAGGAATTGGCTAAAGATTCAGAATGACAAGAGGAAGTTTTAGAATGGCAAAATGTTTCTTTATGTTTGAGCACTTTTTGGCAAGGGGTAGTATAAAGCGCGTTTGCTAGTCCTTTGCCTGTGAAAGTTAGTTCATAGCCTTGCATATTACTTATATCTTTCCCTAGCAATGCGGCAATGGCATTGAGATTTACTTGCCCCTCTCTTATGCTCTGTGGGAAGTGTGTTTTTAGCATTTCTTCAAGTGGATTGGAATCTCTTTCAAGGATTTTTATACCCTTTTGTGCTGCTTGTTTTTTATCTATCATACCTTATCCTTTAGTGTGCTTTTTATGGTATCAAGCAAAGATTGCTTATTTATGCGTGTGGTAAAAATCACTTTGGTGTTTTTAAGATTTCTTTGCAAGGATTCAAAAAATCTTTTAGCATAGTCAATTTTATATTGCTCTTCTGCGGGAATATCGCTCTCTTTATCATATCCTTTTGTTTCACAGACAAAAAAGATTTTTGTGCCCTTTTTGTCTTTTAAAAGATAGGCAAAATCTGGCTGATATGCCTTAAAGGGAGTGGGAATGCTAAACTTAGGGAGCTTAGCAAAGACTTCTATGCTTTTGCCCTCCACATTTTGCACATTCTCTAGGATGACTTGCTCTTCAATGTTAGAATCATAAATCCCTTTATCGTAAAGATATTTATCGCTTGGCTTTTCTTTGCTTTCATATCTACCTAACTTATGCTTATAAATCTCATCTTTTGGCTCTCCCTTGCTTGTATAAAGTGGGTCGTTCTCGGCAAATGTAAATGTCGCATTAGAAAACGCATTTTGGCAAAATTCATAACTCACGCAAGAAAGCAAATTTGCGTGTAAGGAATCTGCGATGATATTTTTGAGTGTGGCAAAGGCTTTTTTGGGTGAATTATAAAAATTCTCGTGATTGAGTGCGTTATAAATTTCGTATATAAGCTTAAGCGGTAAATGTGAATCTTTGGCAAAATCAAGCAAAAAAGCGGATAGTTCCTTTTGCAAGGCTTTTTTATAATCTTTATCCTTTAGAGTAGTGGAATCTGCGATGATGATTCTATTTTGCTTGGCATCATAGATTTTACGCTCGTAGGTGATAGATTCTTTTTCAATCTTGGTTTGATTAAAGCTATGCGCGATAGAATCTATCAAGGCTTGTTTTTGGATATTATGGTAGGTGAGTTGTGCTTTGGCATTGATTGTGTGCCATAACTCTTTAAAGTCTTTGGCTAGTTCTTTGCGGATTTTGACCTTTTCTTGGGATTTGTTTGCGTTAATGAGCTGGTCGTGTTTGTTATTGGATTCTTTAAATCTCTCTAGCACCCACTCAAAATCATCGCCTAGAATCTCCTTTGCTTCCTCATTGTCTTTGATTGCTTCATAAATAGGGGAGATGATTTTGTAGGTATTGTTTTCCTCATTGTATTCAATGACTTTTAGTCGCTTTCTTAACAAATAGATAAAATCATCACTCTTTTCTTTGTGTTTTATCATTTTATTTAATACATTGCCATCAATAAAATCCCCACCAAATACAAAGCTAGATTCCATAATTTCATTTTGCAATCCCTCTATAAAGCCTAGCTCCTCGCCGCTTACTAACATATCAAGGTAATTGATGTCAAAAAAGGTATTATCATTAGAATCCAAATAGCGATGTGTAATGCGTTTGCCCTCGCTATTTACACAGATTCTCAAACCCCGCCCTACTTGCTGATGTCTGCTTGTATCGCTACTAGAATTTGCTAGTTTGGTAAGCGTGAAAATGTTAGGATTATCCCAACCCTCTTGCAAAGCCCACACACTAAAGATAAAGCGCAAGGGAATGTCAAAGGATAAAAGCTTTTCTTTTTGCCCTAAAATCATCTTAATATCGTTTGCTTCAATATTTTCTTTGGTGTTTTCTTTTTTCTTTGTGCTTCCTTGACTATCACCGCTAAAATAGCCTTGATGAACACGTAAATTCCCGCTTTCATCAAAATCTTTCGCTAGATAATCTTTGTAGTTTTGGGGTAAATGTGGATCGGATAAAATTTCTTTACGTTTTTGCTTATAAAGCCTTTCAAATTCGTTTTTGATAAAAGGTGCTCCCTTGCCCTCTACCTCCCTAAAATCCTCAATATTTGGGATAAAAAAGAGACTTAAGGCTTTGATGTTTTGCGAAAACAAAATCGCCTCTTTTTCAAAATGTAAGTCTATAGCTTTTTTAAGTAAGGTGGTAATCTCGGAATCTTGGAGTTTATAAGATTTTAGTTTTTCTAATATATCTCCATTACTTAAATAGGCTTTATCTTTAGTAGTTTTGACAATATTTACACCACTTAAACTAGAATCCAATCTCCCTAAATCCACGCCTTTTATAAAGGTGTCGTGCTTTTCTATTCCCGCCTTTAGAAATGAAAGCTTTGCACTTTTGCTATCGGCAGAAAGAAGAAAGGGAGCTTGAGAATCCTTAGAAATCGTATGCACGCGGATTTGCTTTACAAGGTATTTTCTAAATGCACTAATGGAATCCAAACAATAGGCGACATTGCTTAATTCAAAGCCTTTTTCTTTTGGAAAAGTCGCACCAAAACGAAAATATAATGCGCTAATCTTGCTAAAATAGGCATTAAATGCCTCTCCTTTAAGCAAATGCGGCTCATCAATTATAGAAATAGGATTCAGCGCAGCAATATTTTCAAAAATGCTTTTTGTATCAAAAAGGCTTTCGCTTGTTTTATTGAGGATATTGTCTTTTTTATCTATCGCACTATTGGTTAGAATCAGCACACTTAATTCATCGGTGTTTTTAATATAGTGATTGATAATTGCACTTTGGGATTTACTCCCTTCATAAGTGTAGATTTTAAGGTGATGTTTGTATTGGTTATAAAAATAATCTTTGGTAAGGCGGATATTTTGTTTAACAGATTCTAAAATCGCCTTACGTGGAACAAAGATAATGAATTTGTTTTGCTTATAGACTTTATGGAGCTCAAAAATAAGATTAAGATAAGTAAAAGTTTTGCCTGTGCCTGTTTCCATTAAAATATCAATATTTAACTTATTACTTAGGGCTTTTATGGGGATTTGTGTATGAAACTTTGCAAAGCAATCTTTTAAATTCTCTGCACTTTGGTGTTTGAAATTGAAGTTTTCTAAAAGAGTAATAATATTCTCAATACATTCTTGCTGATAATCTTGCTTTTCAAAAATCATTTTGCTTTTGCCTTTTAATATTATAAAAAATCATGCTACCAAATATAAACAAATTTCACCTTAACTACTTGACATAATCACAGTTGCTCACGACAAGAAATACAAGAGCACATGCGAGATTGCAAAACTACACGTGCAATACTAACCTCCTTTCTTGTTCGCATCATCAAGGATTTGCATTGCAATTGTAAATCGCGCTGCACAGCACAACCGCATCGAGCCGAAGCCGCACAGAATCAAGCAGCTCTTCGTCCTTGCCCTCAATCTCGCGCACAAGCAAGCAATCGCTCAAATAATCCTGCACAATGCGCTGCCATTGTTTGAGATTCTGCTCGCTCTCCCCAAGTGGAGCAAGCAGATAGGCAACACCATAATTCATGCCCCACAACACATCATATGTGCTGCGAATCCACAGCGCCGTTTGCAGTCCTGCTTTGGTGCATCGCAAAAGCAGCGCCTCGCTTGAACGCTCAAAACACAGAATCTGCCCACTTTTGCCATTCAGCTCGCCCTCATCGCGCACACAAACAAAACGCTCATTCCCAAGCTGTGGATAGCCAAGTAGCTTCATTGCCGAGCCTTGAAGCACTCTTGCGAGCAATAATGCTTGCCGTGGGCGGCAATCATCTCGCGTTCGCTCACATATGTCCCACAGACATCGCATTCAAACATTTCATCACTATCAATTTGAGGCATTTGGTTTTCATGTTTTTTTATCCATTTTCGCACAAAAAAATACAGAATCAACAAGACGATTCCAATAAGCAAAAAACGCGACATCACAACTCCTTGTAGAGATAATGGATTGTTTCGTAATGTTCATGCACAAAGCCTGTAATCTCGCTATTTGCGAGTTTTTGACTGCCTGTATAGAGCAGAATCGCCCGTGTGCAGATATGCGCAACAAGCGGCAAAAACACATCGGGTGCACACAGCGCACGTGAACACAATAGTTCGGCACTTTGCCCTTGTATGTTTTCGATTCGTTTGCGCAGAATCGTGCAATGCAGCCCCATTTGTTGCGAGGCAATCAGTAAAAATGCCGCTTTTTTCTTGTTGGGCTCAACCAAACACAAATGTGCAGAGGGCACAAGCGCACCCAACACAAGCGCAGGGAATCCGCCTCCGCTACCGACATCAAGCAGGCTTGCAAACGGGCGCACGAAACGTAGCGGATAGGCGCAATCGATACAATAACGTTCAAAGGTGCGAGAATCGCGCACAGCGCTGATGTTGTGTGTTGTGTTCCATGCAAAAAAAGCATGCCGAAAAATAGCAAGGCGCTCGATAGATTCGCAATCGCATGCAATGCCAAAGCCGCGCATTGCGCTAGCAAATCGCTCAAAATCGCTCATTGCGCGTCCCAATCAGCAATCAACATCGCATCACCATACGAATAGAATCGGTAACCACATGCAATAGCCTCGGCATAGATTCTGTGTGTTTGCTCAAGCCCAATCATCGAAGCAACGAGCATCAACAAGGAGCTTTTGGGTAGATGAAAATTTGTGAGCAACGCATGCGCCCTCTTGGGGCGATTTTGGGGGTGTAAAAAAAGCGTACAATTGCCATCGCATCGCTTGTTACGAGCATATTCTTCGATGGTGCGCAATGCGGTTGTGCCAATAGCAAGCAGCGGCGCGGTGCTCTCAAAAAGTTGCGCGCTTTCTTTGGGGATATGAAATACTTCGCTATGCATAGAATGCTCGAGAATATTCCTCGCGCTCACAGGCTGGAATGTCCCTGCTCCAATATGCAATGTGATAGGTGCGACACGATAGCACTGCTTAAGGTTTTGGAGCGCATGTGGTGCAAAATGCAAAGACGCTGTGGGGGCAGCAATTGCGCCAAGATGTTGCGCAAAAGGGTTTTGATAGTCTTGCTCCTCGTTTGCATACGCGAGCCTGCCAAGATAGGGCGGGATTGGCATTTGCCCATGCATTTGCAGCCATTGCAAGAATGCAGCTTTGTCAATCGGCACAGAATGAGCGAGGCAAACAAGCTTGCGCAATCCATTTTCAAGCTTTTCCTCCACAACAAGACAAAGATTGTCGCACAATTGAAACATCTCTTGTTCATGTACCTTGCCGCGAATCTGCGCGAGAAAGTGCGTTGGGTCGAGATGATGATGATAGAGAAACTCGGTGGTTTTGCCATTAGCTCTTTGTCCAAAAAATCGGGCTTTGAGAACTTTTGTGTCATTAATCACAAGCGCATGGCTGCTGGGGACGAGGGATTTGAATGCGCCAAATGTATGGTGCTGAATCGTTTTTGTGCGCAAGAAATACACAAGCAGCTTCGCGCTATCGCGATTTGCTAGCGGTTCTACTGCGATTTGCTCGGGTGGCAAATGATAATCATAGCTTTCTAGGGCGAGCTCATTCATCGGTTTTGCTATCAGTTTTTATATTTTGTTCATCGTATTCATCTTTTTGCGCGGGATTGATAAATTTTGCAATCAGAATCGACACGCCATACAGCAAAATGAGCGGCAATGCCATAAGAATCTGCGACAACACATCAGGAGGCGTGAGGATTGCGGCGAGAGTGAAGATGATGACAATGGCATAGCGAAAGAAGCTCTTGAGCGATTGGTCGGTTACAAGCCTCATCTTTGCGAGGAAAAAGGTAACCACAGGCAACTCAAAGGTAATTCCAAAGGCAAGCATGAGTTTGGTGAAAAAGCCGATGTATTCACCGATTTTGGGCAGAGCTTGGTAGAGCGTGCTGCCGAATTGAATCAGATAATAAAACCCCAATGGAAACACGACAAAATATGCAAAAGCAGCGCCTGCGACAAACATTGTCGATGCGAAAAAGACAAATGGAATCACGAGCCTTTTTTCATGTTGATATAGCCCCGGGGCGATGAACAACCACATCTGCCAAAAGATGACAGGCAAAGAAAAAATAAATGCGGCAAAAAAGGAGACCTTAATCGCCGTGAAGAGCGGCTCGGTTAAGTCGGTGAAAATCACACTGCCACCATCAGGAATCTGCTTGAGTGCATTTTCAAGCGGCGCAATCATCACACCAAGCAACACTTCCCAATATGCAAAACACACCAAAAATGCAAGCAGCATTGTGAGCAGCATCACAATCAAACGTTTGCGCAACTCTTCGATATGGGGCTTTAGGTCTTCAAACATTGCCGTCCTTCTTCTGCGCATCTGTGTTTGCATTCTTAAACGCACCAAAGCCAACACTCTGCGGCGCATCTCCCACCACAACCTGTTGATTCTTGACAATAGGCGCGGGCTGCTGGGACGTTTGGGGATTTACGGCAGCTATTGTCGCATTTTTGGTGTCCGAATTAGAATCTGCTTCATCAAGCTCCAAATCAGCCAGCTTGTCAAGATTGATTTGTGTGATGCCTTTGAGATTCTCGTTGACGTCGTTTTTGATAGACAACACGCCATCTTTGAGCTCATGCAGCTGCATTTCTTTTGTGATATTCTGTTTCGCATCGTCAATCGTTTTTTTGAAAGCACGAATAAATTTTGCAACATCAATCATTGCCTGTGGCAGCTTTTCTGGTCCAAGAGCGATAATGGCAACCACAGCAATCAGCAGAATCTCCATAAACCCCATTGTCGCTCCTATGCGTCAAATTGCCCGTTTTTGCCACCACTCTTGTGCAGCAGACGAATCTCGCCTATCACCATACGTTTGTCAAGCGCCTTGAGCATATCATACATCGTGAGCAAGCCAATGCTCACACCCGTGAGCGCCTCCATTTCAACACCTGTTTTGCTCGCAATCTTGACGCTCACATGCAGCAAAAAAGCGGATTCTTCGGGCAAATCTTCTATCTCGCAATGAATTGCGCTCGGCGTGAGCGGGTGGCAAAGCGGAATCAGCTCGCTTGTTTTTTTTGCACCCATGATTGCGGCAACAATCGCTGTTTGGAGCACAGGACCCTTTTTGTTCGTTGCGTCTTGCACACTCGCAAACGCCTCACGATTGACAGTGATTTTGCCACATGCACATGCGACTCGCTCCGTGGTGTTTTTGTCGCTGACATCAACCATGTGCGGATTATGCTTGGAATCAAGATGGCTCAATGTGTCTTGCGACTTTGCGCTATTTTCTAATGTTTGGGCTGACTTTTGCGCAGGGCGAAAGGCGGTTATCACCTTGTCATTTGCCACGATATAATCCCCGCCGATTAAATCGATGCAATATGGAATCGCGGGGAAAATCGCTGTAAGGCATTCGCGAATGCTCGCGGGCTTGCCGGGCAGATTCACAATCAGGCTTTTGTTGCGCACACCCGCACTCTGGCGTGAGAGAATCGCCGTTGGGACAGAGCGCAAGCTCACATTACGCATAAGCTCGCCAAAGCCGGGGAGCATTTTGTGGCAGACTTGCTCCATTGCCTCGGGCGTTACATCGCGCAATGCAGGACCCGTCCCCCCCGTGGTTACAACCAAGCAACAGCCAAATGTATCGCAAAGCTCGCAAAGTGTCGTAGTGATATGCGGAAGCTCATCGCTGCACAAGCGATAGACAAACTCTATCTCACCTATGATGAAATCGCGCAATGTCGATTCGATTGCTGGTCCTGAAATGTCCTTGTACACACCCTTGCTCGCCCTATCTGATAGTGTCAAAATCCCAATTTTTAGCATTCTGCCTCCTTAAGCTTTTGCAAGAGTGATTCTTTGTCGAGCGCATGGGTTTTGATGTGTGCGATAATCGAATCGAGGCAATCGATATGCAACACAGCGACATCAACACCGCTACAATCGACACCATCGCCAACAACAATCGCATCGACAAAGCCCAAATAATCGGGGTCGATTTCCTCGCGCATCATCGCAAGCTTTGGAATAGGCAAATGCCTAAGCCCCTCGACAAAGATAAAATCACATTCACCGATGTTTTGGAGCACGCGCGCGAGATTGAGCGCGCCATGCAAACGCAATGTCGTTTCTTTGGGCGAAAGCAGCGCGACATCAGCTCCTGCGCGAAAGAACAAATCACTATCCTTGCCCTCGCAATCGATGTGCGCCTTGCCTTTTGGGTCATGCTTTATCACCACAATTCGCCCGCCAATGGAGCGCACAAGCCGCACGATGAGTGTTGTTTTGCCGCTATTACTTTTGCCGCTAAAACCATAGATGAGATTGTGCATTATCTCTCCGCTGGCTTATCGCCAAAAAGCCCACTTCCTTGCAAAGGTTTTGCGCGCTCACGCTCAAAAATCTGCTGCCCCGCTATGAAATCATACTTCCAAATTGGCGCATTTTGCTTAAAATCTTCGACAAAATTTGCGAGCTCGCCAAGCACGCTCGCGCGCTGTTTTGCGATGAGACACACGCTAAAGCTGCTTTTGCCCACAGGCACAAAGCCGCGCGAATGCGCCATACACACAAACACATTGTCGCTTTCAAGCCGTTCTTTGTGTGCTGAAAACCACTGCACAAGCAGCGGCTCGTAAAGCTCAAACACCAAGCCATCTGTTTTGTTCATCTCGCCCTCTTGCCGCACAAAGCCTGTAAAATGTGCAACAGCGCCCTTGTTGTTTGCTTTTGCAAGCCGATTATATCGTGCATAGAGTGTTTTGAGCGGCAGGTTGCCGTCCATAATCAACAATTCGCTCGCACTCGCCTCAAGCAGCACAATATCATTTGCTCCAAGACTGATTCCTTCAAGCATACTATCCTCCACACACAGGCGGCAAAAGCATCACCACATCACCCTCGACAAGCGGATAATCAAGATTTGTGATGATTTCATCATTAATGACAATCGCGCATTCATCAAGCCATGCCAAAATCTCATCATTGCGCCTCAATAAAAACCGCAATTCCTTGAGATTGTCCACATTGACATGCCATGCCTCGCGCGCAAGAGGTCCAAGAAATTCAACCTTGATATTCATTGCGTTTGCCTTATCTCGATATTTGAGAACGTGGGAATGAGGGTTGTAACGATAGAACCTTTATGCAAAATACTCGTCTGTTCATCGATTCGCACAAAGCCGCTATGCCCACAAAGATGATTGATGGCAGCGGAATGGATTTTGCCACGATTGCCACGCCCGACATAGAGTTGCCCCTTTTCCGCCCACAACGCACACGAACGCCATTCGGTGCGGTTTTCGTTTTTGGACAAATCTTCTGTGAGCGTGGCGCAAAGCTGCAACGGAGAAAAACGTGCACCAGCAAGCGAGGCGAGCAATGGGCGCGCAAAGAAATGGAACGCGATGAAACTTGAATTTGGGAATCCGCCAAGCCCACAAAGCGGCACGCCATTTTTGAACGCAACCGCAGCAGGCTTGCCCGGCTTGACGCGCACACCATAAAACAGCAGTGAATCGGATTCTTGCGTGAGCACATGCGGCACAAAGTCGAAATCGCCCACACTCATTCCGCCGCTAAAAAGAATCATGTCGGCGGATTTGAGCGCCTCCAAAAACGTTGCCATAATTGATTCTTGTTTGTCGTGCAATAGCGGGAAAAGCAGCGGAATTCCACCTGCCTCGCGCACAAGCATTGCAAGGAAATGGTTGTTGATAGAGCGCACAAAATGTTCGCCTTGTGGCGCTTCGCCCAAATCGACAAGCTCGTCTCCTCCGCAAAGAATCGCAACTTTGGGCTGCACAAAAACAGGGACAAAGACTAGATTAAGATGTGCCAAAAGCCCAATTTCTGCTGCTGTGAGGACGATTCCATGCGAAAGAAGTTTGTCGCCCTTATTGTAGTTCTCGCCTTTTTCGCGGACATATTGCCCCCTTTTTGCCGCAGCAAGAATGGCGCGCGGAACGCAAAGCTTGCCGTCTTGTTCGCTGCAATCTTCGAGCAAAAGTATGATGTAATCGCCCTGTGGAATCGGAGCGCCCGTGAAGATTTTGTGTGCCTCTGTGCTTTCGAGCGGAATCTGTGATTGTGCGGCGCGCAAGGGGACTTTTGCGAGTGAAAAAACAAAGGTCTCATCGATGCTATCGCGCGATTGAATCGCGTCTATCAGACTCGCCTGCAACAAATACCCATCCATCATCGCGCGCGCCTCATTGGGCATGGAATCGGGCGCGAAAATATCCTCGGCAAGCACACGGTGATGTGCGTCATGCAAAAAGACTTGTTCTTTGCCCAAAGGCGCACACAAAGACTGCGCCACGAGCGCACATGCGTCATCGAAACCTATTGGGTGCATTGTGTTCATAGGATATGTCCGAGTTTTTCTTTCTTCACTTGCAGATAATGCGCGTTGTGAGTGTTTACGGGCGTGAGAATCTCGACACGTTCGCTCACATGGACATACGGCGCAATGGCGGCGATTTTACGCGGATTGTTTGTCAAAAGCCGCACAGAATCGAGCCCAAAATTCTGGAAAATCTCGCCTAAAATGGCATAATCACGTTCATCTTCTTTAAAACCAAGCTCAAGATTCGCCTCGACTGTGTCGCGCCCTAAATCTTGCAAGGCATAGGCATTAATTTTATTGAGAAGCCCGATTCCGCGCCCTTCTTGTCGCAGATAAATCAACATTCCACCTTCATGCGCGATTTTTTCCATTGCCAAAGCAAGCTCATTGCCACAATCGCACTTCAATGACGCAAACACATCGCCTGTGAGGCATTCAGAATGAATCCGCACAAGTGGCGTTTTGGGTAACGGGTTGCTAAAAATCACAAAATGTTCTTTATTTTTTTCTTTGAAAACTTGGATAGTGAATATTCCCCAACGTGTGGGAAGTTTTGCTTGTTGGGATTTTTGAATCATCGCCACCTTTCATATATAATTTTGCATTATCATTATAATGTATTTTGTTAATTTTTTTGCTATAATCTCTCCATTCAACTTCACAAAAGGAACAAAAATGCTCAAAGTCTCACGACTTCTCTTCGCTTCAGTTTTGTTGCTCACATTCGTTGCATTGACCGCTTGTGAGTCCCGTTCTAAGGATTCTGCCACATCGAACACTCCGCAGTTAAGCGGTGATGTAGCAGTTTTCGCCAACCAAAGTGGCAAGATTGACATCGCCGGCGGCACGGCGCATATTCCGGTGATGAAAAAAGCTGCAGAGGCGATTAACGCAGCAAATGCGAATATCACGATTAGCATTACAGGCGGCGGTACAGGCGCTGGAATTACCAAAGTCGGCGAGGGTTTAGCAGACATCGGCAACACAGGGCGCGCGCTTAAAGACCAAGAAATCGAGAAATATGGTTTGGTCTCGTTCCCCTTCGCCGTTGATGGTGTCGCAATTGCCGTACACAAAGAAAACCCTCTCACAAACCTTACCAAGGAACAAGCGAGCCAAATTTTTAGCGGCGCAATCAGCAATTGGAACGAGCTCGGAGGTGATGATGGCACAATCAACCTCTATGTGCGCGAAGATGGCAGCGGCACTCGCGACACGTTCGAATCCAAAGGGCTCGATAAGGACACAGAGATTCCACAAGCAGCGAATGTCGTGAGCTCAAATGGCGCGATGAAAATCGCGATTTCACAAGACAAAAACGCAATTGGCTATATTGGAATCGGGCATTTGGACGATAGCATTAAGGGAATCGCGTTTGAAGACATTGCGCCCACACAAGAACAAACAAAAGACGGCACGTATCAAATCAGCAGGCTTTTGTATATGAACACAAAAGGCGAACCGCAAGGGCTCACAAAGCTTTTTATCGATTATATCTATTCTAAAGACGGCGCACGTTTTATTGAGCAATCAGGCTATATCCCGCTGCCAAAATGAAACTTGTCGCAGCCCTTGCGACCATCGTAGCATTCAGCGGCATTTGCCTGCTTTTTATTGTGATTGGAGGATTTGGACTGCAAACTCTTGCGTCCAATCCCGGTTTGACTTTGCATTTTGCGTGGAATCCCAAAGCCCATGAATTTGGCATTCTCACAATGCTTGTCAACTCACTCATTCTAAGCTTGAGCACGTTGCTTGTCGCATTTCCATTAGCATTAGGAATCACATGTTGGCTTATTTTGCCAACAAAAACCAAAATAGGCAAGATTTTTCAAGCCTATTTGAGTTTTCTTGTACGTTTTATGGGCTCGATTCCCACGGTTCTTTATGCGTTTGGCGCGCTGTTTTTGCTTGTGCCATTTTTACGCGAGGCTTTTGGGGGGAGCGGCAGGAATCTTTTAGCATGTATTTGCGTTTTGAGCTTTGTTGTGCTGCCTACAATGGTCTTGCTCCTCGAATCGGGACTTAAAAAACCATTGAGCACTCAACGTCTCATGGCACTTGCGCTCGGAATGCGCGAATTTGAAACCATGCTCTTTGTCATTATCCCGCAGGGCAAAAGCGTACTTTTGGGCGCATTTTTGCTTGGGTTTGGCAGGGCATTTGGCGACACGATGATTGCGCTTATGCTCTCGTCCAATGCGCTGATGCTCGCTACATCGCCGCTCGACCCGTTGCGCGTTCTTAGCGCACACATCGCCCTTATTACCGCCAACGAATCGATTGGTGAAGCATACAATGCTCTCTTTGTTTCGGGCTTTTTGCTCATTGTTGTCAATGCGCTTTTGGCATTTTTTGCGCGCGGAATCCTCCATAGAGATTCTAAAATATTTTAGGATTCTACTCATGAAACGTAAAGCTGCAAATGTTCTCTATCTCCTAAGCACTCTTGGTGCAATTTGTGCGAGCTTGGTCGTGTTGTACCTGCTTTTTTGGGTGCTTTGGCACGGCTTTGCTGTGCTTAATACGCACTTATTCTTTGGTCATGTCGCACCACTATCAGCCATTTTAGGACAGGTTGCGGTTTTCAACGGAATCTTTCCTGCACTCATCGGTACTTTGTGGCTTATTATTCTAAGCCTTTTGCTTGCCATTGTGCCCGGAATTGGTTGTGGAATCTATCTTGGTTTTTACGCAAACCCCTTCCAAAAATGGCTCCTAAACACAATGGTCGATATTCTAGCGGGGATTCCGTCTGTGATTATGGGGCTCTTTGGTTTTTTGAGCATTCTGTGGCTCAAAAATCATTTTCTGCCACAAGCAAATAGTTGCCTATTGCTTGCCGCCCTTTGTCTTGCTTTGCTCGTTTTGCCAACTTTGATTGCCACGACAAAAGAAGCTCTTTTGTCTGTGCCGCATGATTTTATGCTCAACGCCCGCGCATTGGGGCTCAAAAAAGGTGCAATTTTGTGGTATTTTTTGCTTCCTGAAGCAAAGAACGGAATCTTAAGTGGCGTTATTTTAGCACTTGGTCGAGTCGCCGAAGACACCGCTGTGGTCATGTTTGTCGGCGCTGTCGCAAATGCTGGGCTACCAAATGGATTGTTTGGCAGGTTTGAATCGCTCTCATTCTATATCTATTATAACTCACAAAACTATCAAACGCAATTGGAATTGCAAAATGCAATGGGCGCGAGTTTGGTACTACTTTTTCTCTGTGGATTTCTGTTGCTTTTAGGTGGAATCCTCAAAAACATCTCAAAAAGGAGGCGGCATGCCATGCAGCATCAACGTTAAAAACTTAGGCGTACGTTTTGGCGAAAAGCAGATTTTTTCTAGCCTCAATGTAGAGATTCCGCGATATGGAATCTTTACGCTTCTTGGGCATTCTGGTTGTGGTAAAAGCACGTTTTTACGTTGTATCAATCGCCTTTGTGAAGAAATGGGCGGCGAGATTCTTGGGGATATTCATGTGGACTTAACATCTAATACAACGACAGAATCCCCATCAATGACACACATCAAAGAAATTCCCCTCGAGATTCTGCGCAAAAATATTGGTATGCTCTTTCAAACACCACAACCATTCAATTTAAGCATTGAAAAAAATCTAAGCTTGCCCCTATCACTTTTAACAAAGCTCGACAAAAACGCGATTAATGAACGTATTTGCGAATCTCTGCAACGAGTGGGACTTTGGGAGACCTTCAAAAATCGTCTCAAAGAAAATGCCTTGCGCCTTTCTGGAGGAGAACAGCAACGATTGCTTTTGGCGCGCATTTTGAGCCTCAAGCCACAGATTCTGCTCCTAGACGAGCCCACGAGTGCGCTTGATTTGCACGCGCAACGAATCATCGAAGAGTTGTTTGTCGAGCTTGCACACACGCACACATTGGTGATGGTTTCGCACAACGTCGACCAAGCCTTGCGAATCGCAGATTCTTTAGGCATTATGCATGTTCAAAACGGTATAGGCAAAATCCTAGATACACCAAAGGACAAAGAAATATTAGAATCTGCTCTAGCATAGACACAATAAAACCCCATTATATTTTATGTAGTTGATGATAAATTTCCTCGCTTTTTGCCTCAATTTTTTGACAATACTCTTGAAGCTGGCTTTGCTGTTGTGCATAGTCTTGTGTCGCAACAAAATGCAAAAATTCTTTGATGCTCTCCTCAAAACTTGAAAGATTTTGATGAATGCTTTTGTCAATATTAAGAATTTCTTCTATCTTATGCGATTCAAACTGCGGAATCTCACCGACAATGACCGATGAATAAGACGCAAATTTTTTTAAAACGCAATCAAGTTCAAGTAAAATGATATGTGACATTTTATTGGTATGTTGAATCGAATCGAGCAGCGAAGAAGCTTGTTGGTCCATTTTACTAAAGGTCTCATTGAAAGCAATCATTGCCTCATTAGAGTGATTTGTAATGCCATTGATTTCTTCAACATAACTTGAAATTTCGCTCATCTCCTGATTAATCACCTGCGTTGTTGACGAAATTTCTGATGCCGTTTTTGCTGCACGTTCAGCGAGTTTGCGCACCTCATCTGCCACAACAGCAAATCCACGCCCATGCTCGCCCGCGCGCGCTGCCTCAATCGCGGCATTCAGCGCAAGCAGATTTGTTTGGTCTGTAATATCCTTAATCAGCAACACAAAAGCATCGATTTCTTTAATCCGATTCATAAAAAGTGCAAACGATTGTGATGTCTGTTCCATCATTGCTGCGAGCTTCTCAAAATTGCCCATAATCGCCTGCACACTTTGCATGCCACTATTTGAAGAATCGGAGATATGCCGCGTTTCTTCAGATGTTTTATCCATTGTTTGAATGACACTATCAAGGTTAGTTGAAATATGGCGCAAATCTTTATTGAGGCTCAATGAACTTTGCTTTGATATTTGATTGACTACAATTCCTTTTGAAGCAAGCTTATCTGCTTCTTCAATCGATTCTGTGGCTTTATTAATCAATTTAGCCACATACGAAAAATTACCTTGAAGACAATCAGCATTAATTTTTCGGGTATATCGTTTTTCGCTTGCTGCCGTGATTGCTGAAGAACCTCCTCGAACAAACGATTCGACTTGGTCGGCTAAATCATTCACTATCCATGAGAGATTGCCAAGTGGTCCATTGTCTTGGATATTTGTAATCCTTGATTCCAAATTTCCAAGCGAAAGCTCCTTTACACAATGCGTGATTTCTTCAATATAAGAATTACGTCTATTGCCAGCAATCAAGGTAAGACTACAAGTAATAATGCCAGCGATAAAAATGATAAATTCCAAAAGAATATGGATATTAAGCAACTCAATCACAAATAGCAAAATAAAAATGCCAATAAAACAAATGAGAGAATATCTCGAATACCTATAAAGACAATATGAATTCTTCATATCTTACTCCTTTTTGTGCTAAAATCTGCTCCAATCTTTCTTGACTTTTTTGGATTCCTCCAGATTGCTCGAGATTTACAAGCTCTTTGTAGAGTGTACCCATTGTCTGTTTGGCTTGCTCTGTGGGTTTTAGTCGGATAGAATGGTAACCCACAATCTCGCCTTTGCCACTGAATGAAGGCGTTACAAAGGCTTTCACCCAATAATACGAACCATCTTTAGAGAGGTTTTTCACATACGCAACAATCTCTTTGCCACTTGACACATAATCCCATAAAAATTTGAAAATGACTTTGGGCATATCAGGATGGCGCACAATATTATGTGGTTGTCCTAAAAGCTCTCTTTCGGTATAACCTGAAAGTTCGATAAAGATTCGATTTCCATAGAGAATTTTGCCTCTCAAATCTGTTTTGGAAATGATAACTGCTTTATCATCAAATTGCTTTTCCTGCAAACTTGGTTTTGGTTTGTTCATCAATTTGCCTCATAAAAAAATCTATTCTCATTATCTTTGAATAACTTTCAAAAATAATGGGCTCAAACAAAGTGAGAGTATACAGATTGAATGTCAATGAGTCGTTAAGATTTTGTTGTTTCAATCGATTTAGAGATAATTGGTACGAAACACAAAACTCTACAATTATTGTAGAGTCAACATGACAATTCCAAAACATCTTGATTCTATGCGCAAATAACAGTCATTATGAAATCCACACCTTATGCAAGCACCATTGCAACTGCAACACAGCACAAATGCAGTAAGCCATTTGAGATTCCAACATAATTTAAACAAAATATGTTAGAATCACTGTAAGCTCATATCCTACAAAAGGAGCACAATGGCGAAATGGAATCTCTCTGCCCTATTCACGGACACTGCGGACTTGCAGGCTTGCAAAGAACAATCCCTGCTTGCAGCAAAGACATTTGAACAGACATACAAAAACAAGCTCGCGACTTTGAGTAGCGAGGAATTTGCGGCGGCACTTGCACAATATGAAAAGATTGTCGAATCCATTAGTCGCGTGTTGAGCTATGCCTATCTTTGCTTTGCAAGCGACACAACGCAAGGCGCGTTGTATTCATCTTGCGAACTCGAAATGAACGCTGTGAGTGAACATCTCTTGTTTTTCGACATCGAATATGGCAATCTCGAAGCAAATATCGCCCAAAAACTCGCGCCACCAAGTCATGCATACTATCTTTCGCGCGTCTATGAAAACCGCCAGCACCTGCGCACACTCCCTGAAGAGAACATGATTCTCAAGCTCTCGCCCGTTGGTGCGAACGCATTCTCGCGGCTTTTTAGCGAGCATTTTAGCCGTTTGCGATTCAAGCTTGAGGGCACATTTTATACCGAAGAAGAGATTCTAAGCAAACTCTACCACCCCAAGCGCAAAAAACGCAAGCTCGCTGCACGTGCGCTCACAAAGGTTTTGCGCAAGGAATTGCCGCTGCTCACCTACATCTTCAACACCATCAAAAAAGAATGGGCAATTGTGCAAGAATTGCGGCACTACAAAACACCAGAAGAATCGCGACACATCGACAACCAAACCACCCAAAAAAGCGTGGATTGTATGCTCGAAGTCATCAACGAAAACATGAACATTGTGAGCGAATATTATGCGCTCAAAAAATCACTCATGGGTGTTAAAAACCTCTATGACTATGACCGCTATGCGCCGCTTGAGCAAGAAAATTGCCACTTTGAATATGAAGACGCACAAAAAATGGTGCAGCAAAGCTTGCAGAATTTCTGCCCATTGTTTGGCGAGATTGCACAACGTGCGTTTGATGAAGGTTGGATCGACTCCCACCCACGCGCAAACAAACAAAGTGGTGCGTTTAGTCACCCAACAGTGCCTTGCGCACACCCATTTGTACTGCTCAATTTCACAAACTCGCGGCGCGATGTTTTTACAATGGCACATGAACTTGGGCATGCCATTCATCAAGAGTTATCACGTTCGGTTGGCTACCTCAATGCCGATACGCCGCTCACAACGTCTGAAACTGCCTCTGTATTTGCCGAAATGCTCTTGTTTGAGTCGATAAAATCGAGCTTGCATGGCAAAGACAAAATCGCACTCTATGCCAATAAACTCGAAGACATCTTTGCCACATTATTCCGACAAGCAGTCTTCACCAATTTCGAGCGAAAAATCCATGACCACGTGGGCGAGATTCCAACAGAAATCATCAACAAGATTTGGCAAGAAGAGAATCAAAAAATGTTCGGCGATAGCGTGATTCTCTCGGACAATTACGCGCTATGGTGGAGCTATATCCCACACTTCATTCACAGCCCGTTCTATTGCTATGCGTACAGCTATGGGCAGCTCCTTGTTATGGCGCTCTTTGGACTCTATCGCCAGCAAAAAGAAAGCTTTGTGCCGCGCTATCTTGAATTCTTGCGCAGCGGGGGCAGCAAAGCACCAAAGGAGCTCGTTGGGCTTTTTGGATTCGACATCGAAAGTCGCTATTTTTGGGAGCTTGGAATCGCTGAAATCACGCTTTTGATGGATGAATTTCGACAATCCTTGCAAGACGTTCACAAGGAATACAGCAATGAACAATAGAATTTTGAACGCGGAACTCATGCGGGACAAAAACTTTGCCACATTACTTGAGCAGCACGCAAAAGAGATTATCAAACACCTCATCAAACGTGGTATTATCTTTTCGATTCTCTGCAATGTCCCCAAACTCTCATTCAATCCAATGCTTGACGTCTTGGAACATCTGCAACCATTCAGCGTCTTTGTTCTAGCAGGCTACACCTTTGAAAGCATTGAGGTTGGCGAAGATTCCTTGCAGTTTGAAGCAGGGTTTGGCAAAGATAATGAAGGCAGTTTTGTCCAAGTACCATTCTCGGCGATTGTGCAAATCTCGCTTTGCAGCGATACAAATCTCCAAGAAAATGTCATCTTTACAAATATTTTCGCGACACTAGACGACACAGCAAACAAAGGAATCGCCGATTCGATGCGCGCCTTTTTGCAAAACCCAGAAAATCAACATTTGAAACAATAAGGAACATGCATGCAAGAGCAAATCCAACTCGAAATTCTCCGATTTGACATCAAAAAAGACTACCTCCCCTACACACACAAAGACATTGTGATTTTGGAGGAAACAAACCCGCTATCCGAACTTTTTGCCCTTCTTGATTCACGTCTGCTGCATTTTGGCTACAACAAGCATCGCATACAAGTCAAAATCAACGACGTTTTAGTGCATCAAGACGTGAGTGTCGGTATGCTTTGCGAGCGCTTTGGTCGCCATTGGCGACTCGAATCGTTTGCGCCCAAAGCCACAGCACATGACTTTCTTGTCAACACCGATTTTTTGAGCGCACCGCTTGCACTCGTGCGCAACATCTGCCCTGTGAGCAGCGAAGAAGAAGAACTCTTTTTCAATCTCCTTCCGTTTTGTTTCCTCTCACCCTTGTCGCAGAATCTGCCCGATTACGCTGGCGAGGGATTTTTCCTATTTCTCGCAGAAATGATCAAAATGCACCCACAGCAAGCGAGCGAGCTCATGCGGCTGCTCGCCTCACCAACACATGGCATTATGAACGCACAGCTTTTGTATGGGCGCATCTTTCCTGATGTCCCCGAATATGACGTTTCACTCTTGCAGCTGCAAAAAGCCTTGCTGATAGGTTATCCCCATTATGACGCAGTATGGCTCGAATATGCCCAAACACTCAAATCTTTGCTAAAGGTGCCCGTATGACAATCCTCACTCACAACACAGAATCCACTATTGCTAAAAGCTCGCAAAAACTTTTGCACACACTTGGGCTGCAAAGCGCGCTTATTAGCGCTCCTGATAGCCTACAACACGGCTTACTCGCAATGCTTTGCGATGAGAATGCGTGGCTGCAATCATGGTGCGAGTGTTTCAAATATGTCGAACAACAAGCCGTTTTTGTTGACGAGGAGAGTTTTGTGGCTGCATCTTTTGCACTGCAAAAAATCCCCAATTGTGATTGCCAGATTCTGCGGCTTTCTGATGTGCTGCTCGCACACAAAGGCGCGCTCACCTCAATGCTTGGCGATTCTTTGCGTTGGCGCGAATTTCGCGCGGCATATTGCAGCTCGGCGTTTGGTAATTTTTATGACAAAACACATGACTTTGCGCTGCTCGAACTCTTGGGGCTACAAACAGAACATACGCGTTACGAGACCGTTGCGCATATCTCCGCATTCAACCCAGAAGCCGCGCTACACGAAAATGCGCGTGTGTATTATGCAATGGTGGATTGCGGAATCGATGTGATTGTGTCGAGCGCTTGGAGCACCTTTAGCTTCTTTGAAAAGCAGGCAAAAAAAATGCAGCAATGTGCAGGCAGAGGCACGCTTGATGTACCCATTTTACATCTTAGCGAAGCCGCGCTCATTGCACTTGGGCAAGCAGCAACACCACACAAAATCCCTCTGGGAATGCTCTAATGGTTAGCTTTATTCTAAAATTTCTCATTGCTGGGATTGTCGCCATTGCATGGAACTATCTCACAAATGACATGCAAATGTCGGTTTTCTTTTTTCTGTTTACGCTTGCGATTCTCTGCTTGCGCCCCATCGTATTCCAAGACCCAAAGCAACGTGAAGAATATATCCAAAAACTCAAAGATGCGCGCGCAAAACAAGAATTTCTTGCTGCCGAGCGCAAGGCAGAAAAGAAAAAACTCAAGTCTGACGAAGACAGAGCCGAGAAGCAAAAACAAGACTTGAAAAATCTGCAAAACCGTATGGAGGGAACATGACAGACCATTTTGTGCGCGTTCTCGCCACGATTGCGAACGAAACGCTTGCGCGCAAAATCGCCATCGAGCTTGTCGAGCTGCGGTTGGCTGCGTGCGTACAGCGCTCGCCGATTATCAGTGTCTATCGTTGGAAGGGGCAAAAATACGAGAATAGCGAGATTGAGCTTGCGATTAAAACCTGCACATGCTGTCTTGGTGCTATCAAAGAAAGATTGCACAAAGATTCTTCGTATGACATCACACAGATTCTTGTTTGCCCCATTCTTGATGGCGATGAAAAATATTTGCAATGGCTCCAATCCAATATCGCGTGCAATCAAATAAGCAAGTCTAAAGCAAATTGTGAGTAGAATGCACGATTAAACCCAAAGAAAGGTGGATATTATGCCAGGTGTCAAAGTCAGAGAAGGAGAATCTTTCGAGGAAGCTTATCGCCGATTCAAAAAACAAACAGACCGCAATTTGGTTGTTACAGAATGCCGTGCACGAAGATTTTTTGAGCCAAAGACCGAAAAACGTAAGAAACAAAAAATCAATGCACGCAAGAAAATGCTCAAGCGACTTTATATGTTACGTCGCTATGAATCAAGGCTCTAGGTTATGCACTTTAGCAAAGAAAATGTGCTCGTTACAGGCGGTAGCCGCGGAATCGGCGCTCAAGTCTGTCGCGTTCTCGCAGGTTTTGGGCTCAAAGTGTGGATTAACTACCACACGAGCATTGAACGCGCTGATTCTCTCAAAGTTGAGATTGAACAAGCAGGCGGTAGAGCCGCTGTTATTGGCTTTGATGCAAGCGATGACGCAGCATTCGTGCAGGCTTGCAAAACAATCGTTGAAGCCGATGGCGGATTGGGATATTTGGTGAATAATGCAGGAATCACCAAAGACAAGCTCGCATTGCGCATGAGTCTTGATGATTTTGAAAGCATCATCCATGCAAACCTTAGCTCGGCATTCATCGGCTCGCGCGAGGCGCTCAAAATTATGAGCAAGCAACGTTTCGGCGCGGTTGTCAATGTCTCGTCTATTGTCGGTGAGCAGGGCAATATGGGGCAGGCAAACTATGCCGCAAGCAAGGGTGGAATCCTCGCGCTTACCAAATCTTTTGCGCTTGAGGGCGCTCCGCGCAATGTGCGTTTCAACGCCGTTGCTCCGGGGTTTATCGACACCGACATGACTCAAACGCTCGGTGCAGATGTTCGCGCACAATATGAAAACGCAATTCCGCTCAAACGTTTTGGCACAAGCAATGATGTCGCCCATGCAATTGCATTTTTGTTAAGCGATTCCTCACAATACATCACAGGCGAGGTTTTGCGTGTCAATGGCGGACTGTATATGTGATTTCACACTTGTTGGGCAAATAAATCGTTTTATCAGGAATATTTCGATAGAATATTCCCTCATTTTCTAATTTATCAAATCAAAGGAGAAGTGTATGGCAACTTTTGAAGAAGTTAAGGCAATCGTTGTAGAGCAGCTCAATGTTGAAGAAGCAATCGTAAAACCCGAATCAAAATTCACTGAAGATTTGAATGCCGATTCTCTTGATGTCGTTGAGCTTGTTATGGCGATTGAAGAAAAATTTGGCGTTGAGATTCCCGACAATGAAGCCGAAAAAATCAAAACGGTGGGAGATGTTGTGAGTTATATCGAATCGCATAAAGCATAGCGAGAGCGACCAAACACAAGGAGAGTGGATTGCGTAGAGTTGTCGTAACAGGGATTGGTATGATTAACGCTGTGGGGCAAAATTGCAGCGAATCATTTGCAGCCATTGTGCGTGGAGAGTGTGGCATAAAAAAGATTTCTGCATTTGACGCGCATGATTTTTCTGTGCAGATTGCCGCAGAGATTACAGACTTTGACCCAACAACCGTTATGGATGCAAAAGAAGTCAAAAAGGCGGATCGCTTTATTCAACTGGGACTCAAAGCCTCACATGAAGCCATGCTCGATTCTGGACTTGTGGATTCATCGCGTATACTGCTGCCATCTGTCAATCCCGAGCTTTTTGGTGTGAGCTCTGCTGCCGGAATCGGTGGGCTACCCAATATCGAGAAAAACTCCGTTGTGAACGCACAAAAAGGACATCGGCGCATCTCGCCTTTCTTTGTGCCATCGTCGCTTGTGAATATGCTTGGAGGCTTTATTTCGATTGATTTTGGAATCAAGGGACCCAACCTTGCCTCGGTTACAGCTTGCGCTGCTGGAACACACGGAATCATTGAATCCACCAAAACCATTGCACTCGGTGAAGCGGAACGTATGCTTGCAATCGCCGCAGAATCTACCATCTGCCCCGTTGGAATCGGTGGCTTTGCCGCGATGAAAGCACTATGCGATAATTACAACAACGAGCCCAAACGCGCATCACGCCCGTTTGACAAAAACCGCAGCGGTTTTGTGATGGGAGAAGGGGCGGCGGCGCTCGTACTCGAAGATTATGAACTCGCTAAAGCACGTGGTGCAAAAATCTATGCCGAAGTGGTTGGCTATGGTGAAAGTGGCGATGCAAATCATATCACCGCGCCAGCGCCCGAGGGTGAGGGGGCGTATCGCGCTATCAAAGCAGCACTCAAAATGGCAAACACACAAATTGACTATATCAACGCACATGGCACGAGCACGCCCTATAATGACCTCTTTGAAACAATCGCACTCAAAAAAGCCTTTGGCGGCAAAGAATCTGTCCCACCTGTGAGCTCAACAAAGGGGCAGCTTGGACATTGTCTTGGTGCAGCAGGCGGCTTAGAAGCAGTGATTAGTATCATGGCGATGCATGAAAATGTTTTGCCACCTACAATCAACTACGAGACGCCCGACCCAGAATGCGACCTCGACTATATCCCAAATGTCGCCCGAAAGGCAGAGGTGCGCACGGTAATGAGCAATTCCTTTGGATTTGGTGGCACAAACGGAGTTGTCATCTTCAAAAAAATCTAGCGAGAAAGAGGCAGGGAGGGGGCTATGGCAACATATCTTGACTTTGAACAAAAGATTAAGAGCATTCAAGAAGAAATCGAGCTTGCAACCATTCGCAACGATGAACGTGCCTGCGAGATTCTACGCGATGACCTCCACAAAGAGATTGAACGTGTTTATGGCAACCTCACAGATTATCAAAAACTTCAGCTCGCTCGACACCCCGACCGCCCCTATGCGATTGATTATATCCAACACATTCTCACATCTCCTGTCGAGATTCATGGCGACAGGCATTTTTGTGATGACAATGCGATTGTTGCATTTATGGGATACATCAAAGATGAAAAAGTCATTGTGATTGCTGAAGAAAAAGGGCGCGGGACAAAAAATAAACTGATGCGCAATTTTGGAATGCCCAATCCCGAAGGCTATCGCAAAGCATTACGTGTTGCGAAGCTTGCCGAAAAATTCAACATTCCGCTCCTCTTTTTCATCGACACACCCGGTGCATATCCGGGTATCGAAGCCGAAGAACGAGGACAAAGTGAAGCAATTGCAAAAAATCTTCAAGAGTTCAGCACACTCAAAGTCCCCACAATCGCTATTGTCATCGGCGAAGGCGGAAGCGGTGGCGCACTCGCGCTTGGCGTTGCTGACAGACTCGCGATGATGCAATATTCTATTTTTAGCGTCATCTCGCCCGAAGGTTGTGCCGCAATTTTATGGAACGACCCGAGCAAAGTTGAGAGCGCAACAGGTGCCCTCAAAATCACACCAGAAGCACTCAAAGAATTTGCATTGATAGACGACATCATCGAAGAACCCGCCATCGGCGCACACCGCGACCCCAAAAATGCTGCGCAGCGATTAAGCGCATATTTTTTGAGCGCCCTTGAATCGATTCGCGCAAATGAAGAGCACATCAACGAACGTTTTGAAAAAATCATGAATTATGGACGCTTTGAAGAACGAGTCGTTGAAGCCTTGAGTCAGTCTGTCTAACGTGCGTTGCGAACATTGTCAGCTTGAATTTCGCGAGGACGCGCTGCTTGCTGCCGACATTGGCGGCGCGACACACTTCTTCTGCTGCCATGGTTGCGAGCAAGTCTATCGCCTCTTGCACGAACAAGGGCTTGATGATTTCTACACCAAACTCCATGACACGACTCTTCGCCCTATCGAACAACTCCATGACAATGCAATGGAAAGATTTGCAAGCGAAGGCTTTGCCAAAAAATATATCAAAACTAAAAATGGCATGCAAGAGATTTGCCTGATTATTGACAAAATCCATTGTGTTGCGTGCGTGTGGCTGAATGAAACAATTTTGCGCCGTGCTGATGGAATCGTGCAGGCAAACCTCAACTACACCAACCACAAGGCGACTATCGTTTTTGACCAAACGCGCATTAGCCCTGCTATGATTCTGCACCTCATTCGCCAAATCGGTTATGACGCTCACCCCTATGACCCAATGATTGCCGAACGGCAAATCAACCAAGCACAGCGCGAGTTTTATAAACGCATGATTGTTGCGATTTTTTGCACGATGAATATCATGTGGATTGCCGTGGCACAGTATGCGGGCTATTTTAGCGGAATCACCGATGAAATGCGTTTTATTTTGAATGTTGCCTCCTTTTGCCTCTGCGTGCCCACACTCTTTTATAGCGGCTGGATTTTCTGGCGCGGCGCATATTTCGGGCTCAAAAATGGTATTTTGAGCATGGATAGTCTGCTTGTTAGCGGTTCTGGAATCGCATTTGTGTATTCTATTTGGGCGAGCTTTGCAGGCAAAGAGACCTATTTTGAATCCATCACAATGATTATCGCCTTCGTGCTCATTGGACGTTTTTTGGAACAACGTGGACGCAAGATTGCTGTGGATAGCCTCGATTCACTCAATGCCGCAATTCCATTGCAGATTACCGCAATCCGCGATAATGCGCGCGTTACGATTACACCCGAAGAAGCCCAAATCGGCGAGACGATTGAGGTTCTAGCAGGCGAAAAAATCGCACTCGATGGTAGGCTTGCAAGCGATTATGCACTTTGCGATGAGAGTATGTTAAGCGGTGAATCTGTGCCTGTGGCAAAAACCAAGAATGACAAAATCTATTCGGGCGCGATTGTCCTGCAAGCTCCATTGCGCTATATCGTGACGCATGATGTTGCGCATTCATTCCTTGCAACAATTCTCACTCTTGTGCAAGAATCGCTCAACCACAAACCCAAAATTGAAGAGCAGGCAAACAAAATCTCGCGCTATTTTTCGGGCACGATTCTCTCCCTCGCCCTGCTCACGTTTGTGTTTTGGGTCGCCAGCGGCACTGCAATCGCGCTTGCCGTGAGCATTGCCGTGAGCGTGATTATCATCGCTTGCCCGTGCGCGCTCGCACTCGCCACACCAATGGCATGCGTTGTGGGGCTTGGCAACGCGTTAGGCAAAAAGATTCTATTCAAAGAATCACGTTTTCTCGAAACGCTTGCGCAAGTCGATGTGGTCGTGTTCGATAAAACAGGTACACTCACGCAACAAGAATTACATGTAACGCATGCGCGTGGCATCGAAAATCTCGATTCCACACAGCTTGCAATGCTGCAAAGCCTTGTTGCACAAAGCACACACCCTGTGGCAAAAGCGGTCGAAAGCTTTGCGCATCAATATGGCACAGGTGCAATATGTGCGCTGCAAAATTTCGAGCAACAGAATGCACGTGGCATTGTCGCAAGCACACAAGAGCGCACATTCATCGGCGGGAATCTCTTGCTGCTTGATTCGCACCATGTCGCCTACCCCGCCGTCTTGCTCGAAGAATCGTCTATGCTTTTTTGCTTTGCCGAGCTCAACAAGAGTGGCGATGGTGGCGAACTCTTAGCAGTCTTTTTTGTGCAAGATACACTCAAAGAAGATGCAAAAGAATGCGTGCAAAAACTCCAAACAATGGGGCTAGATGTCTGCATCGCAAGCGGCGATAGGCAAGCGCCTGTGGGGCGGATTGCCAATGAACTTGGAATCACACATTTCTATGCCAACCAAACCCCCGATTCAAAAGCAGCACTCATCGAATCACTGCAATCTCAAGGCAAAACGATTCTTATGGTCGGTGATGGAATCAACGACACAATCGCGTTTGCCAAAAGCAATGCAGCAATTGCAATGGGCAGCGGAGTTGATGTCGCGATTAGCGTGAGTGATGTTGTTGTGCTCGATAACACCTTGCAATCTGTTTGCGATGCGCTCGATATTAGCCGTGCATGTTTGCGATGTATCCGCCAAAATCTCGCAATTTCTATCCTCTATAATGCCCTCACAATCCCACTGGCAATGGCAGGATTTGTGATTCCGCTCATCGCTGCTGCGTCTATGTCGTTTAGCTCGTTGCTTGTCGTGGGCAATAGTTTGCGCAACAAAACCTAGAAAATCTTTTTCTGCACATCGCTTAGAATCTCATCAGCAATAAACACAACCTTTTGTGTCGTATCATTCGTGTTGTTTGCAATCTCGAGATTGCTCTGCGTAATCTCCTCAAGCTGGCTAATCGATTCATTAATCTGCATGATTCCCCGCGCCTGCTCCTTAATCGAATCGCTCATTTCATTGATTCCTTGCACCAACACATTGATATTTGCTTCAATTTCAGAGAGTGATTTGCCTGTTTTCTCGGCAAGCGTGCGCACTTCGTCTGCCACCACAGCAAATCCGCGCCCATGCTCGCCCGCGCGCGCTGCCTCAATCGCGGCATTCAGCGCAAGCAGATTTGTCTGGTCGGCAATCTCGCGAATCACACTCACGACATTGCGAATATCGTCCGCTTGGCGCGTTACCTCGCTTGTTTTGTCGGCAGCTGCTTGCAAAGACGAGTTCATCTCATCAACTGCCACAGCGCTTTCGCGCAATGAATTTGCCTGTGTTGTGCTGCCCTCGATGAGATTCTGCATCGATGCCTTGAGTGCTTCACTCTGCTCGTTGAGGTCTTTGGCAAAGCCGCTGCTTGTGCGTAACATTTTTTTAATCTCCTCGCCCAAGACATTTGTGGTGAGCTCCACCTCGCCCTTGGCGTTTTGCACCTCTGTGGCAAAGTTGAGCTTTTTGTAGGATTCAAACACGCGGCGAATCTCGCTCATATTGCTCCCGACTTCGAGCTGCAACACCTCCAAAGTTTTGTTCAAGACATCTTTGAGCTCAATCAGCTGGGGATTGCCAGGGTTTTTTGTAATGCGCGCCGTGAGGTCGCCGTTCCCAATTTTTTGTGCCATCTCCACAGAATCTTGCACGGCTTGCTTGTCGGCAATGAGCATCGTTTGTGTGCGCTCGATATTGTGATTAATCGCCTTGCCAATCTTGCCAAGCTCGTCATTTTCATCAATGGCAACCGTATGCACGTCGTCACTCTCATGGTTGATATAGGCAAAAAATCGTAATAACGTATCAGAGACAATCTGCAAACGTTTGATGATGAGGTTGTGGATAAAAATATACAGCACAAGCACAATCAACACAATCAGCAGAATCGATGTGATGAGAATCATGAGTTGCAGATTAAAAAGCGGCGCGGCGACAACGTTACGTGGAGCGGTGATGACGATAGACCAATGCGTGTCCATTTTGCCATGCCCAATGTCAAAAAACTTCACGGCAGCATACGAATCCACGCCGCCCACGGTGGTGTATTCAAACACGGTGTCATGTTTGTTGCGCATCGCATTTATCAATGTTTGCGCGGCTGTATGCTTGTTGAGCTCAAGAACATCACGTCCCAAAAACTCGGGATTGCGATGAATCGCAAGGAGATTGTCATTGGTTGCCACCGAACGTAGGTTGCCATCATAGATGTCAAATCGCGGGTCGGCGAGAATATCCGAAGCCGTTTTGAGGTCGACAATCACGCCGATGATTCCAAGAACTTGATTTTCCATTTCGTCCATGATAATCGCCGTCATATTGACACCAAAAAATTCATGTCCATGAACAGACAGCTTGAGTGGTTTGCCCATCATAAACTGGCGCCTTTCTTGCAGCGCCTGCTGCACATCGGGAAAATTCACAACCGTATCTGTTCCTTGCAACATCTGAATCGGCGAGCTGCTCTCGGGCTTCTCGCGCCCAAGCAAAATCACAAATTTGCCACTCTCTGTGCGCATCTTCGTTGCACCTTCGGAATCAAAGCCAAAATCATCGAGGGCATGAGGCAAATAGAGATAGCTATAAAGAGACCAAGGAGAATTTTGCAACATCTCGCTCACCAATGTTTGCAGTGTTTCTGGCATCATCCCCCAATTGTAACGTTCAAAATCATTCTTAATAAATTGACTAGACATCGAAAGCAGGCTGACAATCTCGTTGAAATTGCCTTCCATATAGTTCGCATAGCGCGAGGCGTTAGACCTTAGAATATCGTCTGTGTCTTTAGAAATCACATCATCTACGGACAAGGAAACCAAAACACTCAAGGCTAAAATGCCCACACACACCACAGCCAGAGTACAAATAACAAGCTTCGTACCAATGGTCAAATTCTTGAGAAAACGCATGCTATGTCTCCTTTGGTTTCCAAAAAACCGCTAGGGGCATTATAGCATTTTAGGCTGAATCCTCTGTGGGCTATGCCTCGAACTTGCGACGTTTAGAATCTTCAACAGAATCCACTGCCATTTTCGAGATTTCGTTGGCAATCTCATTATTTTGGCTCGCAATTTGCGTATTCTCTTGCGTGAGGCTCTCGAGCTGCGCAACACTTTCGTTGATATGCGCAAAGCTCAATGTTTGCTGCTTGATGACTTCGGCGACTTCATTCACGGCTTGAACGAGCATATTCGTGTTCGCCTCGATTTCGCCGAGACTTTTGCCTGTTTTCTCGGCAAGCGTGCGCACTTCGTCTGCCACCACAGCAAATCCGCGCCCATGCTCGCCCGCGCGCGCTGCCTCAATCGCGGCATTCAGCGCAAGCAGATTTGTTTGGTCGGCAATGTCTTTGATGATATTGATGACATTCTTGATGTCCTCGCTCTGAATGCTAACCTTGTGCGTCTTGTCTTCGACATCTTGCATGGCAACAGTGATTTCCTCAATCGAAGCACTTGTTTGTTGCAGGCTCGAGAATTGCGTATCCATAGAAGATGAAAGAAGCTGCGAAGAATCGCGGAGAATCTGCGATTTGTGTTGCAAATCCTCGCCGAGCTCAAACTGAATCTTGAGCATGTGGCTCACCTCTTTGCCCATGTGATTCACGCCCTCGAAGAGTTCTTGCATGATTCCTTGCAGATGGGTCGAATCCACGCGTTGCGTGAAATCGTTCGCCGCATACATGCGCAAAACCTCGCGCACATGGGCGATGTTGGTATAAAATGTTTGCAACAAATTGTTGAGCAGTTTTTGCAGCTCCACAAGCTCGGGATTGTGCGGCACAGATTGAATCTCAAGCTTCAAAAAGCCCTGACTCGCCTTTTTGACAACCTCTGTCGTTTCGGCAATCATGTGATTATCGTTTCGCAAGCCGCTCTCGACTTTTTCGATATTGCGCAACAAAACGCGCGCCATTTCGCCAAACTCATCATTATTTTTAATCTCGATGTGCTTCATCTCCTTGCTGTCATGGTTGATGAACGCGCAAAATGAGACGATGTTTTCGCCAATTTTGTGCAGCGGCGTGATGATTCCGTGGATAATAATCAGCGAGAAGCTCACGAAAAGAACGATAGAGACAACGACCATAAACAGCATGGCTTTGTCGATAAATTGGAATGCCTCCGATGTCTCGTCATTAATCCATTTTGAAAATTCATTGAGCTTGTCAGAGGCTGCCTTGCGCATTGCTGCGTTGCGTTTGGCATAATTGTCCATTCCCGTAACGCCTTGCTGTTGTGAGGCTTTCTCGCGTGCCTCCATTGTCTCTTGCAATGCGTTGGCATAGTCTTTGAATCCATTGATGACCTCTGCGCTCTGTGCGCGCCCCTCGTCTGTGAAAAGCGTAGCATGCAATGTGTTCAAGTCGGCAATCATTTCATGGATTGTGGCGATGAATGTTTTGTAGGCTTCTTGGCTGCGGTTGTTTTGGTAAAACAACTGCCCGCCGCGCAAGAATTTGATTTGCACTTCCATAATGATTTCATTATGCACGAGACGCTTATCAGCAAGAATGCTTTCACGTTTGAAAACGCCATAAATACCTGCCAACATCAAAAACAAAAAAAGCGGGAAAAGCATGAGGCGATACTTAACGCGAAGATTATTAAAAACATTCATCGCAACCCCCTAATGTGGAGACTTTATGCGCATGATTCTAGCATATTTTTGCGCCTATCTGAAAGACTTTTTGCCGCTCATCACCAAAACTTCTTTGAAAACCTCACGAATATGCTCCACACCAACAATCTCGACTGCATCAAGCACTTCTTGTGGAATATCTTTCAAATCACGTTGAAAATTTTTACGTGGAATCAATGCCTTTTTGACTCCCGCCTTGTGCGCTGCGATGAGCTTCTCGCGCAAACCGCCAATCGCAAGTACTTTGCCACGTAACGTAAGCTCGCCTGTCATCGCGATTGTCTGCCGCACGGGCAGGTTACACAAAATAGACGCCATCGCGCTTGCCATTGCGATTCCAGCACTTGGTCCATCTTTTGGTGTTGCGCCTTCGGGGACATGCAAGTGCAGGTCATAAACATGATAAATCTCTTCACACTCGCTCTCTTCGTCATCACGCGCTTTGGGTTGCGCAAAAGGTGGGACTCGCAAGATTCCCTCGTCAATCAATCCCTTCACAACACTAAACGCAATCTGCGCCGATTCTTTCATCACATCGCCCAAACTGCCCGTGAGTTGCAGCTGCCCCTTGCCCTTGAGCTTGAGCGCCTCGATTTTGAGTACATCGCCCCCAACACTTGTCCAAGCAAGCCCGTTCACAACGCCAATCGCATCTTTTTTGTCGGTTTCGTCAATCTCAAACACGATTTTGTCGAGATATTCGGGCAAATTTTTGACACTCAAACTGATTTTGCTCTCCTCCTCGTCAAGCAATAATGTCGCTGCCTTGCGCATAATATGCGCGATTTGGCGGCGAAGATTGCGCACGCCTGCCTCGCGCGTGTATTTTTCGATGATTTCTTTGAGCGCGCTGGGCTGAAAATGGATTTCTGATGCATGCAATCCATGCTTTTTGAGTTCTTGGGGAATCAAATATTTTCTTGCAATCTCAAATTTCTCTTGTGGCGTGTAACTATTGACTTCGATAAACTCCATTCTGTCGCGCAATGGCTGTGGAATCGCACTGACATCATTTGCTGTGGCGATGAAAATAATCTGCGACAAGTCGAGATTGAAATTCGCATAATAATCGCGAAACTCGACATTTTGCTCGGGGTCGAGAATCTCGAGCAGCACAGAGGTTGGGTCGCCACGATAGCTCTTGCCTACCTTGTCAATCTCGTCGAGCACCATCACGGGATTCATCTCTTTTGCGTCAATCAGCCCTTGAACGATTCGCCCGGGCATCGCGCCGACATACGTGCGCCTATGCCCGCGCAACTCATTGACATCTTCGAGCCCACCGAGCGCAATGCGCACAAGCTCGCGCTTGAGCGCTGTGGCAATCGAGTTTGCAAGCGATGTTTTGCCCACGCCCGGAGGTCCATAGAAACACAAAATTGTGCCTTTGGAATCTTTGTGATTCTTCCCACGCAACGCCAAAAGCTCGCGCACGGCGAAATACTCTACCACACGTTCTTTGGGCTTTTTGAGTGAATAATGGTCAGCATTGAGCTGCTTTGCAACCTCTTTCACAGAAAGTTTCTTGTTTGATTGCTTGCCAAAGGGAATCTCGAGCATCCATTCGACATAGTTGTGCAACACATTTGCATCAGAACTATCGGGATGCATGCGGCTAAGTCGGTCAATCTGTTTTTTGATTTCTTTATGCGCGCCTGCAGGCATGAAGTCTTTCATCGATTCGAGCTTTTTGCGGTATTCGTCAATCTCTTCATCACGTTGTGCATCAACACCAAGCTCTTTTTGGATTTGTTTGAGCTGCTCCTTGAGAAAATATTCTTTATTAATTTGTTCCATCTTATTATGTACTTTGTGCTTAATCTCGCGCTGGAGCTTGAGCGCCTCTGTTTCTTCGATGATATAATCCACAAGTAGTAAAAGCCGCTCTTCAGCGTCTTCTTCGATAAAGATTTTATAGGATTGCTCCTTTTTGAGCTTGAGCGTGCTTGAAATCAAATCGATGATTCGATGGGGGTCTTGATTCTCCTCAATCGTGCGTAGCAAATCGACAGGGAACGCTTGATTATAGCTCGAAAGCGTCTTAAGTTTGTCTTTGAGAATCGTCATAATCGCATCAATCCGATTCGCATCGCCGCCGTTTGCCGACAATAAACCAATGAGCCCAACGAGTGGATTCTCATTACGAAATTCAAGAATCTTGCCACGCGCGAGCCCTTGAAACAAGAGCTTGATTCGTCCATCGGGCAATGCAACTTTGCGCATAATATTGCCAATCACGCCCGCATGATAAAAGCTATCAACCGAGCGATTCTCCTCCTCGCCACTCTTTGTCGTAGCGACAAAAATCATCGATTCGTTTTCCATTGCATAATTGATTGCCTTGATATTCGCATCATCATTCACAAATATGGGTACAATCATAAAGGGATAGAGAAAAATATCATCTTCAACTAAAATAGATAGCTCTGCTGGAAAATCCGAAAGTTTATCGATTTGCATTGTTTAGGCTCTCCTCTGAATCGCAAATGTGTTCTAATCTTAACATATTTGCGCTTTAGAATCGCAAACGCGCTAGGTTTTTGCTACAATTACAGACAAAAGGCGCGGGCACAAATAGACATACACAGCAAGACACAAACAAGCAAGAAAGGCAACAATGGATTCCGATACAGACATTCAAACTCTCCAAAACGAGGTAAAACAACTCTATGACGCACAGGAATTTGTCCAAGCATTACCAAAGCTCGATGCGCTGCTCAAGCGCGACCCAAACAATCTGACAGCACTTCTATATAAGGCAGACATTCTGTGTGAGTTTGGACATCGACAACAATCGCTAGCTATTGCGCAACATGCGCTCGACATCGCGCCCAAAAATCCTATCATCTTGAGCCTTATGTCAAAAATTCTTGACAATCTCGCCGACTTTGAAGGTAGTGTGCATTATGCAAAACGTGCCTATAAAATCGCGCCACAACTTCCCATTGTGCTCAAAGCATACGTTTCTGCCCTCCCAAATACTCAAAATTCTGCGCCACTCATCGCTAAAATTGTGCCGCGCCTCTTGGCGACCAAAGATGCCGAGAGCGACAATATCGCTGCAATAGCGCTCGAATCTGTGGGCAAAATCCCCGAATCCATCCGCACATTCCGCGCAGGAATCCGCCGATTCTTGGTGCTGATAGCGAATACTGCAAAATCCCCCCCCCCCCCCGCAACCCAAGCGAAAGGAATCTATGGACAAAACCAAGCAAACACTGCTTGCAATCAAGGGCATGCTCGATTCTCTAGGAGTGCCCTTTTGCCTCGCGCATGGCAGCTTGCTTGGAATCTATCGTGATGGCGACTTGCTGCCCGGAGATTCTGATATTGATGTGATGCTGCCTTGGAGTGTGGATAGGGTGTGGCTTGCGGGTGAGCTTGCGCGTTTGGGCTGCGTTTGCGTAATCCCCGCGCACGAGCTGCGCGACATTCGCGGGCAGTGGTGCTTTAGCGTGCGCCTGCCGCCGCATTGGAATGCCATTGTCGAGATGAGCTTTTTAAAGCCTGAAAATGGCAAGGTTTGGTTTGGATTTGCGCGCGGGCAAAATGTGATTCGCATTCCGATAAGCCCCTTTGGTTTCGCAAAAGTCCGCTATCTGGGCGTGGATTTTCCGATTCCAAACCCTTGCGATGTGCATTTATGCAAGATTTATGGCGCAAATTGGCGCACGCGCATACGCAACCGCAATTTTTTCATCATTCACCCCGAGCTTGACGACCCGAGCCATATTCGCATCAGCTATGCGCTCAACCATATCCTTGATGGGCTCTTGACGGGGAATTATAAAAAAGCGCAGGGCTATACCGAGCAATTGTTGAGTGTCTATGACGACCCGCTGCTGTATGAGCTGCGCACATATTTTGCAAATCTGCCGTTTGAGATTACGCTTTTTCCGCCGCTACCATGGCAGAGTGAGAGAATCCATTATCGGGAGGTGATTGGGAGCTGATTGTCATTGTGGGCAAAGCGAAGCAATCAAACGTGTTTGGTTGCCCTGCATTGGTTGGGATTCCTTGCCTGTTGATTGCCACGCTCGCGCCGCTCGCTCGCAATGACAAAAAATATTATAGGCAATAAAATGTTTTTCTTTGCTATTGCTCATCGTATGAGCGTCCCAACCACAGCGCGCAACGTCTATGTTCGAGCCAAAAGGCATAGCATAGATGAAGCGCTGTGGAATATGGGCATAGTCCGTGCGGAGCCACATTTAAAAAGCGTGCTAGGGATTGGGGGTTAAAGCAGCGTTTGGCGCAAAGCGACAAACGAGCAGCAAATGCAAGGCATTTGCGATTAAAAACATGTAATAGGGGACGCATGCAAGTAGTTCCCCTTGTCCCCCTTGAAAAAATAACCAAGAAAAGAATTGTTAAAAAATATGCCAACCAAATAGAATCGAAACAATTTGGAATCTAAGAGAGATGTTTCGCTAACGCTCAACATGACAAGATTTTATGTGTCATTGCGAGCGAAGCAATCCACCGTTATTGGGTAGCCAAGAATCGTTGGTTGCCACGCTCACACGGCTTACTCGCGAGGTATAGAATCGAGCACACACGATGCGACATGCTGGAACTTTATCATATTACGTGAAAGGATTTTAGGATTGTTTGGGTAGAATATTCTTGCAAGGTGCAAATCTCCCCACAGGAGTTGCCGCTCCTTGTGGGGTGGTTTGCAAATCCTCCTTGCGAGAGGAGGTGATGCAAATGAAAAAAGTCAAACACGTGCTCATAGTAGCCTATCTTACTTTAAAAATCGCTTTAGCGATTCGCAAATGGCTCTAGGTGTTTTTCGTTTTCACACCTCGCTCCCCTGCGCTTGCAGGGGGCTTATTCAAAAATCTCACTTTCCAATGCGATTCCGCAATGTCCCATATAACAAAGCAATGTTTGAGATTCATGAGCATTTTACGTCATTGCGAGTTTATGCGAAGCAATCAACGATTCCGAGCTGCCAAATGTCATTGATTGCTTAGGGCTTGCCCTCGCAATGACGCAATGGCAAATCAACAAGATTCCATACAATCTCGCGCTACCAATCAAATGGAATCCGATACCAAGGAAGGCGCACAGACTGCACAGGAATGCCATCAATCCATGGATATGGCTTTTTGTCGCGATACATCTCTGCTGCCTCATCGGCATCGCGCATATCATAGATTCGTGCAATCTCACTATTGAGCGCTGCATTGCTCAAAAGCATACGGACAAAGAGTGTCGTAACAGCTTCACGATAGGGTGAATGGGGATATTTGCGCAAATAATCCTCTGTCTCGCGAATCGTGTCAAGCAACAGCTGTTGATTGATGTTTTCTTTATCAAATGCGTAATAGTTTGCTTGCAGCTTGAGATAAGATACAAAGGGGAAATTGGACGCATCGCCATAACGTTTGAGATATTCATCGAAATAGAATCCCGCAAGTAAATATTCACTCTCACGCATATGCGCATGGGCAAGAATCAACATGGCTTCCTTAATGAGCGGCGAGTTGATATGTTCGCTTTGCAGCGAGGCGAATTTATCGTCAGCACCTTCAAGATTGCCAAAGCGAATCTCGGCAAGCATGGATTCATACCAATAATCGGCAGGCTTGTTGTATTCTGCATCTTTGTTCCCACATGCACACAAAAAGAGCGCCACCAAACACACAAAAAGGACTCGCACCACGTGTCCCCCCTTTCTCACCTTGCTGCATCAAAGCTCGGATTCAATTTGCTTGCGCATTATAATCTGCTAAAATTAATGGCAAAATTGATTTTTATACAATTCTAGGCTAGAATCCCAAAAGCTTTTTGGGATTCTCGACAGATTGAAAAACGACACGTTTGGAGACAATAAGAGGCGAGTTACAAAATTATGGAGAGCAAAAATGAATTTTGAGGTCAAATCCCCCATACTTGGGTTTGAGGGCGTTACGCGAATGTCATTGGAACGACTAGAAGAAAATGATGAGCTGTTCATGAGGTTGCGCAATTGCGATGGAGAAGCACCCACATTTACGATGGTCAACCCTTTCATGCTGCGCAATTATGTCTTTGAGATGCCCATCGCCATTCAGGCGCTGCTCGATGTCCGCGAAAACACGAGCTTACTCATTTTGAACATGATGGTGATTGCAAGCCCACTCGAAAATTCTACAATCAATTTTCTCGCACCTGTGGTCTTTAATTTCGACAACCAAACAATGGGGCAAGTCGTGTTAGAGAGTATGAAATATCCAGAATACGGCATCGCCGAGCCGATTTCGGGATTTTTTACCAATGAATAGCACCACACCATGTATCACTCTTGTGGGCTATGGAACAATGGCACGCGCAATTTTGTGCGCATGCCATGAACAATTTCGCTTTGAAATCATCGGGCGAGACATCTCCAAAGCCGCTGCTTTGGCAAAAGAATTTGGGCAAACAAGCTTTGGGAGTGTTGGATTTGATGGTCATGTTTTTGAGGCAGAAGGCAAAAATATCTTGCTTGCAGTGAAGCCCCATGCTCTCTCGTCTTTTCGCACCAAAGGCTATGCGCAATCTGTTGTGTCTGTGCTTGCGGGCGTGAGTATTGCAAACCTTGAAAAAACATGCCCCGCATTGCACCATGTCCGCGCAATGCCCAACATCGCTGCCGTATATCGCCAAAGCTGCACAGCGCTTTTCGCAACAGAAAAAATCGCACTCGCCGAGCAGCTTTTTGGCGCATGCGGAAGCATCATTTGGCTTTCGAGCGAAAACAAATTCGATGCTGCAATGGCGCTTAGCGGCTGTGCGCCTGCTTATCTCGCAATGGCTGCCGAAGCATTGAGCGATGCGGGAGTGCGCGAGGGGCTTAGTCGCGAAGAATCCATTGCCTTTGTGCGTGGGCTTTTTCATGGCTTTGCAAGCCTGCTTGACAAACAGCACCCCGAACTCATCAAAGAATCTGTCGCAAGCCCTAGCGGCGTAACGATTGAGGGTGTGGCGCTACTCGAATCATGCGGTTTTCGCGGCGCACTCATCGAAGCCATTCATTGCGCGCTTGCAAAGGTGCGCAAATAACCTTGCATATCTGCGCTATTGTCGGAGCAAGCGCGTCAGGCAAAAGCGCGCTTAGTTTGCAGATTGCCCAAATCGCGCACAAAGATGGACAAAAAGTCGCGCTATTTTCGCTCGATTCTCTTGCTGTTTATCGCGAAATCGACATCGCCTCGGCAAAGCCCAGTGCCGAAAGCCTCGAGCGCGTTCCACATTTTGCTATCAATGTGCTTGCACCCAATGAGCCTTGTTCATTTGGCGTGTTTGCAAACGCGTTGCAATCGGCACTGCATTATTGTACACACACAGAATCCAATCTCTTGCTCGTGGGCGGGAGCGGATTCTATCTCAAAGCCATGATAGATGGAATCAGCCCCGCACCAAACGCGCTAGACAGCGCACAGCAAGCGCGGATTGACAAAATCCTCGCATGCCCCAAACACGCGCATGCGCTGCTTGCGCGAATCGACAAACAAGCCGCACAAAATGCACGCGATTCCTACCGATTGCGCAAAGCCTTCGAGATTCTCCTTGCTACAAAACAGCCACCATCATGCTATTTTGCAGCAAATCCAAAAAAGCCCATGCTACCAAAGATTCCAATTTTTGAGCTGCACATCTCCCGAGACAATTTGTGGCACAATATCATCACCCGCACAGAATCGATGTTGCAACATGGGCTGCTAGACGAGGTGCGCAATATTTGCGACAAGTATGGTCGCAACATTCAGCCCGCAAAAAGCATCGGTTTTAGAGAATGTCTCGCCCATTTTGATGGCATCATCGCGCGCGAAAATCTCGCCGAACATATCGCAATTCACACGCGCCAATTCGCCAAACGACAACATACATTTAACCGCACACAGCTCGCCGCAACGCCGCTTCCTCGAGAGGAAATCCTACAAACAATTTTGCGTTTATGGCAGCTTGCATAGGCGATAATATGGGATTCCAATTATTTTTCTGCCCGCACAATCAAACTCTGCGGCAAACCAAAGTTTGCTACAACCTCTGCTTCTTTTGCCCTTTGTTCGCCATTGTCGCTTTCGTGGTCGTATCCTTGCAAATGCAAGAGCCCATGCAAAAACAAAAGTGCCGCCTCATCATCGGTGCTGTGTCCAAATTCCACCGCTGCGCGCATAATCGCCTCTGCGCACACAACGATTGTGCCAAGCGGGATTGTCGCGACTTCACGAGCAAACGGAAAGCTCAAAACATCTGTGCTTTCGTCTTTATCACGATATTCTTGATTGATTGCACGCATTGTTTGCGAATCGATACAGAGCAACTCAACATCACCACCACCAAGATAGTGCAAAATCTGTTCGAGTCTGTCTGTTGCTATGTGTAATGGTGTTTGGTTGTCAAAATCTATCATTATTTGTGTTACCCTAATCCAATTTTATTTTTAACCAATAAAATGCTATAATTTCTCCTCTTTGAGATAGATTAAAGGCAAAGCGCAATGGTGAATTATGGAATCCAATTCTGGTCAAACGATGACTTTATCATCGAAGATGGCAAGCTGAAAGCAAACTATGGCAAGCGCCCCGCGATTATTGACATTGTCAAAAAGGTGCGCGAAGATGGCTATCGCGGACCCTTGCTGCTACGTTTTCCACATCTTATTCACAAACAAATCCAACAGCTTTTTAATGCATTCAATCGTGTAATTAAGCATGAACATTACGAGGGAAAATTCAGAGCTGTTTTTCCGCTTAAAGTCAATCAATTCCCCAATTTCGTGTTGCCGCTCGTGCAGTATGCACAACATTTTGATTATGGGCTTGAGGCAGGCAGCAAGGCAGAGCTTGTCTTGGCAATGGCACATGCGCGACTCGGCGCGCCGATTATGGTGAATGGCTTCAAGGATAGGGAGATGATTTCGCTTGGATTCATCGCCGCATCTATGGGGCATGAGATTACGCTCACAATCGAAGGGCTTGGCGAGCTCGAGACAATTATCGAGGTTGCAAAGATTATGGGCAAACCCTGCCCTAGCATTGGCTTGCGCATTCGACTACATAGCAATGGTATTGGAATCTGGGCAAAAAGCGGAGGAATCAACGCTAAATTTGGACTCACAAGCACAGAATTGCTCGAAGCGATTAAGATGCTTGAGAAATCCAATTTGCTCAAAAAATTTACAATGATTCATTTCCATATTGGCTCACAAATCAGCGATATTTCGCCGCTCAAAAAAGCGATTCGCGAGGCGGGCAATATCTATGCCGAGTTGCGCAAAATGGGTGCAAAAAATTTGCGCAGTGTGAATATTGGCGGTGGGCTTGCTGTGGAATACAACCAACATGAGGGCAAGCAAGACCGCAATTATACACTCGAAGAATTTAGCTCCGATGTGATTTTTAGCTTACGTGAGATTGCACACAACAAGAAAGAACCCGCCCCCAATGTCTACACTGAATCGGGACGTTTCATTGCAGCAAGCCATGCAATGCTTGTTACGCCTGTGCTCGAGCTATTCTCGCAAGAATATTCCGAAGATGTGTTGAACCTCAAAGAAAAAAATCCGCCACTTATTGAAGAGCTGCTCGACCTCTACAAAAATGTCAATGAACGATATGCGATTGAATATCTACATGATAGCCTTGACCATTTGGAATCCTTGCTCACACTCTTTGATTTGGGCTATATCGATTTGTATGACCGCAGTAATACCGAGATTCTCGTGCAGCTCATTATCAAAAAAGTGATTAAAATACTCAAACATAAGAAACATAGCGATATTATTCGAATCCAAAAAGAAGTACAAGAGCGCTATTTGCTTAATTGCTCATTTTTTCAGAGCTTGCCTGATTTTTGGGGCTTGGGGCAAAGCTTCCCAATTATGCCACTCGATAGGCTCAATGTCCCGCCTACACGTAGCGCGAGTCTGTGGGACATCACATGCGATTCTGATGGCGAGATTGCATTCAACGCTAAAAAACCGCTATATTTGCATGATGTCGATATTAAAAAAGAGGAATATTTTTTGGGGTTCTTCTTGGTTGGTGCATATCAGGAAGTGCTTGGCATGCGGCATAATCTTTTCACACACCCCACAGAATTGAGCATTGTATTTGACGAAGATGGCAATGCGAATGTGGAATATTTGCAAGAAGCGCAAACAATTCTTGATGTCTTGGACGATATAGACTATGACACAAAAGACATTGAACGTTCACTGCGTCAGCGAATCGAAGATTCGACACTCATTGACGATGAGGAGCGCAAAGAGCTGCTGGGACAACTCTATGTGATATTGAGCGAAAACGGCTATCTGCGCACTGTTCTCAATGGAGAAAAATAATGGGAATCTGGAGAGAAATCCGTAATGATTTTGCGATTATTGCCCAAAAAGACCCCGCGATGTGTTCGCGTATCGAATTATTTTTTAATTATCCCGGACTTGTCGCACTCGTGCATTATCGCTTTGCCCATGCACTCTATACGCGCGGTTGGTGCATGTTTGCACGCATGATTATGGGACTCACGCAATTTATCACGAACATCGACATTCACCCTGCAGCACAAATTGGCAGCTCGGTGTTTATCGACCATGGAATTGGCGTGGTGATTGGCGAGACAGCAATTGTCGGGGATTATGTAACAATCTATCAAGGCGTGAGCCTTGGCGGCGTGAGCCTTGAAAAAACCAAACGACACCCGACAATCTGTGATGGCGTAGTGATTGGCGCAGGCGCAAAGATTTTGGGCAATATCACAATCGGGCAGAATGCTAAAATTGGTGCAAACTCTGTCGTGATTTGTTCTGTACCCGAAAACTCCACAGCGGTGGGAATCCCAGCAAAGATTCTCAATAAAGAAAATAAACACCCTTATGACATGGGCAAAATTCCCGATATTAGTAAGGAACTATTTATTTTTTTGCTCCAACGCGTGCAAAATATTGAAACGAGCTTGAAAAATGAAGCGCTGCAGCAACAAAACGAGGAGCTCGAGAAACTCTATGAATCCTTTCTCAAAAGCCTACAAGAATAAGGGCAATCATGTTGTATGCAATTGGTGATGTACATGGTTGCTATCAGAGTCTCGAGGCTTTGCTCAAAAAATTGCACCCCGAGCCAAGCGATGAGATTTATTTTGTTGGCGATGTTGTACACAAGGGGCCACAAAGCGCACAAGTGTTGCGTCTCATTCGCGAAAATGGATTCAAGCTCATTATGGGCAATCATGAGCGGCTCATGATTGACAATTTCAAAGAAGGCAGAGCACAAAAGGAATTGCTAATGTCCTATCATGGACGCGAATCGCAGCTGCTCGATGACATTCAATATCTCGAAACGATTCCTTTATATGCGCTTTTACCGCTGTTTGACGAGAAAGAACATCAGCTCATTATCACACATGGCTATGGGCATGCGCTGCTTGGCAAGGTTTCGCTGCATAGTCTCGAGTTTGAGACACGTGTCCTCAAAGAGAGGATTCCATCAAACCTGACACCAAGCAAAGCTGCAAAGATTCAATCACGTTATTTTAATATCTTTGGGCATGTGCCTTTGCCAATGCCACTCATCGCACCTTGTATGGCGGGGATTGACACGGGTTGCTATAATGGCAATACACTCTGTGCCTTTAGCTTTCCTGAAAAAACCGTGATTCTCCAAAGAGCGTTGGAGCACTTATGAGATTGTGCTTGTGGATTTGTCTGTGCATGCCGCTTTGGGCATGGGACATCAACCGCGTGGCGGGATTATGCCTCGGGGGCAATGACGGAGCATGTGAGATTCTCTATATGCAACCAATCCCACAAAAAATCGCAACGCTTTTCACACATGCATGCCTAAGCGGCGATGTGTGGGGATGTTATCTTGCAGGAAAAGCTCTGCCTGACACAGAGGAGGCGTTGCAATGGTTTTTGCTTGGTTGTGAGAAAAATAGTGCTGTTTGCTGCTATGAGTCCGCTCTTAGGAGCGGCTCAAGGCAGCTTTTGCACAAGGCATGCGCAATGGGTGATGAACGCGCATGCGCGCACTAGGGGATGATTTTTGTACCATTGGTGCGGTTTGTCGTTGCTGGGGCAATGGATTGCGTGTCTAGCTCTGTGTTGCCATCTTCAGATTCTGCTGTTTTGCTTGCAATACTTTCAGCTGGCTTGCTCGTGTCGCTTTCACTTTTTTGGTTGCCAAAGAGTGAAAGCAACACATCGGTATTGTCAATTTGCCCAAGAATCAAACGATTGAACGCAAAGATATCGAGCAAAGAATCCGCACCACTCTCTTGCAGCTCTGTAACCTTTTGGGCAACTTTTTCGCTATTTTTGCCTGCAAGCTCGGCAAACTCGAGCGTTCCATTGGTGTCTTTGTCTTGACGAATCGAATGATTGATGAACATCTCAAGCGAATCGATAAAGCCAAATTCTTCGAGGAATCTATCTCTGTCGGCATCATTTGCGAACGCGTCATTGAGTGAGCGATAATTGTTTGGGGGCTCGACACCGAGCGCAACAAGCGCCCTAAGCGCCTTTGCCTCTTGCTGTGAGATTGTACCATCGCCATTGCCATCAAACTCCAAATAGCCTACGCCATATGCTGCTTCGTAATACCAATTCTTGACATAGTCCTCTGCTGCTTGCAATGAACCAAATTTTTCGGTGAGTTTTTGCGCATTATCCGAATCGAGTTTCAGCTGGATCGTCTTGCCTGAATGCTCATCAACAAAGCGCAATGTATTTGCATCAGCGGCAGGAGTTGTCGCGCCTACTTCGAGCGGATTGTAATATTGCTTTGCATCTTTTGGAATCGGGTAGCCGCCCGCGCTCACAAGCGATTTATTGAGTAGGGCGCCCACTTTGTCGCTATTGTCTGTTGCGTTCGCTGCTGTGGTAGATTCTGCGCCTTTGCCTTGCAATGCTGCTGTGAGAAGCGCATCATCTTTGGGCTGTTCGAGTGTGCTCAAATCGCCGATGAGTTCATGAGTTGTTATCACGATTCCATCATTTATCGCGTTAGTTAGCGCGGCTTTTTGAGATTGCAAGCTCGCAATAAGAGCTTGGATTTCGGCGACTGCGCTTGAGAGAGCTTGCTCATCTGGGCTTATAGTCTCGCTTTCAGCAAGTTCGAGCTGTTCTTTGAGTGCATCGATTTGTTGTTGAAAACTTTGAGCAAGCTGCTCATTTTGTGCTTTGTTATGACTTGGAAGAATCGAGTTTGGGTTATATGTTTGTCCATTTTGGATTGAAGTCATCATGTCTCCTTCTGAAGAAATATTTTTTAATCAAGCAATTTTTATTCCATATTTTGATACAAGGCTTAAGAGAATTTTGGCTACAATAGAACATGCGAAATCACCAACAACAGCTCGCCAAATGTTTGCGTTTAAAACAACTCTATATTGAACGTCTCTGTGGAACCAAATTTGTCGCATTGCGCCCATTGCCTGTGCTGCAAAATGGCACACATGAGCAGCTCGAAGCACAGATTCGGCATTGCCATTTGTGTACACTTGCCAAAACCAAAGCACGTCCAAACGTGGGCTATATGCCGCAAGGTGCACGCATTGCGTTTATTGCTGAATCGCCATTTTTGGAGCAAGAAAATCTCCCAATTCTCAAAACGCGCGGTGGAGAAATGTTGCAAGATATGATAGAAAAAATTTTGAAGCTATCCGTGAAAGAAGTGGCACTTCTTTCATTGCTCAAATGTGCGCCGCCCATTGGCTATAATGTTTCTGAAGAATGTTTCAATGCATGCGCACCCTATCTCTTTGAGCAATTGCAGAGATTGCGCCCTAAAATCATCGTCTTGCTTGGTGCGATTGTGTCGCAACATTTTCTTCCAGCAGATTTTGAAAACGTGCGCGGTCGACTTGGGAGCTGGGAAGGCATGCAGCTTATACCCATTCATAGTCCGCGCTTTTTGCTGCGCAACCCATCTTTTAAACGTGAAACGATGCGGGATTTATTGTTTATTAAAAGTTTATTATAAGGAGCACCATGCGCATTGTTATATTGATTTGTTTATTGTTTTTTGGAATCCTCTTTGCACGCGAGCAGCGGCTTTCGCCATTGCCTCTACCGACTATGGAAATGGTCAATACAAATCCTATTGAATGCGATATTGTATGCCTTAGCGAACTCTTGCAAGAAGGGCAGATTTTTTCATTTCTCGCACGTTTTGGGCAAAATATCAAAGACAATCGCCTACTATCGACATTCTCGACATTGATGGAACAACATGGCTTTGGGCTCGCATATGCGAATCAAAATAGCGATGCGCAGGTGAAAATCGCATTGATTTTGCCCAAAAAAAGCATTGGTAGTTATTCTCTTAGCACAATCAACACCGTGCTTGCCTATCTCACATCGCAACCATATTCCTTTTTCTTCGAGGTGTTTGATATTGGTGAGGAGGATTTGCAGGGGCTAAGCACAGTGCTTGGCACGATTGAGAATCGTGGCTTTGGTGGGGCGATTGCGATTTGTACAACAAAGGCGATTCCATTCATTCCGCAACTCACGCCCAAGATTCCACTTTTTATTGCGTCTGTGCATAAAGAACAAGTGATTCCAAACAATTCACTTTCAAGCAATCTCTTGTTTGGTGGAATCAGCTATCATGAGCAGATTGCCACACTCAAGCGATTCATGGAGCCCAGCGCACGCGCCGTGTTATTCAACGATGAAAGCGCAACGGGCTTGCGGATTGCCAATGAGATTAAACAAGAGCACATTCCTATTGCACTCGAAGAAAGCTTGAATTCCAAGACAATTTCTACGTTTGGACGCAATCTCAAGTATCAAGCAAATATTCTGCGTGGAAGCAATCTATTTCTCAACACACCGATTAATAATAGCGCATTTATTCTCTCGCAGCTCACCTACAACCGCATTCAACCCGCCACAATTTTAACAACACAACTTGGCTTTAACCATGCACTTTTTACGCTCACACAGCAAAATGACCGATTGTTTTTGTTTGTGAGCAGTGTTACGGGGCGCAAAATTGGTGATATTCGCGAGTATGCTGCGCTGCTTGATGTTGATTTGTATTATGATTGGATTCATTATAGCACAGCGATTGGAGCAGAATATCTTTATCATCAGCTCTTTAGCGACTCAAAAAAATGGTTTAGCGAAAAGTTTCGTGAGAATCAAGTCAAGTATGAAGTCAAGGTTTATCGAGCAAGAAATCATCAATTTGAGGTTGTGGAATAGCGCCCCCTAGAGGGGCTAGGGAGAATCCCTAAACAAGCATGTCGATTCTGTTGCCATCTTGTGGAAACGCATCAACATTGCTGCTTGTTGTGCTATTTCCGTTGATTGCTGCATTGCTGCTTGCAGGATTGTTTGCGGGATTATTCATCGCAGTTGCTTCAGCGACAGCATTTTGATTTGCTTGAGACGATGAAGCATCTTGGCTAGCAGATGTTGTTTGGCTATCAGAAGCATTTTGTGCAGCTTGAGTCTGCGCACCATTTTGATTTTGGTTTTGGTTGCTTGCATCGCTTGTTGCTGTTGCAGCACCACTTTGAGCACTCTGTGCTTCTGTGCTGCCAGCAGCTTGGCTTGTAGTAGCGTTTTGTGCAACATCTTGCGTATTTGAAGATCCTGAACCAGAGCCAGAAGTTGTGTTGCTTGACATCACATCATTTGATGTACTATTTCCTGTCATATAGCCAGAAAGATAACCTGTTGAACCTGCGATTGGATCCATAGAGTGACTCCTTTTTTAATTTGAAACACTATAGCACTTTGTTACTTAAAAATCTTTGAATCTAGGAGTCGAAAATGGGGAAGAAAATGCGTGGTATCAAGGGGGAGACTTGAACTCCCGACCTCCGGCTTATGAGACCAGCGCTCTAACCAGCTGAGCTACCCTGACAAAAACTGCGATTCTAGCACAACTGCGTGCAAAAGTCAAGCAATTCTACCAAAGCCCGCAAATGGCTGTGTAGGCACAATAGCGGCATGTCGGGTTTATTGTGGGCGCAATTTGGATTTCGCCCCTAAGCTCTTGAAGCGTTTGGGCAAGCAGCGCAGCACCTTTGGTGCAATCAAGTGTAAGCAATTGATTCTGATATAAATCATAAAACGATGCCCGAATCTGTGTTGCACCCCTGTGTTTGAGCGCTTGCGTATAAATCGCGAGTTGCAGTTCATCTTTCATATCATGATGAAAATGTTTTTTGAGCTTATAGTCAATGATATGCAAACTGCCATTTGGCTCTTTGTCGATTCTATCAATCATGCCTTCAATACCAAAGCCATCAAGTATAAAATAAAAATTTTGTTCGATTGCATGCGTACGCACGCCGTCATTGTAGCGCCTTTGTTCAGCAGCAAAAAAGGTGCGCAGATAGTGCCCCACCACATCACTATCAAAACGTTGCAATCCCGCAAGAGGCGCTTTTGCAAGCAAAGCATAGAATGTTTTCTCACGTTCTTTAGGCGTTTTTTGTGTTTTGTAAGCAGTCGCAAGCATGCGATGCACAAGCAGCCCTAGTTCCGCATTGCCATTGTCTTTTGTCTCGAGCTGTTCGATATAGCGATAATAAAATTGATTGCGGCATTGCACAAAACTATAAATCTTACTAAACGAAAGCCTAAAGTCTTTGGGGAGAACGACAGAAAAACACTCGGGTTCTCGCCGAATCTCACGGCTTACGCCAAACAAGCTCTGCTTATAAAGTGCTTCGCCATCGATTCGTTTTATCTGGAACACATCGTCCATTTCTTGTTCTAAAATGAGACTCGATTCGTTGTTTTCTTCATTCTCAATCCAAGCCAAAACAGCATGTTCACTCGCGCGCAAAAGAGCATAGTAATAATGCTTTTGCAGGTTTTCGCGGTCTTTATGAGTTGGCAAATGCGCTGCCTTACGAATGGCGGTATTAAGAAACAATTCCTTATCATTTGGGCGTGGCACAAAACCTTCATTCATATGAAGCACAATCACAGCCTTAAAGGCTATGCCACGCGTCTCAAGGATTCCCATGACACGCACTTTGCCACCGCCAACATCATCAACGCGCCGCGAATCAAGCTCGAGCAAGACAATTTGGAGCATTTCATCGAGCGTGCGCGCACTAAGTAGCGGCGCAATTTGTGCATAGAAAATGCAAAATTCATCGAGCAATATTGCAATCTCTTCGTCCTCGCTAAAAATTTTGCCAAGCGCGCTCAAAGCACCTAGTCCTGTCGCATCGATTTCACTTGCGCGCTGCCAAGTTGCAGGAACATCAAGCGCCCTCGATTCGGCAGGCATGCATAAAAACTCGCGCAAACCTTGCAATGTTTGGTATGTGGGTAGCTCACGTTGGGATTGCCCCATAGCATAGTTGAGGTTGCGGTGTGAATCAAAGAGTTGGAGCGTGTCTTTAAATCGTTCGTCAGGCAGCACAATGACGATGTCTTCAGCATCGATTCCGCTTTGTACCCATCGCGCAATGGTGTCGAAACACAAAGCAGCTTGGTTGAGAGGATTTGTAAACACATAGCCCGCAATGGTGCGCAGTTGTATGATGATTTGTTGCGCATGCACAATCTGTTTTGCGGTAAAATCGAGCGTGTAACTATGGTTAGTGGCAAGCGCGCATGCGCTAAGTGCGTTGAGGCTGTTGAGATTATAGCAATCAGTCTTAAAATGCAGCAAAAGTGGCTTGTGGCGTGCGATTTGTTCCAAAATCTTGCGCTCATAGACAGAGAGAAAGCCATCGACAAAAAACTCGATACGCTCGTAAATGTCGAGCATTTCAACGACAAAGCGACCTTTTTGCAATGTGCAATCGATGAAGCCATATTCGGATAGCTTCGCGAGATAGGATTCTAGCAGCTGCTGCAAAACATGCAAATGATCTCCATATTCATCATAGGTGTCAAATTTCTCGAGCTCATAAAGCGAAACATCAGACGTTGCGAGCTCATCAAGAAAAGGAAAGATGAAATGTCCATCTTGCAAGAAAGCAAGGAAACTAGAATCAAACTCCAGTGCGCCCACATCAACATTTACACTCACGCTGCTTAAGAATATCTTGCGAAAAGCTGCAGGCAATGCTGCGCCTTCGCACACAAAAAATCGGCGCAAAAAGACGCTCCACAACATTGCTTCAGGCAAACGAAGCTCATGGTGTTGTGCATAAAATTGTTGCAACGCCCTGCCGTTGGCAAAAAGATAGAGGGTTTGCACTAGGAATTTTGGAGGCGCTCTAGAATCTGCCCCGCGATTGTCTCTGCATCAAATCCAAAGTATTTAAACAATTGCTCGCCGGGCGCCGAATGCCCAAATGAGTGCATCGAAATGACATGGTCTGCAAATCGATACCATTCAAAGGCGCGTGCTGCCTCAATGGCGATTCGCAATGTATTTGATGGAAAGAGGAGATTTTGATATTCCGCATTTTGCTCAAGCAGCAAATCAAAACATGGCACGCTCACAACTTGCACGCCGATGTTTTGTGATTCTAGAATCTGTGCAACAGCAAGACAAAGTGAGACTTCAGAGCCACTTGCCATAAGAACAAGCTGTATTTCCGAGCTACTTTGCAAAATATAGCCACCATGCGCGATGTTTGCCTGTGTGCATGGCTGCAATACAGGGAGATTCTGTCTGCTTAAGACAAATGCTGAAGGTGCTTGCAATTCAAGCGCAACCTGCCACGCTGCGACATTCTCGTTTGCATCAGCAGGGCGAAAGACATACAAGCCGGGCATGGCGCGCAAATGGCTCAACTGCTCAATGGGTTGGTGTGTTGCTCCGTCTTCGCCCACACCGATAGAATCATGTGTCCAAATATAAAAACAGCGCAATTTCATAAGCGCCGCAAGCCGCACAGAAGGGGCGAGATAATCACTAAAGACAAAGAATGTCGCACAAAAAGGCAAGAAAAGTCCATAGGCTGCAATTGCGTTTGTAATCGCGGCAGAGCTGTGCTCGCGGATTCCAAAATGGAGATTGCGTCCTTGTGGGAAGTCTTGTTCCTTTTGCAAATACGTATTGTTCGAGGGCGAGAGGTCAGCGCTCCCACCCAAGAATCCGGGCAACGCAGCCGCGATAGCTTGCAGAATCTGCCCATTGCTCGCGCGTGTTGCAATGCTGCTGCCTGTCTCAAAGGTTGGATAGACAACATCTGTCGTATCCACAACAAGAAGCTTTTGCAATAGGGCTTTTTTCTCCTCGCTTAACGCAAGTATGCGCAGATTCCATTGCAGCTCAAGCATGCTGCCCATATTTTCGAGCATGCGAAAATAGAATCGCACATCATCAGGGACATAAAATGTATCATCTGCATTGCAAAAGCCGCTCGCGACTTTTGATGTCGCAATCTCTTCTTCACCCAAAGGTGCGCCATGTGTCTTGTGCGAACCGCTTAGATTCTTTGCGCCCTTTGCGATGATGGTATGCGCGATGACAAGCGCAGGTTTTGGTGATTGTTTTGCTCCATTAATCGCCTCGTTAATGCTGATTGCATTATGCCCATCGCATTCAAAAACCTCCCACCCTTGTGCGACAAAACGTGTGCGGACATCCTCGCTAAATGCGAGTCCTACATCGCCCTCGATTGTGATGCGATTGCAATCATAAATCATCACAAGCGAGGAAAGTTGCAGATGCCCAGCAAGCGAGCATGCCTCATAGCTAATGCCTTCTTGCAAATCGCCATCGCCGCAAATGCAATAGACTTGGTGATTGATGATGTCGCTGCCTAATCGTTCTTGCGCATAGCGCGCTGCCATAGCGAATCCTACGGCGTTGGCAACGCCTTGCCCAAGTGGTCCTGTGGTGATTTCAATCCCTTCTGTGAGCCCATATTCTGGGTGTCCGGGCGTAATCGATTCGAGCTGCCGAAAGTTTTGCAGTGCCTCAAGCGGCACGTTAAAGCCCCACAAATGCAGCAAAGAATAAATCATCGCTGATGTGTGCCCACCGCTAAAGACGATTCTATCGCGGTTGAGCCATTGTGGGTTGCTTGGTGTTAGGCGCAAATGCAGACTAAGCACGCTCATGATTTCAGCAAGCCCCATAGGTGCGCCCGGATGTCCGCTACCTGCTTTTTGCACCATATCGGCGCTCAAAAAACGTAGACAATTTGCCATACGTTCAATAATCGGAATATCTTTTTGCTCGATAGATACAGCTAGCATGTTCGACTCCTTTTGGACATTCTAGCACAAATTTCCAAAGAATCTTATATTGCAAGAGCATTCTCATTTTGTGCGAGCAACTGCGCGATATTCTGTTCAACAATACTTGCTCGCTGCCTACGTTGTTTAGGGATATATTTCGCATAGCGCGTGAATGTCATTTGTGTGTTTGCATGTCCAAGTGTTGCGCTCACCCAAAGAATGTCTTCACCTGCGCTAATCATTGTTGTAGCGAATGTATGACGTGTATGATACACACTACGATAGGCGATTCCACATTCATTGAGTGCCCTACTCCAACGATATGCAATACTGCTACTGCTCGTGTAGTTTTTGTTGCGGCTATGCACAAAAACCCAGCAACTCTTTCTATTTGCATACATTTGTAATAGCTTGGTTTTGACGCAAGGCAGCATATCGATACTACGCTTGCCTGTTTTAGGTGTGGTAATCGCCCCAAATGTCGCATTGCGTTCGATATGAATTGTGTCATTCTCGAAATCAATACAATCCCAAGCAAGCGCGAGAATCTCGCCCGTGCGCATTCCTGTGAAAAAGGCAATTGTCGCAAAATCGCGCACAAAGACATCATTGCAACGCAAAATTTTAGCGATTTCTTCATGGCTAAAGGGTGTCGGGTTGTTTTTTGGCAAAGGCTTTGGCTTTTTGAGCCCATTCATTGGGTTTTGTGGCACAAGTCCACTCTTTTTTGCCTCTTCAAAAATTGCACTAAGTAGCGAGGCGATGTTGGCACAATAACCTGCGCATGGTTTTTGCCCGTTCTTTTTCCGAAAATTAAAAAACCACTCACGTAATACAGCATAATCAATCTGATGAATTGCAGTTTTTCCAAAAGCAGGGTAAAGGATATGGCGCAATAATCCCATTCTTGTTTGAAAGCTCGAATATTTCAATGTCGCCTCCCAGATAGGCTGCAGTTTTGTGCAAAAATCTTGAAAGGAAATCCGAAACTTGTCTTGTCTCTGTTTTTGTGCTTTTTTCTTGAGTTCTTCGCCCATGAAACATAGCCGAGAAATCTCGCTTTCCCAATTCTGATGTACATATTCCAATGCTTTTTTGCTCGCCCTTCTGCCTGTACTAAGGCGGTATCTCTTGCCATTGATGGTGCCCTTGACATAGACGATTTTATTACGCTCATAGCTATGCAACCATTTCTTCATCAATTGCTGCCTTTAGGTTTTTGGGTCATCTTTACTCCTTTTTGCATGAGATTGTAGCAAAAACGGATGCAAATGGCAGGATTATCCGCCAATATGGGGGCTTGAGTGTTTGACAAATCAAAGCTACAGTATGCAGATTGTTGCGAGTTAGTCGCAATTCTCCCTTCGAGGTTCTTTGTGCACAAGCCAAATATAGAGCGCAACATAGATGACAGCAAATGTGGCGCAAAGCAGCATGAGCATGAACGTGTCGCGCGCAAAGAGCAGCGCGCAAAGCATAAACGGGAGATTTAGCGCATAGAGGCAGAGCGAGGTTGCGGGGCTGCTGTGCGTGAGCTTGCGATAGATGAGGCTATGCAAATGCCGATTGTCGGGCGCAAAGGGCGAGATATGATGGACAAATCGTTTGCGCACAATCGAAAACACGACTTCAAACAACGGGTGAATGAGCAGCGCCACACCAAACCAAGCGCTAATATCGGTGCTTTGCGTGAGCACAATCAACAAGAGCGCGAGCATGAATCCGATGAAATACGCACCACCATCACCAAGGAAGATTCGCCCATGTGGAAAATTGCACACAAAAAATCCCGCAATCGCGCAACACAAAAGCAGGCTATGCATATGCACAAGCGCATTATCAGAGATGAGGAGAATCATAGCAAGTGCCATCAGCGCAATACCCGATGTGAGTCCATTGAAACCATCAAGAATATTCATCGCATTGCAAACGCCTACGATACAAAAAACACTAAAAGGCAATGCCAATGCAAAAGGCAGCATGACACCAAGTCCAATATCAACAACAAGCGCACCCAGCGCAATAATAGCAATGAGTGCCCCAACACTTTGGGCGCATAGGCGTATTAGGGGCGATATGCGTCCCGTGATGTCCTCGAGAAAGCCGCCGAGAAACACGCAGAATCCGCCCACACCAAAGCCGATGATTGCGCCCTCGAAGTGTTGCGCGAAAGTGTCGAAATAGAGGCTTGCGGTGATAAACGCTATGATGATTCCAATCCCCCCGCCGCGCGAGGCATTGAAGTCGTGGCATCGTTGCGGCTTTTGTGTGTCGTTTTTGTCGAAAAAGAGGGCATATTTGAGCGAGATATATAGCGCGAGATGTTGCAAGACAAATGAGACAACAAAAGTGCCAAGAACAAGCAAAACGTCCATTCAAAACTCAAAAATCGTTACAGCTTTTGCAATCCTCGCATATTCAATGTGCTGCAATGTGCCGCAATCAATGTCGATTCCGTCCTCGCCCACTGCACAGAGTTTACCCCTTTTGTTGCTCTTATCGGTGAGCTTGAGCGCCACCATTTCGCCAATCGCGCCGCGATAGTGTGCGGGGGTTTTGAGAGTGCGCTCAATTCCTGGCGAGCTGACTTCGAGGAAATATTCTCCCTTGATAGGGTCTGCAACATCGAGCAGGGGCGAGAGTAGCTCGCTAATCGCTTCACATTCGGCGAGCCCAACGCCATTTTCTTTGGTGATGCAAACACGAAAAATCTGCCGCCCATTTTCTTTGGGGGTCGTAATCTCATAAATCTCGCAACCATGCGATTGCACAATGGCAGTAATTTTTTGTGTCAATTCATTCACCGCATGCCTTTTTGCTACTTTCTTGCTTGCTGTGTTCTTGCGCAATAGAATCAAGCAACACAAGCAGTTGTTGCTGTGTGTTTTGTTCCCATTCAAAGTGCAGCTTTGGACATCGAAACCAACCCGAAGCCCGCAAACAATATTCACGAATCGCGCCGCTTGCAGCTTTGAGATGGCGCAAAATCTCTGTTTTTTGCGTCTCATCATCACATCGCACAAACACACGCGCGTCATATTTGCCTTTGGAAACCACAACATGTGTTACACTGATTCCTGCGAATATGGGGTCGCCCAAATCAGCAAAAGATTCGTTGAGCAACTGCATAAATTGCGCCTCAAGACGCTTTTGTCGAATCATTTTTTCATTTTTCATAGACGTTTTGTTTTTTGTGTTTCTCGATAAGTTTCAATCACATCATGTTCATTGATGTCATTGAATCCATCTATCATAATCCCGCACTCAAAGCCTTTGGCAACCTCGCGTACATCCTCTTTGAAACGTTTGAGCGAGCTCACCACACCACTTGAAATCACCACGCCATCACGGATAATGTGGGCTTTGAGCCCGCGCGAAATGACGCCCTCTGTTACAAAGCAACCCGCCACACTACCGACTTTTGGAATCTTGAACACGCTGCGCACTTCAGCAGCCCCTATGCTTTCTTCTTCAAGCACAGGCGACATCATGCCGCTCAAGACGCTTTTGATTTCATCAACCAAATCATAGATAATTGAATAGGTTTTGATTTCGACACCAAGCTCTTTGGCGCGGTTCTTGACAATGCCTGTCGGGCGAACATTGAATCCCAAAATCACCGTATGTTGGCTTGTTTGTGCGAGCAAGACATCGCTTTCGGTGATTCCCCCAACGCCACCATGAATCACATGTACCTTCACTTCGTCATTGCGGATTTTTTCAAGGCTGCCCTTAATGGCTTCAAGGCTTCCTTGCGTGTCGGTTTTAATAATCACGGGCAATGTTTTCAGCTGCCCTTCGGCAACAAGCGCGCTCAATTCATCGAGGCTGACTTTGGTCGAGCGCGAAAACTCTTTTTGGCGCAAATAAGATGCCCTGCGTTCAGCATATTCACGTGCCTGCGAATCATTGGCGACAGAAATGAGGATTGCGCCAGCACTTGGCACTTCATTAAGCCCCGTAACAATGGCGACTTCGGAAGGTCCGATGCTTTGAATCGTTTTGCCCGTGTCGCTAATCAGCGCACGCACACGCCCATAAGTAGTGTCTGCAACAATGCTATCGCCCACATGCAATGTGCCATTTTTGAGAATCACTGTTGCCACAGGTCCCTTGCCACGTTCCAAGCTGCTTTCGATAACGACAGCGCGCGCATTTGCCTGTGGGTTTGCCTTGAGGTCAAGAATCTCCGCTTGCAGCAGCACAGTTTCAAGCAAGGTTTCGATTCCCTCGCCTGTCTTTGCAGAAATGGGGATAAATTCATATTCACCGCCCCAATCAATGGGCGTATAGCCAAGCTCGGCGGCTTCGGACTTGACGCGGTCAATGTTTGCTTCGGGCTTATCGATTTTGTTAATCGCGATAATGATTGGGGCAAGCGCCGCTTTTGCATGGTCGAGCGCCTCGATGGTTTGTGGCTTAATCCCATCATCGGCTGCAATCACGATGATAACAATATCCATAACCCCCGCGCCACGCGCGCGCATTTCGGTGAAAGCTTCATGCCCTGGCGTGTCGATGAAAGCAATCATCTTTCCATCTTTTTCAATCGTGTAAGCACCAATATGTTGCGTGATTCCACCTGCTTCGCCCGCTGTAATTTTGCTGTTGCGAATCCTGTCGAGCAAGGAGGTTTTTCCATGGTCGACATGTCCCATAATCGTTACCACAGGTGGACGTGTAACGAGATTTTCGGGATTTTCCTGCTCTTCTTGCGCATATTCGAGCGCCTCGTCATCACTTTGCACAACAACTTTGATATGGAGCTCCTCGGCAAGAATCTCAATCGAATCCTTATCTAAGAAATCATTTTTTGTAACCATCATGCCGAGATTAAATAAAATTTTAATCACATTCGAGAGTGTCGAACCGACTTTATCTGCAAATTCATAAGCACGTATGCCTTCAGAGATGTAGATTGTATTGTCTTTTGGCTTAGGAGGCGGGGGCGGCGGGCGATGCGTTTTGTGCTCTTTTTTGTCTCTGTGCTGTGCTTGATTGTGGAATGTGCGGTGGGTATTCTCGCGACGTGGTTTTGCGCGCTCAAACTCTTGCTCGTCTTCTTCCATATGCTCATCACGCACGGTGAGGTCAAAGAGAATCATTTCCTCTTCCTCTTCGTCATAGCCAAAATGGCTAAATCCACGATTGCTCAACAAATCAAGTCGCTGCTCGCCCTTTTTGTGACTCGTTGTTGCGAGCTTTTTCTTATCAATGCGACGCTTTTGTTTTTTGCCATTGTCTGCTGCACTCTCAAGCAGCAAAGATTGGATATTGAGCGCAGTGGTGGATATTGTGGGCGCTTCTTTTTTTTTGTCGTCTTTGCCCTTTTTAACGATACGCAAGCCTGTGCGTTTGATGGCTTGTGGTTGTGCGGCAGTTTCGTTAGTTTGGGCAGAATCAACACCATGCGCAACCTCACTCCTTGCGACTTCTTCGCGTGGTTTTGGTGCTTCTGGTTCTTGTGTAGGCTTTTGGATTTTTTTGGGTTTTTCAGGCTCTTTTTTCGGTGTAGGTTCTTTGAGCTTTCGCACAGCGGCTTTCATGGCTGGCGTGGATTCTTTTAGTTTTGGTGCTTTTTTAATGATTGGCTCATCTGGAATCACAATTGGCTCGCTCTTAAGCTCAATCGATTCGGCTTGCACAAGGTTTGATTGGGGTGCTTGCACGTTTTCAAGAACAACATGTGTCTTTGCGCTCTCACTTGGCTTTTGTTCAAAACTATTACTGATATAATCCGCAAGCTGCCCAGCTTCTTCAGCTGTAATTGCGCTCGATGCGGTCTTGACGGCGAGCCCGAGCTCTTGCGCCTTTGCGAGAATCTCTTTTGAGGTGCGCCCTAACTCTTTGGCAATTTCATGGATTCTAAATTTTGATACTGGCAAATAATCTCCTTTAAACTCTCGCTCAACATGTGCTTTTGCTTTTTATCAACCTTGCATACGCGAACTAGTGCTGCCCAAACTCGTTCGCTCGCCACACATGGAGAACACAAATAGAAACTCCGACCCAAGCCGTTATATGCAACAAGTCGCTTGCCATTTGCGCAATATTGCAAACGATAGAGCGAATCCTGTGCAAATCGCCCCCTGCAACAAACGCACATTCGGATAGGAGTTCGTATGTTTGTTGGGATTTGCTGCATATTTTACCTCATATAGGCTTAATCCATGCCATTTTGTTTTTGGATACCTTGATTATCAAAATCAAGGCACAGAATCTGAAAAGATGGAAACTGCGATGCAAGGCGTTTGTGAATTCGCATGGCATCATCATAGAAGCAAAGATTAAAAAAACCGCTGCCACTTCCTGAAAGTGTGCTCATAAGCGCGCCCTCTTTGAGCGCAATTCTTTGAACCTCAAACAACACAGGAAGTTGCTGCATACGCATATTTTGGTGCATTTTGTCTTTGCTCGCTTCGCGCAAGAGATTCCAGCTTTGGCTAAAAAACGCGGCGGTGAGCAGTGAAGAGCGCGAGAGATTGAAAACAACATCTTTTTGGGCATAACGTTTGGGCAAACTCTGTCGCGAATAGGCTGTGGAAATGGAACGTGTTGGGACAACAACCACAGCACGCAAATCATTTGGAATCGGTGCTTTAAGATAACAAACATGTTTGCCCGCAATGGCAGAAACCGTGAATCCGCCGACACATGCTGGCGTGATATTGTCGGGGTGATGTTCGTATTTGAGCGCGTGGAATAGAATATCATCAGGAACAAAAGCTTTTTGTGTCATCAAATATGCTGCACTAATCGCACCAACAATCACGGCAGAACTGCTGCCAAGCCCACGCGAAACGGGAATTTGATTGTCAAATTGGAATCGAAATTGGTCTTTTTTGTTGCCTCCACATTTACGATAATGTTCATAGAAAATCTTGACAAAGACATTATCACGATAAAGTTTGGGATTGTTCGCACCTTCTCCGCGAATCTGAATGCTCATCATGCGTGATGGCTTGATAGTGCAGCGGTTATAGAGGTTGAGCGCAAGACCCAAGCTATCAAACCCAGCACCGAGATTTGCGCTTGTTGCAGGAATACTAATCACCACTTAGAATCCTTCGTACTTTTATGTATTATAACACATTTTGTCCCACAAGGCGCAGAGGAGCTCGCCCCTCTCATTCGCAATTTTGCCCTCTATCACATCAAACAATAAAGCGCGCAAAATAGAGCCAATCTGCTGCCGCGCAATCCCTGCGGCGAGCACATCATCTCCTTTGAGATTCAACATCGCAAGGTTATAACAACCTTGCATTGCGTGCTCAAGATTGAGCAGAATCTGCATGTCTCCACGTGCGGCACAGAGTATGGCAAGAAGCCGCACAGTGTCTTTGCCAAGCGCAAAGAGTGCCTTTTGTAGGTTTGGAATCGAGGATTGAAGCGGATAATGCGCAATGGCTTGCGCAATTTTTTTGCTTTGCGCGCTGTTGTAGCGCAGATTTTGCAAAATTGCAAGTGGATTTGACGAAGTCAGCAGCAACGTCGCAAGCCGCGATTCAAGCACAAGATTTGCGTCCAAAACTCGCGGCAGTGCAGCGAAATGATTCCAACAAGGCTCATGCCAATTTTCGCCCAAAACAACGCGCAACACAGGCGAGAAATCGCGCAACACATGTGCAGCAAAATCGCCCAAAAGCATGGCATTGAGTTCCTCACGTTTGCGCTCGCTCGAGATGTGCACAAGTAGCGGCAGGGATTCTAAAAGTGCTGTGTGTGTGCGTGTTTCGAGGCAAAAACCCTTTGTCGCACAAAACCGAACCGCGCGCAAAATGCGCAGCGCGTCTTCACCAAAACGTGCGCTAGGCTCGCCGACACAAACAATTTGCCGCGCGCCCAAGTGCTCGATTCCGCAAAAATAATCAAGCAATGTTTCGGAGAAAGGCTCGTAGGCAAGCGCGTTGATTGTGAAATCGCGGCGCTTGAGGTCTTCGCGAATGTCTTGGACGAAGCGCACAGAATTGGGATGGCGACAATCGGCATAGTCGCTTTCAGAGCGGTATGTCGTGATTTCGACACTTGCATTTGATGCAAAGAGTATGCTGATTGTCCCAAAGCGGCGGTTTTTTTGAAAGATTGTTTGCACTCTGCCTGCAAAAACATGCGTAATCTCATCTGGCATGGCATTTGTAGCGATGTCCCAATCTTTTGGCGTGATGTTTAGCATGCTATCACGCACACAACCACCAACAGCATAGCCCTCGAATCCCGCTTCGCGCAGGATTTGCAAGGCATTTTGCACAAACGAGGGAATATGGATTTTCAAAAGAAAAATCTCCAATAGAGCAGACCAAATGCGATGACAAGCATGATTCCAATGAGGCTCAACACGATTCCAAACGAGAACATCTGGCGAATCGAGATTCCGCCCTTGCTAAAAACAATGGCATTTGGAGGTGTGCTTATCGGGAACATGAATGCAAAACCTGCACTGATTGTAACGATGAGCATCGTGAGACTCTGTGTGGGCGCATCGAGAAAGCTTTGCGTTGCAGCAAAAACGACAGGCAAGAAAATGGCAATCAGCGCTGTGGAGCTGATGAACATTGTCGCAAAAAGCGTCATGAGCGCAGCAAACAACAAAAACAACACAAAGGGCAAATCGGCAAAATAGACAAAGATTTGCTGGAACGCATCGCCGAGTTGGATTTTGGAGATTGCCATCGCAATGCAAAAGCCCGCGCCAAACAAGAAGATGATGTCATAGGGAATGAGCTTGGAATCTTCCCATTCCAAAAAGCCGATTTTGGGCGCAAACATGAGCAAGCCAAATGCGAGCAAGATGACATTTTCATTGAATCCCAAGCCATTATAATAAGGCTTAATCGGCGAATTGAGCAATAGAATGATAAGCAACCCAGCGAGCAAAATGAGCAGACGTATATGCTCTTTTGTCATCTTGACATTGCCAAGCGAATTGCTCTCAAGCTGCATATCTTTGCACCGCCATGAGAGAATCCAAACCATAATCGCAAGCATTGTGAGCGTGAGCGGCAACATCATAAAAATCCATGTCGTAAACCCAATCGCTTCGAATCCCACAGTGCGCAAAAAGCCGAGATAGATGAGGTTAGGCGGCGTGCCAATGGGTGTCGTGATTCCACTGATACTTGCCCCAAACGCGACAGCGAGCAAAAAACGCGCGCGCAAGGTGGAATCTTGTGTTACCGAAAGCGCAACAGGAATGAGCAAAAGCGCCACGGTGGAGTTGGAAAGCGTTGTGCCAAGCGCCACGCTCGCAGTGCCAAGCGCCGTGATGATTCCACGCGGTGTTTTGGGAAAAAATGCGAGCAATTTTTTGGCAATGATTTTGTGCAGCCCGATTTTCTCGGTCGCCACGGCGAGCATGAAGCCGCCTAGAAAGAGGAAGATAATCGGATTGCCATAGTTTGACGTTGCTTGGGAGACATCAAGGATTCCAAACGCGGGGAAGAGAATGATTGGCAGCAGCGATGTAACGCCGATGGGCAGTGCTTCTGTTGTCCAGAGCACAACGAGCAAGACGAGGATTGCAGCAAAGACTGCGAACGCAAACGGCGCATCGAAATAGAAATGGCATATGCAGCCCACAATCAGCGCGACAAGAATCGCGAAGCTCACGCCAAGCGAGATTTCGAGATGTGTGCGCAGACGTAATCGGCGATGGAGCAAGATTCGAATCGAGCCACGAATATTACGCCACGTCAGCATGGAACGAAAATTTTGCATAGCATTTCCAGTTTTGGGATTTATGGAATTATACTCCAAAAGAGATATTTTGGCTTTGTGCCAATGCGATAGATATTTCTAGGGATTAAGGAGTTGATGCAGGAGTTGTATGGTAGAATACAGCGCCCAGACCCCAAAAGGCGAGGGCGATTTCAACACAAGGAGCACCTATGCGAAAGTCGCAGGGGTATCCTAGAAAGGCATTATACCTCAAATTCAAGCTATTTTTCGTGTTTGAATTTGTGATTTCTGTCAAATTCTAGGACTTGCGCCCCCGCTTGGGACGCTCCTTGTATTTCTAGCTCCATTTCACTCTACAAAGACAAACAAATACGTGCGACTAATGTTGCGTCATTATGAGCGTGAGCATCGCAATCCACAAAAACGACAGCACCGCGCTTAGATTCCCGCATGGCACATATTGAGCACCACAATCAACGTCAAGGTATTTTAAGTGCTGTTTTGGTATGATTTTTGCATTACGCAAAGAAAGGTCTGAATGCAATGCCTCATTCATATTGGTAATATTGATTTGGGAGAATGCAGCGAGTGCATTTTAGTTGTTATCGCGCTCGTGATTGTCATGTTTATGATAATATATTTTTGTTTCAAATATGCTATTTATAAAGACAAGCAGATTCTAAAATCTAAAAAAGGCAAAAAATGACTGCAATCACGTGGATTGGTTTAATTGGTATTGTGGTAGGTTTTTGCGCGATTTTTGCGCTCAAAAGATTTGCCGATTCAAGAGTATTTTTTTTACGCGTTGCACATTCGCATTTTTTGAGCGATTCATGCAAACAACATATTCTTGTGTGTCGCTCAATGAGTTTTTCGCCAATGTTGTTGCCGTTATTGTTGTATGCCGCTCGAGAAGTTAAAAAGATTGATAAAGACAAAATGCTTATTGAAGCAGAAATGGATTCTAAAGAATATAAAATCTGCTTTGATGCCTTCTTGCGCACACTAAGTGTAAATGCAACAGCCTATATGCCACTTTATTTTATTATTGTTGTTTTGCTTGCAATCCGTTTTCTTGTGCGCATTATACGACAACAAACAAATGGCTTGGAAAATATGATGTTAGCAATCAATAGCCCACAATTTATGAGTGCAACTTTTGCACAAAGGAAAAGATAGAATGACTAACATTCAATATTTTACGGCAAACGCGATTTTGTATCTATAAATTCTCCTATTTCCAAAACAAAAAACCTAATCCCGAATCCCAAACAATGTGCGATTGTTTGTGCGGCTCTTGCGATAGGGGATATGTGGATACCATTCTTCTTTGAGATTCTTTTCGAGATATTTCTTGACTTTGAGTAGCAATGGGTCATCATGCACGCTTAGAAGCTGTAATGTATAGCCATGCCCCTTTTTATACCTCGACTCACAAAGCGCACCAAGACAATGGTTATAGCACAGCGTAATTCCGATTCCATAGGGGTCATGGGTTCTACCATCGGTGTTTGAGAGAATGAGCCCGTTGTGGTTTGCCTTTGGTGTGCGCCAATCCTCGCCATATTTCTCGATAAGATACAGCTCGATGTCGCCATACGTCCAAAATGTCTGCCCCGCATATTCAATCTGACTTCGTCCTGTATTTGTCTCGCTAATGCTCAAAATTTTACCATTTTTATAAATCGAATGCACGAGTTTGTCGCCCTCGGGCTTGAGAAAGAACAAATCGATGGTTGCATCGCTTGCAACATGTTTCAGTATAATATTCCATTGTCCTTTCTCGCCCACGATGTCCTCTTTGCTCGCAAAGCACACAAAACCATAGCGCGACACAGCGTCAACCAATTCTAAACGTGGGATATTCCATGGCAGCATCAAATCAATATCCTTATCATGCGGCAATAAATCACCATCACGATAGATTCCAAGCAATGTGCCAGCAGCAAGCAAAAAGGGCACACCGAGTTCATCGAGCGCCTTTTTAATCGCGAGCAACGCCTTTTTGCCTGCTTCTTGGTCTAGAAATTCTTGTGCCTCTGGTGCGGCTTTTGGCAATGGATTTGCAAGAAAAACCTTGAAACCCTTGCGAAAGGTTTGCATTGCGCTGCGCATATCGCCCATTTCGACATAAACCAGCCCGATATTATTCCAGATTCCAATATAATTGCCTCCCTTTTTGCTCAAAAACGGAATAAGTGTTGTGGCTTTGTGGTAATCCTGCGTTGCTATACAATAATTCAAATACAAGGCAACAACAATGAGATTCTCCTTGTTGCTTGCATAGAGTGGCTCGAGAATCTCTTTTGCAGCATCAAGATTGTGCGCGCTAAAATGGGTTTGTGCAAGGCAGAGCTGCAAATCGAGATTTTGCGGATACTTTGCAATGCCTTCGTTCAATGCCTCAATCGCGTGGATTGTGTAGCCAAGCTTTTGATAGCATTGTGCCAATCCGAGATAGTTTGCTGCGACAGGGTTTGTCTGAACAAGTGCGTTATAAGCAACGAGCGCCTCTTGATATTTGCCTTCTTTGTAGAGTTGGGCTGCTGTCATTGGCATTCTCCTTTTTGAAAATTTTCTATCGTCATTGCGAGGAGTGTAACTTTGATTGCAACGCTAACGTTCGCAATAACGATTTGTCATTCTGAACCTGCATTTGCAGGTGAAGAATCTCAAAATCTAAAAGTCTATGAGATGTTTCGCTTCGCTCAACACGACAAGAAATTCCAAATGTCATGTTGAGGCGATAGCCGAAACATCTCGTCTTTGCCCCCTACACCACAACCACAAACGCATAATGATATGTCGGACTATTCCCCTTTGTTGTAGGCGACAAGGGCATAGAAGTATGTATGGTGGCCCCCCCGCACGCCCAACGATTCGCCTCTTTGGGGTAAATATCATTGATTTCAATGAGTTTAAATCCTAACTGCATGAGTGTTTCTTTTTCTTTATCAACCTGACGATATTGCGAGTAATAGTTTTGTTTTTGTTCCTCGGAATATCCTGCGATTGTCACTGTTTCGTGGATTCCAAATTGATTTTTGATGATAAATTTGCCATTTGGCTTTAGAAACTCTTTGTATTTAGAATAGATTTGGACGCTTTCCTGCTCGTTGAGATATTGCATGACTCCAAAAGCGGTGATAATGTCAAATTTGCGCTGTGTTTCAAACTCAAATATATCTTGATTCACAATTGTAATCTTTTCAGAATCTTCAATAAACTGCGTAAATTCTTTAAAAGATTCCACACAGACAATATGCCTAACAAAGGGATAGAGTTTGTTCACAACCAAGCCCGTTCCTGTGCCCAAATCCAAAATTTCGGATTCTTTTGTCGCATATTTCAAGATAAATTGCGCGTCTATATCTGTATAGTCTGTGTTGTGTGCAAGCTTCACAGTTTCTGGCTTTGCATTCTTTGCTAGATTCTTAAAAAACCCTAATGCTTTTTCATTCATTAAATGCCTCCTTGATAATTAAATCTTTCAACACTTCCAAAGAATCGATATTGTCTTTGTCCATATAATCCACACGAATATCTGTACAACCAATAATCACTTTTTCTGCCCCCCCCCCCGCAACCAAATGCTCTTTGACGCTTTGAAAGAGATTTCTCGGGCGCTCTTTGGAATCGAACGTATCAAAACGATGATAGTTTTTGATATTGCAGATTCCTTGTGTAACCTTGTTTTGAAACTCTAAGTCAGGATAGACAATGCGCACATTGGGACAAATGCGCTCCAAATAGCGCTCATACACACGCCCTTTTAGACAACCCTCGCTTGCAATCAATCCAACAGAATGGACATTGCTCTTTTTGACAAGAACAGCAATCGCTTCAATGAGATTCAACATTTTCATTTGAATCGATTCTTGTATGATGTCAAAACTATAATGTGCCGTATTGCAACACATACAAATTGCTTGCGCGCCCATCAACTTAAGTTTCTTGCCAATTTCGATATAGTCATGCGTAAAGTCTTTGCCGCGTCCTTCTAAGAACAAACTACGTGATGGCACTTGCGTGGCATAAAAAGTGATGATTTGTGGGTGATGTGCGTCTAAAAAGGCTCTTTTTCGCGTCAGCTCCTCCTCAATCAATGCATGGAGCGTATTGGTTGCCGCCACTCCTGCACCACCAATGATTCCAATCGTTTTTGTGGGTTTGTTTGATTCTGTCATTGCCAACCTTTTAGAATTTCTAATGCGTTTTGATAGTCTTCATATGTGTCAATATCCACAGCCTCAATATGAATGCCTCGCAAAGGCAGCGCAGATTCGAGCTGATTATAGACATTGCCCAATGTGTATTGCAAACGATTTTTCCTAACACAACATGGTCCAACCCATTCATAGTCTCCGTGCGAACGTGAAAATGATTTGATATTGCCAGATGAATCGAGCTTGACATAAACAGGTTCGCTTGAACGAATCGATGAATAGGCAATCCATTCTCCACCTTGTTTTAAAAGCATTTGCATGTCCGTTGGGCGCACTAACAAATCTCCATCGTATTCAATAACCAATTCGTTTGCATCTTTTGCGCCAAGATAATAGCTCGCGCCTGTCTTTGTCTCGAAATAATTATGATTATAGACAAAGACGACATCTTTTCTATATCGCAAAACTTCTTCTATGACGAGTGCACTTTGGAATCCAACGACAACACGTACATCTTCAATATTTTTAAACAATTCTAACTGCCAGCTAATCAACGTTCGTCCATGAATATTAATCAAGGCTTTAGTAGAGTTCAATCCTAGCCTTGAACCAATTCCAGCACAACTTATAACAACTGATACAGCAGCCTGCATAATGCTTCCTCGCTAAATACAACATAATCTGCAACCGACAAAACGCCCATTGAAGGTTTATGCGTCAATCCAGACGCAATCGCAACATCTGCCAACCGCATTGCCTCGACATCATTATTTCCGTCTCCAATAAAAATGACACTATCTCCTTGTGATTGATATTGCTGCACAATTCGTTCTTTCTTCAAAATATCTGTGAGCTTGACAACATGATTATCTGCCAAAATGCCCCTTGATGTGAAAGATTCACAGCCCACTTTTGCAACCAAAGGCTGCACCCAACATTCTAAATTTCCTGTGGCAATGCTGCATTGTTCTTTATGGTTTTGGATAAAAGCGCAAAGATTTTCATATACGTCTATGCCGCCAAGCAAATGGGCAATTGCATCAATCGGCAATTTTCCCAAAATATTCACGCGCATAATAAAGGATTCTATAAACGGAATATTGCCCAAAATCGTTTCTTTTGTGAGCTGCTCGATTTGTTCTTGCACATGAAAATGTGCCGCAATTTTTGGCAAAGCCTCTTCTTTGGTAATCGTTCCGTCTAAATCAAAAATGAATCGCTTCATCTATCCTCCAATCACTTTTGATTTAACGATATTTTTGGGGAACGTATTTAGAATCTTATTGGAGATTTTCATCATGTGATTTTGCGGCAAAGGCAGGCGACTAAGCGCAAAGCCCCCCCCCCGACACATTATGACATAACAAAAATGTGAAAGATTACCCGAGACATTGGCGATAAAGAATAAAAATAAAAGCGACGTATAAGGCACGAAACCTAGCAAGTTGTGTAGAAAATGTGGGCAAAAGTTATCGCTTAGAGCGAGGCTAACGCTTTGAAGCGCTAAGAAAGCAAATACCCCCCCCCCCGCAGTTTATGGGCTATGGGTCTATCCATCATCATTTCTCTTTTGATTCAATTTTTAGATTTTATGAATCTATCTCAAAAATCCTAAAATTTCAATGAAATTGTAAGCTTGATGTGAAAAATCGCTATCATGGGTTGCTATGCATTCCCGAGCACGTCAGCAACCACAACCACGTCAGTAACCACAACATTGTTTGCGATTCCATGCAGATTCCAAATCGTAACACTCCCCGCACAAACCCATGTGCTTTTATGTGCTTATAAGGTCTATTTCTTTATGATTTGCATTTATTTCATCAAAAGGACACACAATGAAACCTATCGGATTATTCTATGGCAGCGATGGCGGAGATACCGAAAATATTGCGAATGCACTCAAAGACGCTTTGGGCGATGTAACGCTTTTCAATGTCTCAAAAGCAAGCAAAGACGACATTGCAAAATTTGACAACCTCATCTTTGCTTCCCCCACCTATGGCGAGGGTGATTTGCAAAGCGATTGGGAAGATTTCCTTCCCAACATCGAAGCCAGCGATGTCGCGGGCAAAACCATTGCCTTTGTCGGGCTTGGCGACCAAGACAGCTATGGCGAAACATTTTGCGAAGGCGTTTCACACATCTATGCTAAACTCGCCTCTAGCGCAAAAGTGATTGGGCAAACCAGCACTGATGGCTACAATTTTGAAAGCAGCAAATCTGTTGTCGATGGCAAATTCATCGGGCTTATGATTGACGAAGCAAACCAAGATGACCAAACAGCAGGAAGAATAGCCAAATGGGCAGATTCCGTCAAATCTCAATTCGCATAGACGATTGCCTCTTGCGCGCCATGCGCGCGCATTCTCTCCGCGCTTTCCTGCTGCTGCGCTAGCAGCACGTACTTCTATCACTCTTTTATTATTCATTTTTACCCAACTCTAACCAAAGGAGACAATCATGGAATCTGTAATTATTTTTGATACAACTTTGCGCGATGGCGAACAGAGCCCCGGCGCATCGATGACAACCGAAGAAAAAATCAAAATCGCACTCGGGCTCGAACGTTTGGGCGTTGATGTGATAGAAGCAGGATTTGCCGCATCAAGCCCGGGCGATTTTGAAGCGATTGCACAAATTGCGGCTCTTGTGCAAAAAAGCACTGTCTGTTCACTTGCGCGCGCCGTTCCTTCCGATATTGAAGCAGCAGCAAAGGCAATCGCCAAAGCACCTAAAAAGCGAATCCATACGTTCATTGCCACAAGCCCGATTCATATGGAATACAAGCTCAAACTCACGCCCAATAAGGTGATTGCCAAAGCTATCGAGGCTGTGAGGCTCGCCAAAAGCTTCACAGACGATGTCGAGTTTAGCTGCGAGGACGCAAGCCGAAGCGAAATGCCATTCTTGAAAGAAATCCTAAGCGCCGTTGTCGAGGCGGGCGCAACAACGCTCAATCTCCCCGACACCGTGGGCTACCGATTCCCCAATGAAATCGGCACAATGATTGCCGAGCTCGCTAGCTTTATCGGAAACAAGGCGATTCTCTCTGTCCATTGCCACAACGATTTGGGGCAGGCAACGGCAAATGCGGTGTATGGAATCTTGAATGGCGCGCGGCAGGTCGAATGCACAATTAATGGGCTTGGCGAACGCGCGGGCAATACAGCACTTGAAGAAGTCGCAATGATTCTCAAAACACGCAAAGATTTGTTTGGCAACCTCACAACCAACATCAATACGCAAGAAATCTATGGTATCAGCAAGCTTGTTGCTGATATTACCGGCATTCGCCCGCAACCCAACAAGGCGATTGTGGGCAAGAACGCGTTTGCGCATGAAAGCGGAATCCATCAAGACGGCGTGCTCAAAAACCCCGAAACTTATGAGATTATGCGCCCAAACGATATTGGAATCCCCGAAAACAATGGGCTGGTGCTTGGCAAACATTCAGGGCGCGCGGCATTTAAGGACAAGATTCTTGCGCTTGGCTACAAGAACATCAGCGAAGAGGAGTTTCAAAACGCATTCGAACGCTTTAAGGAGCTTTGCGATAACAAAAAGGAGATTTTTGATGACGACATTCGCGCGATTTTGGGCGAAGAAACAACGCATATTCCACAAATTTTTGTGCTTGAGTGTTTGCAAGTCAGCGTGTGCTCCAATGGGCAACATTGTTCAGCTGTAAGCATTACAAAAAACGGCGAAACATTGAGCGATTCGGCGCTTGGCAATGGCGCAGTGGATAGCATTCTCAAAACAATCGACCGCGTGAGCGGACAATGCAGCACACTCAAAGACTATAAAGTTGAGGCAGTTACAAGCGGTAAAGATGCGCTTGCAAAAGTCGTTGTCAAGGTACAATTTGAATCAAACAAGCCTGCCATTATCGGGCATGGAGTCGACATTGATACATTAACGGCAACAGCAAAAGCCTATATATCAGCGCTCAATAATTATTTTGATATGAAAGACCTCATCAGCAACAAAGAAGGCATGTGTTTGTAGCAGCGCGGTGCGCAAGGGGGGATTATGCAGGCAAAATTTGTGATTCAACTCTGCGTTGCCATGTTCTTTTGGGGCGGCGCATGGAGCGCAACCAAGCTCATTGTCGACTACACAAGCACTGATGTGCTCGCCTTTTGGCGCTTTGCTCTTGCTGCGGTGTCTTTTTTGCCTATAGTGTTGTTTTGGCATGTCAACCTTGCCATTTCACGCCGCACGTTCCTATTTTTGCTGCTTGCAAGCCTCATGAATGTCGGCTATGCCCTACTCTTTTTTCGAGGAATCGTCATGGGGCTCGCGGGGGCGGGTGGCGTGCTTGTTACAACGCTCATTCCTATCGCAACATTTTTGCTTGCCTTTCTCATCTACCGCCATAAACCAAGCAAGATTGAATCCATTGGGCTTTCTCTTGGGCTCATCTCGGGATTTTTGCTGACACAACTCCACACACCTGAACTCTTGCTCGCAAATGGCAATCTCTATTTTGTCGCCTCGGCGTTTGTTTGGGCAATTCTCACGCTCATCTTGCAAAATATCCACCACGACATACACCCTGTGGCGATTAATTTCTATATCTGCTTGTTTAGCGTGATTCTCTTTGCACCTCTAGTGAATGAGCCCACACAACTGCTTGCAATTTTTCATTTTGATTGGGTCTTTTGGGCTGGAATGCTTTTTATCAGCTGCTGCTCAGTTGCGATTGGAACGACACTTTATTACCATGCAATCAAGCAGCTTGGTGGCAGCAAGGCAAGCGCATTTAATCTGCTCGTGCCGCTGTTTGCAATGCTTCTTAGCTGGGCATTGCTTGGCGAAACACCTACGCTCAATACCATGATTGGCGGCTCGCTTGCGATTGTCGCAATCCTCTGCCTCTCAAGACGCTAGGCTCACAAAAAGAGCCCAAGCCCAAATCCAATGCGGCGCACACGGCGATTATAATCATACAGACTCTCACCATAGCCCGTAAAAACTTGTGCATACCAATACAAATCATTACTCATCGGATACGCATAATCAAGCAGAATCGAGCCCTTAGCACGATAGAGTGCATTTAGGAGCGTTGCTGAAAAGATATGCTTGCCAAGCCTTTGTTCAATCATCAGCTCGCCATTGCCGAGATAATTGGTAATATCGGGGTTATCATCGCCTTGCGCATCTTGCGGATTCTCTTTTGGGCGCTCCTTGAATCGCGCCCAAAGCTTGTAGCGCACGGTTGTCTGATAATATTTATAGCCCGCAACAAACACGATTCTATCCCAGCTGCGCGAATAATCAACACCGCCGCCATTACTCTCATGCATATAGCCAATATTGAGATATTCGAGCGTGCCCACATACCAATCATTGAGATACAAAGATGTATTGGTTTGGTAATTTAAAAATAGCTCGGGACGATAGTTGTTCTCACGAAATGGACGCGATTGTGCTGGATTGTAGAGTTGCCAAAATGATTTTTGCGTATAAGCAAAATAGAGATTAAGCGGTAATGTGCCAATCTGACGAAACACAGGAGTTTTGAAACTAAACTGAAATTTTGCTTCTAAATCTTTTTCATTTCGTGGGCGAGTCGAGAGTGCATAACTAAAGGGCAAAAGATACATCGCATCGTGCGTTGTTGTGCCTGTCGTATCAAGAGCTTTTTTGAAGAATTTGCGATAGAAATTGTCCTCTTCAGAATTGACACGAACACCGCGGTCAGCCGTTTGATAATCCTCAAAATGCTTGTCCTCATCTTTGAGTGCTTGTTCTAGTGCGACACTAGGAATCTGGCGCGGAATCTCACCAACAAGAGGCTCGGCACGCGCGCATAACAATACAACCGATAAGAAGATACAAAAGCGCATAGAGTTTGATGAGTCGTTTTTTGGTATTATACCCAAAATTTTTGACATGCACTCAAGGAGAGGCGATGTGTGGAATTGTGGGCTATATTGGCGCAAATGAAAAAGCTAAACTCATGCTAGAAATGCTCAAAGAGCTCGAATATCGCGGCTATGATTCTGCAGGAATTGCGATTCTCAAAAATGATACATTGTCAATTTTTCGTGCCACAGGCAAACTCACAAATCTTGCAAACACTCTCAAAGATTTCCGCTCAAGCGGCTTTGGGCTTGCAATTGGGCATACACGCTGGGCGACACATGGCAAACCCACAGAAACCAATGCCCACCCCCACACAGCGACATTCTCGAGTGTGATTCACAACGGAATCATCGAAAATTATCAAGACATCAAACAAGAACTCGAACAAAAGGGAATCGCGTTTCGTTCACAAACAGACACAGAAGTCATTGTGCATCTTTTCGAGGAGATTCTCAAGACTACAAACGACATTCTAAGCGCATTTGAACAAACCATTGCCCGTCTCAAAGGCGCGTATGCAATCTTACTCATCACAAAACAAAGCCCTGATAGAATCTATTATGCAAAACAAGGCTCGCCGCTCATTATCGGCAAAGGCAAAGCTGGAATCTACTTTGCCTCATCAGACGCTCCGCTCATCGGGCTTGCACATCATGTAAGCTATCTTGAAGACGGGCAAAGCGGCTATATCAACTGCCACAATTTCGAGACATTGCCCAACATTTGCCCGCTGCACACAAACAAACTCTATGCTCAAAAAGACGGGTTTCGCTATTTTATGGAAAAAGAAATCTATGAGCAGCACAAAGTGTTGCTCGAAACGATGATGGGGCGAATCGATGGCGATACAATCCTCTTTGACGAGCTCAAAGACTTTGTTCTGCCTCAATCGATTCTGCTTTGCGCATGTGGCACAAGCTACCATGCCGCCCTTGTCGCAAGCTATCTACTTGAACGCATTGCAAAAATCAAATGTAATGTCGCAATCGCAAGTGAATGGCGCTATCGCGAGCCCATCATGGACACAAATGAGCTCTTTATCGCGATTAGCCAAAGCGGCGAAACAGCCGACACGCTCGAGGCACTCAAAATTGCAAAACGTCATGGAATGCGCAGCCTCGCTGTGTGCAATGTTGACAATAGCTCGATTGTGCGCGAAGCCACGTGGACGATTCTCACACGTGCAGGAATCGAGAAGGGCGTAGCAAGCACCAAAGCTTTTGCCACACAAGTCATGGTGCTTTGGATGTTTGCGCTCTATTGCGCACAACATCAGCGCAAACTCTTACCACAAGATATCCGACAACAATGCACTGCAATGTTGCGTTCTGTCGAGGCAACCAAAGTTGCACCCAAAATGCATGACAAGATTCGCCGCTTAAGCAAGCATTATCTACATGGGCATGGCTTTTTCTTTGTGGGGCGCGACATCTTCTACCCTCTTGCGCTCGAGGGCGCGCTCAAACTTAAAGAAATCAGCTACCTCCATGCCGAGGGCTACCCAAGCGGCGATATGAAACATGGTCCCATCGCACTTGCTGACGATGGGCTCTTTACCATTGCGCTCATGCCACAACACATGCTGTTTGACAAAACCAAAAGCAATATCGAGGAACTCGCAGCACGTGATGCAACGATTTGTGCCATTAGCCCTATTGAAGTTGAGGTTGCTGATGATTGGATAATGCTAGGCAACCATGCAAGCTATATGGAAGAGTTTTTCGAAACAATGGTGATTTTGCAGCTCCTTGCGCTTGAAATCTCGATTCGGCTAGGCAACGATGTCGATATGCCGCGCAACCTTGCAAAAAGCGTAACGGTTGAATAAGACAGAATGTTGCATTTTAGCCGTGTTAGCACAAAATTTTTTATCGTTCTTGCCCTGTCATGGTTTGCTCTCGCCGTGATTATGGCAGTGGTGATTAGCATTGGCGTGCGCAATCTTGGTGTAGCAAGCACAAAAGATGATGCGCTGCTCATTGCGCGCCTGCTCGATGAACAGCTAGGCACTGCTGATTTTGCAACACATTCATTCAAAAATATCGAATATCCGCTCCAAATTGCACAAACCTACAATATCGAATCTATCGAGCTTTTCAACAAAAATGATTTGCTCGATAATCCATATGCACAAAAGGCGCTGGCACAAAAGCGCGATATTGTTGAGATTGTCGAACATCTCGATGGATTCTTGGTGCGTATCCATGTGCCACATCTCAATAAAAATGGCGATGTAGAGGGCATTATGTCAGTTACCGTGAATGCAATTGCCTTCCGCCAAAAATATATGCAGATTGTCTTGTGGATGTTTGTCCTCATTCTCATCTTTATCGCACTCGAGATTCTCATTTTGCGCAAAATCTTTGCACCTTATATCGCCTTCTATGAAGACTTATGTGAGAATATTCTCGAAACTGACAAGGGCAATTTCAAAAAACAGCTACAGACTAAGTTGCGCGATGAAGTCGCTGATATTGCCCTGCTCATCAACACAACCAATGCAAAAATCGATGCGATTATCTGCAATATCGAAAGCAGGATTCCAAGCCTTATGCACTACCAAAAAGAACGTTATCATAACAATCCGCTCGTGCGAATCCATGAAGTCATCAATGAACTCGTTGATGTGTATCAATTCAAACATCTCATCGAAGCGTCATCGATTCGATTCATGCAGCAAGCCTTCATGCAGCTTTTCTCGCGCATTGGGTTGCCGCTTGTTGCGTTTGTCGAATCAACAGATGAACAAGATAGACTCATTTTCCCTGATGATGCGAGCCAGTTGCGCGCATATCATCAAGCACTCCACTGCGCAAATGTTCACAATCAAAACGAGCCGTTTTGCCCCATTGTTTTTCATGATTCGCCAGCGATTTGGTGCACCTTTTGTGTCGCACGCAATGTGCGTTGGGAATTTGTCTTTGCAATGACAAAAGAGCAGTTCAACAACGTGTTTCCGCTGCTTTCCAACTATTTCAACATCAGCACAAGCACAATCGAAAACCGCTATCTTTTAGATTTGCTCAAAGCAAATTCTCAAAAAGACGCGCTCACAGGGCTCAACAACCGCGCATTTCTCAATGAATTCAGCGACAACATTACGTCCCAAGCACAACGAATCGAGCTCGAATATGCCGTGATGATGATAGACATCGATTTTTTCAAGCGCGTCAATGATAGCTATGGACACAACATCGGCGACAACGTGCTACGTCACCTTGCGCTCGTTTTTACAAAAACCATTCGCACGAGCGATTTGGCTGTACGCTATGGTGGCGAGGAATTTTTGATTTTATTGCTCGGCTGCCCACAAAATGATGCAATCCGTGTCGCGCAAAAAATCAAAAATGTCTTTGAATCGCAAGTCTTTGAAAGCGATTTTGGTGAAACATTCTCATGTACACTTAGCATTGGAATCGCGCGCTTTCCGCATGATGCAAACAACATGGCATTGGCAATCAAATATGCCGACATTGCGCTATATGCTGCAAAAAAATCAGGCAGAAACCAGATTCTATGCTTTGAAACACCCATGATTCCAAATGATTTTAACCCGCTGAAAGTCAAAGGATAGAGAGATGGCAATGATTGATATGCAATCGCTTGGCAAATATTATGGCACACACAAAGTACTCGACAATATCAATCTGCATATCGACAAAGGACAAATCTATGGGCTCATCGGACACAGCGGAGCTGGAAAATCGACATTGTTGCGCACGATAAATGGGCTCGAAAGCTTCGATGAAGGCACGCTTTGCGTGTGTGGCACAGACATCAAAACGCTTGGACTCAAAAACCTAAGGAATCTGCGCAAGAAAATTGGCATGATTTTTCAAAATTTTTCGCTCCTTGCGCGCAAAAATGTGTTTGAAAATGTCGCTCTACCTCTTGAATGTTGGGGCATTGGACGCACAAATATCAAACACCGCGTTAATGAGCTACTTGCGCTTGTCGGATTACAAGAACGTGCCAACCACTACCCAGCAAACCTTAGCGGTGGGCAAAAACAGCGCGTAGGAATCGCGCGTGCGCTTGCGCTAAACCCCGAGATTCTGCTTTGCGATGAAGCCACAAGCGCGCTCGACCCAAACACAACAAATGCAATTCTCGACTTGCTCGCGCGTATCAATCGCGAACTTGACGTAACAATGGTGATTGTTACACATGAAATCGAAGTGATTAAAAAAATCTGCCACAATGCAGCATTTTTGGATGCGGGCAATATCGCGCAAAATGGCAATGTCCAATCACTCTTTCTCGCACCCAACGCAAAGCTGCGGCAATTCTTGGGAGAACGCGACAATTTCATCTTTCAAGGCATTGCACTGCGAATCTACTTTCCCAAAGCCATTGCACAGCAACCGATTATCACAAAAATGGCGCGCGAGCTGCAATGCGATTTTACAATTATCGGTGGCAAGCTCGAAGAATTTGACGATTGTGTCATGGGAGCGCTCGTGCTCGATGTTCCACAGACACATCTGCAAGCTGTTCAAGATTTCCTCACTCGTGAAAATGCCCTTTGGGAGGTGCTCAATGCTTGATTCCAAACTCATCTCAATCCTTCTAAATGCGACCCTCGAAACGCTCTATATGAGCTTTGTCAGCAGCTTTCTCGCTTTCTTGGGCGGACTAGCACTCGCTGTTTTGTTGATTCTAAGCGACAAAGATGCGCTGCGCCCAATGCCATTACTCTACAAAATCCTCGATGCAGGTATCAATATCTTGCGCTCTTTTCCATTCTTGATTCTCATCATTATCCTCTTTCCTTTCACGCGATTCTTGCTCGGGCAAAGCACGGGCTCAACGGCAATGATTGTGCCGCTTAGTATTGGGATTACACCTTTTGTGGCGCGCATCATCGAAACCGCATTTCGCGAAGTGGACAAAGGAATCATCGAGGCAGCGCGCAGCTTTGGGGCGAGCGATATGCAGATTGTTTTCAAAGTGATGTTTGTTGAGGCACTGCCCGCAATCGTTTCGGGGCTAGTTTTGGTGCTGATTATGGCAATCGGATTCTCGGCAATGGCGGGCTCAATTGGCGGCGGCGGGCTTGGCGATGTCGCCGTGAAATATGGCTACTATCGATTCCAAACCGATATTTTACTTGCCACAGTTGTGGTTCTAATTGTGCTTGTGCAGCTCATTCAAATGTGCGGTAATTGGGCATACCGCCGTTTGAAAAAATAAATTTGCATAAAATTTCATTTTTTATGCAAGATTCTTGCTTTTTGCAAAAAAATGCGCTATACTTCTTTTCTGTTTTGCGGGAGTAGCTCAGTGGTAGAGCACAACCTTGCCAAGGTTGGGGCCGCGGGTTCGATCCCCGTCTCCCGCTCCAATTCTGCTATTTCATAGTTCTGCCCATAAGATTCTGCAGAGATTCTAGATTGCAGCTGTGCAGAATTTTATGCCCGAATGGTGGAATGGTAGACACAAGGGACTTAAAATCCCTCGGACATTGCGTCCGTGCCGGTTCAAGTCCGGCTTCGGGCACCAAAAGGCGACATAGCCAAGTGGTAAGGCGTGGGCCTGCAAAGCCCTGATTCCCCAGTTCGAATCTGGGTGTCGCCTCCAATCAATCATCTAACTTAAATATTTACGGGAGATGGCTGAGCGGTCGAAAGCGGCGGTCTTGAAAACCGTTGAGGGTCACACCTCCGGGGGTTCGAATCCCTCTCTCCCGGCCACCTAAAGGCACAATGTGCAACAGCTCTATGCCATTAGCGATGAGATTCTCACACCTTATTCCACGATTCACTCCCAACTCGAAGCAGCTCTATGTGCAGGTGTTTCTATCTTCCAATTGCGCGACAAAACACACACAGATAGCGAAATTGCTCCGCTAGTATCCGAGCTTTCGTCTCTTTGTCATCATTTCAATGCGCGCTTTGTGCTCAACGACCGCTATGAGCTTGCATGCAAGCTTGGTGTTGGTGTGCATCTTGGCAAAGACGAGCTTTACAAACTCAATCCAAACGAATCAGCAAACTTGCCTTATCTTGGCATTTCATGCTATGATTCACTGCAAAAGGCGCAGCAAGCAAAAATGCTTGGCGCCGATTATATCGCCTTTGGCAGTTGCTTTGATTCGCCCACAAAACCTGCGGCAGTGCGTGCTCCGCTTGCACTCTTTGCGCAGGCATTGCCACTTGGGATTCCGTTGTGTGCAATTGGCGGCATCACACCAGAGAATGCAAAATTTCTCAAAAATGCCGATATGCTTGCTGTAATCACAGCATTATGGCGGGGCGACATCGCGCAGAATGTCGCAAAACTCTTGGAGGCAATGCGTGCAGATTAGGGTTTATTACGAAGATACCGATTGCGGTGGAATTGTCTACCATGCAAACTATCTCAAATTTTGCGAACGTGCGCGTAGTGAGCGCTTTTTTGCGCAAGGGCAATTGCCCGTGTGGGGTGATTATGCGTTTGTTGTGCACACCATCAATGCGACCTATTTCGCCCCAGCAAAATTGGGCGATTTGCTCGTGATTGGCACAAAAACTAAAGAAATACGCAAAGCTTCGCTGCTGTTTTTGCAAGCCATATGGCGCGAACAGACTTTGCTATTTCAAATGGAAGTCAGGCTCGCATGTGTTAAAAATAATCGTAGTGCGAAGATTCCCGATGAACTCAAACAATATTTGGAGTGGAACGAATGGAAACACTAAAAATCAATTATCCGTGCAAATGGAGTTATAAAATTATTGGTAGCGATAAAGAAGAAATGCAAAAAGCTGTGTTTGAAATTTTGCAAGATAAGTATGAGATGGTACCATCAAAAAGCAGTGTTAAAGGCAAATACCATAGTTTCGATATCCTTACTGAAGTGCGAAATGAAGAAGAACGCTACCACATCTTTTTTGCACTCAAAGAATGTCAAGTGATTCGATTTGTAATTTGATATTTTGTTATTATTTATAGTGCTTGATTAACTGCAATCAATATTTTAATGTTTTTATAAGGTATAATATGATATAATTCAGAATCTGAATAAAGGAGTCACCAGATGACAACGTTCAACTACGCTCAAATCTCTTTTAAAACGATTAAAGAGCAAGGGAAAATTGGCTACCTCGACACACAAGGTTATAATGAAAATGGCACATACAATCACCCACTCTATAAAGATATTTTTTGCTATATGAATGCCTACGAATCTTTACCCCATATTCCAAATCCCCTATTGAAACATTGCGCCATTGTGATTCCAGCAGATATTGACGAAGTGCATCTCCACAACCATAAAGAAATGATTGAAGCCTATCTCGAAAATGGCGGAATCCTTGTATCATTTGCACAAATTTTCTTGCCTTGGCTTCCGGGCAATAGTCTCTATACCAAAGCCCAAACGCCTATTAAAGACCGATTTATTTTTGCTTCACCCCATTGCATTACCGAAGGCATACGTGATTATGACATCAACTATATCAAAGGCATTAAAGGCTTTTTTAGTCGTGGATATTTTCAGCCACCTAAAGATGCATGCGTTTTTCTCCATGATGACCAACAGCATTGCGTGGGTTATATCGACTCAACGACAACAAACGGAGTCATTCTCGCTACAGCAGGCGCGGATTTGTTTGGCTACCCCTTATTAGACAACAATTGTAGACGACTTGGGATTAACGTTTTACTTTGGATAGAATCTCTCCTAACACAACAAAAAGAGGCCGCATAATGAAAAGGGCAATTATTACGGGTGGGAGTTATTTCCACCAAAATCTTCTTAAAGAACTCAATGGGAAATATGCAGAGTTTTTTGATAAAGTCATCTATCTCCCTACTTTACATGAACAAAATCTTGATTCCTTTGATTTAGTCGTGATTGCCTCAAGACTCAATCCCAATCTTCTTGTCGCCGAATCGCATAAAATTCTAAGCTATCTTGAACAAGGTGGCAACATGGTGCTACTTGGGGAATTTCCAAAAATCTTCCTGCCTTTTATTCGTTGGAAAGCATGCGAAGACAACTTTTATTGGTGGATTCATAAAGGTGCGGATTTGCCACTCTATGCCACTGATTCAAACCATACAATTTGGAATTTTTTGAACGTTGAGGATTGCAAATGGCATTATCATGGAACATTCATGCCAAGCGCGCAATGTTGCAATATTCTTGTCAACGATCTTGGTGAAAGTATCCTCTATAAAGACGCATATCATTTTAAAGGCACACTCTATATTACCTCGCTCGACCCTGATTATCATATCGCACAGGGGTTTATCCCCAAAGCGGCAAAATTTTTTGACCAATTTCTACTTTGGGTGATGGACGATCTTCACAACAAAGCAGCAATCCCCCCCCCC
>CAJTQL010000002.1 GCA_910578285.1 uncultured Helicobacteraceae bacterium
CGAGAAGCGCAAAGAGGCAGAAGAGGCGCTCGAGAAGCTCCGCGAAAAAAATGGCGAGATTGCCAAGCTGAATGATTCTCAAAAGGCTCTGATTGCTGATAGTGAAGTCGTCAAGAACAACACCATAGGCAAGCTTGATTCAAGCGAAATCGACAAGCTAGCAAAAGAACTGCAAAAAGTAGCAGAAAACGAAGTTTTGGGCAATGTTGCAAAAACACAAACCAACAATCCTCTAAGCGAACTGGACAAGGAGCTTATCTCTGTTGTGGACAATATCCGCAAAGAGACACAAAGCGGTGGTGCAAGCGCTGTTGATGCTCTTGATGTGAGGGCATAGGGAATCTTGCTATCCATCATTGCGAGCAAGTGAGTGATTGAACGTGTTTGGTTACCCAACATGTTAGATTGCCACGAGGCTAAAGCCTCTCGCAATAACATTCATAGGTGGAGGTGCGACTTTAGTCGCACTCATTATTCTATGTGTGCGCTCGATTTCGCACCTCCGATTGTCATGTTGAGCGAAGCGAAACATCTCATGATTCCCACAACGTGAGATTCTTCAGCCTAAAGGCTTCAGAATGACAAATCATTAGATTTGTTTGAGATTCTAAATGTATATATCAATTGTCCACAACGATTCGACAATGTTAAGATTAGAACATAGCCGAAGCGCTGTGGTTGGGATTATTAGAATTGGTGAGTAATGGCGAATCCAGTCGTCATTGCTTCAGCTGCATGCAGCCTCGCAATGACAAGAGAAAGCTAAATCGGGCAAAACAAGTGCGATTTCACAATATGCTATAATGTCGTCAAGATTCAAAGGAGCAGATGTGAGAACCCATTTGTGTGCGGAATTGGACGAAAAAGACATTGGCAAAGAAGTCAGGCTATGTGGTTGGACGAATAGCTATCGCGACCATGGAGGCGTAATTTTTATTGACATGCGCGACAAAAGCGGGCTTGTGCAGCTTGTTGCAGACCCCGAAAACGGACAGAGTATCGAGACAGCAAAGCTCGTGCGCAACGAATTTGTCTTGATTGCGCATGGAATCGTGCGTGCAAGAGGAGAGGGGCTAGAAAACCCAAAGCTCAAAACCGGGAAAATCGAGATTCTACTCCATAGCTTGCATATCGAAAACAAGAGCCTCACGCCCCCGCTGATTGTGGGCGATGAGAACGTGAGCGAGGAGCTACGTCTGCGCTATCGCTATCTTGATTTGCGCAATCCACGTGCCTATGAGATTTTTGCGTTGCGGAGCAAAGCAGCGATTGCGGCGCGCAACGCGCTTGATTCTCTCGGGTTTCTCGAAGTTGAAACACCGATTCTGACCAAAGAAACGCCCGAAGGCGCGCGCGACTATCTTGTCCCAAGCCGAATCCACAATGGCGAGTTTTTTGCATTGCCCCAATCCCCGCAATTGTTCAAACAGCTGCTTATGGTGTCGGGCTTTGACCGCTATTTTCAGATTGCCAAATGTTTCCGCGATGAGGATTTGCGCGCTGACAGGCAACCTGAATTCACCCAAATCGATGTCGAGATGAGCTTCTGTACTCAAGACGATGTCATGCAGGTTTGCGAGCAGCTTTTGGGCGCAATCTTTGGCGCATGTGGTGTGCAGATTCCACAGCAATTTGAGCGTATGACATGGCAGCATGCAATGGAACATTATGGCTCGGACAAGCCCGATTTACGTTTTGATATGCCGCTTGTCGAAGTCAAAGAATGCTTTATGGATTGTTCAAACCAAATTTTTGCAAATATTGCCAAAGAACAAGATAGCCGCATCAAGGCACTGAAGGTAAGCGGAGGCGATAGTTTCTATACGCGCAAAACTTTGGGCGAACTCGAAGAATTTGTGCGCAAATTTGGTGCAAAGGGGCTTGCCTATTTGCAGTTTCGCGAGGGCGAAATCAAGGGACCGCTGCTCAAGTTTTTGAGCGAAACATCGCTTGCACGCTTGCGTGAACTCTTGCAGCCGCAAAATGGCGACATTATCTTTTTTGGCGCGGGCGCTAAAGCCGTTGTGTGGGACTATATGGGCAGGTTGCGGCTCAAGATTGCGGACGACATGAAGCTGTTTGACCCAAAAAGTTGGCGATTCTTGTGGGTTGTCGATTTCCCGATGTTTGAATACAACGAAGAAGGCGCGCTCACGCCATTGCACCACCCTTTCACAATGCCCAAGAATCTCGATGTTGCTAACCCCACAGCCGCGCTCTCGCTCTCGTATGATGTCGTGCTAAACGGTGTTGAGCTTGGCGGCGGCAGCATCAGGATTCACCACGAAGACATGCAATCACAGGTTTTCGAGCTGCTGCAGATTAGCAAGGAGCAAGCCGAGCTCAAATTTGGCTTTTTGCTCGAGGCGTTGCGCTATGGTGCGCCGCCACATGGAGGTTTTGCGATTGGATTCGATAGGCTTGTGATGCTGCTTGCACGTGCAAGTAGCATTCGCGAAGTCATCGCGTTCCCCAAAACCCAAAAGGCAACTTGTTTGCTCACAGGTGCGCCAAGCCCCGTGAGTGAGACGCAATTGCGCGAGCTGCATATCCGTTTGCGCGAACCCAACAAAAAGGAGAACCAACCATGAAGAAGAAGCTGTTTTTGATTATCGGCGCGCCGGGCAGTGGCAAGACGACAGACGCCGAGCTGATTGCCAAACGCAATATAGAGACAATTGCCCATTATTCCACAGGTGATTTGTTGCGCGCTGAAGTCGCGAGCAAGAGTGAGCGCGGCAAGCTCATTGAGAGTTTTACAAGTAAAGGAAATCTCGTTCCGCTCGAGATTGTTGTCGAAACGATTGTCAAAGCGATTAAGAATGAGGCAAAGAATATCGTTGTGATTGACGGATATCCGCGCAGTGTTGAGCAAATGGAGGCGCTCGATGATATTCTCAAAGACGAGGAGAGTATCGAGCTTCGCGCCGTGATTGAGGTGGTCGTGGGCAAAGAAGTCGCCAAAGAGCGCGTGCTCGGGCGTGCGCGCGGCGCTGACGACAATGAAGAAGTATTCTTCAACCGCATGCGCGTGTATGAAGAGCCTTTGTGTGAAATTGAAGGGTTTTATGGAGGGCAAGAACTCTTACATAAAGTCAATGGCGAACGCGCGATTGAACCCATTGTCGATGATATTGATGCGTTGATTAAAAGCAAAATTTGAGGAGTGAGAGATGGAACTTAGTAAAATTCAAGCAGGCACTCCAGACAAACTCAATGTCGTGATTGAGATTCCGTATGGCTCGAACATCAAATATGAGATTGACAAAGAGAGTGGCGCGGTGTTTGTGGATAGGATTCTATATGGCTCAACGGTGTATCCCGCTAATTATGGCTTTGTGCCCCAAACTCTTGCGGGCGATGGCGACCCTGCCGATATACTTGTTTTATGCCCCATGCCTTTGCAGGCGGGTAGCGTCATCAAATGTCGCCTTGTGGGTGTATTGCTCATGGAAGACGAGAGCGGACCGGACGAAAAGCTGCTCGCCGTGCCTGTGAGCAAAACCACGCCACTTTTTGATTCGATTCAGAGTTATGAAGATTTGCCCAAAGCGCAACTTGATCTCATTCGTAATTTCTTTGAAGTCTATAAAATGCTCGAGCCGGGTAAATGGGTGAAAGTCAAGGGCTATGCCGACACCAAAACTGCTATCGAGATTCTGAATAAATCTCTTGCTGCTTATAAAGGCTAGAAATGAATCTTCTCTATGCCCCCGCACATCACAATGCCACAAACGCGATTGAACACAATCTTTTCGCGGGCTTTGATGTGCAGATTCTCGAGACGCTCGCCGCTTGCGCTATCGCGCACGACAAAGCGGCGAAGATATTCTATTTGCCGCCCCCCCCCCAAAAAAATTTTATGAGCCTTGCTGTCTAGAATCTCTCATGCATTTGCCCACTCTGCCCATCGCCGATATGCGCGAGGCGGGGCAGAGTATGGCGATGGTGACTGATGTTTCAAGTCGAATCTGGGAATACGCGTTTGCCTTCAAAAAGCCCGCGATTCTCTGCTTGCTTGGCTTTTCGGGCATGGGTAGCGAGGGCGATAGGCTCTCGCAACTTATCGACCTCTTCAGTGTTTCTGTTTTCAGCCTCGCCGAGCTTGCCAAGACGATTGAAAAACTCCCCGAGATTGCGGCAAGCACACAAAGCAAACTTGAAGCTTATCTTTCAGGAGCGATTGTATGAGCATTACCAAACAAGAAAAAGAGAAAATAAAAACATGGGAGCAGGACGTTTGCAGAAGAATCACCGCGGCGCTTTCACGCAACAAAAAGAACATTGTCGTGTTGTGTTATTATCCAACCTACGAGAAGCAGTTTGGCGCGCTGTTGGCGATTCTTTCGCAAAAGCATCATGTCGTGGTGATTTCTTGTTATCAGGAAAGCACACTGTTTGGCGCGGGCAATTGAAGTTTGTTATGATAATGGGCGCATCGACCGCGAGTTTTTGAGCAAGAGTGCGAAGCGAATCTATATCGCACGCAATTTTGCCGAGCTTGGCGCGCTCATCGCTCGCGCCGAGCAGGACGACTTTGCCCCACGTATTCGCGCATTTCGCGATGAGATTGTGTATCATGTTGGCAATAGCGCGCAGATTCTTGCCGACAAGATTGATGCAGTTTTGGGGTGGGGAGGGGGTGAATGTTGTATTTCTCGCAATGACACAATAGCAAACGATTGATGATTCCAAGCCTATATCTTCACCTCAAACAATTGCACATCATTATCCGCAACTTTTGAAGCAATCTCATCAACAACGGGGGCGAGCTGTTCAAAATCAATCGTAGAATCATCAGCCTTGTTTGCAAGCGGTTGTGTTTCTTGATTCAAGGCAGAATCTTTACCCGCAACTTTCGTTTCAACAGCCCGATTTTCCAACGCAACGTCTATATCTCCATTTTCTTGCAATTGTTCCTTGAGCCTCTCTGCCATTTCGGCAAATTGTTCATCGAGTTTTTCTTGCATTTCTTTGAGTTTTTCAAGCTTCTTTTTCCATTCCTTATTTGTCATCGGCTTGTTTGCATCAAGCGGATCGCCATTATCAAAAATATTAGGTGTTAATTTAGCTAGCGCATTTCTCTCTTGCTCGTCAATTATCTTATCGACTTCTGCAACAAGTTCGCGCGTTCCGCCTTCATATATCTCACCAATGCGCCGAATGTGTCCATCAAAGTCTTTGTCCATTTCGATAAAAGTATTTAGCCCATTTTCAATCGTTTGGAAAGAATGCGTGCTCGCATAATTCCCAAGCGGAATATATGTTTCTATCGATGTTTCCGTTACACTTGTGGCATCTAAAACGGCATTCACGAGAAATGTTTTTACCTCGCGCCATTCCTCGCCGCTAACATGTCCGCTCCCGTCTTTATCCGCCCCTGCAAGGTTTTGTTGGTAGGCAACATCGCCAAACCAACCACTAACAAACGCTTCTGCCTTGCCATTAAGCCGAATCGCGCCATCGCTACGTGCATAGAAATTATCTTTACCAAACTGCCCTTTCAATCTCTCGAGATTCTCTTTTGAGAGATTGAGCGTAACGCGTTCATCTGTCTTTGGGTCGTTAAATATTACCGCCACAGAATCGCTTGTTTTCTCGATTCTATCGCTCACGCGCACATTGTTTGCGCGCATGAGAGCGGCAATGTTGGTGAGCCCATTTGCCTTGTCTTGCCTCTCTTCTTCGGCGAGCGCCTCGCCGCTACGGTTGGCAAGGCGAGTTTGCATAGCGGAGAAGACATTGGCGTTAATAAGGTTATATTGAACTAGTTTTCTTCCAATCATTGCCTACTTGTCTCCTTGTTTTTTTATTTCATTGTGCAGCAACTTGCATTAATAGGTGGTTTATAACCTACCAATGGACCTTTAGTATAGCTCCAAATATTCCCGATGACTTTAGGGCTCTTGTTGGTATAAATGCCATTCACAACAATCGAAGGTCTGCCTCCCACAACATCTGCTGCTTCTGTTGTGTTCAAAGCAACAACGCCTGCACTTTGTTCGCTTGCTGTGCCTTGTGTTGCGATAGACACCAAGTCAAGCTCTGTTGTGTTGGAATCAGCAAGTGCGATTCCGCTGATTGCCACTGCTGCGACAATGCTCATGCATACTTTCTTCATGAAAGTCTCCTTTAGTGAATTGATGACAAGCATTAGTTGACATTATATCGTAAAAATCCAAAATTTCTGTAGAGAGACTTCAATCTTTTGTTGTGTTGTCTATCAGCAAACATGTAAGCAATGCGCCAAGCGCGAGGAAGCTGCCAAACAGAAACGAGAAAACACCAAAAACATTGTGCCGCAAGAGTGCAAAGAAGATGATGATGAGCACAACGTATGTCGCCAAGCGAAAGGGTGCGACAAAAAGCCCCGCGCCGCTGCGAAGGCTGCGTGCAAAAAAGGCGAGGCGCTTGGGCTTTTTTTGCCCAGAATCTGCTGCGCCCGGCTGCCCTGTTGATTGTCCCGATTCCGCGTTTTCCTTTTGCGCGCAAAGCGCCTCGGCAAGCTCTGCGTCATGCCTTGCTGTCGTTTCGTGCGCCAAAACCACAGCGGCATCGGATTGCAACGCATTTTGGACATTCGCAAACGCGCGCTGCCAGCTTGCAAGAATGATGAGCGTGCTTCCGACAAACCCACCCAAAACGCTCCAAGGTGAGCCGCCCACAGCCCATGCACCAAACAAGCCACAAAGCAGAGCAAATAGCGGTAAAGCAGCGAGCCTAATCCTCATCTTCATCGTCATCATCACTCGGCTTTTGGTAGCGATATTTTGGGTCATTTGCGAGTTCGCCAAGCTCTTTTTGTTGATGTTTATAGGCTTTATAGACATTCAAAATCGCTGCAGCAACACCAAAAAAGACACCAACCCACAACAGCCATGATACCCCAAACAGCCAGCGCAAGCCATAGCCAAGCCCAACGCCAATGAGCACGGCAACAACCATTGAGATTCCAAGCGTGAGGTCGCTAAAACCCACGATAATATCGTGGTATTTGGGCTTAGATTTGTCCATTGGCAATTTCTTTGAAGACATCAGAGGCAATGCTGATGGTCATTTCGATGTGTTCGTTGTTCATGGGTACAGAAATGAAGCCTGTCTCAAATTGCGAGCATGCGAGGTAGATTCCACGTTCCAAGCAGCCACGAAAGAATCGCGCGAACATTTTTGTATCGGATTTTTGTGCGTCATCAAAGTTGTTGACCGGTGTAGTGTTGAAAAAGAATCCAAACATGCTCCCGCGCACGGTGGTTTGCAACGGGATTCTCTGCGCGTCTGCTGCTTGTCGGAATCCGTCCATAAGCTGGTTTGCGAGCGTTTCGAGGCGCTCGTAGAGTGTGTTATCATGCGCAATCTTGCTAAGTGCCGCGATTCCTGCTGCCATCGCGAGCGGGTTGCCGCTTAACGTGCCTGCCTGATACACCGCGCCTTCGGGGCTAAGGAGGCGCATGATTTCGTCTTTGCCGCCAAACGCTCCCACAGGAAGCCCACCGCCGATGACTTTGCCAAATGTCAAAAGGTCGGCTTGGACTTTATGAAATGCAAACGAGCCGCTACGTGAGGCGCGGAATCCACTCATGACTTCGTCAAAAATCAGCACAGAGCCGTGCTCATCGCATAGTGCGCGCAATTCTTGCAAAAACTCGGTCTTTGCAGGCACAAGCCCCATATTGCCTGCAATCGGCTCGATGATGACGCATGCAATCGGTGCTTTAGCGAAGCAATCGCGCACACTTTTTATGTCATTGTAGCGCGCGAGCAGAGTGTGGCGCGTAATCGAATCGGGGATTCCGGGCGAGCTTGGCGCGCCAAAGGTCGCAAGCCCGCTGCCCGCTTGGACAAGCAGGCAATCGCTATGCCCGTGGTAGCAGCCCTCAAATTTGATAATCGCATCGCGCTTTGTGTGGGCGCGCGCGAGGCGAATGGCGCTCATCGTGGCTTCTGTGCCGCTATTGACAAAGCGCAATTTATCGACACCTTCGACAGCAGCGATGATAAGCTTGGCGAGGTAGGTTTCGAGCGTTGTGGGCGCGCCATAGCTTGTGCCCTTCTTGAGCGTGTCGATGAGCGCGGCTTCGATGTCGGCATCGCAATGCCCAAAAAGCAGCGGTCCCCAGCTTTGGACAAAGTCGATGTAGCGGTTGTTGTCCTCATCATAGAGATAGACACCTTTGGCATTGTGAATGAACGGCGGCGTGCCACCGACAGCCTTGAATGCACGTACGGGCGAATCGACACCACCGATAATCACCTGTTTTGCCTCGTTAAAATCATTGATACTGCATGTAAATTGCATAGGATTCCTTATATTAATGGTAGAAATGTCGTGTTCCTGTGAAATAGAGGGCGATTTGGTGTTTGTTTGCGGCATCTATCACCTCTTTGTCGCGAATCGAGCCGCCGGGCTGAATCACTGCCGTGATTCCCGCGCTCGCGGCGCTATCGATGCTGTCGCGAAACGGAAAGAAGGCTTCAGACGCACAAACTGCGCCATGCATGTCGATTTTGAGCTCATCTGCTTTGCGCAACGCAGCAAGCGCAGCATCGACACGGCTTGTCATGCCCATTCCAATCGCTACCATCGCCTTGTTTTTGACATAGACAATACAATTTGATTTTGTGAGTGCTGCGATTTTGTAGGCAATCGCGAGGTCATCGAGCTCGCGTTCGCTCGCGGCGCGTTTGCTCTTGCATTGCATATTTGTGATTTCGGCTTCGCTCACGTAGTCGGCTTGTTGGAGTAGAAAGCCACCCTCAATGTGCTTGAAGTTGATTGTGTCATGTGGAATATGCAAAAAGTCAGAGTTTGTCGCGAAGAGTTTGATGCGCTTTTTTGCCGCAAAGAGTTCTTGCGCCTCTTGCGTGATTTGCCCAGCAATGATGACTTCGAGATAGTGTTCATTTATGAGTTTGGCGAGCGATTTGTCGAGGATTCCATTGATTGCCGCAACGCCGCCATAGGCGGAGATGGGGTCGCACGCAAGCGCTGCTTTGTAGGATTCTTCTAGTGTGTCGCGCAATGCGAATCCGCAGGGGTTGCCATGTTTGACAATCGTCACAGCAGGACGTGCGCCAAAGTTTGTAGCAATTTTCAGCGCTTGGTTGAGGTCGGCATAGTTGTTGAAACTCGGCGTGCCCTTGAGCGTGGCGATGTTGTGCCAAAATGTGCCCGATTCGTAGAGTGCGCCGCGTTGGTGTGGGTTTTCGCCATAGCTTGTCGCACAGACTTTGTGCGCTGTGATGAAATGCGTTGTGCCAAAGTTGTTGTCGATTCGCATGTTCATGTAGTTTGCAATCATTGCGTCATAGGCGGCGGTATGCTCGAAGGCTTTTTGCATAAGCCCGCGCCGAAAGTCGAGCGTATTGCCGCCATTTTTGAGTGCGTCAATTGCTGTCGGATAGTCGTTTGGGCTTGTCAGCACAATCACGTCGGCAAAGTTTTTTGCCGCTGCGCGAATGAGAGCTGGTCCTCCGATGTCGATATTTTCAATGATGGTGTCCCAATCGTTCGTTTTTTGCACGGTTGCAGCAAAAGGATAGAGATTGACGCAGACAAGGTCGATAGGCTCGATTCCTTGCTCTTGTGCGACATCTGCATCGCGTTCGCGGCGAAAGAGAATCCCGCCGTGGATTTTGGGGTGCAATGTCTTGACGCGCCCGCCGAAGAGCTCGGCGCTGTTTGTGTATTCGCCAATATCTATCGCAGGGATTTGTGCTTCGCGCAGTGCAGCAAGCGTCCCACCAGTTGAGAGAATCTCGAACCCAAACGCGCAGAGATCCTTCGCAAACGCAACGATTCCGCTCTTGTCGCTTACGCTAAGGAGGGCTTTCATCGTGTCGAATCCTTTTTTCTTTGGATGATACAAAGAGTTGGCTAATCGTTTCGCGTCCGCTTGGTTTGGTTTCTAATTTTCGTGCCTTTTGTTACGAATCTGCACTTGTTCGAGGATTTTTTCAAGATGATTTTGCGCACCATTCACGGCATAGAGCGGCGCGGGGTCTTTTGCGCCCGGCTTTTGCTCGCGCTCAAACGCGATTTGCTCGAGATAGTTGGGCGTGTCTTTGAGCCGCTCGGCAATTTGGTCAAGCGATTTGTTTTCGAGGTTAGCGAGCAATTGCGCAAACCACGCGTTCTCTGTACCTTCTGTGTCGTTGTCCGCTTGTTCTTTGGGTTTTGTTGTCTCTTTTGCTGTGGTTTGTTGCGGTGTCAAGAAGTTAGAATCTATTTTCATTGTTTTTCCTTTGGTTTGGACTTTCATAGCTTGGCAAGCAAAAATTGTGCCCTATTGGCGCGGCAGATTCTGCCCTATTGTGCTATAATGGGCGCATTGTGGTGGTGAAGTAAGGCAAAGAGGTTGGGGCTATGCAGATTGAGGGTAGAGAGTATATCGTACAAGGTAACGATATGATGTACGTTAGATTCAATGTGTTATCTTGCATTTACAAAAAAAAAAAAAACGATACACTACACTGCACAGGTTGCTGCTTATGCAATTTTTATCGCATAAATCTGTGACGCATAGAAATACAGGAGAAAACATGGAAAAACAAAATTTTGGATATTACTTAAAGGCACTAGAAGATGGTGATATTAGAAAGCTCCAAACCTTTCTTGTCGATAGCGAAAATATTGATATGCAGGATGAAGATGGCAATACACTGCTCCACCACGCAGCAAGGCTAAATAGTGAAGGAGGGGTTGCGATGCTTATTGATGCAAATCCCTTTATCCGCAACAATGAGGGTAAAACACCTTTTAATATAGCCTATGAAAATGATAATGCTTATATAGCTAAAATGATTGATAGCGTTAGAGACAGATGGCAAGAAAAACACGGTAGATATGAGGAAGAGAAAGAAAGAGAAGTTCCATTTTTCTTAACGGATACAAAAGATTCTATTTTAAAACAATTTCAAGAAAAAAATATGAGCGATGAGAGTTTGCTAGATACAGAATCTGGCAATGGGCAAGTTGTGCTATATTCTGTTCTTAATGCGTGGAAGTTTGATTTTATCAATGAGAAAATGCCACCTGTGGTGGAAATTTTGATAGACAAAGCCAAAGGAGATGTGGAAGCAGTTATAGAGGGTTTTGATCGCTATATGGAGCAATGGGAAAATGAGATTTGGGACGAACCTGCAGTATATGCAGAGAATGAAAATGGTGAAGATGATTATCGCTATGAGACTGACCCAGATGAGTGGATAAGAGAGATAATGCCTATTGAGGAATGGGAGGAGCTCAAAGAGCAAATGCGAGCCTATGCAACTAAGAAATAACAACGACTTTGATAGCCTTATAGTTCATAATAAACTTGGGTTATCAGGTGAAGCATTAGAGCTGAAAATGCGAGAGCTAACACGAGTTAGAATCTTGGAGCTAAGGTCTCACACGCACTTTTGGAATTTTGATAATTTTGATTATGCGCAATATAAACATATCCATTTATATGTCTTTCAAGATATTTTTGAATGGGCAGGACAAGATAGATATGAACTAGGATTTAGCGGTAAATTCAGCAAATATATTATTCAATTTTGTAGCGGAGATGAGATTTCAAGCTATGCAGATTCGATATTTTCTACACTTGAATTTAAGAATCTAAATACCAAAAATTCTGGTCAAATACACATTGAAGATATGCAATCTCAAGGAGATTGTATATATCAAAAAATGGTAGCTAAAAAAATAGCAAGTCTTTGGGCTAGGCTTAATTTCTTGCACCCATTTCGCGAGGGTAATGGCAGAGTTTCAAGGATATTTTTAGAAATGTTTGCTAAAACATTACATATTAAATTTGATATAGAGAATATAGAAAGAAGAAAGCAAGTTATTGCACTCAATAGGGCAATACGAGGCAATTTACGAAGTCTCGAAGAGCTAGTTTTGATGAATCAAGATTTAGATTCTATGCATGCTATATACTAAAATATAAGGATTCAAGAGCTAGGTTTTTAAAGCTCATTTTTATATCAAAGAATCTCAAAAAGGAAAAATATTGCGATTAGATTCTGTTGTTTTTTATGTTTGCCTTGTTTTGCTTGCTTGTTTGCTTTTCTTTTCGCAAACTATTGCAAAGGTATTTGATATAAGTACTACGAGCATTGCGCTTATAGTGCTTTGTACGAATTTTATCCTTTCCTTATCTATCATAAAATGTAAAGTAAACCAAAAGGATAAAGGAGAAATGACAAAGATGACTCAATGCAAATTTATAACCTATGATAGAGACAAAAAATTAGTTAAATTTTTTTATGATGATGATGAATGGTTTAAGAAATTTGTTGTGAAATTGGGATATGATAAATATAGTTATGACCAAAGTGATTTACTTATATTTTTACGAATTCCAAATATTACAAAGGCTGACATTCTTGAGCTATTTGAGTTTTTAGCATTATCTATGTTTTGGGCTTCAAGGATTGAGGCTGATGAGATAATGATATGGACTTATTATATAGACAACCTAGATGATACCCTCTCCCCTAATCCATCTAAACCTACCTACATCAGCGAATACATTAATATTATAGGACAACTCTTTTTAGCAGGATACATTGACTTCGGCTCATATTATGATAATGAGGATAGAGATAAGATAGACTATCCTACAAATTTATCTTATTACAAAGAGGACAAATATCAAGCTTGGGTCTATTTTAGAGATAATTTCTTTTATACGAATAGATTTAATAGGGATTTCGATGATGACATTATGATTTATGAGGGTAAAGAATACAGCACAAAAGATTGTCCAAGACGTATAGATAAAGAAATAGGTTCTGTTCTTTGTGGTTATAGCACAATGTATAGTGATGTCTCTTGGGATACTCCAAAATATTGGTCTCAATATAATATTTGGGTAGCCCAAACCCCCAAAGGCACAAAATACTTTAATGAAATTCTAATTCCTAGATTCTATAACAAATACAAAGACTTAAGCGTTGAAATAGATGAGAAAGGAAATATTATAAGGTGGATAGGGGAGATTAATAGATAGAATAGTGAATTTTATTCTCCAAAAATAGGTAAATTAGAACCTGCTTTTGATGAAGTAGGTGGAGGAATACAGATTATGTTTTCTATTTCTTTAGAAAAATTAAATAGAGTTAGGTTTTATGAAACAATACCATAATCAAGGAAAAACAATGATAAGAGCACAAGCAGAGCCTAAAGAGACACAGGAATTATATCGTAATAATAAAAATCATAAGTGGCAAGGGACATATCCTGGTCAGAATCATGGAGTAATGAAAAGGAATGAGATAAGGGCGGGTGGAAACTTTGAAAATAGAGATTCCATACTTCCTAAAAAGCTAAAAGGAACATATAAAAAGTTCGATGTAACAAATGGAATAGATTCGCCAAGATTCGTAAGAGATACAAAAATGGCAATGTGTATTATACAGAAATAAAAAGAAGTAAAAAATGAATAATGAACAAGATAAAGATGAAAAAGAGAAAGATATAACCGACATCATCGGATTGATTAATTCTTGGGCAAGTGGCGCAGCAGATGAGTGGATTAGAAACAATAAATCAAATCTCCCAAAAAGAAGTGGTTTGGTTTTAACATCTCGTTTTTGGATAATTAGTGGAATGTTGTTGTCCCATAAAATCGCTAAAGCCAAAAACGAAACGAAAGTCTTTGATGAAGTTTATAAATTTGTCCTAAGTGTGATAGGTAGCGTTACTGGAGGATTTGCAGGGGGTAAGCTTGGTGCGGTGTTATGTGTTGGAGATAGGCTAATTGAAGCAGCAACTTACGGAATCATAGGGGCAGGAGTTGGTGCTATTGCGGGTAGCGAAGCAGGTTCTGCTTATGCTGACCATACTTCCGATAAAGCCTTTGCAAAATATCAAGACATTAAAAGCATGCTTAACAGCCATATTCAAGCCATACAAAGTATTGGCTCAACCAACCCCAAGCTTACTTTAGCAGATATAAAACTAGCCGAAGCTCTATTTAACAAATACACGCAAAAAGATTTCACACAATCAAACAGACAAGATAGAATTTCTTGCCTACAACCAACGCCTAACCTTGCAAACAAAAACATTTCTGTAAGAAAGAGTGAGACATAATAAAAATGAAACCATACAAGGTTTTTATGTAATCCAATCAAACGATAGTATAAAAATGTTTTCAAAAAAAGATACAAACATAGAAACTAATGAATACTTCAAGGCTGAAGCAGACGATTCCATTAGCTTTAAAGCCCAAAATGATTGTTCTTTTACGGCTGATTTTGTCAATACTCTAGCCAATAAAGAAAACATTGTGGTTGCACAAAAAAAGATTGTAAGTCAAGTAGGAGATACTATCATTGAACAAACAAAAGATAAGGTCATTATCCAAGTGGGTAAAGTGCAAGTGATTATAGACGATAAAGGACTAAGGGTAAAAAGGGGAGATTAAACTAAATTTCTTAATATTTGATACAAAATAAATTCACACAAAGGAGACACAATGAAAAATCTAAATAAAGAGTTACTTGAAGTGCTTTACATGTGCCTAGAAGCACCAATAGAGGAATTAGAATCTCTTAAGGCAAAAGTCCTTGCACTTATTGAACAAGGTGCGGTGATAGATAAAGAAACAATCAGTGGGCTAGAAACTTATGTCAGTGATTTAGAGCAAGAATATTGGGACGATAGAGCAGTGTATGCAGGATGCAGTGCCAAAGCCACTGAAGAATACAGGCTTTTAAAAGTTCTTCAAAAATTTCACAAAGCAAAAGATAAGGCAAAAGCATTTGATAGGCTTTTTGTGCCTGTTACAAAGTCTAAAGGCATAACCTATCAGCCAAAGACAAAGGCAGAGCTGAAAAAGCTCATAAAAAATAGATATATTTATTTGGGTGATATTGATGTAAGTTCTATAAAAAACTTTGATAAATTGTTTGAGGATAGCTATAGAAAGGATTTTAGCGGGATAGAATCTTGGAATGTAAGTCATGTTGCTGATATGTATGCTATGTTTGAAGGTGCAAAATATTTCAATGCTGATATAGGTGGCTGGAATGTCTCAAAGGTTATAGATATGACATATATGTTTAATAGAGCAGAGAAATTTAATCAAAATCTTCACTGGCAGCTTAATAATGCTTGTCTTGTGGAGGGTATGTTTGATGGCACACCTTTAGAAAAAAATCCGCCCAAGTGGTATAAGGACAGGACAGAAGGTAATGAACTCGCAGATATTCAATCCGTTTGTATCTTTTTCAAAGAGGCAAAGCGCAAAGGAGGAATAGTGAAAAAATCCGATTTTGCAGATGTGTATAAAAGAGCCTTTGAAGCGGTGAAAAACATTCATTCGCATAAAAAAATCAGTGACCAAGAACTCTATAGAATCTTCGCACTTTGCGTAAGTGATGAACGTCTTTGTTATAATATAGCCGAACGTACCTCATCGCACGCTACACGCGCGGAATTTGTGCCTTTGGAGTTTATAGAATTTCTCATCGAGAATGCTAAAGATAAAAGTGTCGTGCTAGGAAAACACCAAAAGAAAAAGGATTTTGTGTGGATTGCGATAAACTCACGCAGAAAAGATATAGCCGAGCTACTAGTGAAAAATGGCTTAGAAGCAAAGGAATAAATATATAAAAATACCAATGAAATATTATTTAAATCATTGCAAACAAAAGGATAAGAGCTTGAACTTAGCCAGTGTAATTTTAATAATCGTTTTGGGCGTGATAACTTGCGTAGGGTTTTTTGTGGGCTTGTATTTCTTTGAATGGAGTGCGACTAATGTAGCTTTAATACTTTTTGTTTTGGGAATCATTGCTGCAAAATTTATTTACCCTTATCTTTTAAGGCTTCAAATGCAGCAAAAGAATGTAAATATTTCAAGAAAGAAAAAGCCAGAATCTAAAAAGGAGGCAACAATGAAAGAAAATAATGACTACGAAGAATATGAAAATGAAGAAAGCGAGTATGAAGACTATACAGACGAAGACAGAAAGGAATATGAAAGCGAATATGAATCTCACCCCTTAACAAAGCTCTTTGAAAGTTTAAGAATCGCCCAAGATGTCAGCGACCCTCTGCATATCTCTAAAAAGCTTTTTTTCAATAAAAAGGATTTGTTTGACTTCCTTGCTATACAAAGCAAAGCACATAAAAGAGTAAGCAATTTCGCCTTTTTTGAAAGCCCACTTACGCACCCACTGCGTAAAAAGCACCTTAAAGCCATTTTGGATTTGTGCAATATCAGCCTGTATGAAAACAAAAGTCGCAAGAAATTTAAAGAAAATTTGCGTTTTGTGAGTAAAGCAAATCCAAAATTTGCCCTGCTTATACTAGAAAAGCAAAGCAGGGAGATTCTAAATATCATTAGCATTAATGATAATGAGATAAATAGCTATGATTTAAGCCTTGAGATTCGAGAAAAATTTGAAAAAATATCAGCCTACCCACAGGCAAAATGGAGCAATGATGATGTGTTTTGTCTGCTGTATGATAGCTTTAGGACAAGGTATAGCGAGAGGGCAAATATAGAAGCTTTTGTAGGGAGCATTGAATCTTTTAGTAAGATAATCACACAAAAACTTCAAAAGAGCGAGAAAAAGCACATCATCTTTGGCTATATCAATCGCTGGGATAAGCCTTTAATCAATGGTGGCATAGAGCAATTTAAAAAGCTTATGCTTGATTTAGGGCAGTATTTTGATATAGATTTATTGCATATTGCCTCACATAGTGATAGCAATTTTTGCGTTATAGCATTTTGCTGAAAGACACTAAGGACACTTTGGAGGTACTATTTTTACTTGATGGGTATGATAATGACGGGCAAGAATATGAAGATAATTATTTCTTTGATCCTTATTTAACTTTGCTTAATGAGCTAGGAGGAGCAGAGGAAGATGAAATCACTATCGCAGAGTATTGCGGGGTGAATGTGATTAAAGCAGATGAAGATTTCACAGATTCTAAAGCAAATGAGGGCTTAAAAGAGGCGGATTTTACGGGTTATGAGGGCGAGGAGCAAGATTTACCTATCCGATAATATCTTGCGTATAGAAACGCTTGATGGCAGCGAGGAATATATAGAAATCATCTTTTTGATAAGATAGCATATAAAAGAGTGCAATGGAGAGGATAAAGAAAGAGTGAGAAAGCAAAAAGGATAAAAAGAAAGCAGAAATTCCCTCTATAAAAGAAGTCAAACTTAACACCTTGCCTCAAGAGACACACAAACAGGCAATGTGTATTATATACAAGATCGTTATCAAGCTCTTGTTAAAATTATAGAATAAGGAGAAAATATGCTTTACACAATGAAAGATAAAAAAAAATAATAAAATTTATACATTAAAGTTTATGGACGAAGTAACACTCAAAGACAATAAGGATTTATTTATTGTAAGACTAGATGGCTCAAAGCTTCATACTTATGATGAATTTGAAAAAACCGCTAAAGCTGCCTTTCAAACACCCACTGATGAGAATATGATTTAATACAAAAAAGGCTTCAACAAGTAGAGGTTCAGCAAGCGGCGGAGAGACAATAGAGATAAACTTTCAAATTCCAAGAGAAAATCTTAGAAGCATACACAAAAAAATAAGGATAGATTATGCAACATAGGTATATACAATGGGATTCAAATGAAAATTGTGCCATATTTTTTCAAGACACAAATTACAATCCTATATCAATTCTTTCGTCTAATTTGTTAAATAAAGTGAATGTTTTAGAGTTTTTTGAATATTATTTTTTATTAATTTGCGGTAAAAGTATAGGAATATCAAGGTGGGAGCTAGATACATTAATGCTAATAGACGCCTATCGCATAGACCACCTAGACGATACCCTCTCCCCTAATCCACCTAAACCTACTTACATTAGCGAATACATTAACATTGTAGGACAATTATTCTTAGCAGGATATATTGACTTCGGCTCATATTATGATAATGAGGATAGAGATAAGATAGACTATCCTACAAATTTATCTTATTACAAAGAGGATAAATATCAAGCTTGGATTTATTTTAGAGATAATTTCTTTTATGCGAATAAATTTAATAGAGATTTAGATGAGGAGAGAATTGCTGATGAAGATGGGTATTGTCTTTTACTGGAAGATGCCTCTTGGGATACTCCAAAATATTGGTCTCAATATAATATTTGGGTAGCCCAAACTCCCAAAGGCACAAAATACTTTAATGAAATCCTAGCTCCTAGATTCTATAACAAATACAAAGACTTAAGTGTTGAAATAGATGAGAAAGGAAATATTATAAGGTGGATAGGGGAGATTAATAGATAGAATGTAGTTCAATCATTAATAAGCAAGAATTCAATACAAAAAGTGTGGGTGTATGATATGCGCACGAATATGAATCTAAGCTTTGTAATAAGTCCTTTAAGTGCGGAGCATTTGAAGGAGTTGAAATATTGCTACAAAGTGAGTGCGACAGAATTGCGGAAAGAAAGTGAAAGTTCTGTGCCTTTAGTATAGGAGTCAGAGAGCGATAAAACAAATTTAGATATTTTTGCCTTAAAAATGAAATTTTGGAGGATTTAGAGAAACTGCTAATCTAAAAGATTGAGCCGAAGAAATTTGCCATCATTTAGAAATTGCATTAAAATAAATGCAGCGATTGGAATAGATTAATTTTTTTTTAAGATTTTATAGACTATAATGTCGCAAAAATTCATAGGAATTTTAGAATGCATGTACAAATTCTAGTGCTCGATTTTGGCAGCCAATACACGCAGCTCATCGCGCGAAGATTGCGTGAATATGGAGTTTATACTGAGATTGTGCCCTATTTTGAGAGCATCGAATCGGTGCGGGCGAAAAACCCCATGGGCATAATCCTTAGCGGCGGTCCTGCGAGTGTGTATGAAGAGGGCGCATATAAGCCCGATAGTGCGATTTTTGCGCTCGGGATTCCAATTCTTGGAATCTGCTATGGTATGCAGCTTATCGCCCAACATTTTGGTGGACGCGTCATAAAAGCAGATGCGCAAGAATTTGGTAAGGCGATATTAGAGATTCTCGAACCGCAATCGTGTCATTTTGTTGAACCAAAAGATTGTTTGAGCGATGCGCGTACAATTCTTGCAACATCACGAACGATTTTACGTGAGTATTCACAACAGGATTTCAAAACGCTTTGTGAGATTTTGGGCGATTCACAAACGATGTATGCGTGGGGGCAGGGCTTTGAGGTTTGCGAGACGCAAGAATGGCTTGATAAACAAATAAAAAGTTACCAACAAAATGGCTTTGGAATTTGGGCAATCATTGATAAAAAAAGTGGCAAAATTATTGGCAATGTGGGGCTAAATAATACAACAATTCATGTGCATAAAACATCACACGACCAATCCCAAAATGTTATTGAAATTGGTTATCTCTTGCGCCATGATTTTTGGGGCAAAGGTTATGCAACGGAATGTGCTCATGCATGTATGGAATATGCTTTTACAATTTTGGGGCTTGAAAAAGTTTATTGTTTTGTTAAAGAAGATAATCTTGCATCTATCAAAGTTGTGCAAAGATTAGGTATGAAAAAAATTGATGAATGTATTAAATCCTATAAAGGTAAAGAACTGAAACATTTTATTTTTGAGGCACAAAGAATTTCTTATGATTTGCTCGATAAGACAATATTTCAACATGTGGTTAAGTTATGGGAAGGTTCTGTACGTTCCACTCATCATTTTTTGAATGAGCAAGACCTTTTATCGATTCAGCGCGAAGTCAAGAAGGCTTTACAATCTACACAACATGTGATTATAGCAAAACAAAAAAAGACTTTATTGGGGTTTATTGGGGTTGAAAAAAATTGCATTGAAATGTTATTTGTCTCACCGCTTATGTTTGGGCAAGGTATTGGAAAGGCGCTAATTAAAGAGTCGCTTAATCGGTTTTTGAAAGACTATCAAATCATTCGAGTGGATTGTAATGAGCAGAATCCCCAAGCTTTGGGATTCTACCAACATCTCGGCTTTGAAATTGTTGGCAAAAGTCCGAAAGATTCTGCTGGCAGAGATTTTCCGATTGTACATTTGGAAGTAAGTACAGATAAGTTATCATCAATCTTATTATGCAATACTCTTAATTATGCCATTATCCCTGCATGCAAACAAGATTTACAAGCTATTCTTGCTCTCCAACATACTACTTTTATTGACGAGGCAAAACGTGTTGGCAAAATAGATATTGAACCATTGACACAAAATATTGAGGGCATTGTTCATGAATTTAAACAAAAGTTATTTCTGAAATGTGTGCTTGAAAATGGGAAAATGATTGGTTCTGTGCGTGGATATAAAAAAAATGACACCGCATATATAGGCAAACTTTTTGTAGATGCTGCCTATCGCAAGAAAGGTATTGGACGTGCTCTCGTCGAGACTCTTTGTGCGATGTTGCCTGCAAAGAGATATGAGATTTTCACGAGTGAAAAAAGTTTTGAAAATATAATGTTATATCAAAAATTAGGTTTTGTAGAATATAAAAGAGAGTCTGTGCAAGATATTCCCGTAAAAGCAGTTTTTATGGAGAAATTTGCACTAGATTCTAGTTTAACTCATGCATCTCCTCTTTTTCAAAATGTGAAGCAAGATTCTATCGTATGGATGAGCCACGCAGATAAGGTGGAATCTATCCCGCAAGGCTTTGTAGAGCTTGCAAAATCGGGTAACACGCACTATTGTGCTATTGCGGATTACAAGTGCAAGATTTATGCCTTGCAGTTTCACCCCGAAGTCGTACATAGCGAGTGTGGAGGGCAGATGTTGCGTAATTTTGCAGTGGGGATTTGTGGTGCGGATACAAGTTGGAATATGCGAAACTTTGCACAAAATGAAATTGTAAAATTGCGCCAAATCGTGTATGGAAGTGGGGTTAGGCAATGTGTGAATCCTGCTTTTAAAACCATAAAAGAAGCTTTTAAAGAAATAGGCAAAGCACAAGTGATAAAAAAGCTTCTTAAAATTTGGGAAGATTCTGTAAGAGCCACGCAAGAAGTGAGTGAGGAATTTATCACCCATAGACGTAAAGAGATAGAAAAAGATTATATTGCAAAGGCAGAGGAAATACTGATATGCACGACAACAGAGGAGTGGCTAGGCTTTATTGCGGTGCAAAAAAATGAAATTACTTTGCTTTTTATCGTTCCGCAATATTTTGGCAAAGGGATTGGCAAAGCATTACTTAAAGAGACTTTGAATCGGCATTTATACCCATTTGAAAAAATCAAACTTAATAGTCGTAAGCAAGCCATCTCTTATTATAGTAAACTAGGTTTTTACAAAGCAGGAGAACCCTTTTGCGTTGGAAATTATCGGGAGATTATGCTAACGCCTATGGAGGTAGCAAGGGAGGACTTAGAGTGTGCCTTGGAATCCCTAAGGGATTCTTTGCATTTTATCACCTTTGTAGAAGCCTTTAAGCACATTGGTAAAGCACAAGCCATAGAAAGGCTTGTTGAAATCTGGGAGCAGGGCGCAAGAGTCACCCACAAAGATTTAAGTGAAGATGAAATCGCGGATATGAGGGAGGAGATACGAGAGGCTGTTTTAGAATCCAAAATTCTACTGATAGTGCAAAAAAATAGGGAATGGTTAGGCTTTATTGCAGTAGAAAAAAATGAAATTGCAATGCTTTTTGTTGCGCCGAGTGCCTTTAAAAGTGGGGTGGGTAAAGCTCTGCTGCAAGAAGCATTTACGCGATATTTAGGCAAATATAAAGTGATAAAGGTAGCAAGTTTAGAGTGGGCTTTGGGATTCTATCAAGCTTTAGGATTTGCAAAAACAGGAGAGAAACCTATCCCCGCAGGGAGTGCAGGTGCATTTTCACCCGAGCTTATCCCGCTAAATATTACGAGTGAGAGTTTGCAAAAGTCTTTAGGGCTTGAGGCGCAAGATTCAAATGAGGGTGTGCGTGAAAAGGTGCGTTGCGCTTGGGCTACCGATAAGGACGAGGCGGCGCGTAAGCTCTATGAGGACTATCACGATAACGAATGGGGTGTGCCACTCCACGAGGATAAGAAGCTTTTTGAGTTCCTTTTGCTAGAGGGTTTTCAAGCGGGACTTTCTTGGATTACAATCCTTAAAAAGCGTGAGCATTTTAGGGCAGCGTTTGATGACTTTGATTATCATAAAATCATCACTTATGATGAAAGTAAAATAGAATCTTTAATGCAGCACAAGGGGATTATTAGGAATCGTGCCAAAATAGAAGCAGCGATTATCAATGCTAAGGCATTTATGGCGGTGCAAAGGGAGTTTAGAAGCTTTGATAAATATATTTGGGGCTTTGTCAATCATAAGCCCATTATCAATACCTTTGAGAGTATTGCAGATTTACCCTCTTCCACGCCCCTTTCAGATACAATTGCTAAGGATTTGAAAAAGCGCGGATTTAAGTTTGTTGGTACTACGATTGTCTATGCGTTTATGCAGGCGGTGGGGATTGTAAATGACCACCTTACCTCGTGCTTTAAGCGCAATTCGTCTTTGGGTATGCAATGTGATAAGGTTTTGGATTTTTCGCAAGGCACGGACGCTAAATCCGCTAACCTTACAAAAAATCCAAAAAACTTACACAGCCATACCGCAAATACTAGAATTGTGGATTCTCAACATACAGAATCTAGCGACACTAAAGGGCAAAGTCATTTAGAATCTAGTGCAGATTCAGGTTCGGCAGTATCAAGAGATTATCAAGAACAAGATAACATTGAGGCGGAAGCAGTTGAGATGAGAAAGGGTGGCTTTCAAGGCGGAGGCGAAGGGAGTTTATTAGACATAAATGACCAAGCCGACAACGCAGAATCTGCTCTTTATCGCTCAAATGCAACGCTTTCTAAGGTTTTGTGTGCAGTGAGTGGGGGGGTAGATTCTAGTGTCGTTGCAGCGTTGCTTTATCGTGCCATTGGGGAGAATCTGATTCCGGTGTTTGTGGATACCGGACTTTTGCGCAAGGGTGAGAGAGAGGCAGTGGAGAAAATGTTTAAAGAAAACCTCAAAGTGCCACTGATTACTGCGGACGCTAGTGCGTTGTTTTTAAGCCGCCTTAAGGGTGTGATTGAGCCAGAGAAAAAGCGTAAAATTATCGGTGAGACCTTTATTGAAGTCTTTGAAAAAGAGGCAAAAAAGCACAATACTAAAGGCGAGATAAAATTCCTCGCACAAGGCACACTCTACCCCGATGTGATAGAATCTGTGAGTGTGAAAGGTCCATCTAAGACGATAAAGTCGCATCACAATGTCGGCGGGCTGCCTGAATGGATGAAGTTTGAGCTGATTGAGCCATTACGAGAGCTATTTAAAGATGAAGTGAGGGCGTTAGGGCGAGAGCTAGGAATGCCTGAATCTATGCTAATGCGCCACCCATTCCCGGGACCCGGGCTTGCCATACGCATTATGGGAGAGGTGAATAAGGCGGATTTGGATTTGCTGCGTGAGGCGGATTCTATCTTTATAGACGAGCTACATAAACAAGGCTATTATGATAAAGTATGGCAGGCGTTTTGTGTGCTGCTCAATGTGCGAAGCGTTGGCGTAATGGGCGATAATCGCACTTATGATAATACAATTTGTGTGCGTGCGGTGGAAGCGATTGATGGAATGACCGCAACTTTTGCGCATTTACCTCACGATTTTTTAGAGGGCGTAAGTAATAGAATCATCAACGAAGTAGAGGGCATTAACCGCGTGGTGTATGATATTACTAGCAAACCCCCAGGCACGATTGAGTGGGAGTGAGTGGAATGATAAATACTTTACCCTTTGATAAATTTTTACAGACTCTTCAAACAAGCAATAGAACTTTGGATTTTTTTGTAGATTGGCAAAAATGTCTCAAAAATAAAAATGAGATAAGCATAGCTTTAAATCATTTGAATTTTTTACTTGGAAAAGATACACAAGAGCTAAAAATTTATATTAAAAGCCTTTTTGAAGAATATCCCAAAGCTTTTAGTGTTTTAAATATTCTCATTGCTGTGAGAGATAGAAATGATTTGGTGCTTGATGTTGATGGTAATTTTTACCCTTTAAATTCTTATTTTGAAAATTGTGAAAAAATTTATGAGTTCATTTGTCAAACAGGTTTGGAGCAAATTTTTTGCAATAGAAATATTAAAGATTTAAATGATTTCGTTTTTGGTATAGAAGTTGGGCTTGATAGTAATGCGAGAAAAAATCGTAGCGGAAAGGCTATGGAAACTTATCTTGGCAGTCTTTTTGCTAATGCTCAATTAAGTTTCGAAGAACAAGTTGATATTAGAAATTTTAAGGATTTACACCAAGCTTTTGGAGATGATATTAAAAAGTTTGATTTTGTTATTTTTGGCAAAGATACAAATTATTTTATAGAATCTAACTTTTATGCAGGTGGTGGAAGTAAGCTTAATGAAGTAGCGAGAGCCTATCAAGATTTAGCTCCAAAATTTGAAATATTTTCAAATTATGAATTTATTTGGATAACTGATGGCAAAGGTTGGTTGAGTGCCAAAAACAAACTTCAAGAAGCTTATAAATATGTAGAAATCTATAATTTAAGCAATATAGGTAATTTTATACAAAAGGTTAGAAAATGAAAACACCATATTCTAGCAAAGTTTTTCACCCTATTTTTATGAGTGAAGATAAACTTTTTAAGCTTTATCAAGGAGATTGTAATGAGATTTTGCCTCAATTTGAAAATAAATTTGATCTAATTTTTGCTGATCCTCCCTATTTTCTCTCTAATGATGGTTTAAGCATACAAAGTGGAAAAATTGTAAGTGTGAATAAGGGCGAATGGGATAAGGGAGAAAATATCAGTGATATTGATGAATTTAATTTACAATGGATAAGCAATGCAAAAAAAGCTTTAAAAAATACGGGGAGTATTTTAATTAGCGGAACTTATCACAATATTTTTTCTTTAGGTGGCATCTTGCAAAAACTTGATTTTAAAATTTTAAATATCATCACTTGGCAAAAGACAAATCCTCCTCCAAATTTTAGTTGTCGTTATCTCACACATTCAACAGAACAAATCATTTGGGCAAGAAAAAGCCCTAAACATAAACATATTTTTAATTATGAAATTTTAAAAAAACTTAATGGAGACAAACAAATGCGTGATGTGTGGAGTTTTCCAGCCATTGCACCTTGGGAGAAAAGCTTTGGCAAACATCCAACACAAAAGCCTCTAGCCCTTTTGGTACGATTGCTTTTAATGGCAAGCGACAGAGATTCTGTTGTTTGCGATCCTTTTAGTGGAAGCTCTACCACAGGAATAGCCGCTAATCTTTTAAATAGGAGATTTATTGGCATAGAAAAAGAAAATGAGTTTATAAAAATATCAATGAATAGAAAGATAGAGTTAGAAAAAAATATTGAGACAATAAAAAATAAAATTAATGACTTAAGGTTTTTAGAAAGTGTGGGCTTATTTGCAATAAATATTAACCGCGTAGTGTATGATATTGCTAGCAAACCCCCAGGCACGATTGAGTGGGAGTAGCAATGACACAAATCTTAAGTGATACTTTACTTACACCCAAACAAGCGAGTATCTGGGCAAGTGAATATTTAGGGAAAAAGGTAACAAGCAATAACATTATCTATCTCTTAAATTATGGGAAAATTGCTAATCACAGCACAGATTTAAAAGAAAATTTGATTAATAAGAATGAACTCAAAGCGTATTATGATAGTGCTATAAAAACACAAAAACATTTAGAATCTCCTCTTTCTTTTGCGCAATACAAAGAAGCAGAGACGACTAAACATATTCACAGAATCCACCCCTATAAAGGTAAGTTTATCCCTCAACTTGTGGAATATTTTTTAGATTCGCACACAGATTCTATCAAGCTAGAATCCTATTTTAAGCCCAATGATATTGTGCTAGACATTTTTGCAGGGAGTGGCACGACTTTGTGTGTGGCAAGTGAGCTAGAAATGAATGCGATTGGGATTGATATTTCAATTTTTAATACAATGCTTTGCAATGCTAAAATCGCTAAATATGATTTAGAATCTCTTGAAATTGAGCTTTTAAAACTAACAAATTGTTTAGAAAATCATACGAAGAAACTACAAATTAGCTCTTTTGAATCTGCTTTAAATGACGCCTTGAGTGCATTTAATCAAGCTTATTTTCCCAATAAAACCTTTAAACGTCAAGTTGCCTTAAAACAGATTAATGAAAAAACTTATGGAGAGGCAAAAGCGCAGGAGTTTTTAAAAATTTATAATGATTTAGTGAAGCTTTATCATATCAACCTTAGCACAAAGGCGCAAGGAAGCTTTTTTGAAAAATGGTATGTGGATTCTATAAGGGAGGAGATTATTTTACTTAAAAATGAAATTGCAAAAGCCCCCAAAGTTTTACAAGATATTTTATGCATTATCCTAAGTCGCACAGCAAGAAGCACTCGCGCCACGACACACTCGGATTTAGCTACACTTTTAGAACCTATCACAGCAACTTATTATTGCAAAAAACACGGCAGAATCTGCAAACCACTCTTTAGTATTGCAAAATGGTGGAAAACCTATGCTAAAGATACTTTGAAGCGATTGAAAGAATTTGAATCTTTGCGAAGTGAAACGAAGCAACTTTGCTTGAATGCAGATTCTATAAATGTAGATATTATCACTGCAGCGCAACAACAAGATAAGGCTTTTGCTCAACTTATCAAATCTCAAAAAATTGCTGGAATCTTTAGCTCCCCGCCTTATGTAGGGTTGATTGATTATCACGAACAACACGCTTATGCCTATGATATTTTTGATTTGCCTCGCAAGGATAATTTCGAGATTGGCAAGTTAAGTGAGGGGCAAGGCAAGAGCGCACAAGAAAAATATATGCAAGGCATAGCACAAGCTTTAAAAAACGCTAAAAGATTTTTAAAAGAGGATTATAATATCTTTTTGGTTACCAATGATAAATTTAATCTCTACCCAAAAATTGCAGAATTAGCGGGAATGCAAATTGTAAAAACCTACAATCGTCCTGTGCTTAATCGTAGCGAAAAAGATAAAAATAGGTATAATGAGAGTATATTTCATTTACGAGAGAGGAGGTGTGATGTTAAACAAAGATGAAATAAAAACCTTGGAAGAAATAGAATCTAAATACTATATGCAACCTATGATTGTAAAAATCAATGTGGATATTTCTACTAAAACATTAAGTTTTCAAGAAATTTTTAATCATCTCTATGGTTATCTTGTAGATTGCAAAGATGAAGTAGAAACTCTCATTCAAAAAAGAATCCAAGAAGGCGAAATTAAAGACGCTTCACAAGCGAGAAAAAGTATCGCTGGAAGTGCGTTTTCAAATCTCATTGTCTGGGTGTTTCTTAAAAATAAAGAACAAGGTAGTATCAATCAGAATATTTTTATTACTTCTAAAATTTCCTCTATCCCACAATGGCAAGATTTATTTTTGATTAAAGTAGGAGAGGAGACGCAAAAACCCGATGTAGATTTAGTGATTTATAAGCTAGATTCCGCAAACTCTTTACAAAAATGTCTTATTCTTTCGCTTAAAACTTCTTTACGAGAAAGAGCTGGACAAACTTATAAGTGGAAGCTTTTAATGGAGATTGCTAATGCAGAATCTAGCATTAAAGAAAAATATGATATTTCTTATAATCCTCCCATTTTACCGCTTGTGTGTTTTGCCACTGTGAATTTTTATAATGAAATCAATAATCCTCAACATAGAGGAATGTTCAAATTTTTTGATTGTGCATTTATTGGCAAAAATATACAAACAGGTGATTTTATAAAACCTCTAAGTCATTTAATTGATTATATCAGCGAGAATTTTCAATGACACTTTTAGAATCTTTGCATTTAAATCATCAGTTTGCACAAAAGTGTGCGCTTAAAGATTCTAAAAAGCAAGAATATTTAGCAGTTTATAATCCTAAATACGACTTTTTGGGGCAGTCTTATGCGTCAATGTATCCTAATTTGCATAAATATCCCGCAACAATGCTTCCTCAAATTGGGTTTGAATTGCTTAAGGAGTTTAAAGCCAAGAAAAGCAATCTTTTAGACCCATTTTGTGGGAGTGGAAGCAGTTTTGTGAGTGGTTTAGAATATGGGATTAAGCATTTTGTGGGTTTTGATTTAAACCCTTTGGCAATAATGATTTCAAAGGCGAGAATGACTTATATAGAATCTTCTCATCTTATAAAAGAAAAAGAGAAACTCTTGCGTTGCATAGAATCTAAAAATGAATCGCTTTTAGATTTTAATCCTTTAGAAAACATTACAAATCTTGATTTTTGGATAGAAAAAAGTGCGCAGATGGATTTAAAGTTGATTTTTTCGTATCTTAAAAATTTAGAGGATAAAAATGTGCGAAATCTCTTTATGCTTAGTTTTAGCGAGACTTTGCGGGAGTGTAGCTATACTCGCAATAATGAGTTTAAACTCTTTAGAATGAAAGATTATGAAAATTATAAACCCAATGTATATGCTATTTTTGCCAAAAATATAGAATCTCTTGTAAGGGATTATTTGCAATTTTATCAACCCAAATTGCGAGAAATCAACCTTAATCTTAGCAATACAAATTTTAAAAATCCAAAGCAAACATTTGATACTTTGCTGACAAGCCCACCTTATGGAGATTCTAAAACCACTGTGGCGTATGGGCAGTTTAGCACTTTTATCAATGAGTGGCTAGGCTTTAAGGATGCTAGGAAATTAGATTCTAAGCTCATAGGTGGAATCAAGGCTCAAAAGCTTTATGATAGAGGCTTGATAAAAGATTATATTATGGAAATTTCTACAATGGATAAAAAAAGAGCCTTAGAAATCTCAAGTTTTTATTTTGATTTGGAATCCAGCATTCAAACCCTCATAGATTCTACAAATCTTGGTGGTAAAGTATTTTTTATCGTAGGTAATCGCAGGGTAAAAAATATAGAACTTCCCACCGATAGATTTATTGCCGAAGTTTTTTATAACAATGGCTTTACGCACTTGCAAACCATTAAGCGCAAAATTTCCAACAAATCAATGCCACTTAAAAATTCTCCTAGCAATAAAGCTGGGATTCTCTCACGCACAATGAATGAAGAATATATTGTGGTATGTAAAAAGAAGGATTAAAATAATGCAAAACCTTAAAAGCAATATCAAAAATCGCCTATTTCAAGCATTGCGCAATAAATTTGAAAACTACAAGCCCGAAACTTCTTCTATGCCCTTTCATACAAGACTTTTAGGCAAGGATAGAATGGCACTTTATAGCTTTATCCAAACCCTCAATACTAATTTTGGCACAAGTATCTTTGAGCCTGTGGCTGAAGAATTGGGTTCAAACAATTTTGACAATATTGGGCGTCAAATGGCAGTTGCAAATACAATCACCAAAGAAGCACAAAGAGTGATACAAGATATTATGGATTCTTTAGAAAGTGGCAATTCTAAGCCTAACAAAATGAGGAAATCGCTAGAATCTTGGCAGTTTCACAAAGTGGAGAAACAAGCATTATCAAGCCTACAAAGGTGGATTTGTTTTTGCAGAAGGGCAATAATGTGTATTTAATTGATATTAGAACAGCTAAACCAAACAAGGGTGGATTTAAAGAATTTAAACGCACACTTTTAACTTGGGTAGCGTGTTTTGCGTATAATAATCCACATTGCAATATCCAATCACTTATAGCGATTCCTTACAATCCTTACGCACCAAAACCTTACGAGCGTTGGACAATGACGGGAATGCTAGATTTAAATTCTGAATTGAAAGTAGCAGAGGAGTTTTGGGATTTTTTGGTGGCAAGGGGAGTTATGGGCTGATTTTAAGCCTTTGAGGAAGTAGGGCGTGAAATGCGAGAGGAAATTGATACGTATTTTAGAAGTTTCAAAAATAATATGGCATCACTATTCAATTTTCTCTACTAATATTGTACAAGTGTTCAAAATTATACAAGTTTTCCCCGATAAAGATTTACAAATTCTTTTGCAATGCGAGCATTGCGACTACCTTTTTGTGTCGCATAGTTGAGTGCTTTTTGTTTCCATTGGGAATCTTGGTCAGAAATTATATCAAGTCCATGGGCAATTAATTCAAGATATTCCGCACTTCCTAAGGTATAGAATCCTATCGCAATACCAAATCTATCGCTTAACGAAACAATTTCATCACATATATCATTTTGATGAATCTGCGAAGTATCCTGTACATATTCTTCAAGTAATAAATGGCGCAAATTTGACGTAGCATAGAAAGCAACATTATCGGCAACTTTTTCAAACCCTCCATCAAGGATTCGTTTCAACGGCTTGTAGCTTTCATCATCACGATTAAACGATAAATCATCACAAAAGAGAACAAATTTATAAGGCAAATCTCGAATAAAATCAAGGATAAAGGGTAGAATGGATAAATCTTGCTTATCAATTTCAATGACACGCAAATTTGTTTCTGAATCATGCAAAAAAGAGCCTAGAATTGCGCGCATACTCGAGGTTTTGCCACAGCCACGTGCACCCCAAAAAAGAGCATGGCAATAAGGACGTTCACAAAGTAAATTTTGTGTATTTGCCTTTAAGAGTGCAATGGCTTCATCAATACCAACAAACGATTTTAAAGATGTTCTGTCAAGCGCCGTAATAGGACGTAAATAACCTCCAAATTGCCCAATTTCTCCACGATAAATACAGGCTTTTGTTGTGTGGAAATCAATCTTAAAAGTTTTCATTCTCATACTCCTACTATTAACAATATTATCATAGTAAAATGTAGCTGACATTTCATGTTTCAAGCCTCTATGCAAGTTTTTGCAGTTCACCCCGAAAAATCCCAAACAACGTGCGCACAATGAGCCATACAAAGACAAAAGTTACCGACAATAAAAGAGTCAATGAAAGAATTGAAAAGATGGTAGCAAGAATAAGTACAGAAGAAGAAATTGGCAAATTTGTGTTTGAAAGCTCTAAAATTCCTGTATTAATTTTTATACTCGCAATACACATTGCTGCTAATGGAAAGCTGATTGCCCACCATGAAATTCGAAATGGACAACATTTTCTAATTTGAATAATTTGAGGCAATAATGCTAACAATAAAAAGAAACCAAATAAAAAGAGGATATAGGGCATAGAATTAATTAAAAAAATATTAGAATCAACGCTCATCATAGATGCTTGCATAGAAATGAATACTGCATGCGTGCTCACGCCAGCGCCAAAGGGCGCAAGTAAAACAACCAAAGTGGGCATGAGTTTATCGGGGAGTTTGGCAAAAAAGACAATACGCGCAAAAATAAGTGTGTAAAGCACGATTGTAAAAGAAAAGCCCACAGCCATGCAAAATATGGTGATAAAAAAACCTAAGTCTGGCATTGTTTGAATTTGTGAAAAAAGGGGCAATGCAAGAGGCAAATCGAGCAAACCCACAACAGGAATAATCCACGCGGGCGTAATATGCGCGAGTTCAAATTTATGGCAAATCCAAAATTGAACAATATGCACGCTAAAAATAAACATTAATATAGCGCCAAAAATCCACACAGCAAAATTGATTGTTTCAGGGATTCCAACCCGCTGGAGTGCAAAGGGTAACAGGAGTAAAGAAATGCAGATTGTAGCAAAGAAAGGACGCGTTACTGGTGAAAGAAATTCTTGTTGGCAGCTCTCAAAATCTGTTATGGTTTTTAGGCTATATGTTACGCCCAATGCCACAAAAGCCGCAATGGCAAAGGCAGCAAAAATGAGCGACAGCATATCAGCAAAGGGCGCAAAAGAAGACGGGACAATGCAGGTCGTATTTTGTTGCGGCTCTGTGGCACAAAGCAAGCTTAGTTGCGCCATTGCATGCCATGCAGCGCACATTGCACTTAGTCCCATACACGCGCCAAAAAAACTCACGGGCAAATAGCCCAAAATGCCCTTTCTATCGCGAGATTCTTGCTTCTCTATATTTCCTTGAATGACTTGTTCTTGTAGCATTAGGATTCCTTTGATTCCTAAGTTTAGATACTATGTGTCGTTTTTCTCAACAACTATTATAATGCAAATCGTTAAATATAGTATAAATATTAGATAAATATTTACCTTATTTGTCGTTTCAGTAGAACCCAAACAGCAAAGCTTAAGAGAAGACTTAGGATTCCTAAGATTCCAATGACAATGAAAAACGTTTGGAGATACAAATGCAAAGCCTCACTTTGTAACTCAAGATTCTCAATCAAGCCTAGATTTCCACTTGCAATGATAGAAACATAAGAATGCAGAGAACTGCTACTGTTTGCAGCGATGAATGCTTGCATAAGAGCGCCATAGAGTGCAACACCCAAAGCTTCAGAACCTAACCGAAATGAGTTAAGTACACCTGCTGCAAATCCAGATTTTTCTATATCAACACTGCTTAGCGCGAGCCTATCGATTGCCCCTGCATGCAACCCCATACCACAACCAATGATAAAAAGCGCTGATAGAATCGATAGAATTTGTATCATGCCACTTAAAAAATATAAAACAATTAAAAGCAAAAATAATCCCAAACTCATCATCAAAGATACAATTAACGCAAAAAGTTTAGGGTTCATTTCTTTGTTTAAAAACCTTGTTGCTAGGATTGGACAAAAGAGCATAGGTGCAGTGAGCGCAAGCATAAAAACTCCAGTCCATGAAGCAGATAAGCCAAACACAGCAGAAAGAAAAACTGGAAAGTATGTGAGTAAAACCACAAAACTAAAACCAGCAATCATTGTAACGAGCGTGAAGCCAACAAAAGTTGGATTATTCAAAACCGCAATATCTAAAAATGGCATTTTATCATGATGATAACGTCTTCTTTGATGTTGCACAAAAACAACACCTATTATAACATAAAAAACAAAAAACGTGAGCATGGAAACTTGATGATAATCATTGAGATTTATAATAAAAAACATCAAGCTTGATATGAGTATAAGAAATAAAATCGCACCGATAATATCAAAATGAAAAGCTTGTTGTTTCTGTTGATATTGAGGCAATAAACATACGAGCACAAAAACAAGAGCAAGGATTAAAAAATGAAATATAAAAATTGCTTGATAAGAGAAGATATCAACCAAAAAACCACTCATTGTGGGTCCAAGCGTGATTCCGAGCCCAGCTGTTGTACCAAAAGCTGCAAATACTTTGGCATGGTCTTTCGCGCTAAAAGCATGCATTAACAGCGTGCTACCGCACGCAAAAACGCTTGCCCCGCCAATGCCCGCACACGCGCGAGCAATATCGAGCCACAAAAGCGTGGGCGCAAAGGCAGAAAGCAACGAGGCGATGAGATAGAGCGTCACGCCTGTAAGCAAACAATGTTTTGCACCCCATTTATCGCTGATTGCGCCCCAAATCAATGTAAAGCACGCAAAAAAGAGGTTGAAACTATTTACGACCCATTGCAGCAGCACGGAATCGCTCCCAAGTTTTTGAGCGATATAGGGCAGGGCAATGGCTGTGCCAGAAATCGAACTTGGCACGACAAACACAGCACTAAACACAGCACTGCAAAGAACGAGCTTTTGAGACATTGTAACTCCTTTGATTCTGTGAATAGCTTGTTATAATGTAATATATTATACTATAACAAGAATGTAGCAAGTGTAGCAAATTTTTGTTATAATGTCAAGTGTAACAACGGAGCAATGATTATAAATATTAAATGAAGGAATACCATGCAAATCCCCACACGTTTTAGCATTGCAGTCCATATTTGCCTATGTTTAGAATTTTTTGATGCAGATTCAGAAACGAATCATGATTGCGACAAAGTGCATTGCAAAAAAATGACAAGCGAGGTTTTGGCAGATTCTGTGGGCGTGAATAGCGTTATTGTCCGCAATATCCTTGCCCAGCTTAAAATGGCAAATATCGTGAGTGTATCACGTGGAAGTGGCGGGAGCAAACTCGCGAAGAATCCGCAAAAGATTAGTTTGCTTGATATTTTCAATGCGGTCGATTCGATGGGCGAGGATGGGCTTTTTCGATTCCATACAAACTCTAGCAAACTTTGCCCTTTGGGCAAAAATATCCATTTTCTTTTAGATACCCATTTTGAACAAGCCCAAAAAGCCTTGGAAAGCTATCTTGAAAATATTAAATTGATTGATTTGCTCAAAATTTTGCAAAATTCAAATAAGAGATTCGCTTGATTCTCGCACAGGAATGCAGAGAATTGTTTTGAGTTTTTGTGGAGCAATTTTGTTGCGATTGCCCAAATAAATTTCAATTACATGCCCATTCAAAGATTTCTTGAATGATAAAGTTCTGCTTGGGCAATCATTGCCTGCCATTGAAAATTATCTTTGTCTTTAAAATCTCCGTTACCCCACCATAGCGATTCTAGAGGAGGTACGACATAATCAAAATGCCCCTGAATGTTTTTGCTCTTGTCCATTTTTATGGCGTATGAAAGGGCATATAAAACCTTCAAAGCCTCTTGGTATGCACCGCCGCTATCGTTTGGGTTGCCTTCTCCCCGCACGGCAATAAACGACATCTTGGGCACAAACACACGCTCGGGAGTTTGTTTTGGTGTGTATAGTTCTTTAAAGGCTTTTTTAAAATCAAATTTTTGCATTGTTGGGCTCATTCTTTTTCCTTTTAGTGAATTTTTCCTTTGCAAATTCATAAGATTCTCGTATCATGATTTTAAATTCTCCAAAAGTTGTATTAGAGGGATTTAAGACACATACCCAACCCATCCACGCATAGACAGGGTGAGGGATAATGGTATCTAAAATGGTAAAGTCATAATCCATTTTTACAATATTTCCGGCAGATGGACGTTCGGGGATATGCCCAAAACGTTCAATAAAAGTCTGCTTTCTTAGCCCAACATTGACACGATAGACATTATCACGATTCAGCAAAGAAGCTTTATCATTGTCGCCATCTTTTTCTTTGATAGTCAAAACATAGACGCCTCGCTTCAAAACGCCGTTTGGATTATAGAAAATACCTTTTTCGCCCCAACTCTCCACTAGCGTAGTATCCCTTAAATTAGATAGACAATAAGAAAGAATATCATTAGTCGTCATTGCTTCTTTCATTTTATGATTCTTCTCCTTTACGCTTGCCTTTTGCTTTTTTGGGTTGAGGAGTAGGCAAAACTGGAGCAAGAGCAAGAACGACATCTCGCAGAGTTTGTGGCGAATCCACGTCAAGAATGTAGGATTCTTTAGCGCTGGGATAAGGGAAGCCTTTGGGCGTAGATTTTAAAAGTGTCGCTAGAATCGTATGTTGCTTGACATAGAGCGTCTCATCGCAAAGCAAAAAAATCGGCTTTGGCACGGCGCAGGAATCGGACACATAGATACAATACTCGCCAAACATTTTCTTGGCACTGAAACGATATGGCTCGCCTTGCAACGCGCTATCGAGCGTCTCGAGCACAAAATCCTTGAAGCTTTCACTAGTCGCCATGTCTTATGTCCCCGTCCTAATGGAATGTGATATGATAGCACAAAAAACGCATTAAAAAATAAATTTATGCGCTGCTCCTATCATTTCTTTGCCTTTAAATATTTTTTAATTAGCTTTATCGCCCAATCATAATGGCTTGAAGTCGCGCTCACGCAATAGTTTCCGAGACTCGTTGTACCACACCATGGATAATGCTTTTTGATAAAAAGTTCCTTATCTGGTAAGTGTTGTATCATCTCCATACAAGCGGCATGGCTCTTGTGCAACATAGATTTTGCCTCACTCAAGGGCGTATTTTGGTGCTTTTGCCATAGCTCTTGATTCATTTTTGGATAGGTTTTGAAATTATAGGGTGCGGGCAAAAAGGGCACGAAAGCATTGGTTTTGCTAAGATTTGTTTGCACAAAAAGAATTTGCAATTTTTATTGGGGCGAATTGTTGTAGCTATTTTGCTGCTTTACTCATTCTTTAGCCCCAAAAGAAAATCTTTTAATGGTTCTAAAAATTTATGTTCAATATCAAAACATTTTTCAAAATCTTCCGCCTTCATTTCTTTAGGGTTACATTGTAGAATTTCCTTATACGAAAAAAGTTTTCTTTTAGAATCTGGTGGTTCATACCCCAATCTATTTATGCATTCTATAAAAGAATTAAAACACTGAATAATATTTTGATGACGTACAATCTTTTCTAAAATTGTTTCAAGGTTTCCACAATCTTGATTATTTGGGAACAAAAATATTTTTACTTCGTTGAATTTCTCTTTAATAATATTATTAAAACTTTCTTCAAAATTGTCATCGCAATCAAAAATAATGGCAACTCTATGATGATTGTATTCCTCTATTTTTTCACGCACTAAATCAAAATTTTTGTTGCCACCTACTTCTTCAATTTTATATCCTAGCTTTAATTTTTGAGTATAAAATTTTAAAAATTCTTTATCCTCTTTTCCTTCAACAATCAGCAGTATCTCCATTATCGCACCTCGATTCCTTCTGCCAACATTTCTTGTACTATATCAACAGAACGCACAAATACTTTAATTTTTTGATCTTGATTCCTTATGAACTTTAACAATGTAAATTCATTACGTAAGGCTTGTGATTCGGAAAGTAAGATATTAATATTTTCTAATACTTCTTTGCTGTGTGTTGTAATAAATAATTGAAATTGCTTTTGCCTTGATATTTCAAATAAAGATTGCAATAGTGCCTTAAGTCGTTTATGATAAATGCCATTTTCGATTTCATCGATAAAAATACACTTTATATTTTCATCTAACACAGCTGTGACGATATTGAAATATCGCTCAAAACCTTTTCCTAATAGCTTTATATCTAATTTTTCTTTAATATTTCTAACTTTTACATGTGGTGCTTCAGGTAGCAATGCAATATCTTCAATGTTGGGGTCAATAATTTGTAATAATTTGACTAACTCTTTTTCTTTAGAGTTCTTAATGATTATTGAAAGATTCTCTAAAAATACATTCACAACATCTGCAGGCAGAAAACATCCAACACCAAGAGGTTGGAGAGGTTGAAAGTGTTCCGAAAAAATATTTCCATTAAGATAATCAAAAAAATATCTTTTCTGCTTTGGGTCTAATAAGTTTTTATAACAAAAGATTTTTTCATTTAAATTGATATTTTGGCGAATTATGCCATACTCTTTTTGAAGTTCGTTTTCGCTCTCCAAAGAGATTTCAAAATCATAAGCTTGTTTAGCATATTGAAACTCAAAACGTATGGGTTTTTCATAAAAGTTATGAAAAATATTTCCTACATTCATGGAGTTTAAGGGTATTTTGCGTAAATCATAGATATTTTTTAAAATCGCCGGATTAAAGGGAGAAAGGGCAATAAATAGGGCTTCCAAAAGTGTTGTTTTTGCCGTATTATTATCGCCCACAATCACATTGATACGACTAAATGAATCAATAGAACAATCTTGTAGTGCTCTAAAATTGTGAATATGAATTTTTTCGAACATAATGTGGTATCCTTATTGAGTCCTATAATGCTTTATTGATGCGCAGCATCCAACAAGTCTTTACCATAGCGATAAAGACTTGTTAAAATACAATAACAATGACACTATTGCAGGCCGCTTCTACCCCGCAATCTTACCAAGAATCGCGTTAAAAGTCGTGCTTGGGCGCATGATTTTTTCGGTTTTGGGGTCATCAAACTTATAATATCCGCCCAAATCAACCTTCACGCCCTGCGCGTCCAAAAATTCCTTGTGAATCTTTGCCTCGTTGTCGGCAAGCTCTTTGGCAATCGGCGCGAAAAATCCAGCAATTGCAGAATCATCGTCCTGCGCGGCGAGCGCCTGTGCGAAATACATTGCGAGATAAAAATGGCTTGTGCGGTTGTCGTCCTCGCCAACCTTGCGTGAAGGCGCTTTGTTTGCTTCGAGCCATTTGCCAATCGCACCATCGAGCGCGCTCGCGAGCACTTTTGCTTTGTTGTTGTTTTTCTTTTGTGCATAAAATTCGAGGCTTGCTTGCAATGCGAGAAATTCGCCCAAGCTGTCCCAACGCAAATGGTTCTCATTCACGAGTTGTTCGACTTGTTTGGGTGCGCTTCCGCCAGCACCTGTCTCGAACATCGCCCCGCCATTTAACATAGGCACGACTGATAGCATCTTCGCACTTGTGCCGAGCTCAAGAATTGGGAAAAGATCGGTGAGATAGTCGCGCAACACATTCCCGGTGATAGAAATCACGTCTTTGCCCTCGCGAATGAGCTTGAGCGAGAGTTGGCAAGCCTCTTTGGGGGCGAGAATCTCCATGTCTTTGCCCTTTTCTTTCAATCGCGCACGCACCAAATCAATCATAATCTTGTTACTCGCGCGCTTAGAATCAAGCCAGAAAATCGCCTTGCTGCCTGTGAGCTCGGCGCGTTCAATACCTAGATCAATCCAATTTTGCACCGCGTCAAACTTCGCTTGGTTGGCGCGATAAATGTCATTTTGATGTACCTTGTGTGAAAGCAAAACCTTACCGCTTTCATCGACAATGCGAAACTCGCCATCGCTTGGCGCAAAAAATGTTTTGTCATGTGAGCCATATTCTTGCGCCTTGCGTGCCATAAGCCCGACATTCGCCACGCTGCCGAGTGTCGCGGGGTTGAGCGCGCCGTTTTGCTTCATGTCGTCCAAGACGGCTTCGTAGATTGTCGCATACGTTTTGTCGGGAATCACGGCGTTGGTGTCGCATTCTTTGCCGTCTTTGTCCCACAACCGCGCGCCGTTTTTGAGCATTGCGGGCATAGACGCATCGACAATCACATCGCTAGGGACATGCAAATTGGTGATTCCTTTGTCGGAATTAACCATCGAAATCTTGGCGCTTTTGTTTAGAATCTCTTGATATTTCGCGAGAATCTCGGATTTTTTGGGGCTTTGTTCAATCTTGCTAAGCAGCTCTGAAACGCCGTTGTTGGGATTGATGCCGAGTTTTTGCAGCTCGTCTGCGAAAGTGTCGAAGAGTTCTTTGAAATAGGTTTTGACAGCATAGCCGAAAATCACGGGATCACTGACTTTCATCATCGTTGCCTTGAGGTGGAGCGAAAACAGGATATTCTCTTTTTTGCAAAGCGCAATTTGCTCATCATAGAATCGGCAAAGCGCGGCGACATCGAGAAATGTTGCATCAAGAATCTCATTTTTTTCAAGCTTGAGCCCGTCTTTGCAGACATTCACCTTGCCATTGTTATCGACAAATTCAATCCGCGCTGTGGTGGGCGATTCGAGCAATATCGCTTTTTCATTCTCAAAGAAATCACCAGCTCCCATATACGAAACGCATGATTTAGATGCTTTGTCAAAAGCCGCAACGCGATAGGGATTTTTCTTGGCATATTCTTTAACGGCTTTTGTGCAGCGGCGGTCGGAGTTGCCCTCGCGAAGCACAGGATTCACGGCAGAACCAAGCACTTTTTGGTATTTTGCCTTAATCGCCTTTTGCTCGTCATTTTGGGGCTCGTCAGGAAACTCGGGCAACGCATAGCCTTTTGCTTGCAATTCTTTGATGGTGGCTTTGAGTTGTGGAATTGAAGCGGAGATGTTGGGTGTTTTGATGAGATTTGCCTCGGGGCGCTTGACAAGCTCACCAAGCTGGGCGAGTGAATCTTGTACACGTTGCTCGGGCTTGAGAATCTCGGGAAATTGCGCAATCACGCGGGCAGAGAGCGAAATATCAGATGTGGCGACTTCGACATTTGCATGCTTCAAAAAGGCTTGGACAATCGGCAAAAACGAATAAGTCGCAAGCGCTGGGGATTCATCAGTGAGAGTATAGGTGATTTTCATAAACGTTCCTTTGGGTTGGTATGTGTTGCATATTATAGCAAAATTCCTTTATCCTTCATTTTTATGTGAACTTGTGAAAAAATCTTGTATAATGCAGCCGCTCTAATGGAAAGAGAATCTTGCCAGTCGTTGGGTTTGGCATTCTTTTCTTTCGTTCCTCTGTGCCGCTTTGGGGCTTCCCTTTCCCTTAGAGTGTGCGGGGGGGGGGGCGGAATTGCAGTAGAAGTGGGTGCCAAAAACTCTATCGTCTCCGTTTGGTTTGTGGTTTTTGGCAACTGCTGTTTCGCGCGTTTTGTTTCGTTTAGTAACAAACTATCCATTTGTTTGGAATTGCCTTGATTCTGCGCGCGTTTTAGATACGTTGATTAGCCCATCAACACGACAAGCGCTTCGATGCTTTGTTCAAAATCCCAGCTCTCTTCGATTCCTTGTTTCAGAAAGTTTTCCATTGCTTCTTTTTTGTCTATCGCTTCATCAAGTTCTTTGTCTCTGCCCTTTTGATACGCACCAATGCGAATGAGCACCTCATTTTCGCGCAATAGCGAATACAGCCGCCGAAATTTACGCGCCGCGAGGATATGCGCTTCGGAACACAAATCGTTCATAAGACGCGAAGCTGAATTGAGAATGTTGATGGGTGGGTAGATTCCAAAGTCTGTGAGCTCACGGCTTAGGACGATGTGCCCGTCCAAAATACTGCGGCTTTGGTCGCCAATGGGGTCGTTCATGTCGTCTCCCTCGACAAGCACTGTAAAAAACGCCGTGATTGAGCCGCGCCCTTCTTCTTTGCCGGCGCGTTCCATGAGTTGTGGCAAGAGCGTGAGCACCGATGGTGGATAGCCCTTACTTGTTGGTGGCTCGCCGAGTGCTAGCCCAATCTCGCGCTGCGCCATTGCAAAACGTGTTACAGAATCCATCATAAACAAGACATCATGCCCTTGGTCCTTGAAAAACTCTGCCACACTCATTGCCGAAAATGCCCCATATTTACGCATAAGCGGCGAATCATCGCTCGTTGCGACAACGAGCACTGTGCCGCTTAAATCGCCGCCGAGATTCTTTTCGACAAACTCGGGCACTTCGCGCCCGCGCTCGCCCACAAGCGCGATAATCTTAATCGGCGCATCGACACCTTTGACAATCATTCCCATAAGCGTGCTTTTGCCCACACCGCTTCCAGCGAAGATGCCGAGCTTTTGTCCCTTGCCACATGTTAGCAAACCATCAATTGTCTTGATGCCCACATTAAACACTTCGTCAATCATTCCGCGCTTCATTGCGACAATCGGCGGGCGGATAATCGGCGCGCTCTCTGTCGCGAGAATCTCGCCCTTGCCGTCAATGGGTTGCCCAAGTGGATTGATGACGCGCCCAAGTAATGCCTCGCCAACGGGGATTTGCAAACCTTTGTTGTTGATGAAGATTCTATCGCCCACACGATTGCCTTCGACAAAAGAGAATGGCGAAATGCTAAAGGTTTGCGTGTCTACAACCGTAACCATTCCCATGCTTTCGTGTCCGTCCTCATGCCGCACGATTTTGACAATATCGCCCACGCTAGGCTTGAGCCCTGTGGCGACAATGCTATTGGACATCACTTTTGTGATTGTGCCAAAGGCAGGGGAGAGGGTTGAGACTTCGAGTTTTTTGCGCAGTTGTTCTAGTGCCACGATTCTTCCTTCGTTTGAAAAATCAAGCATAGCACGCTTTTGCTTGTATTGCATTAAAGAAACGACTCGCAATAACCAAAAATAAAGTTTTTGTCTGCTAGAATCGCATACCAAAGTTATCGATGAATAGTCGCATAACGTCAAAATATCTAGGGGCATTTATGAATATCCAAACAACCAAAAATGACGCAGCAAATGCGCTTGCAAGTGGAGTTATCGAGCAAAAAACGCTTGATTCGAAGACAGCATCGCTCACACAAAAGGCAGCAAAAACATTGCATATCGATGGTTTTCGCAAGGGCAAAGTGCCTGTGAGCATTGTGCGCGCACGTTATGGCAAACAGATTGCCGAGGATGCTGAACAAGAGGCAATCAAGGATTTCATCAGCACTGCATTCAAAGAGTTGGGCGTGAAAGAAGAGGACACACTCGGTAGCCCGATGTTTTTGAAGTTTGATAGAAACGAGAATGGAATCGAGGTTGAAGTGCGCTTTGCGTTGCGCCCAGAGTTTGATATTGCGCCCGCGAAAGCCGCTGTACCAAGCTTTGAAGTACCTGATGTGAATGAATCAGAAATAGACGAACAGCTCGCAAAATTTGCTAAAAATTATGGTGAGTTGCACGATATTGAGAATAGAGCAGTACAAGAAAATGATATTGTGCAAATCGATTTTGAGGGCTTTGTTGATGACAAAGCTTTTGAGGGTGGCAAAGCAGAGGGGTATAATCTCGAGATTGGCAGCAAGGCGTTTATCCCCGGATTTGAGGAGCAGCTTGTGGGCATGCAGATTGGTGATTCTAAAGATATTTTTGTCACGTTTCCCAAAGACTATGGCGCGCAGAATCTCGCGGGCAAAGATGCACGTTTTGCTATCAAATTGCACAGCATTAAAGAGCGTATTCCCGCTCCAATCGATGATGATCTTGCCAAAAAACTTTTGCCCAAAGATGAGGATGCGATCTTGCAAAAGCTCAAAGAGCGCGTAAAAGAACAGATTGCAAGCGATAAAAAAGCAAAGCTTTACAACGAAACGCTCAAGGAGAAATTTATCGAAAATTTGCTGCAGACTTTTTCGTTTGATTTGCCCGAGAATATCATCGAACAAGAAATGGATATGTTGTTTCGAGGCGAGGTCGATTCGATGGAGCGCGAAGAGCTTGAATCACTGCAAGGCAAGCGCGAAGAAATCAAAGAGCGACGTGAAAAGCATAAAGAAAAGGCGCAGCGCAATGTCAAGCTCACGTTGATTGTCGATGCGCTCGCGCGTGAAAATAAGCTTGGAATCAGCGAGCAGGAGCTATTCATGCGTCTCTATAATGAGGCGATGTTCTTGCGCCAAGACCCTAAAACATTGCTCGAATATTACCAGCAAGGTGGCTTTTTGCCCGCATTGCAAATGGCGATGCTCGAAGACAAGGTTTTGACATTTTTGCTTGAAAAGAGTATCGACAAGGAGTAACGACTATGAACTATATCCCTTATGTCATCGAAAAAACGGGGCGTGGCGAGCGCAGCTATGACATCTATTCGCGCCTACTGAAGGATAGAATTGTCATGCTTTGTGGCGAAATCCATGATGATCTCGCTGCGTCTATTGTGGCACAGCTTTTGTTTCTTGAGGCAGAGGACCCCGAAAAAGATATTTATCTTTATATCAATTCGCCCGGTGGTGTTGTTACAAGTGGATTGAGCATTTATGACACGATGAACTACATCAAGCCCGATATTTGCACGATTTGCATCGGGCAGGCAGCGAGCATGGGGGCATTTTTGTTGAGTTGTGGCTCAAGCGGCAAGCGACACTCTTTGCCGCATAGCCGAATCATGATTCATCAACCGCTCGGTGGTGCGCGAGGGCAGGCGAGCGATATTGAGATTCAGGCGAAGGAAATCTTGCGCCAAAAGAAGATTCTCAATGAAATCCTTGCACGCAACACGCAACAACCGCTCGAGAAAATCGCACTTGATACCGATAGGGACTTTTTTATGAGTGCCTTTGAGGCAAAAGAATATGGATTGATTGATAGCGTTTTGGAGAAGAGTTTCAAGGAAAATTTACAATAAGGCAGGAAACAGTTAATGGATATGCAACGATTACGTATTGGAGATGCGATCCAATCTGAAGCATTTGAAGAAGAGGCAGTGAATGGTGCTCTCGAGAAGGAATTGCGTGAGCTTTGCAATGAGGTTGTGGATAAGGTTAAGGACGATGGCATTCTTGCCACTCCTTTAAATTTTCAAATCTATTTCGAGCGCTCGCTCGCTGACAAAAGCGAAGAGCTCAAAGAAATGGCGCTCAAGATGTTAAGCCATGGGCAGCAGGTGGGATATGATGATTACATCGACCTCGAGCGGCATTTGCGCAGCAGTTTTCGGAGTATTAAACAGGTTTTTGATATTGTTGCTGTGATTTATCGCAATCAAGCATTGCTTTATGAGATACTTGACAAACGCCTTGCCGAGCTCAAATCGGTTGATAATCCCGTGATATCATGCAATATCGTAACTGATATGGCTATAGAAATCAATCGGCTCAAAGACATCACGCGCAAGCAGAGCGACCAGCTCAAAATCCTCTACCAGCAAAGTGCAAAAGTGATTAATAGTGCTGACAGCAGCACTGTCTTTGATGCACAATATGGAATCTACAATAAGCATTTTATCCTAACAAGTTTAGAAAAAGAAATCACAATGCTAGGACCAAATTATAATGCATCGTTGCTTATTTTGCGGCTTGCTGATAGTATTGCGAAAGAGATTGGTAATGTGAATGTGCTCAACGTTTTGCAAAACAATATCGCCGAAATCTTGCTCAAAGCATCGCGCAGAAGCGATGTTGTTTCGCATTATGAAAATGGTATTTTTGCCATTTTGTTGCGGCATTCAAGCCTTGAAAATGCCCAAGCTGTCTGCAAACGTCTTTTTTCGTTTGTCAAAGGTAGTAGCACTTTTATCGACAGCAAGCGTATTACACTCGAAATTAATATTGCAGCTGTGTCCTTGCGTCGTGATAGCGAACCCGAATCTATCATTGCAAGCGGCATTGCTGCACTCAAGGAATTAAGCACCCAAACATCAGCATTTAAGGTTGTGGGAGGCTAGAGATGTTGGACATTGTATATTATTCTGATAGCTTTTTGCGCAAAAAGGCGCAGACTGTGCAGAGTTTTGATGAGAATCTCCATGCATTGCTCGATGAAATGTATATCTTGATGATTGAACGCAATGGAGTAGGGCTCGCTGCACCGCAAGTGCGCCATAGTTTGCGTGCGCTTGTTATCAATTTGCCCGATGAGGAGGGTGAGCAGCACAAAGAGAATCTGCTCGAGGTGCTCAACCCCGAAATTATCGAGCATAGTGGGAAGATTCTGTTCAACGAGGGTTGTTTGAGTGTACCTGATTATTATGACGACATCGAACGTAGCGAAAAGATTACCGTTTCTTTTCAGGATCGATTTGGCAATGCGCACACTCTTGATGCTGAAGGCTATCTCGCTGTGGCACTCCAGCATGAAATCGACCATCTGAACGGAATCTTATTTGTCGACCGCTTGCCACTGCTCAAACGCAAACGATTTGAAAAGGCATTCAAGAAACAGCAACGTTGCTCTGCATAGGCGCAAGAATGGGGATTAGCAAGCTTCAGAGTGCCACAATTTTTGGCTTTGAAGCAAAGATTGTGGATATTGAAGTTGCATTTGTGCGCGGGTTGCCCGCATTTCATATTAGCGGGCTTGCAAATCAATCTGTTCAAGAAGCCAAACACCGCTCGAGCTCGGCGCTTGCGGCGATTGGATTCCAATTCCCGCCCTTGCGTGTGAATATCAACCTTTCCCCGTCCGACCTTCCTAAACAAGGTAGCCATTTTGATTTTGGAATCGCTCTGCTCATCGCGCTGCATAGTCTTGAGATTCCGCCATTTTTGCAAGAGACCTATTTCGCGCTTGGTGAGCTTGGGCTTGATGGCAAAATCAAGGCAACGGAGAGCTGTTATCCCATCTTGCTTGATTTGAGCGCACATCACTACCCGCATATTATTTTTGTTCCCAAAGAGAATCTCGCGCTTTATCAGCAGATTCCGCATCTAAGGCTCATTGGGCTTGAGAGTCTGCAAGAGGCGCTCGACCTTTTTGCATCTAAAAGCCCGCTTGATGTCGCCTTGTATCACAATCAGCTCCCATTTGAAACAATCGCTATCAATGGGCAAACATATTATTTTATGCGCGATTTTAAGGAGGATTTTCGCGACATCATCGGGCAGAGTGTTGCTAAACGTGCTGCGCTGATTGCCGCAAGCGGATTTCACAATATTCTTTTTGAGGGCAGCCCGGGCTGCGGCAAGAGCATGATTGCGCATCGCATGCGCTATATCCTGCCACCGCTTTCTGAAGAGGAGATTTTGAAAAACGCAAAAATGCGCCTTTATGAAAGCGGCAATTTGCAATATTCGCCATTGCGCTCGTTTCGTTCGCCGCATGCGTCCTCCTCGCGCGCCGCGCTGCTTGGGAGCAGCATTGGCAATGAGTTCAAGCCGGGCGAAATTGCGCTCGCGACACAGGGGATTTTGTTTCTCGATGAGCTCGCACATTTTCCAACGTCTCTGCTCGAATCACTTCGCGAGCCGCTCGAGAATCATCGATTCACGCTTTCACGCGCACATCTTAAGATTGAATACGACACCGCCTTTCTGCTTGTTTGCGCGCAAAACCCTTGCCCATGTGGAAATCTGATGAGCAGCGTCCATGAGTGTCGTTGTTCCGACACAATGTTGTCGCGCTACAAAAATAAACTCTCCGAACCTTTTTGGGATAGAATCGATTTGTATGTGCCCATGCAAGAGATCTCACAAGAACATCGCGTGGATTCCAAGACATTGTTTGAGCAGGTTTTGCAGGCTTTTTGCTTGCAAAAACAGCGCGATCAGGTGCGGCTCAATGGACATTTGCGCGATAGCGAGGTCGAGCAATTCTGTGTGCTTGACGAGGAAGCAAGCAACATTCTCACCCAAGCGACACAACGATTCGGGCTCTCGCACCGCGCGAATATCAAGATTAAAAAAATCGCGCGCACAATTGCTGATTTGGAAGGTTGTGATATTATCACAAAGCTGCATGTGTTCGAGGCACTGTCATATCGGCATCGGTGAGGAATGAGAAACGTCAATGACGCAAAAAGATGATGTAATTAAAGCATTACGTGCCAATGATGGTATGGCGACATTGAGTCAACTCTATGCACTTACGGATATTTCGCAATGGAAAACAAAAACACCATATGCTTCTATTCGCCGCATTGTGCAGACAAACGAGGAATTTTTCAGGATTCAACCCGGTCTTTGGGGGCTTGTTGCACAACAAAAAGAGATTCTCGAAAAAATGCACATTTTAGATAACGGGATTGTACAAGATAATGAATGTACGCATGCGTATTATCAGGGTATTGTGGTAGAGATTGGGAATGCGCGTGGGTTTGAAACATATATTCCACCACAAGATAAAAATAGATTGTTTGTTCATCAAAAATTGAGTGATATTGCCTCGCTACAAACAATGCATACGTTCTCATATCAACATATTGTTGCTAAAGCAAAATATATAGATATAGTTTGGTTTAATGAACGTAAAATGCCTTATGCTTTTTTTTGAGGTGGAACATTCGACAGATTTTAGAAATTCTCTTAATAAATTTTTCGAGCTTCAAGATTTTAGGGCAAAGTTTGTTATTATCGCTAAGCAGGAGAGATTTGGGCAATTTCAGAAGATTATTGGGGATTCTATCTATCGCCCTATTCAGAATTTGGTGTCGTTTGCAGATTATGAGAGCATTGTAAAACAATATGAAAAGGAGACAATGCGCTATGAAATGGGAATCTAAAAACTTGGATAATATTATGAAGCCCCACAGAAAAAACTATGCAAGAAGGAGTGAAATTATTGAGCTTTTGATAAGGGGGGATTATGAGTAAAAATAATCAGCAACAAGATGTAAGCAATAAAAAACATTTAGTTTTAGAAACTTTGCTAGAACGATGCCAGAAACGAAATAATCTTATTTTTGATAATGATTTAGTCAAAGAGATTTGCAGGGAATATTATTTCGGTAATCCATTTGATGTAACAAAGCTTGATTCTAAGGATAAATTGCCGCTTTCTTTTTTGACAAAAGATATTTGTTTGTTATATTCAGGCAAAGGTCGCCATCGGTTTGTTCATGGTGTTGATAAGCTCTATCATACCTTTGGACACATACAAGATACTATTGAACAAATGTATTAGGGGGGATTATTGAATAATGGCAAATCCTTATAAAGAACGAGTATTACATTTATTACAGCAAAAATATGGAACAATCAAAAGTCTACCCAAAACACAATCCTTATTTGTTGTTGAATCTTTGAACATTGTTCTCTATTTTCGTTATTCCAAAGTATTTCAACATGGAAAAAATGGATATAAAACATTTTATGGATTAAGGTTTGAAGATTTACAATTTTTGCAAGGCAAACAAGCGTATATTATTTTTCTAAGTGATATGAATAATAAAAGTCTCGTTATGCCTTTCAGCCATATTGAACATATTCTGACAGAAACAACCCCGTCTTCAGATTCGCAATATAAAACTTTAATATTTTTTAAAAATACAGGAACAGAGATTTATATTCCTCAATTTGTAAAATTTAATGCCGAAAGTTATTTGGGACTAGAGTCGCTATTAGAATTTAAAAATAAAAACCTTATTGTTCCAGAAATCTCACATACACAGGCACAAATATTTATTGGTGCAATTGGGATCTATAAGGGATTTGATATATTTTATCCAGCGAGTGATAGAATAAAAATTGATTTAGATATTATAGACAAAAGAAAAATGAGAAATAATCTACCTTATTTTCATAAAGATGTCCAACATATCATGGAAGAAATAGATTGTATTTGGTTAGATTCTACAAAGATTATATCACTTTTTGAGATTGAACATTCAACTCCTATCTATTCTGGGTTGTTACGCTTTAATGATGTCAATTTAACTATTGCAAATGTCAATAATTTTAATATTATTGCAAACAGTGAGAGAGAAAATAAATTTCATAAAGAAATTAATCGTCCTACTTTTAAGCAAAATAATTTAATAGAAAAAGTTTCTTTTATGACATATTCCAATTTATACTATTGGTATATGAATTTTAAAAATACAGGAGTAAAGCATGATATATTGTCCAAATTGTAGGAGCAAAGAATTTATTTCAGAACTCAATCAATATAATATACTCGAATTTATAGATGGTGATTTTCGCATTATAAGAACCGAATCTGTTGAGGAATATCGCATCTTTTGTAGAGAATGTGGCAGGGAATTGAGCAATAAAAATGGGCAAATTATTATTAAAGAGCAAAAATCATACAAAGACTAGCAGAGGGGCATAAGGGCAGAATGCCTTATTCATGGTTTTATTTCGATTTGGTCAAAAATGTGAGCAAGGATAAAACATTTCATTCATGCCAGATTCCATTGAAACTTGTCGAAATGCTCATCAAGTCTTGCACAAATGAGGGAGATTCTGTGTTTATTCTCTTTGGTGGTAGCGGGGGTGAGATTGTATTATGCGAACAACTCAAGCGGCAATGGATAAGCTGTGAGCTGCATAAGCCCTATTATGAAATGATACTCGATAGATTGAATAATAAGGGCAGAATCAAAGAAGAATTTAGGATAAGTGCCAGAGAGAAAGGCACAGAGAGGCAGGAGATGTTTTTATTATAAAAATTTTCTTAGGAAATACTATTTTTATTTTGCACCATCGATTCGGCGCGAAAACCCGCAAAATATCCCATTTTTTCAGCAAATATTCAGCGGGGGGGGGGGTAGAATGTTTTCTTGTTTTTGCAATAAGGAGACAACATGGCGTATCAAAACGATACTGGTTTGGACTTTTTAAGTCAATGTGACAATGAGCTCTTGGGCGTGCTCGTGGAGATTCTGACAAAGGATAAGGGCGAGGAACGATTCACAGAAACATTAACATTGTCTAATGGATACAAAACGTACCACCCAGACCATGTAAAATATTGGCGCGACATCGCGGAAAGCTACCAACGATTTGGCGGCAATACGTTTGTCAATATGGTGCGCGGCGGTGGCGTTTTGTATCGGGAGATTCTGTGCGATGTGTGCGACAAGCTCAAGGTGAATTACAATAGAGATGCTTCAATAGATTTTATCGAAATTAATCTATTAAGCAAAATTTTAACAGATTCTCTTGCGAAAATGACGACAGAACAACTTAAAGAAATAAGCAATGACTTAGGGCTTAAAAATGTTACAAGTTTTACCCCACAAGCAGTAACAATTGCAATACAGGGCGCGATGAAGCTTTCTGGATTTATGGTTTATCAAACGGCTGTGATTATTGCAAATATGATTGCTAGGGCTGTTTTGGGGCATGGCTTATCTCTTGCTACCAATGCTGCCCTAACAAGAGTCATAGGAGTCTTTTTGGGACCCATAGGCTGGATTATTACAGCACTTTGGACGGCTTTAGATATTGCTGGACCGGCATATCGCGTTACGATTCCTGCCACAATCCAAATTGCTTGCATGCGGCAGATAATGAATGCGCCAAAAGAGGAAGTGCCCAATGATGTTTGCAAAAAGCCCATTGGAATCTTCTATGGCAGCGATGGTGGCGACACGGAAAAAGTTGTCGAACAAATTGCAGAAGAATTGAGGGAATATGTCGATGTCAAGATTTTTAATGTCGCGCAAGCAAGCAAGAATGATTTGCGCCGATATGAGAATCTCATCTTTGCTTCACCAACCTATGGCGAGGGCGATTTGCAGAGTGATTGGGAAGATTTTCTACCCAAACTTAGCGCCAGCGATGTTGCGGGCAAAACCATTGCCTTTGTCGGGCTTGGCGACCAAGACAGCTATGGCGAAACGTTTTGCGAAGGCGTTTCACACATCTATGCTAAACTCGCCTCTAGCGCAAAAGTGATTGGGCAAACCAGCACTGATGGCTACAATTTTGAAAGCAGCAAATCTGTTGTACGTGGCAAATTCATTGGGCTGATGATTGACGAAGTTAACCAAGACGACCAAACAGAAAAAAGAATCGCCGCATGGGTCGAAGATGTTGTCTATAAGTTTAACTAGACAACATTTTTGCTGCAATAACGACTAAAGTTGCACCTCCGCTGTGTGTCCTTTGTGGAGGTGCGTCTTTAGTTGTAGACATTAATAGTATATGCCCATCAGTTTTTTGTGTGGACATATTATTAGTATTATTAATTTTCCATGTTTTCAATCATCATCTGAACATGTGTTTGATACCATTGATTTCCCCAAAGTTCTTTGCTAGAAAGTATTTCTTGGAATTTTGGAAAAATATCTTTATATTTTACATGAGATTTGAGGATTCTAATGATATCTTCTGTACTAAGGGGTAAGATTTTCATTCCTTTAATATATGTTGTATCATTTTCAAAATAGCAATGGATTCGACTTCTAAAATCATTAATGACATTTTTATCTAAGTATGGCGCAATGAATATGCCATAAGTCTTCTCTTGCATTACAGAATTTAGGCTCAATAATAGATTGCCCAAATGTCGTGAAACGCTTTCCATCTCCGCTCTTCTTTGATTGGTTTTTTCAGTAAGCGTTACTTCAATCATTAGGCTATGGTTATAATAAGAATATACAAAATCAGTATTCCCACCTACTGCATGAGATTTTGGCAAGAGTTGCGAATCGAGACTTAATCCCGATTCTAAAATCCGTTCGATTTTATTTTCATCAATATAGCACCAAGCAATCGCAATGATATATTCAAAAATGGTAGGAATCGTTGCTTCAGTTGTCGTTTTTTCATGGATTTTAGAATCATTGTTTCTATCACTAAAGAGTTCTAGTATTTCAATGATATGCTCTCTTGTAAAACGTGTTTGTAGGAGTTTTTGAAGTTTTTCCTTATCTCTATATTGTTTATAGCTTCTTATGTCTTGTAGATGAGTAATGCCCAATTCTCTAAAGTATTGTTTCATCTCTTTATCATCAAATAATTCATCTAAAAGATTTTGAGAAACATTACTTTGTGCAATTTGTTTCAAAATTTCTTGATAATTGGAATGTTTTAATATTGTCGAAAAGATAATATTTAAATCTACTCTGTCTTTGTGAAATTCAAAGATACCAGTGAGATTCAAATATCTACGATTTAAATCCAAATAGTCATTCAAGTTTGCTTGGATTCGTGATTCAAAAATAAACCGAAAAAATCTTTTTCCAAATTCTTCTAATGTTCCATCGCAAAAGGCAATCAATTCATTTATTTTTTCTTCCCTCTTGCTCTTTTTTATTAAATATGGCAAATATAATGTTTTAAAACTTGAATATGCATGTGGGGTGAATAAGTTATGAAAAAACTCAATATTTCTAGTCTTTATAAACGGCAAAAATATATTATGGAGAACCTTGACGATTTCTATAGCCGTTTTTTCTCCTTTTGCTGTTTTAAAATATTCTGTCTTTACTGTGTCATTGTATAAGTCATTTAAAAAATATTCTAACTCTAAATAATGTGGAGTGTTGTGAAGAACGCTCGACATTAATGTATTGTTTTGAATAGCCTCAATGAAATCCTGTGTGTTTCTAAAGTTGTTTATGAGCGGTAATAATCGAAAAATTTCAATACTTAATTGTCCATTAAAATACCTGAAGGCTTCCAGATATTTAACTAGCAAAGAAGAATTATGGTTAAAATTTAATGTGGCTTTGAGAAAAAATAAAGATATTAAATCAATTTGTAAGAATTCATTATTGATTCTATGGCTTTGTGTTTTTATGAGATTTAGTAATTCGTAGCCTTGTTGGGTAATGTGTTTTTGTTGGCGATTGATGAGGTTATAGTCTTCTAGCGGAGCAGATTTGACTCTCGCATCTTTTGTGCCTAAGTCCGCAGTTTTGTTTTTTGATTCTAAGAGATTATGTTGCTCTAAAAGTTCCAAGTATTTTATCTGCAAATCAGAATTGCTACTCCATTTGTCTTTTTCGTCAGCATTATTGAATAGCTCCTCAAATAAAATCAATTGTGTTTCAAAATTATAGAGTAGATTCTTAACTCTTAAACTCGTGTTCCCAAAATAATCGTATCCCATATAAACTCCTTAATAGTTAGTAATTAAGACCTCTGTTGATTCTGTCCTTTTTGTTTGATAGTTGCAATTTTTATAGTTAAATTCTAAAAAAAATGTTTTAAAATTTGTGTTTTTCTCGAGCCATTTTTTTAAGACTATATGTTCTTTGCCTTTATGGCAAATAACATTTGAGAGTCCAAAGCGAATTTTTTTAGAATCTAATATCCTTAAAAATTCAAGCAAATCTAACTCATCTTGCAAGCTCCAAGCTTGATTTTCGTTATATGTCGCAGTTGCTAAAAAATAGGGTGGGTCAATATAAACAAAACTTTGAGAATCTAAAATGGGGACATCAAACTCCCGAAAATCATTATTGAATATTTCTATATTCTTTTTCTGCAAAGCTATTATAAAATGTTTGAGTTTTTCTTGCATGTTTGTATTAAAATCTCTTTTGCCACATGGCAGATTAAAATGACCTCTTGCATTGAAACGAATTTGATTGTTGAAGGCGAAAATAATGAGCACAAATAAATCCAAAGCATTTTTGTGGATATTGTAGCGATTCCTTAATTGTAAAAATTTATCTTTATTAAAGCTTGATAGTCCATTTTGGCTATTGCATTGATAAAATTCATAGCCCATTTTTGCACTATTAGAAAGCTCAAAAGTAACGATAATATCCCAAATTTCTTCAAAAATCTTTTGCAAACTTTGTTTTTGCAATGTTTGATAGATTTGGGTGAGCTGTGTTAAAGAATCGTTTAGGATAATATTGTTGGCTTTTATGTTAATACCTACATTTGCCCCGCCACAGAATAAATCCACAGCCGTAGAAATATCTTGTGGGAAAAGTGGCATGATTTGTGGCAAGAGTCTATATTTTCCTCCAGTATAATTTAGAGGGCTTGAAATAAAATTTCCTTGCATTTTTAAAGTCAATTCACTTATATTTGGCATACAAAAACCCTCTCTTTATGGTCTTTGAATGAAGATTTTCCACTACTGAAAGCCTTATAATCAAATTCAGCAACGTGTATTGTGCCAACAGAATCTAAAATTTGTTTGATTTCATTTTCTTTTAATCGTGCGTTACTTCTTCCGTTTGCGGTATATGTATTATTATATGTCACAACCAAGACCCTGCTCATTTTTGCAAGATTGTCTATCAAATCTCTAAAACTTTGCCTTGCCTCTACCTTGCAATACTTGCTGATATTTTCTGGCTTTGGTTTGAGTGCCACTCCATATAAATGTGGCTTATCATTTTTGGTAAGCGTTTCGAGTAAATGATAGAATCTTGAATATTGCCTTGAATTATATGGAGGGTCGATAAAGGCTATGTCAATATGCCGTCTGTGTTCGACGAGCTCTTGGCTTAACATGTTGGAATCTTTTTTGTAAATCTCTATTTTTGCGTTGCTTTTTATCGGTTCGATGAGTTCAAAGACAAATTTATCCTGCAAGGTAATATTCTTGCGATAGGCATCGTAGTGTCCCACGGTGTTTGCGATTCTATCGACACTATAAAGGAGGCTTGCCAAAAGAATCATAAATTCTTGTGGGCAAATTGCGTTTGATTCTAATAATTTATCAAGCTCATCTCTAATAAAACCTATCAATCTAGAATCGTTCTCACTAAAAAACTTGCCGCCAAAATGCTTGGAATAATAGTTCGATTCCAAATCTCGTGCTTCTATGCCCCGAAATAGAGATTGAATCGCCTCTATTTTCTGCCAATCAAACGTTTCTTGAGGAAAGAATGCCTGATAAATGGTAGAGTTGGAATGCAAAAAATCATTCAAGATAAAATGCCCAAATTGTGGTTTTTGCATAAAATATGCGCTCACAACACCTGTGCCAGCAAAAACATCAAAAAAGCAAAGATTTTGATATTTAGTATAATCAAAAACAGATAATAACGTTTCGTCAATTCTTTCCAATAATTTTGTTTTTGCTCCCGTATAGCGGCGATTGGCAAGTTTCAAATGATGACTCCTCTAATGCCTACTCCACCAAATAATGCGCACCCAGCGATTCTTCGCGCAAAAGCGCGCTTTCGATGATATTTTTCGCGGTGAGCAGCCGCAGGCGCAAAAGTCGCCCAATGTGGCTTTGGAGCATGACCTCCACACCGCCAAGCGCCTCGAGTAGTGCGCTTTTTTTGCGGATAATGCCGACCTTGTTCCACATGAGCTTGCGCAGAATCTGCTTGAGATTGCCGTCATATTCGCATTCCAAGATGTCGTTGCGAGGCTGAAACTCGCGCATTTTCCATGTTGGATCTTCTTTGCCCAAAATCTCGAACGTGGCGCGCCGTGCAAAAACGAGCGCCTCGAGCAGTGAATTGCTCGCGAGGCGATTTGCGCCATGCACGCCTGTGTGCGCTGCTTCCCCAATCGCATAGAGATTGTCCATTCCCAAAATCTTACCATTTGTATCCGTTGCGATTCCGCCCATACAATAGTGAAATGCAGGAGAAATCGGAATCGGGTCATAGCAGCTATACCCAAACCCATGCAATGTGCGTGCGATGTTGGGGAAGCGCTTCTCAAAGAAATGTTCGCGAAACATGGACAAATCCAAAAAAACTTCAGCGTTGTATTTTTGTTGGTAGTCATAAATAGCGCGTGCAACAGTATCGCGCGGGGCAAGCTCACCGCGCGAATCATAATCAAACAAAAATCGCCGCTTGTCTTTGTCAACAATCTGTGCGCCTTCGCCGCGCAACGCTTCGCTAAGGAGCGGTTTGCGCGCACGGCTGGTTTGGACAAAGACTGTCGGGTGGAATTGCAACATCTCCATATCGCAAAGATTGAGCCCATTTTCCAAAATCATGCCATGCAGCTCGCCTGCAACGGTGTGCGCGTTGGTGTGCATTTCAAATAGCCCGCCGACACCTCCGCTCGCGATGATGACATCACGTGCGTACAGGTTATAGTTACCACGTTTGGTGAGCACATTCACGCCATAGCAGCGGTTTTCGTGGATAAGCAGTTCGGTTACGGTGGCATTTTTCCAAAGCGTGTGTGGAATTTGTGTAATCAAATGGCTATGCAGCACCCTGCCTGTGCAATCCCCTCCGGCGTGGATAATGCGGTTTGTCGAATGCGCGGCTTCTTTGGTGAAGAGTAGATTGCCTGTTTCGTCTTTGTCAAATGGCACACCGCGGGCAATCAAGTCATCGAGCACTTCGAGGCTTTGAGTGCTCATAATCTCAACATTTTCTCTATCACACATTCCCGCACCCGCGTTGAGCGTGTCTCGGATATGTAAGAGAATATCGTCTTTGTTTTTTGCAATAGCGATTCCGCCTTGTGCATAGAATGTGTTGCAATCCCAAGGTTGCGCTTTGCAAAGAATCAAAACTTTTTTGTGGCGATTGATTTGCAATGCTGCATACAATCCCGCGACACCAGCGCCAATAATAATTACATCATAATGATATGTCATTGTCTTCTCGTGTTTTAGGTTTGAGTGTGTCCTCATCTAGGAGCGGCACGCCCGGCACTCTTTGAATCCCCGTTCCATTGCTTGGCAAGCGGAACAGCTCATGCGGACCTTCGGGCGGAGTTTTGTAATAGGGATTTTGCTTGATACCACAACCAAGCACAAAAAGGCTCAAATAGGCTATAATACCAATATGAAAACAGCATATCATCTTATCCAGCATTTATATCAATCCCCTTCGTTGCGCAAATTGCGGGAACATCATCTACTCAAGCTTTTGTTTGAACGTTTTTTTCCGTCTCTTGCACCCAAAGTCTTTTGTTTCAAGCTCGAACCCCCGGTGCTCAAAATCGCAGTGCGCCACCCTGCCTATATCAAAGAATTTAAATACCATGAGAATACAATAAAAAAGGCTTTAAAAGCAATTAAAACCGAAGAACTTTCGTTTGCAAACAGAATCGAAAAGCTAATTGTTTTTGATAGTCGTTATGTTCCAAGCCGCAATAATGCCGAGCATCATAGCGATTCGGATTTTCGCTATTGTGAGAATGCCGACGGTGTGTTTGAAAATCTCGCGACAGATTCTGACATCGCGCGCTTGTTTGAGGAATGGCGCGCAATCGTGTTGCGCCACCACCGCCTCGAGCTGCTCGATGGCGAGGACGATTTCTATCGTAGAATCAACGAGTGAGCAATGAGCCTCGAAAGCCTTTTGCGCGAGATTCCGACAACAAGTGGCGTCTATGAATTTTTTGATGAATCGCAGAGACTCCTGTATGTTGGCAAAGCGAAAAATCTCAAAAAACGTGTGCATAGCTATTTTCGGCAAAATCCGCTGCTCCCCGCGCCCAATCTCTCGTCGCGAATCCACAAGATGATAAGCGAGACAAAAACATTGCATTATCTACTGACAAACACTGAACATGACGCGCTTTTGCTTGAAAATTCGTTGATTAAACAGCTCAAACCCAAATATAATATTTTATTACGTGATGACAAGACATATCCCTACATCTATTACAATGACAATGATGCTTTCCCGCGACTTGAAATTACGCGCAAGATTCTCAAAGCTAAGGGTGTGCGCTATTTTGGTCCTTACACAAAAGGGGCAAACGATTTGCTCAAATCACTCTATGAGCTGTTGCCACTTGCGCAAAGCAAGAGCTGTTTGCGCGGCAAAAAGGCATGTTTGTTTGCCCAGCTGCAAAAATGTTCCGCGCCATGCGAGGGCAGAATCGAATCACATGCATATCGCAAATATCTCGAACAAGCGCTTGTATGGTTGCAAAATCCTTCACTGCTGTTGCCTCATCTGCAATCGAAGATGTTTGCGTACTCCGAGCAGGAACGTTTTGAGGAGGCGCGTGAGTTGCGCGATAGAATCCGCGTGTTGCAAAGTCTTGAGATTCACTCGCAAATTGACCTTGCAAAATTGCATGATATTGACATTCTCAATGTCGCTAAAGATGGCAATCAATGCTTGCTTGTGTGGCTTTTTATGCGCAATGGGCGCATTGTTTCGAGCGCACAAGAGAGTTTGCGCGGCGAGTTTGAGCTAGAAGAGCTGTTTGTGCATGCAATCTTGAATCGATATAGCGCGCCGCTGCCGCTTGCACCCAAAAGCATTCTCGTGCCTATCGAGTTGCAAGACAAGGAGATATTGCAAAATCATATCCACGAACATTGCGGCAAGATTACCTTAACCACCGCGCGCGCGGGCTATCAGAAAGAATTGCTTGCGCTGTGTGCGGCAAACGCGCTAGAAAATTTACGTCTGCTTGCGACACATAATGACGATTCTGTTCTCGAGGGGCTTTGTGCTTTTGGGCTTGAGAATGTGCCGCTTCGAATCGAATGTTTCGATGTGAGTCATTTTCAAAAACAAGCCGCTGTGGGGAGCATGATTGTGAGCAATCGAATGGAATTTGATAAGGAATCCTATCGCCGCTATGAGCTGCACCATTTTGATGAATATGCCAATATGCGCGAAATGTTGAGCCGCCGTGCGCAAAATTTTGAGACGGAGCCGCCCCCTGATTTGTGGCTGCTTGATGGCGGCAAGGCGCAAGTGAGCATTGCGCTTGAAATTTTGCAGAGTTTTTGCGCACATGTCGAGGTGCTTGGAATTGCTAAAGAAAAGCTTGATAGCAAGGCGCATAGGGCAAAAGGAGCAAGCTTTGATGTGATTTATGCACAAAAAGAGGATTTTCGTCTTGCTCCATCTGATAAACGATTGCAATTCTTGCAAAAATTACGAGACGAAGCCCATCGATTTGCTATTAGCTATCATCGCAACAAAAAGCGCAAACAAGATTTGCAGCTTGATGTGTTGCAGATTCATGGGATAGGCAAGGCAAAAATGAAGCGGTTGCTCGATTTTTTTGGCAATTTCGAAGCGATTGCGCAGGCAAGCCTCGAAGAGCTCGGAGAAGTTTTGGATACGCGCAGCGCGCACCAAGTCTATGAGGCGTTGCAAGCACAAAACAAGAGCTAGGGTGTATCTATTTCACAATGCCATGCTGTTTAAAGCCGAATCATTTGAGTTTGGGATTTCAAGTTATTTTGGAACATTTTCCATAGACCACCATGCCTCGCAACCTTGTGGGTCGCCCAATTGGCATGATTTGCCATAAAATTTTTTTGCCATTGCAAAATCGGCTTTGACACCTTGCCCAATGCGGTAGAGTGTTGCGAGCTTGAAGCACGAAGGCGCGCGCGAAGATTCGCAGCTTTTGCGATAGAAATTTGCTGCTTGCGCGTAGTCTTGTTGAGGCATGATGTCCCTGTTGGCATTCGCATAGAAATTGCCCATTGCATCGCATGCATCTGCATCGCCCAATTCACATGCGCGCGCGAAGAATCCTCGAGCCGAGCCATAATTCTGTTGCACACCTTGCCCATTTGCATGGAAAACACCGAGATAAAAGCATGCTGCTGCAATGCGTCCTTCACATGCTTTGAAATAGGCATGTGCGGCTTTTTGGAGGTCTTTAAAATTGCGCATTGCATCAAGTTCGCTTGAATAGAGATTGCCCAATGCTCCGCATGCAATGCTGTTGCCCTGATTGCAGCCAAGCTCGGCGAGCGCGATGGATTCGGCATAATTATGGTTTCTGTATGAATCGCCAATTTTTTTAAGCAATGTTTCTGTAGGGATTTCGGTTGGTTGAGTAGAATCTTGAGCCATGAGCGGGAGCATGATAAAGAGAGCAAAGAAAGCGAAAAACTTCATTATGGCACTCTCCGTACATTTTTGAGTACAACAGCAGCATCAATCTCTTCAATTTTTGCGTTTGCATTATTCTTAAAACCTTGGATCTCTTTGAGCACATCTTCGTTGCTTGCCCAATCAAGGTCTTTGTCGATATAGATTGTTGCGAAGTTAAAATCGCGCAATAGGCTTTGCAGGTTAATCCGTTTGGGTGCGTGTTTGACAACAAGATATTTCTTGCGTGCAAGGATATTCACCTTGACTTCAGTCGTCAGATCAATATTGTTTGAAACAATCAGTGCATAGGTGCGCTGCTGCTTTTGGAATGCGTTGCAATATTGCCATAGGTCTTGGTCGGCGTTATGCAACATACTCTTGTTGAGTCGATTGAGATATTGCAATGCAAAATTCACAGCACAATAGTTCTCTTCGCCACCACCTTTGAAGTGATTCTTAAGCGAGCTAGAGCTTGCTGACAAGCGCCAAATCTGGTCATCAAGGAGTGAGCCGCAATGGTCGAGCCCGTTTTTGATTTTCTTGAAAAATCGATTAAATGCTGTTTGGAAAATCACTTGGAATGCGGTAAGGTGGTTGTCATAGAAATTTTTGCGAATCGCTTCAAGCCGCGCAAGATTCTCGCCCACGCGCTCACGTTCTTTGATGCTTGCTTGCAATTGCACTTGAATTTTTGCGAGTTTTTCTTTATTAGCCTCAACATTGCCCATATTGCTTTGAATGCGATTGAGCAATGTGTTCACCTGAAATGCGTAACCCTTTTCTTGTTTTTTTGCAAGTGTGAGGCGGTCTTTGTGGTTTTCAATCGCCGAGCAAAACGCTTGGTAGTGGAATTGAAATCGGATAAACGATTGCTCGAAGATGTTCTCGATATTAAGATTTTGGTATTTGACCATTGATTCGTAAGAATTTTCAAGTCGTGTGAGAATGGCAAAAAATTCCGAGAATTTATCGCGCTGTATGGTTTTGTCAGAAAAAAGCAACGTTTCTAGAGCTTTGTTGATAAAGCGTTTGAGTTGGATATAGTCGATGATAATCATATGGTCGTCATGCGCAAGGTCGTCAATCGCTGCAACAGACGAACTCTCGGCGAAGAAATATCCTTTGACAGCGTCAGCAACGGTCATGAGTGAGATAATTTCTTCAATAGTATCATAGTCTGTCTTTTTATAAATGCTTTCGACGTATTCAAATTTTTTCGTTTCTTCGAGTGTCTCGAGCTCTTCATCGCTGTCGGTATGCCAAAAGTCATATTCACTCACAACAGTGCGTTCGTCAAAGATTTGGAATTTTGAGGCATGCGCATCGCTCACGAAGCTGGTTTCAGCGCGAAATTCAACAAACATGCCAATCGCTGGAATCACGCGTTTATCATGCCATGCAGTTTTGTTGAATTCGAAGAGCTTTTTTGCTAATGTTGTGATGACGCCTCTACCCGTTGAACCTTGATAGCTTACGATTTTGCCGTGCATATTGCCCTCATTCCAATTTTATATATAAAAACTTTGGTAATGTAAATTATATCTCAAAAATCTTAAGAATTGCTTGAATCATCTGTTATTTGCGAAAAATCCGAGATTTCATGCTTGTCTTCGGGAATCTGCTCCCAAAGTTCTTCGGCTTTTGCAAGCGTTGTTGTGGGCAGATTGAATGTGATTTCGTTATTGTCCAATTCGATTTTGAGTGGAAAGAAATTCTTATCATGCATGAATGTAACTTTAATATCTGTATTTTTGTTTTTTGGAAATTCGGCGATGGTTGCAATAATCTCATTTGTGGAGAGCCATTTTGTGTTTTTGTCAATGATGATTTGTGTGAATGCAATATCGCGCAAAAGGCTATGTAGCACGATGACTTTTTCGGCTTGTTTGCATTGATTAAATTTTTGCTTGTGTTAGAATCTGCAATTTAACATTTGTAATAAAATCAAGATTATCGGAAACAATCAAGAAATATTTTTGTGAAGTTTTGCGAATCTTCTTGCAATAATTCTCGAGCTCGTAGTTTATGCCTTGCAACATTTTGGTATCGAGATGGTGTAAATAGAATTTGGCAAAACTATATGTACAGATATTTTCTTCGCCGCCGTTGCGAAAAAATTGAACCTTAATTGAACTTGAGTTTACAGAGAGTTTCCATATCTCATCATCAAGCAAAGTTGAGGAGATATTGAGCCCATTTTTGAGCTTGCGCAAAAGCCGCTCATATGAAGTATTGAGTACAAGCTTAAAGGTCTCGAGATTGCGTTGATAGAAATCATCACGTAGCTCTTCGAGTTTTTTAATCTGTGTTTGGGCTTTGGCAATCTGCTTTTGCTGCTCGTTCAAATTGTTGCTGAGCTCTTTGATTCGTTCGAGTGTATTTGGTTTTGCTTGTTTTGTGTCGATTTGTCTTTGCAAAAATTTGATTTCTCGTGTTGCGCCCTGCTTTTGACGTTCAAGCATTGTGTGCCCTTCGCGGCTACTTGTAATAGCCGAACAGAGAGCCTGATAATGGACTTGGTAGCGCAAGAAAAACTCCTCAAAAATGGGCACGACATTGAAATTATTGATTCGCGCTAGGATTCGATAGGAATTTTCGAGCCGCATAATGGTTGTGGTGTAGCGCAAAAAATAATCGCGTGTGCGTGTGCGGTCCATGAAAAGCAATGTGTCAAGTGCGCGCAACAAGAATCGTTTGAGCAGTAGATAATCGAGCATGTGCTCAATGTCTTGGGGCAGCTCGTCAATCATTGCAATTGCGGCGTTTTCGAGCACAAAATAATTTTTGACAGCTTGCGCAATTGGCAATGACACAGGCACATTGTTGAGTGTGGCATAATCGGTTGATTTATAGACGTCGTTGATTTTGGCAAAACGTTTTTTTTCTTCTTTGTCCGCAAGCTCATCATCTGTTTCGGTTTGCCAAAATTCATGTTCGCTGACAAGTGAATCACTGAAGTCTTGATAGCGTGAGGCATGAATATCCAAGATTTGGTCATTGTCTGCTCGATACTCGACAAGCAAGCCTTTGGTGGGCAATGCTTTTGGGTCATGCCATGTTGCACGACTGAAGCTAAAGAGCTTTTTGAAATGATTAATGACCACTCCTTTCCCGGTGGCATCTTGAAACGTTACGATTTTCCCATGCACAAGCGATTCCTTATGTTTGCAATTATAAAAAAGAGCATTATATAAACAGCAAACATAAATATTTCTTAATATATTAATTTATAGAGATAAAGCTTTATGGAGAATTTTTTCTGTTGTCTCCCATGGGCGCTCACCCACAATGCGTGCCCGAATGATTCCTTGCTCATCAAGGAGAATCAATGTGGGCGTTACAGCGACACCATAACGTTTTGATGTGATGGCAAGCTCATCTTTGAGCACAATCATACTATCCCAACCAAAGCGCTTTGCCATATCAGCAATGACTTCTTTTGTGTCAAGTGCATTGATAGCGAGCACAACAAGTTTGTCGGGCTGTTCTTTTGCCATTGTGTTCAGTTTTGGCAAATCTTTGATACATGACGCGCAGCCATTTTTAAAAAATGCAAGCACAACGGCTTTATCTTGCATAAGATTCGAGGCAAACGCGTTTCCATCGAGTTGTTTGGCAGAAATTTTGGGTGCATTTTGCCCGATTTCAGCACTTATTTTTTCGCCGCAGCCTGTAAAGCTAAGCGCAAACAAAGCGCCTAGAATCTGAAGTATTTCTTTCATTGCATTTCTCCATGTTTTAAGAGTAGTTTTTTATCCCCATAGCTTCCAAGCTCGGGATTGTGGGTGATGAGAACAAGGCTTTTGCCCTCTTGCTTGAAAGATTGCAAGAGCTCGAGTACACGCGCCTCATTTTCGCTATCGAGATTTCCTGTGGGTTCATCAGCAAGCAGAATCTCGGGATTGTTTATCATCGCACGTGCGATGCATAGCCGCTGTTGCTCGCCACCACTGAGTTCGCTTGGAAGGTGGCGCACACGATGAGAAAGCCCGACTTTTTCGAGCATTGCCAGCGCATCTTCTTTATCAATGCTTGAATGATAGTATTGCGCGAGCATGACATTTTCAACAGCACTAAGATAAGGAATTAGATAGAATTGTTGGAAAATCAGCCCAATTTTTTCACGGCGAATAAGAACCTTCTCGTCTTCATTTAAATGTGTCATGTCTTTATCAAAAAAGGTATATGTCCCACTTGTCGGTGAATCAAGCAGCGAGATGATATTGAGCAAAGTCGATTTACCCGAGCCACTTGGTCCCATAATCGTCAGCCATTCGCCCTTATCAAGCGTGCAGCTGACATTATGCAGCGCGCACACATCGCCAAAACGTTTACTAATCTGATGTAGATTGAATATCATATTTATTCTCCTTTGAGATTCGTTATAATATTAATATTGAGTGCTTTTTTCAGTGGATAATAAGCACTGACGAAACTAAAGAATAGAGCAATACCAATTGCCAACACAAAAGGCAAGAATCGAAAAGAGACACTCGAATCAAAAAGTACCCAACCTAAGATATTTGCTAGCCCAAAGCCACAAATTGCGCCCAAAATAATTGCAACGAGACACATCACCGCCACTTCTGTGCCAAGCATAGACAAAATATCACGTTTTGTTGCACCAAGGCTTAGGTGCAGCGCAATTTGTTTTTTGCGTGCAAAAATCATTGCGCTTAGAGTGTTGTTCACACTCAATGAGGCAATCAGCAAGACAACAAGGCAGATGAGCAACATCAGCGATTGCATTTTGCTAAGAATCGCCCCTTCGCTTGATGCGACTTGCATCATCGGCTTTGCAGTCATCGTCTCATCGCTTAGGTTTGTCGCGATTGCCTGAATCGATTCAAAGTCGCCATACAATACGGCTTGTACATAATGTAGATTCTGCGTTTCAAGCAGTTGTTGCATTGCAGAAATCGCAATGAGCGCCATGTTGTCAAACACATCTCCGCTGCTGATGATTCCTTGTACGATAAACGTTTGTGTCTTGAGGCTTTTGGGGTCAGTGATTGTGAGCTTTTGCAATGGTTTGAGCTCAAGCGTTTTGGCGAGCTGCTGTCCGACAAAAACAGAATCTTCTGCAAAGACGCTTTGCCCAAAGTGCCCCGCGCTTGCCTGTAAAAAAGGCTGAATCACCCTAAGAGAATCGAGATCAACTCCCGCAACAAGTGCGCTATTACTCTCCAAGCTTAGGCTTGCGAACAAAAAAGGCGAGGCAGCCTTGAGAGATTCTTTTGGAATCTTTGCAAGCGCGGTTTGATATTGTTCTGTCGTTAGCGGCGCATTGTTGGGGACGATGACAAAATTTGCGCCATAGACTTTGAGCTCTCGGTGGAGTTTGCCCGTGATGTCAAACGAGAGATTGAGAAAAGCGGCGCTCACAGCCGAACCGATGAAGAGCGCAAAAATAATCACAAGTACCTTATTCCATGAAAAACATAAAGCTTGCATAATGCAGCGGTAAAAAAAGGATTTGTTAGCGTCCATAGAGTACCTTTGCAGGGGGGAGGTCGGAGATTCCAGAAACGAGGAATAATGAAGCAAAAATAGCAATCAATGCAGCAAAAATGAGACACAGCGGCAGCGCAATCCATGACATCGGCAGGAAACGCCCAAAGATGAGCCACGCAATGCCTTCGCCAATGCCTTGTCCAAGCAAGAAGCCGATTGTTGCACCGATGATTCCGACAAAAAGCGCCTCGAGAGCAAACAAGAGATAGATTTGCAAGAGTGTTGCTCCCAAAACTTTGTGGAGCGCAATCTCGGCGCGCCTCCGCTCCATTTCGGCGACAAGTAGGCTTGCAATGCTCGCTGTTGCGGCAAGGAGTGCGATAAAGATTGCAAGTGTCATAAGGCTTTGGATTTTTTTGACAATCGTGCTTTCGGCATCGCTGACTGAAAGCTGGGGTTTAGCGCTTGTGCCTTTGAAATCTTCTTCGATTTGATATGCAATGCTGCTCACAAATGCGCTGCAATACCATGAATCAAACTCGACTTGCGAGAGTGAATCGATGTCGTTGCGCGCCTTTTGCGAGAGCGTGTTTTCGGGGATTGTCAGCGCGGAGACTTCGGCTTTGAAGAATTGATTAGGCTTGTTGTCGAGCCATTGCGCGAGAGCAAGCGAAGTGATGATTTTGTTCTCAAATGCGCCACTATGCGAGGCGATTGCGCTAATGTGCACCTCGCGCGTTTTGTGATTGTGGGATAGAATCAGGTTATCGCCAATGTTGAGATTCTGTGCTTTGGCAAGCTCGCTGCCTACCATAATAGAATCAAGGCTATCATCGAGTGCCCATTGCCCTTCAACCTGCCAAATTGGGTAGAGATTCTTCAGTCCCGTGTGGAAGTCGGGCTCGTCTTTGAGGTCGAGATTTTTGTCAAAATAGCTTCCGCTAAGTAGCACATCAAAATGCACGCCACTTTGTGTTGTGGCTGTGGCTTGAAACTCCAAAAACGGCGCAAATGCAATGATACTATTGCGCCAAAAGATTTCTTTTATCGTCTTGAGCTTGCTTTCGTCAAGAAAGCTTTGTGAGGCGAGCGGCGTATAGAGTGTGTTGCCAACCTCGATACTTAGGCTCGCACCTTTGGGCAAAACGATAATATTGCTACCAAAACTCCGCAATTCTTTTGCAATTTCATTGCCGATTCCGAGCGTAATATTGAGCATTGCACTCAAAAGCATTGTGCTCAAAACAAATGTGAGGAGCATGAGCGATTTTTGGAATCGATTATTCATGAGTGAAGCGATGATAAGACGAAAATTCATTGGACTAGCCTTTGGATTCTATATGGGATTTGTGCACCATCATCGACATATTTTTCGGGCGATTCGATGAATTGTTTTTGATTTTGTTCATTTGCAAAATAATATGTGATTCCCTTGAAGCTATATTGAAACGGCGCATCAAAATTAATGAGTTTCTCGCCACTTATGGGGTCACTGACTTCTTTTTGTTGAGTTTGGCTAAAGAAATTGCTGCCCTCAAGCACGTCTGTAACGTTGATGAAAATCAAATCGCCCTCGATTTTGTGCGCAAGAGGAATCGGGTTGCAGCCACCCATTTTGCCCACGCTGGGCAGAAAGATTCGCACATTGCATGCAATGCAAATGAGCTCATCACCTCGCTTGACATAACCCATATCTCCGCATAGCGCGCATGCGTCAAAGACAACGCCCGGCGAGCGGCGATTCGCAAAGCGATTGAGCAAGAAAAAGCGCACGACTTTGCCTTCGTTGGTGACGTACGCATAGCGATGCAGCTTGTTATCATCGAGCATTTTTGCGTCAAACACAAAAACTCCATGCTCGGGCTCCACGATTGTGGGCGCGTCAATGACGATTGGGCGCGAAGCGACAAGGTCGAAATAGAGCAAACATGATGTGCCTAAGAGCATGAGCGCAATGCTGCTAACTGCGCGTTGCGACAGTGAATGTCGTGCGGCAGTTTGTAGGCGATAGGCTGAATCAAGAAAATGTTGTTTGATTGGTTGTGGTGGTAATTTAAAAAGGAGCGAGATTCCAAGAATACCTAAGATTCCCAAAAGAATATAGGGAATGAGGAATCCATAATGGATTGTTTTTGCAACATAACTTAGTAAAAGTGTGTGTGTTTCGATGATAGAATCTTGCATGAGTTTGAGCAAGATTTCACCCGCAAGAGCATTGAACATGAGGAGCATAACAAGGATTCCAATCCATTGGATTGCGAATATGCGCAAAAGTGCAAAAGCCGCACAACAGATGAGGATTCCAAGCGCAATGAGCCCCATAGAGCTTATGGCGAGTGTTTCGAGGAAATCGGTCGTAAAGAGTGGATAGAGACGGCTGATGTAGCAATAACGTGCCATATAGAGAAAAATGAGAACAAAAAAGAGAATCGCATGCCAGCCTTTGAGGCGTACAAAAGCTGCACTAAGTGTGAGGAATAATCCCACTACAAGGGCGCAATTGATAACAAAATAGAAATTTTCGGCATTTGTGCGGAAGACAAAAAATGCCATCCAGCCCAAAACAACGCCCGCAATGCCCCAAATCACGGCTTTGCGCCATTCTAGCAAAGGCATGAGCAATGCGGCGATAAAAACAAAGGGCAAAAAAGCCTGCAAAAGTTGCACAAGATAAATCGACATAGACTCTCCTCAGCAGAGAAGATTCTCTGCTGTTGTGGGATTATTTGGGCGCGCCCGTGTATTTGAAGTTGTATTTCACCGTGAAGGGTTCAAACCACTTGCCCACGCCCGTTTCTGCATCGACATGACGACCAAAGCCTTGTCGTTCGGGGTTTTCAATCGCAAAAATCAGCTCATAGTTTCCAGGACCAAAGCCGTCTTTTTCCATTGCGATATTCGCGCCATAGTGCGCACCATCATCGGCGACCATCGGCATGAATTTGCCACTTTTTGTTTTTTTGGTGTCGAGATTCGTAATCTTATATCCCACCGTGAGATAGGGAATCCACGCACCTTCGGCAAAACCATTCTTATTGCCTTTTGTGGCTGAAATGTCTGCCTCGAGATGAATGTCTGCCAAAGACGCTGCCAAATCGACACCACGTGGCTCCATTTCAATGGGTTGCAAATACACAGCCGCAATCTCCATACCGTTGCGCTCAACACTATCGCCAATAGGCACTTCTGCTGCAAATGCAGCGCCGCCAAGGATTGCGCCCGCCAAAAGCGGAGAAACCAAAACTTTTTTCATAAGAAACTCCTAAAATAAAATTTCATTCACAACAAATTATGCGTGTTGCCTCCTTTGTCGTGAGATGAGGCGATGTGTGAGCAATAAGCCCACAACAATCACGCATAAAACGGCGATTTGTGGAATCAACGTTTCATAATAGGGATAGATTCCAAGCCAAGTAATGGGCTCAAAGCTAAAAGGCACAAATGTTGGCAAAATGAGCTTGCCCTCGATGAGCTCCGCAACGGCTTTGCCCGCAAAGATGAAGCAAAGAACAAAGATGAGGTAGGAGGTGAGGGAGAAAAAGAGCCGCACAGGAAAGCGGACAGCGCCAGCTTTGAGCACAAAATAGAGCACAAGTAGAATCGCACAACCCATACAAAGCCCGCCAATGACAGCCCAAAAGCCGGTAGAATCGTTAGCGCTAAAGAATAGGGATTGATAGAAAAGCACCGTTTCTGCACCCTCGCGATAGACGGCAAGAAATACCGTCCACCATAGCACGCGCGCACTACCTTTGTTAATTGCTTCTTGCGCTTGGGATTGGATATAGCTTGTCCATTTATACGACTTGGAAAGAAGCCAAAATCCGACATAGAGCAGCAAAAATAGTGCGATAATCATCGTGATGCCCTCGAGCAGCTCGCGGAATTGCCCCGCGAATGATGCAAAGAGATAATAGACGGCAAATGCCGTTACAAAGCTTAGGAAAATGCCCACACCAAGCGCGGAATAGACAATTCCCGTTTGTTTTGCATTGCCTGATTGAACGAGATAAGCTGTGATGGCAAGCACAATGAGCATGGCTTCTAAGCCTTCACGCAAGATGATAACGAGTGCAGCAATCCATAAAGCGGTGGGCGAGAGATCTTGGATTTTCTCAACCGAGCTCGCAATCAATGTATAGAGCGCATCGAAATGATTGCGCAGCTCATCTTTTGGTGCATTTGCCTTCATCAGCGCCACGCCTTGTGTGAAATGGGATTCGATAGAAAGCTTCAGATTGCTATCGATTGCACCAATTTTATTTTCCATTTGGCTCGCCTCAAAAAGGTCTAAATAGACGCTTTGCAAAACTTCAATCGATGATTGCATGGGGATTTGTTGGTATTTATCCAAAATCGCATCGAGTGCTAGATGAATCTCGTTTGCCACATTTGTATAGTCTGTGCTTGCGACTTCTTGCACAAAACCCTCGACAGAGACAATCTCGATTGCCTCGCTTGGAACGAGCAACAAAAGTTCAAAGAGCTTGTCTGAAAGTGCGGCGAGCTCGGTGCGCAATTCTTTTTCGTCAATGGCGCTATCCTTGAGCTTGCGCACAATTTCTCGAATCTTTGCCTGCCATTTTTGCCCTTCGTTTGCCGCAGTGTGTTGGTTGATTGCAATCTCAAGCTTGGTGTTGCGATAATCATCGAATAGCACACCTTTTTCGAGCAGATTTGCCGCCTCAAATGGCTGATTTTTTTGTAGGCGCAATGCAACAATGTCGAATTTTCCATTGATTTGCTCATAGAGAAAATACAGCTTTGGATTGAGCCTTGTTGCTGTCTCAAATTGCCGCATTGCCTTGCTATCGCGGCTGTTGCCTTGTGTGGCGCTCATTGTTGTTATAGTTGTTGATTCTGTCTCTGCGTCATTGTCGCTCGTTTCGCCCAAAAGACGCGCGAACATCTCTTCTGCCTCTTGGGCACGTTGTTGTTCTGCTGCAATCGATGCTGCCTCTGCCGCTGCTTTGTCATAGTTCTCATCACTAGCTTCAGCAACAAGCTTCATCGAAGGGTCGAGCAGCGGCAAAACAAGGTCGAGCTCGAAGATAAGCCCCCCAATCAGAGCTTCGATTCGCTCCATATCCGCACCATTTTTATAGAGATTGCGCAACAAATTGAATTTTTTTTCAATGAGATAGGCTTGCGCGCCAATATTGCGCGCAATCGTGCCTTCGATATTCTCAAAATGTTGAAAATAGGCTGTCTCGGCGAGTTTTTTTGCCAAAGCAGCATCACCATTTTGATAGCTCTCAAAGCTTTGGGTAAGCACACGTTTGATTTGTTCGCCTTCGAGCTGGTAATCATCAGTTTTTGCAAACAGCAACGTATGGCAGAGAGCAATGACAAAAAAGAGCAAACAAAACTTTTGCACTTGTTCTCCTTGTATTTTATTAGAAATAGAAATTGTTTCTATTTTTGAGAATATAAAATAGTTTTGCTTATGATTATCTTAATATTTTTAAGAATCGGAGAATCTGCCTCACAAGTGCGAGTGGAATCCCGCGAGAGATTTTTATCTGTTGCGGGCTGAAGCGAAATTCTAGCCCCTAGTTAGATACAACCCAATATCCAAAAGATATATTTAGCTGCTCCTTGTCTCAAAAATATTTCACGATTTTAATAAAAAATTTTAGAACCCACGATTCCAAATTGTTTGCCAAACATTGCGTATAATCCCGAGCAAAGGAGTCGCATGCAGAACAACACAGCACAACAGCTCGAGGCGGAGATGCTCGCGCATATCGGCGCATGCTGTCTCGAATCGCCGCAGAGTGCGTTTGTGGATTATCCCAATGCGCGGATTCCACACGAACTCGCCAAACATGGAATCGCCCTCGCAGAAGCGCAGGATTCTACATGGCTCCTCACCACAACCACGCCGAGCGTGCAGCTGCGCGAGGATTCCGTGCTGCTCCTGCCGCTTGTAGACCCTTTTGTTGCGCTCGATTCCGTCAGGAGCGCGCTCCAAGGGCTTGGTGAACGTTTCAGTATCCTCATGCCCTTCGCGCTTTGGAATCTCCCACAGCCGCGCTGGTTCGTCTTCGCTTCATGCTCTGTGCATCCGCTTGCGAGCCTCCGCTTGCAATGCGCCGAATTGCTCGATGGGCTTGATTGGTACTCGGCTTCCATGCACCAAGCCGCGTTTGTGTTGCCACCCAAGCTTGCTCGCGAGCTGCACGGCTTTGCAAGGAATTGAGATGTTTTGTGCTGGCGATGTGAAATTCTCCATCGCTCTCACAGGTGGAATCGCCACAGGCAAGAGCACTGTTGCCTCAATGTTGAAGCTTTTGGGTTATGCAATCATCGATGCCGACACAATTGCACATGATGTATTGACGCAGCATTCTGCACGCGTCATCGAGGCGTTTGGGCGCGAGATTTGCAATGCGGATTCCAATATCGACCGCAAAAAACTCGGCGCAATCGTCTTTGCAGACCCCGAAAAATTGCGCATTCTCGAATCGATTGTGCACCCCATTATCGCGCAGACAATCTATGAGAAAGCCGTTGTATTGGAGCAGCGCAAATTGCCTTTCTTTATTGATATTCCCATTTTTTTTGAAAAGCGTGAGCTTTTCGCGTTTATCTCAAAATCTGTGCTTGTGTATGCGCCGCCAGATGTGCAATTGGCGCGTTTGCAAGCGCGCAACAATCTCTCGCTAGAGGAGGCAAAACAGCGTATTGCCGCGCAGATTCCAATTGATGTCAAAAAACAGCAAGCAGACGACATCATTGACAACAGCGGCGATGTGCAGGTATTGCAGATTCATGTTGAACGCTATTTGGAGCGCCTAAGGAGCGAATATGGTCTGTGAAAAATATGTTGCAAGTGGCAATGATTTCTTGATTTTCCATACCTTTTGTGCGCACAACCGCAGCGCTCTTGCGCAAAAGCTTTGCGACAGGCACAATGGAATCGGTGCTGATGGTTTGATTGCATTGTTGCCCAAAGGCAAATATGGCGATTGCGATTTTGTTTGGGAGTTTTACAACAGCGATGGCAGCGTTGCGACAATGTGCGGCAACGGCAGCCGCGCAGCCGCGCTCTATGCGTTCAAACATGGCTTGTGTGGGCGCGAGCTCGCGTTCCAAACGGGCGCGGGGAGAATCTGTGCGCAGGTGCTTGAGAATGAGCATATCGCCGTGCAATTTCCGTTTGTGCGGATTTTGCAAGACAATCTCCAAGAATGCGCCATGCCCGCATTTTTGCTCGATACGGGTGTGCCACATCTCGTGCTATGTGCGCATGATGATGTGGAATTGGTGCGTCCAACAAGTGAAGAATTGCGTGCATTGCGTGTGCGTTATGATGCAAATGTTGATGTCATGTGTGTCGCACAAAACACCGTGCATGTGCGCACATTCGAGCGCGGGGTCGAAGCCGAGACGCTCGCATGCGGCACGGGAATGGCGGCTTGCTTTGTTGTCGCGCATCATAATGGACAACTTGGCGATGAAGGAATCGTGATTCCCGCAAGCGATGAGAAATTGCATTTTTATTTTGCACATGATTTTTTGTGGTTTTCAGGCAAAGTGCAACATGTTGCGACATGCAAGACTGATATGCTTTCTTTCTAGCGCAGCTCTTTTGAGCTGCTTGCTCGCAAGCGAGGTCGAGTTCTCGGACGATTTCCATACCCTGCCGCTTGGAGAAGCGCGCAAAGCCGAGTTTATTGCATTGCTGCTTCCTTTGCTCGAAAAGGAGAATCGCACCATTCTTCGCGATAGGCAGATTGTGCTTGATTTTTTTGATAATTTTTTATGGAATCTACATGACAAATTGCAGAGCGAGGATTTTCAAAAAATTGTCGCGTTTGCACGTGCCTATAAGATTGGTCAGCTCTTTTGCCGTGACGCATATCTGCTGCGAATCGACATTGTCCCCATCTCGCTCGCACTCGCCCAAGCCGCGCTTGAGAGTGGCTGGGGGAGCAGCTCATATAGCCGCAAATACAACAATTTCTTTGGTGAATATACAACACTTTCGTCTGTTCCAAGCCATAGGATTGCGGGTAGTCGCAAACGGATTCGCGTTTTTGAGAGTATCGAAGATGCTGTGCGCGCATATATGTGGAATCTGAACACACATTATGCTTATGCCGAGTTTCGTAAGGAGCGGCTGCTGGCGCATAGTAAAGGTGAAGGCTATACGGGCACAGAGGCGATTGAATTCTTGCTCGCTTATTCTGAAGTGCGCGAGCAATATGCACATCGTGTGGCGACTCTGATGGCGCGCAATCTTTTCGAGCGGCTCGATTGGGAATTTTATCGCAAGAATCAGCGCCCAATGAGCAAACAGCAGAGACTTTTGCAGATTCTTCCTGTTTCGTTTCGTGCCTTTGCAGAGTGAATGCGCAATTTTTTGTGTCGGTTGTGCTAGTTTTAAGGTGAAACGGAATAAAATCAAAGTATTCATGAAAGACTAACTTGGAAAGGGGTGCTAATGTCAGAAAATGTGAATAGGCGGGATTTCCTTGGAATGGCGCTTGGTGGTGTGGCTCTTGTTGGAGCTGGCGCAACACTTGCTGCTGTGAAAAGGACTTGGGATCCGCTACCTAGCGTCATTGCGGCAGGGTTTACGACGGTTGACCTAAGCCCAATGGTAGAGGGAGAATTGCGAGTTGTAGAATGGCGCGGAAAACCTGTGTATATTCTCAAGAAAACTGCAGCGATGAGCGCATGCGATACACGCGATGTGAATATCGGAGGTGCAGCATATTCTGTTGGAATCCAAATCTGTACGCATTTGGGTTGTATTCCTGCTTATGATTCGGGCAAAGCGATGTTCAAATGCGCATGCCATGGTGGCGAGTTTGATGCTTGCGGACGTAATACTTTTGGACCTCCGCCTACACCTATGGAGATTCCGCCTTTTAAGATTGACGGCAATACTTTGGTGCTTGGCGAAGAGGGACCAGAGTTCTTGAAGCTCAAAGAAGCGAACGCATAAGGAGGAACTAGATGGCAGAATTTAAAGAAGCAACGGGCGTTGTTGATTGGCTCGACCAACGTTTGGCAGTCAAAAAATTTATCAAGGTCATGATGACGGAATATTGGATTCCTAAAAACATCAATTTCTTGTGGGCAATGGGGGTTACACTCCTCATTTTATTCCTTGTTCTTTTCTTTTCGGGGCTCATGCTGCTTATGTACTACAAACCTGATACGCAGCTTGCATTTGATAGCGTGAATCAGACGATTATGCAAGAAGTCGCCTATGGTTGGCTATGGCGGCATGTCCATGCTGTGGCGGCGTCTGTGATTTTCTTGGTGATTTATATTCACATGTTTGTTGGAATTTATTATGGTTCGTTCAAACGTGGTCGTGAGATGATTTGGGTAAGCGGAATGCTGCTGTTTATGATTTTTTCAGCTGAAGCATTTAGTGGCTATATGCTTCCTTGGGGGCAGATGAGCTTTTGGGCTGCTGCGGTGATTACGAATCTCTTTGGCGGAATCCCTTTGATTGGACCTGATTTGGTGATTTGGATTCGTGGGAATTTTATCCCGGCTGATGCGACTTTGACGCGGTTTTTTATGCTCCATGTTGTGTTGCTGCCTGTGGTGATTCTCTCGCTCATTGCGCTGCATTTCTATACCTTACGTTTTCCACATGTCAATAACGAAACAGGTGAGGTGATTGATTTTGATAAAGAAGCCGAGAAATACAAAGCAGGCAACCGCAAAGAAGCAAAAGTCGTTGCGTTTTGGCCAGATTTCCTTTCTAAAGATATTTTTGTAGTCTGTGTCTTTATGATTGGATTTTTCTATTTGGTATGTTTCCATTACAATTTCGCGATGGACCCCATCAATTTCGACCCTGCCGATTCGCTCAAAACGCCGCCACACATCTACCCTGAATGGTATTTCTTGTGGAGTTATGAAGTATTGCGCGGCTTCTTCTTTAGCTCGGATTTGGGGCTTGTAGCATTCGGCATTGCAAACGTGATTTTCTTGCTCATGCCATTGCTTGACAGAAGCAAGGTTGTTGCGCCTGCGCACAAACGCCCAGCCTTTTTTGTGTGGTTTTGGTTGCTCGTTGCTGATTTGATTGTGCTCACGATTTATGGCAAGCTTCCTCCAACGGGTGTCAATGCTTATATTGGCTTTGTTGCGTCCATCACATTCCTTGGCTTGTTTGTGCTGTTGCCTATTATCACAGCATTTGAAAACAAAAAGGCAGGAGGTCATTCATGAAAGAGCTCAAAATTCTTGGTTTGCTTGTCATTATTACAGGTGTGATTTATTGGGGTGTCGAGCCGCTTGCACATAGCGTCATGAATCCCCATGTTGCACCTGCAGATTATACATTCAAAGACTCTGTGAAACCCGCGCCCATTCTTGGCGATAACGAAGCAGAATATCAGCAACAGCTTGCCGCTTGGCAGAAAGAAATCGATGAGATTTTTCCTGTTTTGAGCCAGCGCATTGCAAATGGCAACGCTGCTAAAGGGCAAGAGATTGTAACAAGCAATTGTGTTGCTTGCCACAGCATGGAATCACAGGGCTTCCCAGCGGTTATGGATAATGCAACTTTATCGAGCAGCTATGGTGTTGTGCCTCCAGATATTTCAAACATCGGGTATTTGTATGATTCGTATTATCTCTTCAATTTCATCAAAGATCCTGCTGTTGCTGCAAAAGTCAGCCACAAATTCCCACCTGATGGGAACAAGGTGCATCCAATGATTGCCTATAAAGACATCAGCAGCGATGATGAAATCGCTGATATGGTTGCCTATTTCAACAGCATTGCTCCTAGTAGCATGGATGATAAAGCTGTGTTTATCGAGGCTTGTTCGCGTTGCCATTCTGTGAAATATGACCATCTTGCCGCTCAAAGCACCACTGATGACGTGAATACTTATATGGGCGTGCGTGCGATTCCGGATTTGTCGATGATTATCCGTGCGCGCAGTTTGGAGTATCTCCATACATTTATCAATGACCCACAAAAGCAACTACCCGGGACATCGATGCCACGTGTGGGCTTGAAAGAAAATACCGAAAAGCAAGTGATTGCCTATCTTGAAAGCGTGGGCGATAGCAAAAAAGATGAGCGCCAATCTCTTGGTGTTGGACTTATGATTTTCTTTGCAATCATGGCTGTTCTTGCTTATCTATGGAAATGCAATGTTTGGAGTCGGTTGCACTGATTCTTCTTTTGGCTTTCTCCACTTCTAGCGCCTTGCAGCTGCTCGAGTGTTCGGGCAGTTCGTTGGCGCTTTTGCGTTATAATCCTCGTTTTAATCATGCATTGAGGGGCTATTTTGAGAGTATGGGTTGTCTTATTTCTTTGTGTGGGGGTTTTGCTAGCAGAGTTGCAAATTATCAAAAAAGAAGCCTCGCCTGAACAAAAAGTCTTTTTATTATTAAGTGGAATCCAAGGTGATGAGCCGGGCGGATTCAATGCAGCAGCTCTGATAGCAAGTCGGCATTATACCATCACTAAAGGCAATGTGTGGGTTGTTGCCAACCTCAACCAACATAGCATATTTGAAAATCATCGCGGAATCTATGGCGATATGAATCGCAAGTTTGCTACCCTGCGTGATAATGACCCTGAAAAAAAGATTGTCGAAGAGATTAAAGAGCTCATCAAAAATGACCGCGTAGAAATTGTGTTGCATCTACATGATGGCAGCGGATTCTACCATGATAGCTACATCAGTAGTTTGCGCAATCCTAAACGTTGGGGGCAGAGTTCGATTATCGACCAAGAACAGCTTGACAATGTCCCGCATGGCGATTTGAATGGCATTAGCCAGCGTATCATTACTGAAATCAATGAGAATCTCTTAAATGATTTGCATCGCTATCGCGTACGCAATACCAACACGGCTGTTCAAGACAAAGAGCAGCAACTCTCACTCACATTTTTTACAATCAATCAAGGCAAGGCTGCCTTTGCGAATGAAGCAAGCAAGAATCTGCCCTTGCGCGAACGTGTCTATTATCATCTGCTTGCGATTGAGGCGATGATGCACTATCTTGGGATTGAGTTTAACCGCAACTTCACGCTCGACCCGCAAACAGTGCAAGCAGCACTTGATGACCCGAGCATTACGATTGCATTTGCCAATAAAATCTCTTTGCCTATTAATCGAATCAAGAATCATATCACCTATTTCCCGATGCCAAAAAAATCGCTCGCATACCATTCAACCAATCCGCTTGTGCATCTATATCAAAAAAAGGGTACCTATTCTATTAAATATGGCAATAAAACAATGGCATGGCTCATTCCTGACTATTTTGAGACAGATGAAACACTCGAATCTGTGCAGATGATTCTCGATAATTCCTCACAGCAGGTTGCGCTCGGTAGCATTGTGCGTGCACACCAGTCGTTTAGCGTCCCCAAAGTCGCTGATGATGTGCGCGTCAATATCATCGGTTTCTCGCGCCGCAACCTCGTGAGCGAGCATGACATTACAATCCACAAAGACCAAATCGAATCAAAATTTACACTTGATAGAAACGGCACGCTCGTACGTGTTGAGTTTTATCGTGGGCAAAAATTTAGTGGCATGGTGATTGTTGATTTTGAGCAATGAATCAGCAAGATTATGGCAGAATCAGAGAAAGAAAAAAGGGGAATCATGGTTGCAGTGATTTTGTGTGGAGGCATTGGTTCGCGGTTGTGGCCGATTAGTCGCGAGCTGTTGCCCAAGCAGTTTTTGACGCTTTTTGCGGGCAAATCGCTGTTCCAAAAAACGCTTGCACGCAATGCGCAGCTCGCTGATTCCTTGCTTATCGTTACACATAATGATCACTATTTCATGGCATATAGCCAGCTCCAAGAAGAGCTTGGAGAGGAGGCGCGAATCGCTTTTTTGCTCGAATCCGAGCAAAAAAATACCGCGCTCGCGCTCGCGCTGTCTGCCATGAGTATGCAGCCAGATGACATCATTCTCGCTGTTCCCTCCGACCATCTCATCACCAATGAAAATGCCTACAAACAAGCTGTGAGCGAGGCTGTGCAACAAGCACAGGCTGATTCTATCGTGCTATTTGGAATCAAGCCCACCTATCCCGAAACAGGTTTTGGCTATATCCATGCACGTGGACAGGAGATTCTCTCGTTTGTCGAGAAGCCCTCGCTTGAGATTGCACAACAATTTTGCACAATGCCAAATTATTTTTGGAATAGCGGCATGTTTTGCTTCAAAGTGCGACATTTCTTGTCGGAGTTGCGCCACTATGCGCCTGATGTTTTTGAGGCAGCACACATTGCTTTTGCCAACAAAAGCACACAACAAGCGCCATTACAATTCTTGATTCCTTCTGTTTCTTGCGCTGCACAAAGTATTGATGAGGCACTCATGCAAAAGGCGCAGAATCTCAAAGTGATAGAGGCTAATATCGGTTGGAGTGATATGGGTAGCTTCGAGGCATTGAGTGATGTCTTGCCGCGCGATTCGCATGGCAACACACAGACGACAGCCGCAACCATCAATTCCAAAGCCCTCCCACCCATCTTGCAGGATAGCCGCAACAATCTACTCATCACAGCCAATCGGCAGATTGCGCTGATTGATGTCGAGGATTTGATGATTATCGACACTGCCGATGCGCTGCTCATCGCCAAAAAGGGTAGCGGACAAAAGGTCAAGAATATCGTAACCGCGCTGAATAAACGCAAGACAAGCCTACATAGCATGCATGTGCGTGTCTATCGTCCATGGGGACATTATGCCATACTCGAAGAGGGCGATACATATAAAATAAAACGAATCGAGGTTTTACCCAATCGCCGTCTTTCGCTCCAAAAACATTTTCATCGTAGCGAACATTGGATTGTTGTGAGCGGCACAGCGATTGTGCAGCAGATGGAGCAGGAAATCACATTGCGTGCAAATGAAAGCGCTTATATCCCGATAGGTAATGTGCATCGCTTGAGCAATCCGGGCAAGCTTCCGCTTGTGCTTATTGAAGTGCAAATCGGCGATTATCTGGGCGAAGATGATATTGTGCGCCTTGATGATGATTATGGCCGCAAAGGCTATTAGCTATTGATATACATGAGAATGGAGAGAAGACGTGATAGACAAAGGCATTAGTGCAATACTCTTTGATTGCAGTACATTGTTACGTTGGAATCGCCCCGTAACAGGCATTGTGCGCGCACAGCTTGAAGTCGCAAAATATCTTTTGCATTGTCCCTATAAGACAATATTTGTCGCTTTTTCTCCCGATAAGCAAGCTCTTTTGCAGGTTTCAAAAGAAACATTGCAAAATAAAATTGATTTTTTCATGCATGGTTCTCCTCCTCAAAAGCCCTTTAACCCACTTAAACGTCTAAGTGCTGTGCCAAGGCGGCTCAAGAAATTTGCCGATTCGATGCAGCATTCCAAGATTTTGCGCTTTGTTGAACGTATTCAATTTAAGTCTAGCCAGCTCAAAAGCTATGCCGATGGCATTAATAGCGAGATTTCCCCTTTGTTTTTGCCTCCCATTGCGCGAAGCACTCGTGCTTTGTTCAACAAAGAAACCCTTTTTATCACGATGGGCTTAGACTGGGAAGATAGCAATTATGCGCTGCTCTATCAGCTCAAACATGAGCTTCGATTCCGTGTTGTAGGAATGTTTTGTGATGCGTTTATTCTCAAGAATCCACAATGGGCAGCGAGCAAGGAGATTGTGGCTTCGTTTATGCTGCATTTCTATCATTTGTCCTATCTCTGCGATTCTATCGCAAGCATTTCTGACTATTCCAAAGATGAATTCCATGCCCTGCTTGCTGCGCATAGAATCGCGGCAAATCCCCTTGTTTATGTTTTGTCTTTGGGCAATTGCGACAAACCCAAAGCCACGACAGATATTGCTGTATCCACCCAGCCTGCGCCCACTCCTGCATCGCGGACACAAGCGCCATTGCCTGTCGTTGTAACGCCGACAATCACTCTGCATCGCGACCCAATTAGCGGCGAGCTCATCGGCGATGATTCGCCCGAGCCAGCACCCGCACTTTCGCCAAAGCGAAAGGAATCTGTGCGACAGAAACTACCGCGCAAAAACGTGCGCGCACATAGCAGCTCTTTTGTGCTCTATGTCAGCACGATTGAACCGCGCAAAAATCATCTCTTGCTGCTTGATGTGTGGGAACGTTTGTTGCAATCCAATCTTTGTTTTCCTGATTTGGTTCTTGTTGGAATGCGTGGTTGGGGTGCAGACGCATTTTGGGAGCGGTTCAAAAATGAGACATTGCGGCGGCATGTTTTTTGGTATGATGATGTTGGCGATTCCGAGCTGCAAACTTTCTATGAACGTGCACAATTTTGCGTTTTTCCAAGCTTTGACGAGGGGCTTGGGCTTGGCGCGGCAGAATCTTTAGCACGTGGCAAGCCCGTGCTTGTGAGCACTTCGCGCGGGCTGTGCGAAGCCACACAGAATCTCATGCCCACTTTGAGCCCAAACGACCCAGAGGTGTGGGCAGAATGGATTTTGCGCCTAAGCAATGATTCGGCAGAATTGCAGAATCTCACGCAAAAAACGCAACAATTCACGCGCCGCAGCTGGCATGATTTTGCGCATGATTTCATTGAGTTTGCGCTTGAGAAAAAGGAGCCGTAGTGAAAATCGCCCAACTCACAACCTATCCGACAATCGCGCCACGTCATGGTGGGCAGATTCGTGCCTTTTTTCTTGCGCATGCCCTACGTTATGCGGGACATGATGTGCGCCATTTTGCGCTTTGTGAGCCCACGCACACGCAAGCTGCTCGTGATGATGTGATTTTGAGCAAGCGCGATTTATCCGCTCTGCATTTTTCGCCCATGCTTGCCGATTATGCGACATCGTTGCTTGCTCTCAAAGAACCCTATTTCGAGCGTCTCGCCCAACATTTGCGTGCATTTTTGCCTGATGCTATTTTGCTCGAGCAGCCGTGGCTCTTTCCGTTTGTGCGCAAACTTTATCCAAATCAAATACCGCTATTGCTTTATTCGGCGCATAATATCGAACACACAATGAAAGCGGCGATGCTTCAAAGCGTTGGGCAAAGCGACATGAACGCGATAGCTGCGATTGAATCGCTCGAATCTGAAGTTTGCGCGTATGCAAGCGCGACAATCGCTTGCACGCAGCATGATAGTGAGATTCTTGCTTCAATGGGCGCAAAGAATTGTATCGTTTGCTCAAATGGCGTGGATTCGTTACGATATAAGGCAGATATTGAGCAGATTCTGCGAAAATCCCTTGCTTCGCGCAGTTTTGCGCTTTTTGTGGGTTCAGCGCATGTTCCTAATGCGCTTGGTTTTTGGGATATGTTATCGAGCGATCTCTCCTATCTCCGCCCTGAACAGCTGATTGTTGTTGTCGGCTCTGTGGGCAGAATCTTGCATCAATATGCGCCTAAAAAGGACAGCATTTTGCATCTCCTCAATGAGCAAAAAATCAAGATTTTGGGTGAGGTCAGCCGCGATGTCCTAACCGCACTACTCGTGAATGCAAACGTGATTCTCCTGCCTCTGACGCTCGGCGGCGGCAGCAACCTCAAAACCGCCGAGGCGATTGTCGCCAACCGCCCTGTTGTCGCAACAAGTCTTGCCATTCGAGGATTTGAGTTTGCGCGCAATTTCACGAATTTCGCAATTGCTGACACACAAGAGCAGTTCATCACCGCCTTGCAAGCTGCATTTGCGCAAACACAGCCGCCATTGCAAAAAGAGGAACAAAACATGCGCCACAATCTCTATTGGGGGCTCACACTCGCGCCGCTCGCGCCGCTTGTTGCTTCGCTCGAGCTTCCGAGCGAACCCGCACAGCCCGTGCCACCGACTGCTACCAAGAAACCTTTAAGCCTCTCACATCGCACCGATTCTGCACAGCCACAGACATAAGACAATGAGCAAAAAAATCGGGCTGATTGCCACAGGTGGAACGATTGCAGGTGTGCAAGCACCCGATATGCAATCCTACACAGCCGGAATCATGCCGATTAGCTCATTGCTTTCTGTTTTGCCATTTGACGCGGCGCACATCGTGCCGATTCAGCTTGCAAACATCGACAGCTGTGATATGGACGCGGATTTGTGGTTCGCGCTTGTGCGTGCAGTCGATGCCGCGCTTGTCGATATGGACGGCATTGTCATCACGCACGGCACAGACACGCTTGAGGAGAGCGCATTTTTGTTACAGCTTTTGGTGCGGACGCACAAGCCGGTCGTGCTCACGGGCGCAAATCGCCCGAGCAACGCGCTTGGCGCGGACGGATTGCGCAACCTTTACAATGCGCTTTGCATTGCATGCAGCGAGCGCGCGCATGGTGTGCTTGTTACGATGAATGATGCCATCTTTGCGCCGACAGATTGCTATAAAGCGACAACACTTGGCGCAGATTGCTTTGCGGCGCGCAACGGCGCTTTGGGCTATGTGCAGCAGGGCGATGTGCATTTTTTGCGCATAGAATCGCGCAAGCTGCCACATTTTTCGGCGTGTTCGCCCGAAAGCTTCGCGCGAGTCGAGATTCTGCTTTCGTATGCACACAATGGACTTGGGGCGATTCTGCACGCGCTCAAAGAGGACGGCGTGCGCGGTGTTGTCATCGCCGGGAGCGGGGCGGGGAACGTGCACTCCGCACTCAAACGCGCACTTTGTGCCTACCAGCCAGACGAGCTTACGGTCGTGTGCGCCTCGCGCCTCGCGCGTTCATTTATCGCACCCGCAATGTTGCAAGCGCCACAATGGATTGCCGCAGGTTACCTTAGCCCATTCTCCGCGCGGATTTTGCTTGCGCTTTTGCTTGGCAGCGGCGCAACGCATGACGCAATCGTACGGACGTTTCGTCAGTTTGGGGATTAAAGGTGCAAAAGATTCTATCTCGTCATTGCGAGAGGTGTTAGCCTTGTGGTAATCGCCAAGCAAAGAATCTTAAACGTCCTCGATTCCTCATTTGTCTTTCTTCAGCCTAAAGGCTTCAGAATGACAAATCATTAGATTTGTTTGAGATTCTAAATGTGGTGATTTTCTAAAGGGGACTTGCCAAAGCAAACACAACATGGTTGTGTTTCTTATGATAATTATCCCCCTTATAATCCCCAAACCCCTGCACGCTTTTTAAATGTGTGCTCTGCACGGATTATGTCAATGCCCACAGCACAACGTCTCCATTATCCCTTTGGCATGAATAAATACTGCACGCTGTGGCTGGGGATTCTAGAATTGATGAGCAATGGCGAACAAAACGTCATTGCAAGCTTATGCGAAGCAATCAACATACAAAAAATCCCAATTCCATTTCTATTCCTCTAAAATAAACATTTTTTTTTGCTTTCCCTAGTAATTTAAAATTTATCTAAGAATAAAAAGGTATCATTGTATTACATTATAATTTTCTACAAATGGAGTCGCTATGACTAAGTTTTTCTCAACTCTCATGATTTGCGGAGCTCTCTCCGTTGCATCTCTCTTTGCTGCAGAGCACAAGCAAGATATTGCACCAAATGTGCCAAGCATAATGTTTGGGCATAAACCTCAAACACAAGATTTGCTGTTATGAGAATCTTGTTGCTTGTTGGTACGATGTTTATCGTATCCTTTTTCAATGCTTGTAGTTTTCAACGGCAAATCAGTGCTGTTGAGATGGGTTGCAAGAAAGAAAACGTTGCTTTCCCACAAGGCGAGATTTCTTGGTATGAATTTATGCCTCAATATTGGGAAGCAAATTGTGGCAATAAAAAATATGTTTGCCAACCATCGGGAATAGCGATATTTCAAGCACCTAGTGCAAAATGCAAGGAAATTATTCCATAATTGTATTTTGCTTGCCCTTGTCGCCACTTATGGCGATAGGGCAATTCTTGTATCTTTGATAAGGACAAACGTATGCGCATTTTCTTGCTAGTGAGTGTCTGTATTCTTTTTGTGGGCTGCTATCAAGAAAGAATGACGGCTGCTAGAACCGGCTGTTTGCCCGAAGAGCTTGATTTCCCTGACGGAAAACATTGGATAACACCAACACATTGGGAGGCGCTTTGCCATGGCAAACGATATGCTTGCCAAACTAAGCCCAAAAATTTTTTGTTTTGGGGTTGGCAAGATACAGAGTGCGTACCAATCTCGACACAATAAGAGAAATTGATTGTTGAACAAGTCCATGTGATGATGATAAGCATAGAATCTTCGGAGGTGCGAAATCGAGCGCACACAATAAAACATGCGCGCAGACTTAGTCGCACCTCTAATTTGACGACATTACACAACAAATCTACATTAACGTGTCGCCGCCTTGCCCGCTTTCATCAAGTCTCGCAATAGCGAATCATCATTCTTGGGTTTCTTTGCTCGGCTCAACACGTTTTCGCGGTTGATTTCTTCGTCCATAATGCTCGCATAGTTTTTTCGTTTCTCTACTCCTAAATCAAGCAATGTTTCGGTTTCATCATCAATGGCAATATTTTTCATATTTTCCGCAAATGTTCTCATGGCTTCTGCAAACATAAATTGTATTAATGGGTCAAAGCCCTTAAGGCAAAGTCATTGTTTCAATTGTTTTGGTAATAATTGATAAGCACATCTTTTGCATTGGCAATTTGTTTCTGCTGCTCGGGGCTTAAATATTGCGCAAGTTGAATGCTAATATCATGAAAGATTCTAAGCTCACTTACAATCTCTAAATCGGCAGTATGCACAGCTAACATCAAAGCTTCCTCGTTGCCTTCCTCAATCGCTCTACGCGTATAGCCATTATCGTCAAAAGAAACTTTTTGCCATCTATGGAATGAAATACGCTTATTTGAATGTCATATTCAGGCTTATAATAGCGTTCTATCAATGTTTGTCTAGCTCATAGTCTTTGCAAGATTCCAAGCAATTTTTGTTCTATTTTTTGGAATCGCCCGACAGATTTCAAGTTTTACATTATCTTAAACATCATTGCGAGGGCTTGCCCGAATCAATCAACGATTCTTGATAACACAACAAACAGCCTCTGTTGCATCAGTCGTAACATCTTTGGGAGAATCTCCTCCACACGCGGTAAAAAATATTGCCAACAAACCTAAGCCAAATGCTAAAATCCACTTTTCCGTATATCCATCACTCCTTTTATGTTGATTTGCCTATTCCTAATCAGCTTTGCGAATCTCGCTCAATCGATTCCATGCCATGACTTCGAGGATAAGTGCAGCAAGGAAAAACAAAAATCCAATCAATATAATTGTAGTTGCAATGCCGATAATGACCGCAAAAAAGGCATAAAGAAAATAGGGCTGATTAGTGATTGTCGCAAGCTCTTTCGCATATTGATATTTAAAATAAACAGCTACCACAAACATAACAATGGAAATAATCGTGCCGATTCCAAAAGATGATAGGAGCATATCAATATTAAGAGACCCCGAAAAGCCAAAAACTATGCTAGTAAAAGTGGCAAACCCTATAGACAATGCCATGATAGTGCCCGCTATGACATAAAGGAGCAATGGAATGATAAAATTTCTCAACAAAGTCGTGCTTCCACTGACCTTCTGAATCGACGAAACAACCAAAATGCTCGCAATCGCACCCAAAATGGCAAGAATCTGCCCCAAGACAGGAATCTCCCATAAATAAACCATGAGCGAACAATAACCCTTGATTCGAATCCCCTGAACGCTATTATCACTAATGAGTTCGCCGACATTGCCCACGCCGGTTTTCTGCGCAAGAAAAATAGACTTTGCCATGTTTTCTTGAATTTGAAAATCAACCTCTCTTCCAACAATGTTTTGCATACTTTCACCCTTCAGATTTTCCACATCTGAAATATCGAACTTGTAGCGGTTACCATCGTTCCCGCTAATCAGATTTTCTGCTAGAATCTTGCCCTGCATTTGTGTTCCTTGATTGATGAGTTGTGATGTGATGATTGTGTCAATATACCAGAAGTAAAATTCTACCCCCACTAAAAAATAGCTTAAATTTTGAGGGGATAGAGGATTGTTTAGATTTTTATGGAATACTTATGCGTGATTGCGATAGACATTGCTGTACGTCATTGCGAAGATTCGTTAGAATCCGAAACAATCAACGACGTTGGGTTCAAAAATCGTTGATTGCCGCGCCTGCTTTGCAGCCTCGCAATGACGTTTTGTTCGCCATTGCTCATCAATTCTAGAATCCCCAGCCACAGCATGCAGTCTTCATTCATGCCAAAGGGATAATGGAGACGTTGTGCTGTGGGCATTGACATAATCCGTGCAGAGCACACATAAAAAGCGTGCAGAGGTTTGGGGATTATAAGGGGGATAAGGAGGCTTATTTGCGAAGCAGCCCCTATGACATCTTTAATCGCAAATGCTAAAGCATTGCTACTCGTTTGTTGCTTTGCGCCAAACGCTGCTTTCACCCCCAAACCCCTGCACGTTTTTAATCGAACATAGACGTTGCGCGCTGTGGTTGGGAGTTTAGAATTATGAGCAATAGCAAACTAAAACATAATATTGTAAATATATCTCGTCATTGCGAGAGGCGATAGCCTCTCGTGGCAATCAACGATATTGGGTAGTCATGAATCGTTAATTGCTTCAGATTCTAAGCAATCCTTGCAATGACGATTGGAATGTTCAATATTTCTCAATCGTCATTATATAAGACACAGCTCATGGAGCCATCATGCTGCTTGCATTATCCTGCGTGCGGGGGGGGGGGGCAGAATGCGTTGTTTTGTTGTCATAGAGCATGACGGCGATGTTGGGCTCGCGCGGCATGCGTTCAATGCAATAGACGACTTCAAGCGGCAGCTCAAAGGGCGGCTTGCGCAAGTCAAGCGCACGATATTGCGTGGGCAGAATGTCGGCATTGACATGTTCGCTAATATCATTTGCAATCAGTGCATAAGTAAACTTAGGGAGAATCGCGATGAAGTCGTGGATTTTTGCATTAGGCAGGTGTTGCAAGACATCTTTGCAGATGAGTAAATCGGCGGGTTGAATCTGCGCAAAATCACCATTGTAATGCACAAAATTGATGTTTTCTTTTGCATAACGTGCGTTGTTTGCGTTGATAACAAAAGACGCGACATCATAGCCTGTATAAGACGCATGTCCCCAATCGATATTCTTTGAAAACTGCCAATCGCCACAGCCGACATCAGCGATTGTGTGAATCTCGTGTTTGCGCAAAAAGTCTTGCAAAAACATCATATAGCCGCGCAAAAGCCCCTCTTTGCTGCCGCTACCGCTGCCATTGCCCCACATGTTCGTTTCATAGACGGTGTCAAAGAGCATGTTCAGATTCTGCGCATTTTGCTTCAAAAGCATGGTTTTGATGAAATCCAGCTTGCTATTTGTTTGCTGCAAGAACATCACGAGTTGTTGAAAGAATCGCTCATCAAGTTGCACGGGCATCGGCGCCTCTTTCCGCACAAAGTGCGTTGAAGGTTTTGGCAATCTCGACTGCTTGATCTTCTGTCATCTCTTGGTGGCAGGGCAAGGAGAGCTCGGCGAGATAGAAATCATACGCCACAGGAGTTGCAGACGAATCCGCGCCATAGAGCGCATAGGAATTGATAGGCTTGTAATGCACTTGCACGCCAATGCCCTTTTCGTGGAGCTGCATAAACAGCGATTCTTTGCTACACCAAAGCGCGCGCGAGAGGAAGATGGGATAGAGATGGTGGGTGCTATACAGGCGCGATTCACGTTTGAGTGTGGTGCAATAGGGTGAATTGGCAAAGAGTGAATCATAGAGCTGCACAATCACTTCGCGCTTTGCGATGAAGCTATCAAGCCGCTTGTATTGTGAGATTCCAAGTGCTGCGCCAAGTTCGTTTAGCCGAAAGTTGAAGCCCAAAAATTCCACTTCGCTATTCCATAGCGCCCTTTTTTGCACGCCATGCGAATGTAGTAGCTGCGCCTTTTGGTGTGCTTTTGCGTCTTTGAACACAACCGCGCCGCCCTCTGCTGTGGTGATGGGCTTAATCGCATGGAAGCTGAAGATGGTCGCATCAGCAAAGCTGCCCACAGGAGAATCGCCCACGCGCGCACCGAATGCATGCGAGCTGTCAGAAATCCAGAGCAAGCCATGCTTTTTAGCGATGTGCGCAATGGAATCGACTGCAACGGATTGCCCGGCATAATCCACGCTCACAATCGCCTTTGTGCGAGGGGTGATGAGCGCTTCAATTTTTGATTCATCGATATTGCCATTTTGCTTAATATCGCAAAAAATAGGCTTTGCACCGAGTGCAAGGAGCATATTGGTCGTGGCGACAAAGCTAATGGGCGTGGTGATGACTTCGTCATCGCAGCCGATTCCAAGTGCAGCGTAGGCACAATACAATGCCGAAGTAGCAGAGTTGAGCGCGAGCGCATAAGGAGCACCGGCGCGCGCAGCAACGAGGCTTTCAAATTCGCTAACGCGCTGCCCTTGTGTGAGATGCGAGCTAAACAGCGCCTCTTTGAGCGATTCTAAATCATCGCTATTCACCGATTGCTTGCTGTATGGAATCATCTAGGCTAGGAGCGTATCGATTTTGCCACGCAAATATTGCGTGTTGTAGACATTCGCATACAATGCAGCATTTTCTTTCAATTTTGCATGATTAAGTTCGTTATAATTCTCGGCAACATCGTTATTTTGTTGGTTGCTTTCTGCTGCTGTGAGATTCACGATTGCAACAAGATTGGAATTGATACCATGTTGGATTCCATTCATCACCGAACCGATATTGGCACGTTCCATATTGACATTTGTCATGAAGTCAAGGATTGTTTGTTGGTTATTCACATCAACAAGCGAGGTATTGGGTGCATTGATATTGAGCGTAACACTCGTTTCATTGCCTGTAACAAAGGTCATCTCTGACGCGAAGACATTTTTGCCATTGAATGAAGCCTGCATGACAGAATCGCGCATGCTCGCTTTGAGCGCGTTAGTTTCGCTCTGAATCATCGCACGTTGCTCGGTTGTGAGCGTATCGTTGCCGAGCTTGACAGAAAGCACATTGATTCTATCCGCCGTAGCTGTCATATTGCCTAGCGTAGAATCCGCAATTTGCAACATTCCAATTGCATCGTTTGCATTGCGCACACCTTGTGTGAGCCCAGAGATTTGAGACAAAAGCGAATCTGCAATCATGAGGTTTGCACCATCTGTTCCTTGCAATGCACGCATTGCCGCGATGTTTTCAAGCGCACTTTTCTCTTCGTTTTTTGCTTTGTTTGCGTTGTTGTTCGCTGTTGCGTTGATAGTCTGACTTTCACCGATTTTCATTGTTGACTCCTTGTCGTGTTTGATGAAGAACTATGATGAATCCTTCTGCTTTTACCCAAGCAATTATTGTTCCAAATACTTGGTATGAATGCGATTTTCTCGAAAATCTTGATTTTGCATCATTTTTTGGTGGAAGGGAATCACTGTGCGCACTCCTTGTATGGTGAATTCATCGAGCGCACGGCTCATGCGCGCGATTGCCTTTTGCCGCGAATCGCCCCACACAATCAGCTTGCCAATCATTGAATCATAATGGATTGGAATGGTATAGCCCTCATAAGCATGGCTATCAACACGCACAAATGCACCGCCCGGAGCGATGAAACGCACAATCTTGCCGGGGCTTGGAAAGAATCGTTCAGGATCTTCAGCTGTGATGCGGCATTCAATTGCATGCCCGCTAAAGTGGACTGATTCTTGCTTGAACAATTCTTCACCTTGTGCGATACGAATCATCCACTCGACAATGTCGATTCCGCTGACCATTTCGCTTACGGGGTGTTCGACTTGCAAACGTGTGTTCATTTCCATAAAATAGAAATTCTGTGCCGAATCAAGCAAAAATTCGAATGTCCCTGCACCGACATAATGGATTGCACGTGCGACTTCGACAGCTTTGGCGAGCAGCTTTTCACGTGTTTCGGGCAAAAGCGCGATTGCTGGGGATTCTTCAATCAATTTTTGGTGGCGGCGCTGCATTGAGCAGTCGCGCTCGCCGATGTGTATGACATTGCCATGTTTGTCGGCGAGAATCTGTACTTCGATATGTTTGGGATTGTCGATGAACTTTTCCATATAGATAGTACCATCGCCAAATGCACTAATCGCTTCACTTTCAGCAGCGAGGTAGGCATTGATGATATTTTCTTCGTTTTGTACAATGCGCATACCGCGTCCGCCGCCGCCGCTTGCCGCCTTGAGAATCACAGGATAGCCGATTTTTGCTGCTTCTTCTTTGGCATGCTCATGCCCTTTGAGCGCACCTTCGCTGCCCGGAATCACGGGCATACCGATTTGTTTCATGACTTCTTTTGCCTTGCTTTTATCGCTCATGAGTGCCATGACTTCAGCATTTGGACCAATGAACTCGATTCCATGCGCTTGACAGATTTCGACAAAGGCTTGATTTTCGCTCAAGAATCCATAGCCGGGGAAAATGGCATCAGCGCCAAAAAGCTCGGCAGCAGAGATGATTGCGGGCATGTTGAGATAGCTTTCATTCGACTTGTCGCCACCCACGCAGACTTTTGCGTCAGCTAAGTCGAGATAATGCGCTTCTTTGTCGGCTGTGGAATAGACAGCAATTGAATATTTGCCCATTTCACGAATCGTGCGAATCGCTCGCAGGGCAATCTCGCCACGATTGGCAATCAGAATTTTTTGCAGATTTTTTTGCATTAGAGGCGCTCCACAATGAATAAGACTTCGCCATATTCGACTGGTTGCGCATCAGCTGGCACAATCTCGAGAATCTTGCAATCATATTCGGCTTCGATTTCGTTCATGATTTTCATCGCCTCGATGATGGCAAGCGTTTGTCCTTTTTTGACTTTGTCGCCAACCTGCACATACGCAGTGCTCCCAGGCGAGGGCGAGCGGTAGAATGTCCCGACCATAGGCGATGTCAAGGTGTCGCCTTCTTTTTTGGGCAATGGTGTGATGTCGTCATCGTTGTCTTTTTGTACCAAAGGTGCTTGTACCATGATTGTTTGTGGTTCGACTTTTGTTGCATGCCCTTTTTCGAGTTTTAAGACAAAATCGCCCCGTTGGATATGCAGCTTTGTTGATTGTGTCGAATCGAACAAAAGAACCAATTCTTTGATTTCCTCAAGCTTCATTGTTGTCCTTAAAAATTTTGCGTTATAATACCATAAATCTCTTGACTTTAGGAAACGTAATGGGGCTCAAAGAGGATAAATGGATTTTGCAAAAAGCATTGCATGAGCAGATGATTGTGCCATTTTGTGAGAATCAGATGAGTAGGGGTGTGATTAGTTATGGATTGAGTAGCTATGGTTATGATATTCGCGTGAGTGATGAATTTAAGATTTTTACCAATATCAATACCACCGTTGTCGACCCCAAAGATTTTCAGCTCTCCAATACGATTGATTTTCGTGGTAATGTTTGCATTATTCCACCTAATTCTTTTGCGCTCGCACGCACAATCGAATATTTTAAAATCCCACGCAATGTGCTTGCCATTTGTGTCGGGAAAAGCACCTATGCGCGTTGTGGGATTATTGTCAATGTTACACCTTTTGAGCCAGAGTTTGAGGGATATATCACAATTGAGATTAGCAATACAACGCCCTTGCCCGCCAAAATCTATGCGAATGAGGGCATTGCCCAAGTGTTGTTTTTCGAGGGTGATTGCGATTGCGAGGTGAGCTATAAAGACAAAAATGGCAAATACCAAAAGCAGCAAGGAATCACGTTGCCTCGCATTGTGGAGTAGGAGTTTGGGCATAAAAGAAGCATTCATCTATCCCAATGGTATCACGGGGCGCATGCTCGGAATCATGATGACTCATCTGTATAATATTCCAATTCACTATATCGATGATAGCTCGCCAGAATCCTCATTACAAGCGCATGCTAAGACATTACGCGAAAGGCAAATCACCGTTCTTGTGCCGCGAAGCCCCTATAACGAGCAAACGGCAGATGTGCTTTGTGCAAAACTGCAGGCTTTGCGCATTGCCTACAACGACAAGGCACTCGAAGAATGTGCGTTGCAGACTATTGCGGCAATCGATGCGCTCTTGTGCAAGCGACAAAAACCAACCATTGCGATTGAGATGACAGGTTTAGCAGACGATAAGCATATTGGTCTCATCGACTTGGATCTTTTGTCGCGCAATGCTGATGTGCAGATTCTCTATCTCTGTGCATTGCCCGAAACGTTGGCAAAGGTGCGTGCACAGGTTGAGAATAGGCTAAACTGCCTTGTATTTGCTTTGCCATGTTTTTATTTTCATCGGCTCTCTTCGGTGCAAGCTCTCATCAAAACATCGATGGTCTATGCAACCAAAAATCCTGATGTGCCGACTTTTTATCTCGGGCATGCTTTAGTCAACTGGACGAACTATAGCCATGAAAAACTTGATTTATTATATCGGGATTTCCATGATTATGCATGTGTTGCGGGGGAGGATTTTTTGCCCAATTCTTATGAAGATTGCTATCTCCCCTCTGGCTATCTTGGGTTTGATAGAATTGCACCCGACGTTAGTAGTGAGACATTTGCACCCCGAAAAATTGTCCTTTTTGCCCCCTACAACATGGACGAAATGTGGAAAATGTTTGGATTAATCAAAGCTGCATTATCGGAGAGAGAAGGGATTTATGACGTACGCTTGCGTGTGCGCTACCGCAACGTGAGTGAGCCATCGAGCCATTGGGATAGTGAGGGTATGGCGCAGATTCTTGCGCAACTTTCTCACTATCCCAATTTTTCCATAGACGAAAATGAGCATATTGTGCCGCAATCTTATAACGAGACATTCTGTTGTGTTTGTGGTGCAACCACAATGTGCTATACCTATCCTCTGCTTGCCTTGCGCCCATCGATTGTGCTTGCTGATGGCGCGCATGTGTTGCCGAGTGTGTTTGGAATTGTGCTCGAGACGAGTGCGGAAGCACAATTCATGGAGATTTTAAATGACGTCTATACCAAACAAGAAACATGGCATAGCACTCTCTTGCAATATAGAAAGCAGAAAATCTATCATTTTGGTCGCGCTAGCGCATGGCTTGCAGATTTTGTTCTCAAAAAACTAGGGTTGTAGAATGCTCGCCTTCAGAATGCGCGGAGTTTCTTGCGGGCGGTTGTTGGAATCTGTTGGAATCGATTCAAGGACATTGAGCACATCAAAGCCATTCTTCACCTCACCAAAGATTGTGTGCTTGCCATCAAGCCATGGGGCTTTTGCAGTGGTGATGAAAAATTGCGAACCATTGGTGTTTGCGCCCGCATTTGCCATTGCCAAAATACCGCTGCGGTCGAAGGTATAGCCCAAAGCGATTTCATCTTCAAAGGTTTTGTTCCAGATCGATGTCCCTCCACGTCCTGTGCCTGTCGGGTCGCCACCTTGAATCATAAACCCCTTGATGATTCTATGGAAGCTAATGCCATTATAATAGCCTGTGTCAACGAGCCGCAAGAAGTTCTCAACGGCTTTGGGCGCGACTTTTGGAAAAAGCTCGAGCGTGATGTCGCCTGCTGTGGTTTGTAGCAATACTTGAGGATTGTTGCCGCTATCAAGAATCGCCGTGATGGTTTTTGCGTCTGCAAAAGTGGCGCAACAAAGCAATGTGGCAAGAATTTTAATCAAACAACGAATGAACGCTTTCATTACGATAAATCCTTCGAATCACTTCAGCAAATAGCGATGCAACGCTTAGAATTATGATTTTTTTGTGGGGATTGTGAATGGGGATTGTGTCGGTTACAACGACATTATCAATCGCGGGATTTTCAATCCGTTCTCTTGCTGTGCCGCTAAAGACAGCATGCGTGCCAAATGCGAGCACGGCGCATGCGCCCTGCGCCTTGAGCGCTTCAGCGGCTTTGAGCATCGTGCCTGCTGTATCAATCATATCATCAAGCAGAATCACGCTTTTACCTTGCACATCGCCGATGATGTTCATCACCTCGCTCTCATTTGCCTTTTGGCGGCGCTTGTCGATAATCGCTAAATCAAGATTGAGTAGCTTCGCAAAATAGCGCGCGCGTGCAACACCCCCGATGTCAGGGCTCGCAACAATGGGATTGACAAGATTGAGCTTTTCAACATATTCTTTGAACACAATCGAGCCATAGAGATTATCAACAGGAATATCAAAAAAGCCTTGAATTTGCCCTGCGTGGAGGTCCATTGTTACGACACGATTCACGCCTGCGCTTTGGAGCAGGTCGGCAACAAGCTTTGCGCTAATCGGTACACGCGGAGCGGCTTTGCGGTCTTGGCGCGCATAGCCAAAATAAGGAATCACCGCTGTAATCGAAGCAGCCGAGCTACGTTTCATCGCATCGGCGATAATCAAAAGTTCCATAAGGCTATCGTTTGCTGGAGCACATGTGGGCTGAATCACAAAGACATCATATCCACGTACACTTTCAGAGATTCGCACGTTGATTTCGCCATCACTAAAACGCGCAATCTCTGCGGACGAAAGCAAAACCTCAAGGTTTTTTGCGACATCAGCAGCAAAGCGCGGGTGCGCCGTTCCGCTGAATATTTTGTAGCTTTTCATGCAACATTGCTCCTGCTTATAAAATCTGCAATCATGCAATCGCAATGCGCGCTTGTGCATAAGCTATCCATGAATGCTATTAGGGACAAAGCAAAAAAGCTTTTGCTGTCCGCTTCACAACGACACAGGGGCATGCGCTGTGTCGCAACTTTAAGGATTGCGGGCAATTCCGCAAACGACAGCAAAAGCTCGCTTTTGTAAGAGCAAAACGATATTTTGCTGATTCTCTGCTATTTGGCTTTTTCTTTTGGAATAGGGCGTACCTCTAAATCCATCGAAAGCACATAAGAAAGGTAATTTGGGTCATTTTCGTCAACATAGACAACCTTTCGTTTTTTGTTGATTTTATCGAGATGTTCTCGATACCCCTTGATAGTCTTTGGTGGTTCTATTCTACTATTTCTGTTTCCACTACTTCGAATCATAAACTCCTCCTTGACTTAAGATGAGGCAATCTCTGAATGCACGATAAACCCGCCGCCAAGAACCAAGTCGCCGTCATATAGCACTAGCGCTTGTCCATTCGCAACGCCATAGGCATGCTCTTTGAGATTGGCAATCAGCTGCCCTTGTGCATCGAGATGTACTTTTGCAGGTACTTTGGGGCTGCGGTAGCGAATCTTGACCATGCATTCACGTGGCTCGAAATCATGTGGCAATGCAAGTGGATGAGCAAGCACACGATTTTTAGCGAGCTCTTCTTTTGTGCCCACAACAATTTGATTTTCTTTAGGGTGAATGGCGAGCACATAATGGGGCGTGTGTGCGCCATTGACAAAAAAGCCTTTGCGTTTGCCAATGGTGTATTGCATATAACCCTTGTGTTTGCCGATTTTTTGTCCTTCTGTGTTGACAATCTCGCCTTCTTGTTCCACAGAAACATGTTGTTTGAGCACATCGACATAGTCTGTTTCAACAAAGCAAATTTCTTGAGATTCTTTGTAGGTTTCGATGCTCCCTAGCCATGGGAGCTTGGAGAGTGCAATGGGTTTGATGTCTTGTTTGAGCATATTGCCTAGCGGAAAAATGACGCGGTCAATCGCTTCTTGTGGGATTCCAAATAGAAAATAGCTTTGGTCTTTGTGTGAATCAAATGCTTCTTTGATTCTGCCTTTTTCAACACGGGCATAATGTCCTGTTGCGATATAATCACAACCCATTTCCATTGCTTTTGTAAATGCAAAGCCAAATTTCATGCGCGGGTTGCACATTGCGCATGGATTGGGTGTGCGCCCTTCTTGATAGCCGCGCACAAATTCACTATAAACATGTTCTTTGAAAAGCTCTTGTGCATCTAAGACATCGTAGGCAAAGCCTAAATGGCTGCTTGCTTTTTGGATATTGCGGATATTTGCGGCATGCAGCTCTTCGCGTCCATGTAGCTTGAGATAGATTCCATAAATCTCATATCCCTGCTCTTTGAGCAAATAGGCACAATATGACGAGTCGACTCCTCCACTCATCAACAGAGCAACTTTTTTATTCATCGGTTGTTATCCTTAACTTTCGATAGATGTATTCTATCCAAAAAATTTTGAATTTGCAAGAGTTTCATCACCAATTTTGTGCGCGTTAGAAAGTTTATGCTAGAATAGTTTTGCTAAAAATGGAAGGCTGTGGCAGAATAATGGAAGAAAGCATTCAGAATATCAAAATCAAACAATCCGTTGAGGAAAGCTATCTTGAATACTCAATGAGTGTGATTATCGGACGTGCGTTGCCCGATGCGCGCGATGGGCTCAAGCCCGTTCATCGCAGGATTCTTTATGCGATGCATGAGCTAGGTATGGGCGCGCGTAGCCCACACAAAAAAAGCGCGCGCATTGTCGGGGACGTGATAGGAAAATACCACCCACATGGCGATAGTGCTGTGTATAACGCGCTTGTACGTATGGCGCAAGATTTTTCGATGCGCTTGCAGCTCATCGATGGGCAGGGCAATTTTGGTTCAATGGACGGCGATAGTGCTGCTGCAATGCGCTATACCGAAGCGCGTATGACATTTGCAAGCGAAGAAATTTTGCGCGATATTGAAAAGGAGACTGTTACTTTTATTCCCAATTATGATGGCAGCCAACAAGAACCCGAAGTATTGCCAAGCAGGATTCCAAATTTGCTCGTTAATGGTAGCAATGGAATCGCAGTGGGTATGGCAACAAACATTCCGCCACATCGCCTAAGCGAGGTGATTGATGCAACCTTGCATCTCATCGACAATCCCGATTCAAATCTCGCCGAGATTATGGAACATTTGCAGGGTCCTGATTTCCCCACAGGCGGCATTATCTATGGCAAACATGGAATCAAAGAAGCCTATCAAACGGGGCGTGGACGTGTCAAGGTGCGAGCCAAAACACATATTGAAAATACAAAAACAAAAGACTTAATCATCATCGATGAATTGCCTTATCAAGTCAATAAGGCTCGCCTTGTCGAACAGATTGCCGAGCTTGCAAAAGAAAAGGCGATTGAAGGAATCAGTGAAGTGCGCGATGAGAGCGATAGAGAGGGCGTGCGGGTTGTTGTCGAGCTCAAGCGAGATGCAATGAGTGAGATTGTGCTGAATCATCTCTTTAAATCCACACCAATGGAGAGTACTTTTGGAATCATCTTATTAGCCATTTGCGACAAACGTCCCAAAATCTTTACGCTCATTGAGCTTTTACAGCTTTTTATCAACCACCGCAAGAGTGTGATTATTCGCCGAATCATTTTCGAGCTGCAAAAGGCGCGCGCGCGCGTACATCTACTCGAAGGATTGCGCATTGCGCTCGAGCATATCGATGAGATTGTCGCGCTTTTGAAGGCGAGCTCGGACCCAAAAGTTGCCAAAACCGAGATTGTCAATCGCTACACATTGAGCGAGATTCAGGCGCAGGCAATCCTCGACATGCGTTTGCAGCGTCTCACAGGGCTTGAACGCGACAAAATCGAAAAAGAATATCAAGAATTGCTTGAGCAGATTGCTGGGCTTGAGAAGATTCTAAAGAGTGAAGAAGAACTCAACAATGTTATCAAAGCCGAGCTATGCGAGGTGCGCGAGAGGTTCTATGACGAGCGGCGCACCGAGATTATCGAAGATTATGAAAGTATTGACGAGGAGGATTTAATCCCCGATGAGAATGTTGTTGTAACGATGAGCCACCGCGGTTATGTCAAGCGTGTGCCAATTCGAATCTATGAAAAACAACACCGAGGCGGCAAGGGCAAGATTGGTGCAAACACACATGATGATGATTTCATTGAGAGATTCTTTGTCTCGAGCACCCATGACACAATCCTTTTCCTCACCGACAAAGGGCAACTCTATTGGCTCAAAGTCTACAAGATTCCTGAAGCAAGCCGCACAGCGATTGGCAAGGCGGTTGTGAATCTCATCAATCTTGCAGCAGGCGAGAAGATTAAGGCAACGATTACGACAAAAGACTTTGATAGCAATAAATCGATTGCATTTTTTACAAAAAAGGGCTTGATGAAGCGCACAAATCTAAGCGAATTTAAGAATATCCGCTCGACTGGAATCCGCGCGATTAGCCTCGATGATGATGATGAACTTGTGATGGCAAAGATTATTGATAATGAGCAGGCGCAACAAGTGCTGGTTGTAACATATTATGGTATGGCAGTGCGATTTTTGGCAAACGAAGTGCGCGATACGGGACGCAACACGCGCGGCGTAACGGCGATTCGATTCAAAGAAGACAATGACTATGTTACAGGCGCAACGGTGATTGATTCAGAAAGTGAGGAAATTTTGAGCGTGAGCGAGCAAGGAATCGGCAAGCGCACGCAAGCATGTGAATATCGTATGACCAAGCGCGGCGGTAAGGGTGTGATTGCGATGAAGCTCACACAAAAAACAGGGCAGCTCGTGGGCATTGTGAATGTCGATGAAAGCATGGATTTGATGTTGCTCACGGGCAATGGCAAGATGATTCGTGTAGATATGCAAGCCATTCGCAAGGCGGGGCGCAACACAAGCGGTGTGATTATCGTCAATGTCGCCGAAGGCGAGAAGGTTGTCTCAATTGCTAAATGTCCCAAAGACGAAGAGGAGCAGGCATTGTTACAATGAGAATCTGTGTTGGCATGCTCATGCTTGCTTGTGCCTATGCGCATGATTTCTATATCTTTTCGTATCGCGCCGCAATGCGCAATGGCATGCTGATTAATGAAGATTACAACATCGCACGGAGTATGAGCATTCCCAAAGTGTTTGCGGTTAAAGCCACATGTGAGATTGGCGAGCCGCTTGGCGAGCTCACGGTTTATTATCGTCTGCGCACAGCAAAAGATGCGATGCTCTTGTGTTTCATGCGCAATGGAATCGGGCTGCGAGATGACACTATGGTGCTCAATCTCGCGAGCCGCTCGACAACCACGCTTTGGATTGCGCCAGTGGTGTTGCGCGCGCGTGAGATTGACGGCTATGCAGTCGTTGAAATCTTAGACATAAAGGAGTAGCAGATGAAAATTGCGATTATCGAAGATGATATTAATATGCGCAAATCGCTCGAGATTGCTTTGGGTGAATATCCCGAGTTTCAAATCGTTGCGTTCAAAAATGCTAAAGACGCGCTCAAAAAGCTTGATGATAGTTTTGAGCTGATTATTACCGATATTAATATGCCCGGAATGGACGGAATCGAGTTTTTGGAGCAGCTCAATGGGCGTTATGAGGCGATTATCATCACAGGTAACGCGACTTTGAACAAGGCAATCGAATCGATTCGGCTAGGTGTCAAGGATTTTCTGACGAAGCCTTTCGAGGTCGAAACGCTCATTGCCGCGATTCGACGTTCGGCAAAGGCGCAAAAGGTGCAGAGCAAGAATCCAATTGAGAATAATTCAAACAAGGATTTCATCGCGACTTCGCCAACCTTTGAAAAAGTTCTCAAAGTCGTCTCAAAAGCCGCAAATACCGATGCTTCTATCTTGCTTTTGGGCGAGAGCGGCGTGGGCAAAGAGGTGCTTGCACAATATATTCACAACAATTCGCCTCGCGCTAAAGCGCCCTTTGTTGCTATCAATATGGCGGCTATCCCCGACAATCTGCTCGAATCCGAGCTGTTTGGCTACGAAAAGGGCGCTTTTACAGACGCCACAGAAGGACACAGCGGCAAGTTTGAAGCCGCACATGGCGGGACGATTTTCCTTGATGAAATCGGCGAAATGCCGCTTGGGTTGCAGGCGAAGATTCTACGTGTTTTGCAAGAAAGAGAGATTGTGCGGCTTGGCAGTAGCAAGCCGATTAAGGTCGAGTTTCGCATTGTCTCTGCAACAAATGCAAATATCCAACAAAAAATCAAAAATCATGAATTTCGCGAAGATCTCTTCTTTCGTCTCCAAACCATTCCTGTGCAGATTCCGCCCTTGCGCGAGCGCAAAGAGGAGATTTTGCCTTTGTGTGAGGCAAAGCTTGCTGAAGTCTGTATGCAATATGGTTTTGCGCCCAAAACATTAAGCCAAGAATCCAAAGATTGCCTGCTTGCGTACAATTGGCCTGGAAATATTCGTGAGCTCCTTTCTGTTGTCGAACGTGCCGCAATTTTGAGCGAAAACAATGAGATTAACACCGAAGATTTATTTCTTTCAAGCCGAAGCGGCTAGACACTACACAAAGGATTTTTATGTATTTTTTATTTTTTTTCTCTCTTTTGCTCGCACCACTCTTTGGGGCTTTTGAGACACTCAAAACCTTGCAGGGCGACTTCATGCAAGAGATTACCACACTTGAGGGCGAAACGATTGTCTATCATGGCAAACTTTATCTCAAAAAGCCCGTACATGTGCGCTGGGACTATGTCTCTCCGACAACTAAACATCTCTATTTCGATGGCAAGGAAGCGATGATTTATGAGCCCAAGCTCGAGCAGGTAACGATTATCACAATCGATGATAAGGTGCTTGATTTTTCTGCGCTTTTGCGTAACGCAAAGAAGCAAAAAGACGGGCGCTACCGCGCGATGATTGAGGGCAAAGAATATGTCTTGAATGTCGATTCTAAAGAGCTGCCCGCGAGCATTGAATATCTCGATGAATTTGAGAATCGCGTCAAGATTGTGTTTGAGAATTGCCGCTCAAATGCGAAAATCGCCGATTCTATCTTTGAATTTGAGCCGCCAAGCCATGTTGACATCGTTCGGCACAATCGCTAGATTCTTATGGCTGATTTTATGCTAAAATTCGCAATTATCGAACAAAGGGTTTATAGATGATTCAACGCATTTTCGCTTCTATTTTTGGCAGCACAAATGACCGACAAATTAAGCTGTATCGCAAAAAAATTCAACGTATCAACGAGCTCGAATCTCATTATCAAAGCATGAATGATAGTGAGCTTCGCGCTGCATTTGACGCCTTGCGCCAAAAGGCGCGCGAGGGGCAGAGCCTCGATTCTCTTTTGCCCGATAGCTTTGCGATAACGCGCGAGGCAAGCCGCCGCATTTTGAACATGCGCCATTTTGATGTGCAGCTGATTGGCGGAATGGTGCTGCATGAATGCAAGATTGCCGAGATGAAAACGGGCGAGGGCAAGACGCTTGTTGCGACATTGCCTGTTGTGTTGAATGCCATGACAGGTCATGGCGTGCATATTGTTACCGTGAATGATTATCTTGCCAAGCGCGATTGCAACGAGCTCGCGCCATTGTATGAATTCTTGGGTTATTCTGTGGGTGTTGTTACGAGCGATTGTGTCGATGACGCACAGCGAATCGAGGTATACAAATGCGACATCACCTATGGCACAAACAATGAATTTGGCTTTGATTATCTGCGCGATAACATGAAATACGCGCTAGACGACAAGGTGCAACGCACACATCATTACGCAATTGTCGATGAGGTGGATTCGATTCTGATTGACGAAGCGCGCACGCCGCTCATTATTTCAGGACCAGCTAACCATAAGCTTGAACATTACAAAAAGGCGAATGAAATCGCGCTCAAGCTCGTTGTCGATGAGGATTTTAGTATTGACGAAAAAAATCGTGTGATTCTGATTACCGAAAGCGGCGTGAGCAAGGCGCAGGCAGGATTTGAGATTGAGAATCTCTATAGCATTGATAATGCGATTCTCGCACATCAGCTCGACCAAGCCTTGAAGGCGAACTATCTCTTTACCAAAGATAAAGATTATGTCGTCCAAAATGGCGAAGTTGTGATTGTTGATGAATTTACAGGACGCTTGAGTGTTGGGCGGCGCTTTAGCGAGGGCTTGCACCAAGCACTCGAGGCAAAGGAGGGTGTGGCGATTAAGGAAGAGACGCAGACGCTCGCTGATATTACCTTTCAAAATTATTTTCGTCTTTATGACAAGCTCGCTGGAATGACAGGCACAGCCCAAACGGAGGCGACAGAGTTTTTGCAAATCTATGGGCTTGAGGTTGTGAGCATTCCCACGAATGTGCCGATTCGGCGGCAAGATTTGAACGATTTGATTTATAGTACAGAAAAAGAAAAATTTAACGCTGTGATTGCCAAGATTGCCGAGCTCAACGCGCGCGGGCAGCCCGTGCTCGTGGGCACGGCTTCGATTGAGAAGAGCGAGATTCTGCATGCGCTGCTCAAAAAGCAGCGGATTCCGCATACGGTACTCAACGCCAAGCAGCATGCCAAAGAAGCGGAGATTATCAAAGATGCGGGCACAAAGGGCGCTGTAACGATTGCAACAAATATGGCAGGACGTGGCGTGGATATTAAGATTACAGATGAGATTCGCGAGCTCGGTGGGCTCTATATTATCGGCACAGAACGGCACGAAAGCCGCCGAATTGACAATCAGCTTCGTGGGCGCAGTGGGCGGCAAGGCGACCCGGGCGCAAGCCAATTCTACTTGAGCCTCGAAGACAACTTGTTGCGTATTTTTGGCAGCGAGAAGATTCAAGGAATCATGCACAAGCTTGGGCTCAAAGAGGGCGAGCATATCGAATCGCGGCTTGTTACGCGCTCAGTGGAAAAGGCGCAAAAAAAAGTCGAAGAGCGCAATTTTATGGCACGCAAGCATTTGCTTGAATATGACGATGTCGCCAACGAGCAGCGCAAGGCTGTGTATCGGTTGCGCAACGAGCTGCTCACGCCCGATTATGATTTGAGCGAACGGATTGTTGACAATCGCCAAAGCAGCGTTGAGAATCTGCTGCGCAAAAGCGAGATTTTCGAGGAGAGCGAGCCCGAGACATTTGCGCTCGACAAGCTTGCTGCGCATTTTCAAGAGGAATATAATATGCCCATGCCCGACAATATCGCGCATGGCAGCTTCGAGGAGCTCAAAATCGCGTTGCTCGCCGTCTTGGAATACGCTTATGACGAGAAATTTGCCATTGCGGGCGAGCAGCGCGGGCAGATTGAGCGCATTATTTATCTGCAGATTCTCGACCAACTCTGGCGCGAGCATCTCTACCTGATGGACAATCTCAAGACCGGAATCGGGCTGCGCGGTTACAACCAAAAAGACCCGCTCGTCGAGTACAAGAAGGAGAGCTATAATCTGTTCCTCGAGCTGATTGAGAATATCAAACTCGAGGCAATTAAGGCATTGCAAAGTGTGCAGTTGCGCAAACGTGAGGAGATTGACGAAGAGCTGCAAAAGAGCACACAAGAGCTCAAGGACAGCGTGGGTGAAACACAGCTTAGCACAGACGAGAGCCCCGCGTTAAGCACCAAAAAGCCTGCACGTAATGATCCATGCCCATGTGGCAGCGGTAAGAAATATAAAAATTGCCACGGGGCAAGCGGACCCAAGAAGGGGATTGCGGCGCGAAACGAGGGGTAAGGGGAATTGGAGGATTGAAACAAGGAGAATCGACTGAAAAAGGCTTGAATCCTATCACCAACAGATGACAAATAATCAACTTCGCTGAAGTTAATTTTCATAATCAAAGAGTTTCAAAAGGAAAAAATATTGCGATTAGAATCTGTTGTTTTGATAGCCATGCTTTGTGTTTTTACTTATGTTGGATTCTTTGTAGGTTTGTATCTATTTGAATTGAGTGCCATGAATGTCGCGCTTATCATTTTTATTTTGGGGCTGATTTGCGCAAAATTTGTCTTTCCTATGATGATAAAAGCCAAAGTAAATCAAAAGAATAAAGAATCTAACAAAGAGGCACATACAACGAAAAGAGCAAAAGAAAAAGCCATAAGGATAGAGGCGCAAGATAGGAGTGATGAGTCTATTGAGATAACATTTCCAGAGGAACAAGGGCAAGAAAGCTTAGTGAAAGATACATTAAACTTAAAGCAAGTAGTGAGCGACCCAAACTCTATTTACCACACAATAATCCACAACAAAAGGACTTTGCTTGATTTTCTTTTTATGCAAAGCAAAAAGAGCGGGAGAATCCCAAATATCGCTCTTTTCTTTGGCTTGGATTGTAAAATTAAGAAAAAAGACATTAAAGCTGTTTTGGACGCGTTTAATATCAGTTTTTATGATGAAAATATAAATGAGAATTTTAAAAGAAGCTTTGCATTTATCACACAAGCAAAGGCTGATTATGGGTTGATTGTGCTAGAAAAAGAAAGCGGAGAGCTTATTGATGTCATTCTTGCTAATGAAACGATAAATAATATATATGATTTAAGTCTTGAAATCTGGAATCTCTTTGAAAATGCTAACCCTTATCCACAGGTAAAAAGCTTAAGTGGTAAGAGTTGTCTGCTTTTGTATGATAACTTTATCACGCGATATAGTGGGGATATATACTTTCATATGGGTAGCATTAGCTCACTTGATATAAGAGAAAGGCTTAAAGATAAAAGGGAGCAAAATATCTTTGGCTATATAGAGCGAGGCGTATCAAGTGGCATTGATAGTAGCGAATGTGAATACAATAAGGAACAAGCACAAAAGGCATTAAGGGCTTTAAGTGAGTATTTTGATGATGATATGTTGGCTTTTGTCAATACGACTAGCTTTAATGCACCCTTTAGTGCGCTAGTCAAAGATAATGGCAAAAAGCTACAAGTGCTGTTTTTTAGCGATGAATACGATTCTAATGGAGTAGATGTTGATAATAATTTTTTTACTGACCCTTATCTAGCCCTGCTTGATACACTAGGAGAAGAGGAGGAAATTTATGCGGAATCGCTTTATGGTGTAAATTTATTAGAACCAAAAGAACAAGCAGAATCTATGCAAGATAATGAAAAAGACGACAATAAAGAGCAGAATTGGGACTTCAAGGCAGATTCTTTTCATATAAAATCCTTTGATATGACAAAAGCCATTATACAATCGGTAAGAAATGCAAGTAATGCAATGGAGCAAGATATTGAAGAATACGATGAAGTAAGCAGTGAGCATAAGGAAATGTATCTGCAAAAAGAGAAGCAAAATGCGTTTATTGCAGTTTTCAAACTCTCAAATGAGGAGTATGCAAAACTCACACCAAAAGACTTTCAAAATTACCAAAAAGAGCTCAACTCCTTGATTAAGAATTTTGTCATTGCCATTGAACATTTTGAGGAGGAATTAGAGGTAGAATATACGCAAAACTTGCGCAATATACTAGAGGATAAAAAGAGCGTTATTTTTGTAGAGAGTTTTCTCCCGTTAAGCTTACCAAAGAGTTTAAGATTTTTGAGTGGGGAATCTAAATAATTACTTAAAGGAGCGAATCGCACTTTGTTTTTGAATCTTATAAGAGCTGGAGCAGAGGTAGAATGGGAGCTTGTGGAACAAGCGGAAAATGCCGCACAATGGTATATTTCATCACAGCTGCAAAGATACAATCTCTATCAAGCATTGCGAAAAAACAAAGATTCTAAACTTTATGATGAAAAATATTCCATAAGTGATGAGCAAAAAGAAGCCTTTGTGCTTTCACTTCCTACAACCAAAATCCTACAAGAACTTTGTGCGATTCTTAGGTCTGCCTATTATACAGATGGCACGGTGCAAATAAGGGCTTTGCAAAGTCTCGTGCAAGAATCCGAACTTGATGAGTGGATTTTGCCTCAATATGAGGAACTTTTCATAGGTGGGGAAGCTACCAATTATGATTGGCAATTACTTTCTTATGAGAGGGTGCAAAATCAGCAAAACTATGATGAAGCCTATAATGCAACCATAGAAAAACTTAAAAAATCTCTACAATCTGGAGAGCAAACACTCTTTTATGAGGATATTTTAAAATATGAAGATTCTCTAAAAAATAGGGTAGATTCTCAAATACTACACAAAAGAGGCAAAGCAAAAAGACAAATGGGTAATAAAGAGGCAGATAGCACAGACAGAGAGGGTGCTTATGATATGCTTTTTAAGGCAATTATGCTTTCAGATTTTGATTTATTTCAAGAGGCAATCGCTAATGGAGCAGACGCAAATGGTGTAGTAAGTGCAAAACAAGCGGAGAGCGAACTTGCAAGGGAGCAATATTTGTGTGAAGAGGGTGCAAGTCATTATGCTATGGCGGTTGGCAAAATTTTAGATTGCATAGCACTTGATGATGAGGATTTGAGTGAGGAATCTTTGAAAGAAGAATGTGAGGAAAGCTTTAAGATTGTCTATGCGATGAGGGATTTAAATCCCTGCAATGAGGCATTAGAATTTACAAAAGAAATGCTGCAAGATACACACGATGACTGGTGGTATGAAGCTTACAAAGAAGCTGATGAGTTTGGCTATGAAGGCGATTTAGATGATGAGGAGGCACTGCATACTTGGCTAAGAAATCATAAGCCTTTAACATACTTTGAAGTGCTAGGCAAAGAGCTAGGTTTGGATTTGAAATTAAGCTGGGAATGAAATTAAGGTATTAAGTTTTAAGGAGACAATGGATACATCGATTCTTTTAAGGATATTAAGAGTATTTAAAATTAAATTTCTTAGTATTTGATGCTAGGAATAAACTTACAAACTATGAGGAGAACAAATGCAAAACACACAAGAAAAGATAGTAACTTATGAGGAAATCCAAGCAAATCCTATGCTTAAATGGTTTTTTGAAAGGTTTTCTAATGACGAAATTAAGCGCACTGCAGAAGATGAGTTTTTTAAAGAATGGCAAGAATATGTAAAAAATGAGGATATGGAAAGGGTATATTTCTTAGAACCTTTAAAAGGCAAAGATCCACGAGAGGCTATTTTGGGTAGCACGTATTGTCGCACAATGGCTCAATTTCTATTTCTTGGTCAATTTTCTTATGAATATTATGAGTTTATTTTACAATTTATCCACGATAAAAAATATTTGAATCTTCTACTCTACGATTTGTATGGTTGTGAGATGGAACTAGAGGATATAAAAAAACTCTGCTTACTCTTAGTGGATAAGGGTGCAAATCTCAATGCTTCATTTTATCAAACTTTGACTCATAGTTGTTGGTGTCAAACACTCTTGCATCGTTATTGTTCTTTTGTGCTTAACGACACGAAGCAAGGTAGAGAAAAGCAGCTTGAAATCGTGCAATTTCTCTTGGAGTTTGGAGCTGATCCTAATATAAAAAATTCTGAGGAAGAGAATATGTTACATAAAGCAATAGGTTATGAAGAGCAAAAACTTGCAAATCTCATTATTCAAAGTGGCAAGATAAAAGATATAAATGCAAGAACCGAAAACAATTTTAAGGCTTTTGTGTATCCTTTAGGCTATAATCCTGACTATGAACTACCATCAATGGATGATAAATTTGTAGGTAAAGGAGATAGTACACGATGAAAAAGTTTGTAATATTGATAGGTTTAGCATTTAGCATATGCTTTGCGGATAGTGCAGAGGAAATCTATAGAAATAGGCTAAGTGATAGTATAGAGATAGTTATTACATATTTAAATGAAAAAGAAATTGCTTTTAAGTTTAAGCAAGATAATGAGATTTTGCTAAGTGGCAAGGCTGTGGATAAGTATAGCTATCTTGGATTAGAGAGTAATGAGGATGAAGATGGGAGAGATTATCTTGCGATTGAATATTGGAACATAGCTGATGAATGTTTGCTAAGTTTTAGGATACAATGCGAACCAGCCGATGAGAGCGACACAAAGAAGCGTTTAAGAATTGTGGGCAATAGAGACATAGGAGAGCCATGTAAAAAGTATCTCGAGCTTGAAGATGTGATATTTTTTAGGCAAGATTAGTTTTAGAATCTAAAACAATTAGAAATCTTAAATCTCGTATAGGAGAAATAATGCGTTTAATGATTTTTATGTGTTTTGCTATGAGTATTATGTATGCTGTGGGCAATGTGTATGATATGCATTTTAAAGATATGTTATCCAATCAAGCTCCTTATACTAGCACCCTGCATAAAGATAAAGAAACGCAATCTGCAATACATTATAAAGGGACAATCACATTAAGCCGGGTGCTTGAATGGCAGATGTATGAGGAGGAAGTGGATTTTTATTGGCGTTTAGTGTTTTTCCCTGATACACCAAATGCTCTGCCTAGACTTTTTACGAATGATAATTAAGCAATTTTTCTAAATGATACACTTAAAAAAGATGCTTTTCCCAAAAATAGTTTTTTACAAATTTATAATGTTTTGCCAAATCAATTAAGTCAAGCAGATGAATATATCTTAGGCGGAATAGCAATGCGTGCAACGCTAACTTTAAAAGATTATTATATTAACAAACATTTAGATACTGAAGCCGATACACATTATTATGCGACCATTGAAACAGATTCTGCAAAAATATCAAATAATGTAAAAAAAAATGGTATATTGACAAAGACGCTCTTCCTTGCGAATATTTGCTTTTTCCTATTACCAAATATTCTCATATCAATCTACGCCAATCCCCTAATGGAAAAATACTCACAGAGATTCAAAAAAGTGATATGGCAAAATCTTGTCAATTCCAAGATGACAAAGGCTTACTTCTACATCTTGGAGAAGATTCCACCAATCCCAAATGGCTAAAAGTAGCTTATATCCCACCAGAAGCAAAAGACACAAGCAAGGCAATCTATGGTGTAATCCATAAAAGTCAGGTAAGCTTAGGTTGTGATGAAAATTAAGTATTATTCAATCTCAAGTGATACCTACAAGGGAAATATAATAACATTTAATCCTAAAGAATATTTGCAAAGCCATATACAATCAAATCAAACAAGCTCTCAAGGTCCAAATTCAAAAGCACAAACAAACAATTCACAACCATCATCAAACTCTCAAACCACCAATCCTCCCAACTATTCCCAACAACTCCAATACCTCACACAGGGAGATTATACTTTAGTTATCTTTGCTTATCTACGCTCCCCAGCCTATAAAGCGAGGAATTATACCACCCATACCAAACTAGATTATAAACCTCCTTTATCACTTCAATTTAATGGTAAAGAACTTCAAATATTAGAATGGGGAGAGGTAAAAAGGGATAAGCTAGATTCTAATATATTTGATAAAAAAAGAATCTTTCAAGCAAGAAGTGGTAAGCCTATACCTATTGCCTCACAAAATAATACAAACACCCAAAACAATAATACAAATTATATAGGTAATCTTATTCTTAATCCAGATAATCCTCAAGAATACTTTGATTATTCTAAGCAAAGACAAAAACAAAAAGACAAAGGAGCAATTCCAGAGGGAACATATTACATAGACATCAATAAAAGTAAAAATGATAAGAGTAGTGGTATAAGAACATACGATAATGCTTGGTATTTTCTTTCAAGAAATAAAGAGGGAGAGAAATGGGGCAAATACAATATCCCTATCTATACCAATAAAGAATGCACGAATACTGAAACTACCACACAAAGAAATAATTTCTTTATTCACGGGGGAGAAAGCTATGGAGAGAAAATATGAATAAAAAGCAAAATATAAAATATGATAAGTTTGGAGAGGAAATTATGTATGAGATAAGATATAATTTAAGTTAGTGGGATTATTTTATAATTGGGACAATATTTTTGTTTGGTATTGCCATAGTGTGTGGAACCATAAAGCAACCAATATTACAATCATGTGATTGGTTTCTTCTATTCCTATAATGCTAGGCATATATCATTTATGTGGGCAAAAAATGTGGGATATAGTGCTTCATTCTAGGATTGATTTGTAAAAAAGATGATGAGATTTTGGTAAGTGCCCATCATTTTTGTGTATTTGAGAACAATCATTGGTTGGTAAATAATTTTTAAAATTTGTTCCTTTTAATACGTATATGAACAGCTTATCCCACATAGCAATCATCTTGTTTCTACTGAATTGCCATCGTGGCATTTTCCCTATGAGAAACAATCGCGTAAAGAAGGGGCAAAAAATATCCAGTGGTTGCCTATGAAGCAATGGCATAGCAATGAGATAGGCACAAGGATAGATAGCCCAATGCTTGAAACTCAAATGCTAGGTACATTTGTAGCAGCATTTGAGTAGGATAACTCATTTTATCTTTAGTAAGGATAAAATTTCCTCTTTATCCTTGCTATCCTTGAGTATCTCATAAAGGTTTTTCCCATAATAAGCGCCAAGTTTTTCCAAATCTATACCATTTTTTGCAAACTGCTTTAGAATTTCTTGCATATAATCATATTCCATAACTTTGTCTTTGAAATTATGAACAAACATAAGCAGAGCAGTTGCTTCACTTCCAGAATAATCTGCAAGTATAGAATCTGCTGACAAGAGATTAAGCTCTAAAAACTTTAAAAATTTTGGCAAATGTCTTTGTTCAAGGTAATAATCACCAATGGTTCGAGGGTTATATGTTACCCCTTGTAAATCCACCTCTATAGCATTATTAAAAAGTATGTAAATTAAATCTGCATTAACAAAAAAGCTCAACATTTTTTTATCATTGAAAATTTCTTTAGGGTAGTGTGCTAGAAGCTCCTTAAAAAATATATCAAGTGTTTTTTCATTAAAGTCATCTTTAGAACCCATATATTCAGGATCAATATCAAGTGCTTCAAAAAACCCTTCATTGATTTCATTGCCTAAGTTTTGCACAAAGAAGCGTAGAATATCCTGCACTTCTTGTGTTGGGTTTGATTTAAGTGCTACATATACGCCAAAATTATTTTCTTTATCAATAGTAACCTTATAGCCAAGCGTTACTAAATACTTCGCATATTCTAATTTCCCATATCGCAGACAGTTTTGCATTACCTCATTGCTGATAGGAATGTGTATATTTTGCGATTTTGCTTGATTGACAAGGGCAGTGAAAAAATCTTTATCAGGGAGTGCTGTGCCTACTACCCCAGGTGGCAAATAAAAGCAAAGCCTTGCACATTCTATGTATTCCTCTTTGCTTAGAATTTGTAGTTTTAAAAGGCATTCTTTTGCGCGGGCATAGTCTCTTATCTTTACAATTTTATAGAGCAATGCCACACTTGGATTATCCATATCAAAGACAGTTTTATACCATAATGGCGGATTTTTTGATATCGGGCAGTCTTGAAAAACCCCTTTTGCTTTTTCTGCCAATTCTTCACTTAGATTCCAAGCATCTAAATTACTTGTGAAAGACTTTGCCCCGCTAAACATAAAGGCAATATCCTCTGCTTTTTTTGGCTTCCATTTGCTTAAATCACTCTCAAAAGATTCACAATTTTCAAACATACTCCTAAAGTTTTTCACGCTTGAGACATTCCATTTGCTTAAATCCGCCTTAAAATATTTAAGTCCTACAAAAAGCTTGCACATATCATTGATTTTACTCGTATCCCATTGCTCTATACCGCTAAAATCTTTTCTATTTGTGCGCCAATGGAATATCTCAAGGAAATAATTCATAAAAATCTCTGCAAGGCTTTTGATATAGGTTAAATCAATTTACCCAAGATTTACTTCCTCAATCTCTACAAGAACTTTTAGTTCAAAAGTGTTAAGCGGGATAAATGATAACTCTTTATGCTTTGGCTTAAAGTTGCCTTTTTTATCATAAAAGACAGAGTTGTGGAGGGCAGATTCTATACTCTTACCTTTTGTGATAGATTCTAAAACTTCCCTTAGCTTATAGACACTTCCTTTTTTGAGTTGCTTTCGTGCTTCGCCGCTATAATCTTTAAATCCTTGAGCGTTATAATCTACGCTGATAAATAGCAAAAAGGCTGCTTGAATGCCCTCTCCAATTTCTTTGCCGCCTTTTGAATCTTCGACGATAACATCAATAAGAGAGTCTATGGCTTTATCACATATTTCTAAAAGGTTTTTGCCAATGCGTTTTCTCTCTATTTGCCCACTTTGCAGGATATGTAAAGCCTTTAGCACTTCATAGTTTTGTATTGCCTCTATAAGCTCTTTGGGCTTTGTGCGCTATTTGCCTTGACTTGAGAATCTAGCCTTAGCTGCAAATCTTTTTCATTCATTAGCTCTTCTAAAAGTGTGCGGATTTTGGCTAAATCTTCGTCAAGCAATTTATCTTCAAACCACCTTTGAAAGTCATTGCTATCGCATTCAGATGCGGGAATACCTGTCTCATCTTCATACTCTAGCTCATACTCTTCGTAATCAGTCTGCATTGTCATTTCATAAGCACAATCTTCTATATGCTTGAGTGCAGCTTTAATTTCTTTTTTGGCATTTTTGACATTGGCTTTAAGATATGCAATTATGGCTTCCTCACTCATATTATCATTTTCTAGTATGAGAGATAGAAGAGTTTGTGTTGTTGCTGCTTTATTTGGTTTTTCCTCTTTTTGCATTTTGTCTCCTTTGTGATTTGAAAAATTAGAATTAATTATATGTAAAAAACCATATAATAAAATCCTAGATTTCAGACATTAAAAACTTGGCGATACTCTTCTCGTATTGTATGGAGTAAAATATAAGAATCATTCCTGTACACTTCCCAATATTTAAAGCCATTCAGTCGATTCGCTTTTGCATTTTTTAATTGTGCAGCGAGGGTGTGTATATCATAAACTTGCCCATCAAATTCGAGTTTGCCTTCCTGTGTGAGTGTCGCTTCAAAACATGTATTTTTTAAATACAATTTTTCCTCAACATGCAAGAATCCAGCCGCAATCATTGTGCTCAAAGTTGCCTTTATGGGTTTCTTGTCAAACTCTGCTTTTGCAACGGGGCTATCCTCAAACACAATAGAATCCAAACGTTGTTTGCCATAGTGAATATAATCAGTGTTTTGTTCCAACATGATAAAATCCCTACCTAATCTTTTTGCCGCTACCGCCGTGGTCATCGTGCCGCCAAAGGGGTCGAGCACAACATCGCCTAGCCGAGAACTAATGGCAATAATCCGATAGAGAAGCGATTCTGGCTTTTGCGTGTTGTGCAGCTTATTTCCACTAGAATCTTTAAGTCTTTCTTTGCCATTGCAAATGGGGATTTTCCAAACACTTCCAAGTTGTTTGCGTGCTCCATTTTCAAAATCAATAATTTCACAATTGAGCTCTTTTGCCGTTTTATAGTTAAATGTATATTTCGCATTTTTATCTTTTGTTGCCCAAATCAATGTTTCATGCGCATTATTGAGCCGTGTGCCATGAAAATTGGGTGTTGGATTGCTCTTGTGCCAAATCACATCATTGATAAACCAAAAGCCAAGCTCTTGCATGATTGCCCCGAGACTATAAATACATTGCATAGAACCAATGACCCAAATGCTGCCATTAGGTTTGATGATTCTATGGCATTGTTCGAGCCACAACCGACTAAAATGCAGATAATCCGCATGATTGCCAAAAGTGTCCCACGCATCATCGCAACCGCGAAAATCGCTACCCTCTGGACGTTGCAAGCAACCTTGCGTGCGCATAAAATAGGGCGGGTCGGCGAAAATGAGGTCAATGCTCGCATTGGGGATTGTTTGTAACAGCTCGAGGCTATCGCCCTGCAAGATTTGATTGAGTGGCAGCTGATATGTCTCGCGAGATTTCATTTTAATTCCAAGTTTCTTTGCGAAGATAAGAAACGTCCATCGCAGACAAATTGCCATTAATGCAGCAATTGTTCCTTAAAGTTTTGCAAACGAAAAAATCAATGATTTGTATCAATTTCGACTCCCATGCATTGTCTAGTAAAGGCGCAAATGCCCTATCTTGGATAATCCAAGCGTTTCATGCTTTGGACAAGGCGCAACATCATATCCACAATATGCTGCGGTGCGAAACTTGCGCAAGAGATTTGACATCACGCATTGTTTGCAATGCTATGGAAACAATTTTTTCATGAGCACATCAAACATGCTCTTTTTCTCGGGTAGCGGTTCGATGCCCACAGCAGCAGATTCTGCAGCACTCGCCCCGCGCGTGTCGGGTAGCTGCGATTGTGAATCGGGCAGGGTGATGTAGCATCGTTGTTGTTGCCCACCGACAATCGCCTCCCAACGATAGGTCAGCGGATAGGGGTTGTCGGGAGTGAGGAAATGCAGCCCCTCGCGCCCGACATAGACGACATCAAGCGACAAAACCTGTCCATCAATTAGCGAAACGCGTGTATTGGGCTTATGAAACAGCGCTTCACCAAGCGCAAAGCCCACATTGGGGATAAATGTGCACATTGCAACGATGAGTATGAGCGCATATAGCCCGCGCCAAAGGCTCGCCCAAAATGGAGGATAGACAATCAATGTGCCGACAATGATGGCAAGGAGAAACATCACCCAGCCAAAGCCGCTATGAAAGATGGTATCGTAAAAAAAGGGATTATAAAAAACCTGCCTGCCGCAATCTTTGATGTGATAGAAACTGATGTATCCCTCAAGGATTCCAGCAATGATAATCGCTACAGGCACAAGCGCAAAAAGTGAGCCAAAAAATAAAACCCCCAAAACCCGTGAAATCATAAAACCTCCTTAGCGAATCCGTTTGATTGCATAATGATTAAGTCGATAGATTTTTGAAGGCGTGCGTTCACATAGCAGATTATCGCGCTCAAAGACGCAAATTCGTGCTGAACGTAGCGCAAAATCTATGCAAAATTTCTCGCCGCTTTTGTTTGCCGAGCTGCTAAATAATCCAGCAAAACGTTGCAAAAAGCCTGCATGTGGACAATCGGCGACTAGTCGCACAGCACGATTGCGAATAATGAACGTGCAACGGCGGCTCTTGCGCACACGGGTGGCAAATTTTTTGGGCACACGCATGACTGCGCGCAAATTTGATAGCCGCGTTGTTGTCCAAACAAAGGGCTTGTTTGTCTCACGATTTTTTGCGCGCGCGATTGTATCGGGATTGTGTGCCAAAAAACCTGCTGTGGTATCTGTTTGGGCAAGATAGAGCATTAGATTTCCAAATAATCTTGCAGCGCTTTTACGCAAAAGACATCGCCGCTTTTGTTGTCTTTGAGCGCATGCAATGCTGCAAAGCTCGCGGCAAGAGTGGTGAAATAGGGCACAGAATTTTTGAGCACATGTGCACGAATCATTCGTGTATCGTCTTGGTTTGCCTTCGCGTCAATCGTGTTAATCACGAGCGCAATCTCATTGTTAGTGAGCATATCACAAATGTTTGGACGTCCTTCAGAAATCTTGAGCACCTGCTGCACCTCGATTCCGCTCTGTGCAAGCGCGCGCTGCGTGCCCTTTGTGGCGCAGATGCTAAACCCGAGCGCGATGATCTCACGCGCGAGCTTTGCGCTACTTTTTTTGTCTTCATTGCTTAACGATAGGAACACACGACCGCTGTTAGGCAGCGGGTTCTTGCTTGCGAGCTGACTTTTGGCAAAGCTAAGCCCAAAGCTATTGGAGATTCCCATCACCTCGCCCGTGCTCTTCATCTCGGGACCAAGGCTCACATCGCCACCGCCAAGTTTGCTAAACGGAAAGACAGATTCTTTCACGGCAACATGGCGCAATGCTTTTGGACGTAGAATCTCGCTCGTGAAGTCAATACGTCCAAATGTGTCGTAAAACTGCAATGCCTCGATGAGCGCGTCATGATGCCCCTGTACAACGCGCCATGCCACGCGTGTTGCGACTTTGGCGAGTGGGATTCCGATTGCCTTGCTCACAAATGGCACGGTGCGGCTTGCGCGCGGGTTGACTTCGATGAGATAGAGTAGGTTTTCATAGATGGCATATTGGATATTCATAAGCCCCACAACGCCGAGCTGTTTTGCGATTGTTGTTGTTGTTTGTTCGATGTCATGCATGATGTGTTGCTCGAGGTCAAGGGGAGGCAGGGAACATGCCGAATCGCCGCTATGGATTCCTGCTTCTTCGATATGTTGCATAATCCCGGCGATATAGACGCGCTGTCCATCGCAGATGCAGTCAACATCGAGCTCGATAGCATTGGCGAGGAATTTGTCGATAAGCACGGGAGAATCATTGCTGACGCTTACGGCTTCGCTCATATAGTGGTTGAGTTCATCATTGTTGCGTACAATGCGCATTGCACGTCCGCCAAGAACATAGCTTGGGCGTACAAGCACGGGGTAACCGATATTTTGGGCGATTTCGAGCGCCGATTCTTTGGTTGTTGCACTACCATTGGGGGGCTGGAGGAGTTGGTGCGCTTGCACAAATGCAGCAAATTTTTCGCGGTCTTCAGCAATGTCGATGACGCGCGCGCTCGTGCCGATGAGCTTCGCGCCCATTTTTGTGAGGTTTTTAGCGAGCTTGAGTGGCGTTTGCCCGCCGAAATGGACGATGATTCCGGCGGGATTTTCGCGCTGCACGACATTTTGGACATGCTCAAAATCGATAGGCTCGAAATAGAGAATATCGCTTGTGTCATAGTCGGTGCTCACGGTTTCGGGGTTGCAATTATACAAAATGCTTTGTATGCCCAAATCGCGCAATGCAAAGGCGGCATGCACACAGCAATAATCAAATTCGATTCCTTGCCCGATGCGGTTTGGTCCCCCGCCGATAATCAAAACTTTGGGGGCTGAATTGACAGGCATTGCAGGGCTTGGGAGAATAGGGGTTGTGGAATAGAGATAGGCAGTTTTTGTTCCAAATTCTGCTGCGCATGTATCCACCTCGCGATATTCGAGCTCGACACCCAAACGTTTGCGCAATTCCATGATTTCTCGCTCGCTCATCTCGATATTATCATTTTTCAGCACCAAAAAAGCAATCATCTTGTCGCTAAAGCCCGCGAGCTTGAGTGTGCGGAGATATTTTACGTCTTGAATTGCCTCGAATGTGATGCCTTTTTCGATTGCGACAATTTCGGCGATTTCGTTTAGAAACCATGGGTCGATTTTGCACCAATCATGGACTTCATCAAGCGACACACCTTGTCGAAATGCGTCTGCGATGTAGCGCAATCGGTCTTGGTTGGGGTGGCGAATCTCGCGTTCAATCAGCGCAATATCTTCACTAATCGAATCAAGCCCACAGAGTCCCGATTCGAGGCTGCAAAGCGCCTTTTGCAGCGATTCTTTGAAATGCGCGCCGATTGCCATGACTTCACCAATCGATTTCATCGATGTTGTCAGAGTCGCATTGACTTGGGGGAATTTCTCAAATGCAAAGCGTGGGATTTTTGTAACGATATAGTCAATACTAGGCTCGAAACTCGCTGGTGTGCCGGTGATGTCGTTGGTGATTTCATCGAGGCTAAAGCCAACGGCAAGGAGTGTCGCAACTTTGGCAATCGGGTAGCCCGTTGCCTTGCTCGCAAGCGCCGAGCTTCGCGAAACGCGTGGATTCATCTCGATGACCGTCATGCGCCCATTTTTGGGGTTAATCGCAAATTGCACATTGCTGCCGCCTGTATCGACACCAATCTCGCGCAGAATCTTGAAGCTCGCATCGCGCATACGTTGGTATTCTTTATCGGTGAGCGTGAGTGCGGGCGCAATGGTAATCGAATCGCCCGTGTGCACGCCCATTGGGTCGAGATTTTCGATGCTGCAGACGATGATGCAATTGTCATGTTTGTCGCGAATCACTTCCATTTCAAACTCTTTCCACCCGAGCAGCGATTCTTCGATGAGAATCTCGTGAATTGGGCTTGTCTCGAGCCCATTGCGCACGATTTCTTTGAATTCATCGATGTTGTATGCCACGCCGCTACCTCCTCCTGCGAGCGTGTAGCTCGCGCGGATAATGAGCGGAAAGCTGAAATTTTGTAGGCAATCAAGCGCCTCTTCTTGGCTATATGCGTAAAACGATTTTGGAATATCCATGCCGATTTTGAGCATGCTTTCTTTGAAAGCCTGCCTATCTTCGCCGCGCCAAATCGCCTCGGGCTTTGCGCCCAAAAATTCGACACCTTCGAGCATGCCTTTTGCATGCATCGACATCGCGACATTCAGTGCCGTTTGCCCGCCCATTGTGGGCAGAATCGCATCGATTTTTTCGCGCTTGATGATGTTGGCAATCACCTCTTCGGTAATCGGCTCAATGTAGGTGCGGTGCGCAAACTCGGGGTCTGTCATGATTGTTGCGGGGTTGGAGTTGATGAGCACAACCTTGTAGCCCAACGCTTTGAGCGTTTTTGCCGCTTGTGTGCCCGAGTAGTCAAACTCGCATGCTTGCCCAATCACAATGGGACCAGAACCAATCAATAGAATCGTGTGAATATCGTTTCGTTTGGGCATGAAATTTCCTCGTATAATGACTGCGCGATTCTAACCTAAAAGTACTTAAAGAGGGATTCTTTGCTGCAAAAATTGTGGGTTTTTAGAAACGTTTAATTTTTGTTGTGGCAGAATCTGTGTGCTGAAAGAGGCGCGGAAGGCAAAGAAAGCACAATATCCTTGCGTTGCGCGCCTCCTTTAGACCTGTGCAATGGATTTGCAAGGCAAGGCTTCAGGGTGGGAACACAGCAGAGCATCTTGCAAATCTGTGTGCCGCAGGGATCTTGAGGGGGTGCTCCTTCAAATAATGATGTTTTTAGAGTTGAGGTCTGCTCTGCAGCTAGACTATGGGCAAATGGTGTTCGGCAAGCATGCGATTTGCCTTTCTCATTTCTTCCTCGCTTGGAATCGCGCAATCTGCGAGCTTGTATTTAAGGTTGAGCTCCTTATATTTGTATGCTCCGAGTTGATGAAATGGTAAGAGTTGCACATTTTGAACGCATTCAAACGGCGCAAGTAGCGCACCAAGAGCACGAATCTTCTCTTCACTCATTGTGTAGTTTGGCACGCAAACATAGCGAATCCATACTGTCTTGTTGCGCTTTTCGCAATATTGCAACATACGCAATGTGTGCGCATTGCCAGCACCTGTGAGTTTGAGGCAATCTTGTTCATCAATTTCTTTGATGTCAAGCAGAATCATATCCGCTTCGTTGATACATTTTTGTGCCTTCTCGAGCTTTACGCAGCCGCTCGTGTCAACCGCTGTATGTAATCCAATGTAGCGCAGCGCGCGCAGGAGCTCATAAAGAAATTCATGTTGCAAGAACGGTTCGCCGCCGGAGATTGTAACACCGCCTTTGCGGTAGAATTTTTTGTAGGGCACAATTTTTTTGAGAATCTCCTTGAGATTCCAGCATTGACCATCGTGAATCGCCCATGTATCGGGATTATGGCAATACAGGCAACGTAGCTTGCAGCCTTGCAAAAAAAGCACAAACCGCACACCAGGACCATCAGCAGCGCCAAAACTCTCAAATGAATGCACACGTGCTGTGATGTCCTTGTAGTTTGCGATGTAATTTTTGAGTGTTTGTTTCATTAGATTTTTTGGTGAAATGTGCGGCTAATCACATCAAGCTGTTGTTCGCGTGTCAGTTTGATAAAATTCACCGCATAGCCACTAACACGAATGGTGAGCTGTGGGTATTTTTCGGGGTGTTCCATTGCGTCTAGCAATGTCTCACGTTTGAGGACATTGACATTGAGGTGGTAGCCCTGTTTGTTGCCATCTTCGCCATAGAAATAGCCGTCCATAAGCTGCACCAAATTGCCTGCCTCAAGCTCGGGCGTGTTGCCTAGCGCGCTAGGGACAATGGAGAAGGTGTTTGAGATTCCATCGCGGCAATATTCAAACGGAATCTTCGCAACCGAACAAAAGCTTGCAAGACAACCATTGGTATCACGTCCATGCATGGGGTTTGCGCCCGGAGCAAAGGGTTCGCCTGCCTTGCGTCCATCGGGTGTTGCCCCTGTTTTTTTGCCATAAACGACATTCGAGGTGATGGTGAGTACACTCATTGTGGGCACAGAATCGCGGTAGGTCTTGTGCAGCGAGAGCTTGCGTGAGAATGCCTTGATGACTTCTACTGCAATGGAATCGACACGATCATCGTTGTTGCCAAATTTTGGGAAATCGCCCTTGATGTCAAAATCGACAATGAGCCCGCGCTCATCGCGAATGGGCTTGACGCGTGCATAGCGAATCGCCGAAAGCGAATCGGCGATGACAGAGAGCCCCGCGATTCCGCCTGCCATTGTGCGCACGATTTTTTCGTCATGCAAAGCCATTTCGATGCGCTCATAGCAATATTTGTCATGCATATAGTGAATGACATTGAGTGTGTTGATATAGAGCCGCGCGAGCCAATCGAGCACGATATTGAACTTGAACATCACTTGGTCATATTCGAGAATCTCGCCGCTCACGGGTGTGATGTTCGGTCCAACCTGTTGTCCTGTTGTTTCATCTCGTCCTTCGTTCAAGGCATAGAGCAATGCCTTTGCAAGGTTGCAGCGCGCGCCAAAGAATTGCATTTGTTTGCCGATTTTCATCGGAGAGACGCAGCATGCAATGCCATAATCATCGCCAAATTCGGGAAGCATAATTTCATCAGATTCGTATTGAATGCTCGAGGTCTTAATACTCACTTTTGCGCAAAATTCTTTAAAATTTTCGGGCAGGCGAGTGTTCCAAAGAACGGTCATGTTAGGCTCTGGAGCAGGTCCAAGATTGGTAAGTGTGTGCAAGAATCGAAACGACATTTTGGTAACGAGATGTCGCCCATCAATGCACATTCCCCCGATACATTCAGTAACCCATGTTGGGTCGCCTGAAAAGAGTTCATCATAGCTGGGCGTGCGCAAGAAGCGAATCATGCGAAGCTTCATGACAAAATGATCTACCATTTCTTGAATCTGTGTTTCGGTGTAGCGTCCGCTTTGTAGGTCGCGTTCAGCATAGCAATCAAGAAACGTCGAGATTCTGCCGATGCTCATTGCCGCGCCATTTTGTTCTTTTGTCGCAGCGAGATAGGCGAAATAGAGCCATTGAATCGCTTCTTGGGTATTTGTTGCAGGTGCAGAAATATCAAATCCATAGGATTGTGCCATAACTTTCAGCTCGTGCAAGGCTTTGATTTGTTCCGAGATTTCCTCGCGGTCGCGAATGGTATCCGAATCCATCACATCAGGCTCAAGCAGCTTCTTTGCCTTTTCTTTTTCGGCAATGAGTCGATCAACTCCATAGAGGGCAACGCGGCGATAGTCGCCAATGATTCGACCGCGCCCATACGAATCAGGTAATCCCGTGATGATTCCGATATGCCGTGCAAGTTTCATTTCATCTGTGTAGGCATCAAATACGCCATCATTATGGGTTTTGCGATATTTGAAGACATTGGCAACTTGTGGGTCTTCGGGCTTGTTGTAGGCTTTGAGTGATGTGAGCACCATGCGATAGCCACCAAAAGGCATAATTGCACGTTTGAGAGGTTCATTGGTTTGCAGCCCGACAATCACTTCGAGCTCTTTGTCGATATATCCCGGTTTGTGCGATGTGATAGTCGAGATAATATCGTTTGAGATGTCGAGCACACCGCCACGCGCGCGTTCAGTTTTCATGAGTTCGCAGACACGTTGCCATAGCTTGCTCGTTGTGTCTGTTGGGTTGGTCAGGAAAGTATCATCGCCATCATAGGGTGTGTAGTTGCGCACGATAAAATCACGCACATTGATTTCTTCGTTCCAAATTCCCTCATCAAAGCTGCTTATCTGAAGATGACTTGCTGCATTCTCCATTGAATCTCCTTTAGATTGTGCTAGCCCAGTTTTGAGCTGCAGGATTCTAGCCAAAAAAACTTGAGAAATGAGTTAAGATAGTAAATCGTTGGTTAATATAACATTTGCATTTTTGCTTATCATTTTGCATTTTTATGCTATAATGATACTCATGTTTTTGCTTTGTCAAGCAAGACATACCCCTGATTCTTTATAGGCTTTCGGCGAAAGCATAACATCTAAAACTGCGTTTCTATATCAATGGGTGCTCACACCTGCATTTTTAGATACATCTCTTTTTCTTTAGTTTGAGGATTATTCTCATGGTGCGTCATTTTATTCAGCACTATTTAGTGCGATTTTGGTCGCCCATGCCTGCAATTATCGCGCTTGGCGTTCTTGCGGCATATTATTTTGGGCTCACGGGAACATATTGGGCGGTTACCGGCGAATTTACGCGCTGGGGTGGGCATGTGATGCAGTTTATGGGCATTGACACGAGTTCGCTTGGCTATTTTACGATTATGGGCTTGCAGGGCACGCCGCTCGATAGAATCGATGGCGTGATGATTATTGGTATGTTCGCTGGTTGCTTTGCTGCCGCGCTCATGGCGAATAATGTCAAATTCCGCTTGCCACAAAGCAGTATCCGCGTCTTTCAGGCGCTCATTGGCGGGATTATCGCTGGCTTTGGCGCAAGAATCGGCATGGGCTGCAATCTCGCGAGCTTTTTTACGGGAATTCCCCAATTCAGCGTACATGCATGGTTTTTTACCCTCGCGACACTCGTGGGTGTGTGGGTTGCGGCGCAGGTCGTGAGCCTGCCGCTGTTTCGCTCGAAAGTCAAGCTTGTGGCTGCCACGGAGCAAAAGCCAATCACACAAAATCCCGCGCGAGCGAAGATTTTCTTTGTACTTGGTGTACTTGTTTTGGTTGGAATCAGCGTGTGGATTGTGTGGCTTATGGCATTCAAACCCACGCCTGAAGGCAAGAATATCTCGCCCCTTGCAATCGCAATGCTCTGTGGCGTTGGCTTTGGATTTATCATTTCACGTGCACAAATCTGCTTCACGTCGGCATTTCGTGATTTATTTGTAACAGGGCGCGGCATGATGGCACGTGCGGTGATTGTGGGCATGATGGTCTCTACCATTGGCGTGTTTAGCTATATCATGCTCGGTATGCCGCCAAAGATTATGTGGGCAGGACCCAACACGATTATCGGCGGATTCTTGTTTGGCTTTGGAATCGTGCTCGCCGGAGGTTGCGAATGCGGTTGGATGTATCGTGCTGTCGAGGGGCAGGTGCATTATTGGATTGTCGGAATCGGCAATGTGATTGGTGCAAGTCTCCTCGCACTCACGTGGGATTATTATGCCGAGCCGCTTGCAACGAGCTTCCCTCGCATTAATTTGCTTGCAACCTTTGGCAATTATGGCGGTTTGATTGTGAATTATATCGCCTTGATTGCGTTTTTGGTTGTGATTTTGTGCATTGAAAAATATTATCTCGCTAAAAAACGCGTGCAATTTTCATGAATGGAGTAATACATGAAACAAACACAGAATCTCAAAGACATTGTCCCAACACATCGCCTCGACCTCGAGGGTGAGCCTTGCCCATACCCTGCGATTCGCACGCTCGAGGTTTTGCCCGAGCTTAAGAAGGGCGATATTCTCGAAGTCATCAGCGACTGCCCGCAGAGTATCAACAATATCCCCGTTGATGCGAAAAATCATGGCTATGAGGTGCTAGGAGTCGAGCAGATTGGCTCGACTATTCGCTATTTGATTCAAAAACCCTAGAAAAGGGCGGAGGATATAATGAAGCTTGCTATTTTGCCTATCCTCGCAGGCGCTGTTTTTGGAATCCTTGCTCCGCTTTTGGCTTTTTATGGTAACCCGCCCAATATGGGTGTTTGCGCTGCATGCTTTATGCGCGACATCAGCGGCGCTGTTGGGCTGCATAGCGCAGCTGTGGTGCAATATTTGCGCCCCGAAATCTTTGGAATCGTTCTTGGCGCTTTTGTTTCGGCGCTCGCATTTCGCGAGTTTCGCCCGCGTGGCGGTTCTGTGCCCTTTGTGCGCTTTATGCTCGGCTTTTTTGGAATCATCGGCGCGCTCGTGTTCTTGGGCTGCCCTTGGCGCGCGTTGTTGCGCCTTGCTGGCGGCGATTTGAGTGCAATCGCTGGAATCCTCGGGCTCATCGCGGGCATTTTGGGCGGCAGCCTCTTTGTGCGCGGCGGCTATTCTTTGGGGCGCTCAAACAATATGAGCCATTTTGCGGGCTTGGCTTTTGTTTTGCTTATGCTCGCGCTTTTGGCTTTTGCGTTTGTCAAGCTTTCTGACCCCGAGTGGAGTCTCATTCGTGAATCGGTAAAGGGACCGGGCAGCAACCACGCGCCATTTGCACTCTCTCTTGTCGCTGGGCTGTTGATTGGCGCGCTGTTTCAAAAGAGCCGATTCTGCACCGTTGCCGCCATTCGCGACCCGTTTTTGTTCAAGGACACGCGCATTTTGCAAGGCGTTCTTGCCGCGCTTGTTGTTGCTGCGCTTATGAACATCGCGCTTGGGCAGTTCAATCTTGGCTTCGCGCCACAACCCATCGCGCATAACGATTGGCTGTGGAACTTTCTTGGAATGCTGCTCGCCGGGCTGTGTTTTGGGCTTGGCGGAGGCTGCCCTGGGCGGCAGCTCATCTTTAGTGGCGAGGGCGATAGCGATGCGGCTATCTTCTTGCTCGGCGGCTTTGTGGGCTCGGCGATGGCGCATAACTTTGCGCTTGCCTCATCGCCTGCTGGAATCACCGCAAACGCGCCGATTGCCGTTGGAATCGGGCTTGTGTTTTGCCTCTGTGTCGGCTTTTTGAACCGCGCGAAGGAGTAGAGAAGCAGCCAGCATTAAAAATATCTTAAGAAATAATATGGCATGATTCTAGGAGAACATAAAAAAGGATAAGGTTTTGGTTTTTAGTTCTTTTGAGTTTCTTCTTGGGTTCTTGCCATTGATATTGTTATTGTTCTATCTCTTGCGCTTTGCTGGTTATGATTTTTTCGCAAAGATAACATTGATTCTTGGCAGCATGTTCTTTTATGGCTTTTGGAATCTTGCGTATCTCCCCATTTTGCTAGGAAGTATTGCTATAAATTTTGCTATTGCAAAGGCGATTCTTGCCAGAAATCATGTTCATGCTATTGGGGGGGGGGGCAACATATAGCCATTTCTTTGCTGTTTGTTTCAATAAACATTCCAAAATATTCCCTGCAAAACGGCTTCTGTTTATCGGCATTTTGTTTAATTTATCGTTGATTGGAATCTTTAAATACACTGACTTTTTGCTTGAAAATTTCAATTTATTCATATCGTTATGCCATTTTGATTTTAATATTCCGTTGCCACATATCCTCTTGCCCCTCGCCATCTCATTTTTTACATTTCAGCAAATTGCTTTTTTGGTAGATTGCTATAAAAGTATCGAATCAAATTGCGCAAACAAAGATTCTAGACTTGATTTTTTTGATTATTGCCTATTTGTACTATTTTTTCCACAACTCATTGCAGGACCCATTGTGCATCATAAAGAAATGATGCCACAATTTAGCTCCGTTTTTGCAAGAACTATGGATTCCAAGATATGGGAAAATATTGCAAAGGGGCTCTATATTTTTTCTATTGGACTTTTCAAGAAAGTTTTTATTGCAGATAGTTTTGCGTAATGGGCAAATTCTGGGTTTGCAAAGGTCGAAAGTGGAGAGTTTCTAAATATCGCAGAATCGTGGGCAACGTCGCTTTCGTATACCTTTCAAATTTATTTTGACTTTAGTGGATATTGTGATATGGCAATCGGTCTTGCTCTTTTGTTTGGAATCAGGATTCCGATAAATTTCAACGCACCATACAAGGCAAAAAATATCAGCGATTTTTGGCGAAGGTGGCATATGACACTCGGTAGGTTTATGCGCGATTATCTCTATATTCCTTTGGGTGGAAACCAAAGAGGAATGTGCATTACATTGCGCAATCTTTTTGTTGTAGCTTTTCTAAGTGGCATTTGGCATGGTGCTGGATTTGGCTTTATAATTTGGGGAATATTGCATGGAATCGCCATGTGCATACATCGAGTTTATTCATGGTTTCTCGAATCAAGAAACCTAAGAAAAAGCGCATTTTTACAGAGCAGAATTTATCATATTTTTTGTTGGATATTGACGTTCAACTTTATCAATGTTTCATGGATATTTTTTCGGAGCGAAAACATCAGTGGCGCATTAAATTTGCTAAAATCAATGTTTGGAATCGTATGGGTGGAGTTGCCGCAAAAATGGTGGCGCATGGGCGAATTATTGGCAACTATTGACGGAAAAGATAAGCTTGTAATATTCACAATTGTGGCTTTCGTTGTTGTGTTATGTTGCAAAAATTCCATAGAAATGCTCAAATCTTTCAATGCAAGCATTTGGAATGCTGCCATAGTAGGATTTTTCTTATTTCTTTCAATATTGCTATTATTTTCTGTGCCCTATACAGAGTTTATTTATTTTAATTTCTAGGAGGATTCATGAGTAAATATGCAAGATATTTATTTTTTGTACCTATTTTCTTTATGTTATTTTTAATGCTCTTTATCTTGAATGTTTATCTGTATGACCCTGCACAAATATTTCATAAGCCATATTTTAGAAAAACGACATTTCATGGCGACATGAGAATAATGGCAAAAGGAATCATAGACTTCTATGATTTTGATTCATATATTCTTGGAACATCAATGCTTGAAAATACATTTGCAAACGAAGCAAATCAAAAGCTCGGAGGAAAATGGGTTAATATTTCTATGCACGGTTCAAGTTTTTATGAAAGAAAAATTATTTTAGATTATATAATGACACACAAAAAAGCCAAGAGAATCGTATATACTGTTGATAATATCCTAGACGCACAGACGCCAGATGTGCGGCTTGATACATTCTCATATAACAATACATGGCTAGATGATGTTTTGCTCTATACGTACGACAAGTTTATTTTATGTTCCTTGAGTTGGTCGCAATCAGAGAATTGCGTGGGGCAGCATCGTGTGGAATCTATTGAGGATTCTATTGTTAAAACAATTTATGACGTGCAAGTACTCTATGGTGGGATTGAGAATTGGTTGTATGGTTTTGATATTGATAATATAGAACATAGAGGGAGAGTAAATGAATTAAAAGCTGTTATTAATTCTAAAAACTTGATTGTAGAACCCCAAGCCTCGCGCATACAACAAAATATTGCTGATAATGTGTTAAGCACTATCAAGCAATATCATGAAACGCAATTTTATCTTATTATACCAACATATAGCAGGCTTGCATACAAGATACCTTATCGCACAAACCAATATGATGATGTTCTATTGTGGCTTGTTGCAGAAATCGACAAACTTCCTAATGCCATACTCTATGGTTTTGATGATTTGGATTATGCCGACCATATTGAGAACTATCGGGATTTAACTCATTATAATATTGACATGAATTTAATGCAACTCGATGCGATTCGTGACGAAACACATACTTTGACGCCGCATAATATTGAGGAATATTTGAATACTATGCGAAGAAAGATTGACGAGTATGACCCAAAACCAATCATCGAAACAATCAAAGCTGCCTTGCAAAAAAGAGGCATAGACCTAGAAAGATTGCAAGATTAGCAATGATTATTTTAAAATTATGCACCCAGCCTATCGTCTTTGTCTTGCCTGCAACATCGCTGCGTCCACCCAACGCGCGAGATTCTGTTGGATATATTGCGCGGGCGAGGGGTTGGCGAGGCGCGGAGGGTCATAGACTTTGATATAATTTGCGAGGCTACTCGTGTTATTGACAGAAAAAATCTCAAATGGGTTGCGCCCCATTTCTGACCGATTCCCGTTTCCGTCTTTGAGATTGTGGATATAGATTCCAAACAATCCCTTGCGCTCACTCCATGCCTTTTCTATCTCATACTGCACCCAACGTGAATCGAAGGTTTCACTGCCGATGAGGACGACCACGCAATGCTGATTTTGCATTGCCTTGTCGATGACATTTTTCACTCGATAATCCCCTTCCCATTTGATGGATTCCCATTCATCGGCAGCATAAATGCTTTGCCCTTGCACAGCGGGATTCTTGCGGATTTGTTGCAATCTCCAGTAATCATTTTCATAATGGAAGCTATAATAGACACGTTTCATATTGACCCCTACATTTGCGATTGCATATCGCTTTGTTTTGTGGCATATTATAACAAATTTTTTTATAAGGGTCAATATAGACATTGCCTATGCCTTTTGAGAAATCGTGGGAAATCTTGGATTATCGTTCAATGCAATGAAAGTTTTCCTTGGTAGAGATAAACAAATTCTTTTGCAATATGAGCATTACGGCTGCCTTTTTTGGTGGCATCATTAAGCGCTTTTGTTGCCATTGCAAATCTGTATGGGCGATTGTGCCCATTTCATTTACAATCAGTTTTATTTCCTTGTTGGATATGTAAAATGAGCCAAGATTTATAAATACTGTTTCATAGGTTAAATTTCTTGTGCTTTTTCTAAAGTTTTCACGAATACATAGCTTGTTTTGTCAAAGCCCATTTTCTTTTCATAAAAATGATGTGCTTCCTTTCATGGGAAGCTTGAACTTAATTCAATTTGTGAATAGCCTTCTCTACATGCTAGATCCTCAATTTCTTGCAAAAATTTCTATCCAAAGCCTTGCCCCCTAAGATTTGAATCAATTACTAAAATACAAATATAGAGGCATTTTTCACGATAAAGCACATGAAATGGCATTATCCCGCATAGCCCTATCAGTCTTTGTTTATCATCATAAGTGGCAAAGAAACGATAATGCATACTTTTTTGCCGCTCAAGCACTTTGGCTACAAAATCTTCTCGGCTTAAACTTGGTCGCAACTGTTTCATTAATGGATACGCAGTTTCTATTTCTCTAGTATTTCTAATCTCTTTCATAAGTTTCCCTCTTGTTTAATTGAGGTGAGGGGGGGGGCTTTGATTTGGTAATATCACTCCACATAAAAATTTGACATTTCTCTAAACTAAAATTACTAATTAAAAGTTCCACTCCTTTTGCTGCTTGTATTTGTTTATAATTATTCATTCCATATTGCAAAGAATATTCACATACATAGAAATCTTTATAAAGATTTCGTATCAACTCACTATCATCAATAAGTGAGCAAAAATTTATGTTTTGTATTTTTGAGATTCTCATAAATCTTTTGATGATTAAAGTCTATATGTAAATCTCTCTTAAAGATTTTCCTCCACTATAGCGCAAGGGGCTTTTGGTGTAACGTTTGTAGTGTAGGGATTTGCCTTTGAGAGAATCTAAAAAGAAACCTTTTTATCAATAACGGTATCACTTTGGTAAAAAAGATTGTGCCAATTTTTAGGAAAAGCTAAGGCAGCTTCCACTTTATAGATCCGTCTTTCAACACAACGCCATTTGCGGCGTTACTTACAAGCAAAGAGTAGCGTTTGAGCCATTTGCTTTTGATTTCTTTTTTCACAGGTTGCCACTTTGTATGGCAAGATTCTAAAACTAAAGTCCATTTCATTATTAAATCCTTTGTCTAACTTTACTGCCAATATCCTGAAAGCTAGAATCTAACATACAATTCTCTAGGCTTCTTTGGGAAAATAAAAATCGTCCATCACATACAAATCCTAGCTCCTCCCAATCTATATTATTGAGCCTCTCGCACAAATCTTGTAAGTTCTTAGAATCCACTTCAAATTTTGGAAAAATTGCCAAAATAGAACCATCATAAGCGTTGCAAGAATGCAAGAAAAATGGTTTTTTATTTCGAGTTTTGGTATTGACATAGATTCGTGGCTTTTCACTTTTATAATAATCTCTGCCCCATTGCCACCAATTACTTTCATCAAATTTTTTAATTTTTCTTTGCAATAATTTTTGCTTAAATTCTTGCAAGTACACACAATCTTTTGCGTGTTCTCCATAAATCATTCTTTTTGTTTTACCACTTTTTGCAGTGGTAGAGTTTACAAATTCTGCATTACCCCATTGTTGATTTGCAAAAATAGAATCTGCCCCACTCACTGCTCCAACTTTAACAAAAAACAATGAGTTAAAAGGAATGCTATAAGATTTTTTGGTAAAAAGAATCTGCCCATTGATACAACTAAATTCCCTCAAACATTGGGTTTTTCTCCCAAAATTACCTTTTTCAAACCTCCATATCGCACAATTTGGTTGAGCCTTGTTAAAAATCTTTTTATCTCCCAAATCTATAAAATTTGTTATGCTACCTTGCGAGAATAAAAACTCATTGAGTTTTATGCTTGCAGTGCTTTTTAGAAAATCTCTAGGCGTGATAAAAATTAGCTCCCCCTTATCTTTTAAATGCAAGATACATTTATAGATAAAAAATAAATACAAATTCGAACGAGAATCAAAGATATTCTTATAAGCATTTAAAAGGAATTTCGTAGAATCTAAAATATCTTGATAACGCACATAAGGAGGGTTGCCAATAATACAATCAAATTTTTCACTCACAGGATAACTAAAAAAATCAACTTTCAATACAGATTTATCACAAACTACTTTAGAATCTAACTCTATGCCTACTTTATTGCTGGGTAAATTTTTAAAAAATGCTCCATTTCCACAACTTGGCTCTAAGAATCTAGGATTAGAAAGCCTTTTTGCGCTTTGAATGAGGTTTAACATATCACTGACAATATGTGGTGGTGTGAAAACTTGTCCCAAATTTACTACATCAAGATTCATAAAAATACTTCTTAAAATGGAGGTAAGCATCAGCTCTTAATTTTAAAGATTCTTCAAAAGTTCCAAGCAAAAAGGCTTTTGCACTTTCAAAATCTCTATTTATCAGTTTGCGATTATTGTCCCATTTTGCTTGAAAGGGGAGATTATTGCCATTTGGCAAGATAGATTCTAAGTTTTTTAAAGAAGTAGCAAATACATCACTAGAATTATCTTTATTGATAATCAAAAAATAATAATCTTTTGAATTTTGCTGTATATTTTCTTTAAGACTTTTGAAGTAGCAATCCCAGCTTACACCATTACCAAAAGGTGGAATCTTGCCTGTTAAGGCATAATAGATTCCAAGTTTGCAATTAAGATTATCAGTGGTTTTTGTTGTGCTTACTTTGATATTTACAGGATAAAAAATATTATTTTCCTCAAAGCTAAAATCTACCCAATCGCGCATATTTGGGCGATTTATTGCAAAATTTGTTTCTAAGCATTTAAAAATTTCATCTTCATTAAAGGCAGAATTTATCCTACCATCTCGGCTTTGTTTGCTTAAGGCAACAGGAGACTTTTTCAAAAAATCTACAATTTGAATAAGCAAATGTGGTATAACTTGACTCATTTTATTCCTTTATCCTCAAACTTGATTCTACTGTCTATCTACATTCTCTGCAGCCAATCTTTCTTGTATAATTTCAATTAGAACTTCGCACAATACATCAAAATAGCCATATTCAAAGTAAAAATACTCCACCTCCTCTGTTCGTGCCCTTTCACTCATATATCTAAATTGAGCAAAAATGTCTTGATTGTTTGCCAAAAGACTTTTTATATCTTTTTCTCTTTTTTTATTAGGTGATGTAGAGTTATTAAATTTTTCTTTTGAGTTTTCAGAGGTAACACCCCGAAGAAATAACTCTGATTTTTTATTGCCATAAATATAAAAATCATATTTTTTACAAATTGCATCTTGAGTATCTTTGTCTATTTTTTCAAATAGTCTATACAAATCATGTGTTTTATTTGGCTTCTTTCCACTTTCTCCTGAAATAATAGTTTTCAGTAGTAGTTCAATAGCTAAACCATAACTAGTAGCTGATGCAAAAATCTCAAATGGAGTTATGCTTCGTGTTGCCTCATATATTTGAGTGTAGATTCTAGCTAACGACCAAAAACAAATTGCGCTTCCATATGAAGTTATATAATCATTTTCCTCACACCCTTTAAATTTTTTATTTGTTGTCATTCCTCACATCTCCGTCCTCAGCACCGCGCCATTTGCGGCGTTGCTCACAAGCAGCGCATAGCAGCGCAACCATTTGCTTGGAATCTCTTTTTGATAGACTTCTATTTGCATTGCGTGATTCCAAAAACTAAAGTCTGTTTCATAATTAAATCCTTTGTCCAGCCTTATCGCCAATGTCATTAAAGCTAGAATCTAATACACAATTCTCTAGGCTTCGCACATTATTTTTCATATTGCCTCAAATATTCTATTACTTTTTCTAAAAATTTTGGATTATCTTTAAATCGACCAAGTCCGGTATTGCAACTATCACATATCCATTCTCTGCCCTCGCCCGTTTCATGATTATGGTCTCGAACAAGATTTGCCGTAATTCCTACAATGCTTCTTTTTTCACAAATTGGACATGTAAAAACACTGCCTTTTGGTGGCGCAAGTTTGTCCATTCGTTTCTTTTCAGCAGCAGAAAGCTTGATGCCATCAATTTGCTTTCTACATTCTCTGCAACTCGGTCTTGTTGTTTTATTACCTTTTGCATCGGTTTGATTTACCTCAAAACTACTGGTGTTTTTTAAGATATGACAAATATTACAAATTTTAACATCAAATCCCTTTCCTGTTTTATAAATATCAATAGATTCTAAATCTTCATATCTCATTTTCTTAATCTCATTAACACCTATAAATAAAACCATTGCAAAGTTTCCATTAAGAGCCTCAACAACACCCACAGAATTTTTTGCTATATTATCAACTTGTTTATTCGCAATCACAAAAGTATCAATTTTTAAACACATAGGATATTCCTATATTTATCTAATCTTTTTCTTGCCATTTCGATATATTCTTGGCTTATGTCTACTCCTATAAAATTTCTTTTGGCTAAAAAAGCCATTTTACATGTCGTACCAGAGCCACACATCGGATCAAATACAACATCTCCTTCATTACTCCACGATAGAATATGGTCAAGAGCGAGCTGCTCGGGATATACAGCGGGGTGCTGAAAGGCTTCTTTGTCGCTCGTCGTTCCTCCAAGTCCTACAGCATAATACCAAATATTTGTTCTTGTTTTTTCTTTTTTTAACTCTTTAAGAACCTTATTGTTTTTGCCATCTGATTTTTTATTTGCCACTAACATTTCAAAACCACTTCTTACCGTTTCTTCTTTGAGTGGGTTAAAGGACTTTGGTTTTCCTTTGGAAAATACAAACATATATTCATGATTATTTGTATAAGCATTAGAACGCATAAAGGGTGTATTCTTTTTTGCATATATCATTGTATCATGTACATTGAAACCGATTTCTTGAAAATATAAAGCCTGCTTGAAACTTGTTAGACTTTTATTGCCATTTTTGATTTTATCTCCCACGACCCAAACAACAACGCCGCCATTTTTTGTAATTCTAAAAATTTCATTGGCAATATTTTTAAAATCGAAGTTGTATCCATTGTAATCTCTCAAATCATCATAGGGCGGAGATGTTACAATCAAATCAACACAATTGTCGCTTACATTATTTTGCATAAAATGCACACAATCATCTACATAAAATTTATTCAATAAATGATTATGGTTTTTGTAGGTTACCTGTGTCATTTTTATCCTTTTCGCCCCATCGTAACATATTCATGATTTTGCCATGATATATATCTTGCAAAAAATATATTAATATTTGCAACATCAAAAAATCAATACATCTCACAGCTCCGTCTTCAATACTGCGCCATTTGCCGCATTGCTCACAAGCAGCGCATAGCGGCGCAACCATTTGCTTGGAATCTCCTTTTTGATAGGCTTCCATTTTGCACGGCGAGATTCTAAAACAGCGGAATCCACGAGCAATTCCAATGTGCCTTTTGAAACTGAAATCGCGATTTTGTCTCCGTCCTCAATGAGTGCGATTAATCCTCCTTCTGCTGCTTCTGGGCTTATATGCCCGATACAGCCTCCCCTTGTCGCCCCGCTAAAGCGTCCATCGGTGATAAGCGCGACAGATTCACCTAGTCCCATTCCCATAATCATACTTGTGGGGGCGAGCATTTCTTGCATTCCCGGTCCCCCTTTGGGTCCCTCATAGCGGATTACTACAACATTTCCCGCCTTTACCTTGCCTCCGGCTATGCCTTTAATCGCCTCATCTTGCGAATTAAAGCACACCGCACTTCCCTCAAATTCTTTCATAGATTCTGCCACTGCGGCGACCTTGAGCACCGCACCTTCACGCGCTAAATTACCATAAAGAATCTTTAGCCCACCTACCGGCGAATACGCGTTTTCATTGTGGCGAATGATATTTGAGTCTGCAATCTCCGCATTTGCAATGCGCTCGCCCAAAGTCTCCCCTGTGATAGTTAATGCGTCAAGATAGAGGATAGAATCTTGCGTTGCATTTCTTTTTGCAACTTCATTCATTACTGCCGACACGCCCCCCGCGCGATTGATGTCTTCCATATGGATTGTGCTTAATGCCGGAGCGATTTTAGCAATATGTGCGACTTTTGAAGCAATGGCATTGATAGAATCTAGGTTGAAATCCACCTCTGCCTCTTTAGCAATAGCTAACATATGCAAGATTGTGTTTGTGCTGCCGCCCATTGCCATATCCACGACAAACGCGTTATGCACGGCTTTTTTATTTAAAATATTTCGGAATCTAAACTGCTCGCTTTTTTGCTCATCTAGCGCAATCTCTACAATTCTGCGCGCCGCTTTGCGTAAAAGCTCCTCACGCTCAGGGCTAAGGGCTAAAATCGTGCCATTTCCCGGCAGCGCAACCCCCATCGCCTCACAAAGCGTATTCATAGAGTTTGCAGTAAACATTCCACTACAGCTCCCACCGCCCGGACACGCATTGCATTCTATCTCGTGTAGCCTTTTTTCGCTAATCTTACCCTCTGCGAATGCTCCCACCGCTTCAAAAGCAGAATTTAAATCCAAAATTGTGCCGTCCTCTAGCTTCCCGGCTTTCATTGGACCACCACTCACAAAGATAGTTGGCACATTCACGCGCAACGCACCCATAAGCATTCCGGGCACGATTTTATCGCAATTTGGGATACAAATCATCGCATCTAGCGAGTGCGCGTTCATCATTGTTTCAATAGAATCTGCAATCAGCTCACGACTAGGCAAAGAGTAGAGCATACCGCTATGCCCCATTGCGATGCCATCATCTACGCCAATGGTATTAAATTCAAAAGGCACGCCCCCAGCAGCGCGAATCTCCTCTTTGATAATCTGCGCATAGCGGTTTAAGAAAAAATGCCCGGGAATAATGTCAATATAACTATTTGCAATGCCGATAAAAGGTTTGTTAAAATCTTCATCTTTTAGCCCTGTGGCACGCAATAAGCTTCTGTGCGGGGCTCTTTGGTAGCCTTTTTTGATGATGTCGCTTCGCATAGGCACTCCTTGATAATCGTTTCAAAGTTGCGCCATTATATCAATTTAAATTTAATTCAATCTTGTAATAGCCAATGCCATTATGTGTCCTACTTACGTCATATTCAAATCAACCCCTGATTGTGCGTTCTTTGGCTCAAACATTGGATTCTTGTTTTCATCGCACACAAGCTTGCCAAGTGTGTTGTGTGTTTGAATGCGTTTGCGCGCCCATTAAGGGCGCTTGCGCTTAGGGCTCAAAACATGAGCCTAATATACAATAAATAATGCTTATACTCATTCCCATTCTGTTTGTAGCTCGATTGTTACGGTGTTGCTGTTCATCATCGAGCCCTCGATTCCAAAGTCTTTGATATTGATCTCACCATGGAGCGAAAGTTTGGGATTATCCGATTTGGGCACGAGGATACTATCAAACTCGATGTGCTGACTCTTGCCATGCAGCTCCAAGAGCGCCGTGAGCTTGCCTGTAATCTTGCTCGAATCTTCGCTTGCATGGGGCGTGTATGAGACAAGCGAAAGCCGCGCGGTAGGGAAGTTTGCCGCGTCCAAAAAATCGGGCGCAAGCAAATGCGTATCACGTTTTGCGTTCTCTGTCGTAATCGAATCAATCGCGACTTCGCCCTTGAGTGCGCTGATTTGATTCTGTGCATCAAGCGTGAGTGTCCCACTAAACTTTTGGAATCGTCCCTCGACATTGAGTACCAAAAACTTACCAACACTAAAGCCAATTTGAGAATCCTCGCGCACAGAATAATCACGCGCATAAAGCGTGGCACTTAGGATTCCAATCCAAAACAAAAGTTTGCCATAACGAACCATTTTCATTGTGTCTCCTAGACGTGGATTTGGTGGATTCCAACAAAACATTTATACAGGAGCTTTTGCAAGGTTTCGAATTCGTCTTTGCTAAGATGAGCTGATAGAATCTCTTTTTGCGATTGCAACATGAGCGCAAATGTCTCTTCGGCAACCCTCTTGCCCGATTCGGTGAGAATAAGCAGCTTTTCGCGGTGGTCGTTGGGGTTTTGCACACGTTCTATCAGCCCCTTTTGCTGCAAATCCTCGACAAAAATGCGTGCATAGTTCTTGTCGAGTTCGCCAAGCTGACTGACGAAGCTTTGCGTTTTGGGCTGTGTATAGCAAACCCACAGAATTCCTGCTTGTCGATATTCGAGCTGGTAGGGCGCGAGATGTTGTGCAAAGCTTTTTTGAAGCTTCTGCCGCAATGTTGCCGACAAAAAGCCAACGCATAGTCCGAGACGAATGGTTTCCCTCTGCATAGACTTCCCTTTATGGTTTGATAAAATCATTTTTAATGACTTTCATTTTTAATGATTATCATCAAAAAGGAATATATCGCACAAGAGCTTTGAAAAAACTTAAGATTTTGCTGCAAACAAGCGATAGAAATGATTCGTAGGACCATATCCCTTGCCGAGATTGAGAGAATGCAGAATCGCACCAAAGACATATTCTTTTGCCTCGCGTACAGCCTGCAATGCGCCCTTGCCAAGTGCGAGGTTCGCGGCAATCGCCGAACTCAATGTGCAACCTGTGCCATGCGTGTTGCGCGTCTCGATTCGCTCGCTTGCCAAAACACTCATTGTGTTGCCATCAAAAAAAACATCATTCGCATTTTTGCTGCGATGCCCCCCCTTAACCAATACACTCTTTGCACCCTTTTGGTGCAGCACCTCTGCTGCACGTTTCATCGCGTTTTCATCGCAAATCTCAAACCCACAGAGCGCTTGCGCCTCGGGGATATTGGGCGTGAGCACATCGGCAAATCGAATCATCTCGCGCGCAAACAGCGCGCAATTTTGCGGCGGCATCAGCGCAAAGCCGCTTTTGGCGAACATCACAGGGTCGATGACGACATTTTTGGGTTGCCATTTTTGCAGATTCTGCGCTACACACGCGATGATGTCGGCGCTGCCGAGCATGCCGATTTTTACGGCTTGTGGCGGAATGTCTTCAAACACTGCTTCAATTTGTTCATCGATGATGCGCGTGGGCACATCGAAGCTCGAGAGTACACGCGCTGTGTTTTCTGCCACAACGCTAAGAACGACACTCATGCCAAAGAGATTGTGTGCGCCAAATGTTTTCAAATCCGCTTGAATGCCTGCGCCACCACTGCAATCGCTCCCAGCGATTGTGAGAATAGGAATAAGGTTTGAATGTTGTGCATGCATGTTTATCATTTCCTTTGCTATTTTTTGGAATTGTAGCAGCATTGTGTTGTTTTAGTCAATCAAAAGTTTTTTTGTGCTAGAATGACTAATTTATTTTGCCGTGTGCAAACCACAGACAAGCTGATTTTTCTGCTATATCTGCGTATCTTATCCTAAAGCAATCATAATGCAACATTCTCTAAATCTCGACACAATTCCATTAGGCAAGCTGTTTTTTCTGCGGCTTGAAAATGCCTTTTTGCTTGCCGACACAAACGATACAATCGAGATTCTAAGCCAATTTGACAATCTCGAATCCGAGATCATCTCATGGTGTCAGTTAAAAGGTGAATCATTTTTGCATAAAACGATGCTTAAGGGCTGCGTTACCTACCTTTTGCGTAAAGATTCTGCGCGAAGTTTTATTACGTTTTCGCTCGAGCTCGAGCTTGCCCCGCGCGAAATTGGGCTTGCGCCATATGGTGTCATGGCACAAAAGGCAAGCCCAGATTATCATTTTGTTCTCAATCACAAAGATGAGCTTTGGAGCAAGAATGTGAACAAGATGTATGAGGACGCCAAGGCAGCGCAATGGAATGCGACAAGCGCGATTGAGTGGAGTGCGATTCCAGAGTTTGCGCCCAAAGTCGAGTTTGCGATTGCGCAGATTATGACATATTTAATAGAGAATGAATTGAGTGCACTCTATATCCCTGCCAAATTTCTCTCGCAGATTTCACCCTATTTCCTACCCATTCCGATGCTATTATCCAGCATCATTGGCGATGAAGCACGGCATATCGAAGCATTCACCAAACGCGCAAATGCGACACATTTGGGTGTGCAATATTCCACACTCACCACGCAGCAAAGCCTCTTTAGTTTGTTTAAAGAAAACAACTATCTTGCCGCGAGTTTTTTGCTCCATATCATGGGCGAGGGAACATTTATCGATTTGCTCAAGTTTCTTGAAGATTGTGCGCCCGATTCGCCAACAAAAAAGCTATTCAACCTCGCGCGCAAAGACGAGGCGCGGCATGTTGCGTATGGCATGAATAATGTCAAAATGGCACTTTTGAGCAACCCGCACCGAGTCGAGATTCTCAAAGATTCTGTGTTGCGCCGCAAAGTCTATCTTGACGAGGTGAGTGGCGAATCCACACTCTTGCTCGAATCTCTCGCTGTCTTTGCTGGTGGGGGCGATAGTACATCAGAGCTAAGTCGCGGATTTGAAATGGTTGAGAATCTCAAGGTAAAAATGGAAGCTAATCGCACCAAGAGGCTCGTTGAATGCGGAATTGACGAAGAACTCGCCTTTGAGTTAAGCAAGGCGCATACACCCAATTTCATGTAGGTTGTTGTGTGGGGCTACTTGCCTTAGATAACAGCCTATGAGGCTTAATTAAAGGATTCGTGCAATCCTTGACAAAAGGAGTAAAAATGTTATCATTAGAAAACTTAGAAAGCGAGACAAAAGCGCTTGGAGAAAGGGTGATTGCGCCTATCACAAAGAGTGTTGATGAGGACGGGAGATTCCCTGCTGAAGCATACAGCGCGTTGCGCAAAGAGGGCTTTATGGGCTTGCTTGTGCCCAAAGAGTTTGGCGGGCTTGGCGGCGGCGATGTACATCATGCCAAAGTATGCTGGATTCTCGCTGGTTTTGATGCAACCACGGCATTGTGCTATATGATGCACAATACGGCAACCGCAATGCTTGCAAAGTTTGGCGGTAAAGTATCGGGTGAGATTCTTGCAAAAGTCGCAAAAGGCGATATTGCCATTGCGCTTGCCTATAGTGAGAGCGGCTCGGGCACACATTTTGACCTGCCTGATATGACCGAGCAAGAGGCAGGGGATTTTCGGATTCTAAACGGGCGCAAAAGCTTCGTTACCTCGGCAGAATTTGCAGATTATTACTTGACTTATACCAACTCATGCAAGCTCAAGGGCAAGCGCAATAATTGGCTTGTGGAGCGCAATAGTCAAAATCTTGTGCATGAACACAACCTCTGGAATGGTGTGGGAATGCGCGGCAACAACTCAAAGCCTGTGCAATATAACGGCGTCAAAGTTCCCAATTCTATGCTTGTGGGTGCTGAAGGGCAGGGCGAAGACCAAGCGGGGCTTGTCGCGATGTATTTTATCACAGGGCTTGGGGCAATCTATGCCGGGCTTGGCAACGCAGCATACAATTGTGCGCTTGCACACACCAAAGAACGCAAATATACAAATGGCAATGCTTTGTGCGACATTGAGATGGTGCGCGCTCATCTTGCCACGCTTTATACCAAAGCCCAAAGTGCACGAGCGCTCGTGCTTGAAGCCGCGCGCAGTTTTGACGCGGGCGAAACAGACGCAGCGACAAAGATTTTCGCATGCCGTGTGAATGCGACAGAGCTTGTTACAGAGATTTGCTCGCTTGCTATGCGGCTTGGTGGGGGCAAGGCATATAGCAAGTTATTGCCGCTTGAGCGCTACTTGCGCGATTCGTATGCAGCACAAGTGATGGCGCCAAGTCTTGATGTCGTCAAGATGTGGCTTGGTGATGCCTTGCGCAAATAAGGAGCGGCTTGTGAAAAAGACACTATTACTCGGCGCAGTTGCCTATGACCCAAAGGTTGTGCCCATCTGGGATATTATCCGTGATTATGCAAATGCAGGAGATTTTGGAATTGGATTGGATTATGTCCTGTTTAGCAATTATGAACGACAAGTCGATTCGCTCCTCAAGGGGCATATCGATGTGGCTTGGAATACAAATGTGGCGTGGATTCGTACATTGCACGCCACAAACAACACGGCGCGTGCTCTCATCATGCGCGACACCGATATTGATTTCACGACAAAATTTGTCGCACGCAAAGATAGTGGAATCCAAGCTCTTGCTGACCTCAAGGGCAAGCGCTTTGGGCTTGGTAGTCGCGATTCGGCGCAAGCGGCGATTATGGGGTTGTATTATCTGCAGCAAGCAAAGATTGCGCCTGAAATCACCGAATTTCACTCGCCCGATGAATGTGGGCGCGGGCGCGGCGATGAGATTCGCGCAGCAGGGCTTAACGTTGTGCGGCACAATAGCGATTTGGGCAAACATGGCGACACGGGGCGCAGCGAATTTGATGTGCTCGATAGTATTAAGCGCGGTGATCTTGACGCAGGCGCGATTGGCTCGAGCACGTGGATTCGAATCTTGCAAGAAGGAAGCTACCCTGAAATCGAAAGTTTCTGGAGCAGCCCGGGCTATTGCCATTGCAATTTTTCGGTGTTGCCAAGCTTTGATTCTGGGCTTGGCGAGGCGTTTGCACAGATGTTGTTGTCGCAAAATGAGCGCAAAAGTGACCCAATCATTAGCAAGATGATGAGCATGGAAGGCTTAAATCAGTGGGTGCGCGTTGGTGATAGGGAGCTACACGGCTATGATGCTATCTATGTGGCAATGAAGGAGCAAAATCTGCTCGCGAATGCTTCGCTTTAATCGATAAAACAAGGGGGGGGGCAGAATTGAGATGATTTTGTTCCTCCTAGAACCATTCACAATGGCTGCCAAGACGCAATGCTCAAACTATCTTATTCATCAAAATCACCCCATACGTGCGAGCCAAAAATCGATGTTTTGGCATTCCTCGCTTGCTATGGTGGAAGCGCCGTGCCCGGGATAGATGGGTTTGTTTGCACGTTCACTTTTGGCATTGCACCAAACTTGGAATCGCAACAGGCTCTGTTTCATCTCGCTTTCGGACGAGTAGGGGAAGTCATAGCGTCCAATCGAGCGATGAAAGATAAAATCGCCACTAAAGATTCCCGCATCGGTTTCGATAATGCAACAGCCCGGCGTGTGCCCGGGGAAATGCCAGTAGCGCACTTCAATGTCACCAAAGCGCAGGCTCTCGCCGTCATTTTGCACCAAGTGCGTGGGCGCGGAGCAGGGGAGATTGAGCCCGAAGCAATCCTCGCGCAGCATAAACGCATCGCCGGCATGCACAATCAGCGGAATCCCTGCATAGACACTTTGCAGCTCCTGATTGCTCCAAATATGGTCAAAATGCCCATGCGTGTTGCAAATCGCAAGCGGGTTGTGGCAGTTTTCGCACACCCATTTTGTCGCGCCCATTCCAGGGTCGATAATGAGTTCGCCAGAATCAAAGACAAGAATATAACAATTTGTTTGGTATTCGCCAAAGGCGTGCATAAGTAGGCGAGGCGAAGAATGTTGAGATTGTGACATATTGTTCCTTGCAACTTTTTGCTATTTTATCCAAGACATGGTAACATATAACTTTTTATTCAGTTTTGAGGAAAACATGCAATTAGACGAATGGCAATCAACAAAACGGCAGCCAGAACAGCGATTCTATGCAGCCAAAGAGGACTTTCGCGACCCATTCTCTCGCGACCGCGACAGGATTATCCATTGTTCCTCGTTTCGGCGGCTTGAATACAAAACGCAGGTTTTTCTCAATAGTGTGGGTGATTTTTTTCGCACGCGCCTCACGCATTCGCTCGAAGTCAGCCAGATTGCGCGTTCGATTGCCAAGCAGCTTGGGCTTTGTGAATCGCTTTGCGAAGCCATTGCGCTCGCACATGATTTGGGGCACACACCCTTTGGGCATGCGGGCGGTGATGAGCTCGATTCTGTGTTACGTTGTCATTCCCAATGCAACGGCGCGCGATTTGACCACAACTTCCAGTCGTTTCGTGTGGTACAAAAACTCGAAAAGCGCTACAAGGATTTTGATGGCTTGAATCTCACCTTTGCGACTTTGGAAGGAATCCTTAAACATTCTGCACCCTATCGCAAAGATTTTTTCAATACCGAACTTGCAGCCTATCTCGATGCGCATTTTCAGCTTGATTTGCACCCAAGCTTTGAAGCAATCGTGGTGGATTGCGCCGATGAAATCGCGTATATCAGCCATGACATCGATGATGGCTTGAAATGTGGTTTTTTGCGCTTTGATTCCATTCGTGACAACGCATTCGTGCAAAATGCGCTTGTTTTGGTGCAGAATGAGGGCATTTGCGAGGAGGATTCGGTGTTTCAGGCGCGGTTTGTAACGGCGCTTATTCATGTGGCGATTACGAGTCTGATTGCCCATTCATCGCACTCACCCTATCTAAAATCAGCAAGTAAAGCGCTGCAATGCGCACAGATTCCAAGCGATTGCGACCATGGAATCGGGCTTGCGCCCGAGCTCGATGCGCCTTTTTTGGAGCTGAAAAAAATATTATTTCAAGAACTCTATTACCATGACGCCGTGAAGCGCAAAATGGCATTTGGCAAGCGCTGTGTGCGTGCGCTGTTTGAGGACTTGATGAACGACACGCGCCTGCTCGAAGCGCCCTATCGTGCTCGGATTGATGCGGGTGCAAAGCCGCACCGTGTGGTTGCGGATTTTATCGCGAGCTTGAGCGACCGCAGCGCTGTGAGATTATATCAAGAATTGCATTTGGGCTAAAGGAGAGAGAATGACATATCAAGAAAAGGATTTGCAATATGTCCTGCACACATACAAACGCAATCCCATTTGTTTCGACAGAGGCAAGGGGGCGGTGCTGTATGCGGGTGATTCGGATTATATCGACTTCATGGCTGGAATCGCCGTTTGTAGCGTTGGGCATGGCAATGAAAGGCTCGCGCAGGCGCTGTATGACCAAGCCTTGAAGCTCATTCATGTGAGCAATCTATATGGAATCACCAATCAAGCCGAGCTCGCCGAGCGCATCGTGAATCTAAGCGGTTTGGACGCACGCATTTTTTTCTGCAACTCGGGCGCAGAGGCGAACGAAGCGGCGATTAAGATTGCGCGCAAAAACGGCGAGGCGCAGAATCGATTCAAAATTATTTCGTTGCGCCAATCGTTCCATGGGCGCACAATTGCCACGCTCAAAGCCACAGGGCAGGAGAAAATGCATGCACATTTCGCGCCCTATCCCGATGGATTCGTGCATGCTGACAATCTCGCACATGTGCAACAGCTGCTCGATGACCAAACGGCGGCTGTGCTGCTCGAACTCATCAAGGGCGAAGGCGGGATTGAATGCCTCAATCAATCTGAAATGCATGCGCTTGCAAAGACGCTCAAGGAACGTGGGATTCTGCTCATGATTGATGAGGTGCAAAGTGGAATCTACCGCAGCGGCGAGTTTCTCGCGAGCAATCTCTATGGCTTGCAGCCTGATGTTGTTACGCTCGCAAAGGGGCTTGCTGGGGGTGTGCCGATTGGCGCTGTGCTCACAACGCTCAAAGATATTTTTGCGCCCGGCGACCATGGCAGCACATTTGGTGGCAATCCTCTCGCTACACGTGCGGCTTTGTGCGTGCTCGAACTCTTGCAAAACGAAAAAGATTCCAAGCGCCTCGCAGGGCGAATCGAGCTCTTTTGGCAAAAGCTTGCGCAGATGTGCGAGAAATTCCCGCAGCTTTTTGCGCGCAGAGTTGGAATCGGACTCATGTGTGGGTTGCAATGTGCGCGCGATGAGCTGCAAACGCACGTGATTGAAAAATGCTTCGCGCACCGCGTGCTTGTCTTGCGCTCGGGCGCAAATGTTGTGCGCTTTGTGCCGCCGCTTACAATCAACGAGAACGAAATCAACGAGGGCTTTGCACGTTTTGAAGCTGCATGCGCAACGATTGAGCCATAGCGGACTTTTGCGTGGAATTTTTTGCAGATTCGATGCGCCGTGCGCTCTATGGCGAAAATGGCTATTATCAGCACGCAAAGATTGGCAAAGAGGGCGATTTCTATACGTCCGTGTCGGCGGGCGAGCTGTTTGGCGACACCATCGCTGCTTTGATTGCGCAGAGTTTTGAGCAATGTGGTTTTCCGCGTACAATCGTTGAGATTGGCGCTGATAGGGGCTATTTGCTTGCCGACATCATGCGCTATTTGCAACGTTTTTTTCCACATGTTTTTGAATCTCTCGCATTTGTCATTATCGAGCCGCTATCGACTTTGGCGCAAAAGCAGCGCGCGTATTTTGACACATTGGGTTTGCATGTGCGCATCGTGGAATCGGCAGAGACGTTCGATAGCCCGCTATTTGTCGCTAATGAATTGTTTGATGCTATGCCATGTGATTTGTTGCGCCACGAATCGGGTGCATATACATTTGGAATGTTTGAGAATCAAAAATTTGCATTTGTGCCCTTGAGCGCGCTAAGTGGCGAGCAAGCAGACTATGCGCGGCGACTTGTTGAGGTCGCACAGCGGTTTTGTGTTGTTTGCGGCGAGATTTCATTAGCCTATCTGCCGTTTTTGGAGCAGCTCTTGACACAGCAAGAACATTGGGCATTTTTGACATTTGATTATGGCGAGCGGGGCTTTAGCAACGCATTTTCGTTGCGCTTTTTCAAAGAATCCAACATCTTTGGTTTGGATGATTTTATGCACAATCCCCACGCATTTTTGGGCAATGCGGACATCACCTATGATGTGGCTTGGGAGTATATTCAATGGCTTTTTGAACGTTTCGGTGGGACTTGTGTGCTCTATGGACGACAGAATTCAATTCTATTGCGCTTGGGATTGGTCGAGGTTTTTGAGCGCATTGTTGCGGGGTTTTCACCCGAAAAACGGGAATATATTCATTATGCCTCCACGTTGAAGACATTGATTTCCCCCACACTTTTGGGCGAGCGATTCAAAGGTGCGCTCTATGTTGCAAACGCGCTGCAATCAGAGTTTGCAGCTTTTTTGAAAACCCCTTGACAAATGTAAAAAATTACGATAGAATGCGATTTCTACTTTGATTATTCCGGATTAGCTCAGCGGTAGAGTAGGTGGCTGTTAACCACTTGGTCGCAGGTTCGAATCCTGCATCCGGAGCCATATCCCCTTTGTGTGTGCTTATTGATTGTTGTCCGTCCTGTTGTTATTTTCTTGGTCGCGTAGCTCAGTTGGTAGAGCACTACCTTGACATGGTAGTGGTCGCTGGTTCAAGTCCAGTCGTGGCCACCATTTCAGATGACACAAAATGTTACAACTCGAAACAAGCCTTCGCGGCACAAAAGCTTTTCCTCATTCCTATTTTATGCTACAAAGTCTCGTAGATTATGCTATTCCCGTATTTTTCATAGCTTTTACTTCTGATATTCCTAAAAATTACAGCATTTTTTAAGGGCGACTTGCCTAGAATTATCCATGATTATATAGAAAACAAAAGGAGAAGCTATGCTAGAAATTAGATGGCATAGCCGCGCAGGACAAGGTGCGGTTACGGGGGCAAAAGGGCTGGCTGATGTCTTTGCCAAAACAGGCAAGGAAGTGCAGGCTTTTGCATTCTATGGTTCGGCAAAACGTGGTGCGGCAATGACGGCTTATAATCGTGTCGATAACGATGAGATTCTAAATTATGAGAAGTTTATGAATCCTGATTATGTCTTGGTTATTGACCCGGGATTAGTTTTTATCACCAATATTTGTGAGAACGAGAAGCCAGAGACGCAATATATCATCACAACACACTTGAGCAAAGGGGAGCTTATCGAGCGTAAGCCCGAACTTAGGGGCAAAAAAGTTCACATACTTGATTGTATCAAAATCTCGCTTGAAACAATTGGAAAGTCTGTCCCCAATGCACCGATGCTAGGTGCACTTATCAAGGTTTCTGGGGAATTAGAATTGGATTTTTTTCTTGAGGCTTTCAAGAAAGTTTTGGGCAAAAAACTCCCACAAAGCGTCATTGATGCGAACATGGTTGCCATTACGCGCGCATATAATGAAGTCTCTTAAGGAGTAGAAAATGGAAAAACTGAAAGGTTGGAATGAATTTGAAATTGGAACATTGCTGTTCCCATTTGAGAAACAAGCAAACGAGAATTTGGGCAAACATGCAAGTGAGCGCGCCTATCGTCAAGATAGCTCTTATACAGCGAGTGTAGCGCATTGGCGTGTCAATAAGCCTGTCTATAATCATGACCATTGTATCAATTGTTTCAATTGTTGGGTATTCTGTCCTGATGCGTCCATATTGGCGCGCGATGACAAAATGAGCGGGGTGGATTATGTCCATTGCAAAGGCTGTGGCGTTTGTGCGCAGGTTTGCCCCACAAATCCCAAATCGCTGATTATGTTTTCGGATTATATGAGTGAGGAAGATGCGCTTACGCAGTGGCCCACAAAAGAATCAAAAGCAAAGGAGGCATAATGGCAGCTAAAATGGAACTTCAAAAAACAGAAGTATGGGACGGCAATATGGCAGCCACACATGCAATGCGGCAGGCACAAATTGATGTGGTCGCTGCCTATCCTATCACGCCTTCAACACCCATCGTCCAGACTTATGCGAGTTTTTTGGCAGATGGCTATGTCGATGGTGAGTTTGTGATGGTCGAAAGCGAACATGCTGCAATGAGCGGTTGCGTTGGTGCGGCTGCTGCGGGCGGACGTGTTGCCACAGCGACAAGCTCGCAAGGCTTTGCGCTGATGGTTGAGGTGCTCTATCAAGCGTCAGGAATGCGCTTGCCGATTGTGCTCAATCTTGTCAATCGTGCGCTTGCAAGCCCATTGAATGTCAATGGCGACCATTCTGATATGTATCTTGGGCGCGATGCGGGCTGGATTAATCTATGTGCTTTCAATGCGCAAGAAGTGTATGATTTAAATCTCATGGCATTTAAGATTGCCGAAGATTTGGCGGTGCGCTTGCCTGTTATGGTGCATCAAGATGGCTTCATCTGCTCACATACGGCACAAAGCGTTCATCCTCTGCAAGATGAGGAGGCTTATGCGTTTATCGGCGATTATAAGCCCAAAAATCCCCTGCTTGATTTTGGGCACCCCGTAACCTATGGTTCACAAACCGAAGAAGATTGGCATTTTGAGCACAAAATGCGTCAACACCATGATTTGATGGAATCCATTCATGTGATTGAGCGCATTTTTGACGAGTTTCACAAGCTCACAAACAGACGTTATCGCGCTGTCGAAGAATACGACATGAACGATGCTGAAGTCGCGATTGTCGCGCTTGGCACGGCTGTCGAATCTGCACGTTTTGCTGCAAGAGAAGTGCGCAAAAAGGGTATCAAAGCAGGAGTTATTGCATTGCGCGTATTGCGTCCATTGCCTTATGCCGCCTTTGGCAAGGCGCTTGCAAAGGCAAAGGCTGTTGCATTTCTCGATAGGAGCTCGCCGGCAGGCGCAATGGGAATGCTCTATAACGAAGGCGTGGCAGCCCTCTATCATGCAGATAATGCGCACAAAACGATTGTGAGCAATTATATTTATGGACTTGGTGGGCGCGACCTCAAGCAATCCGACCTCATCGAGGTGTATCAGACACTCAACAAAGACGCGCAAAGCGGCAAACGCAGTGTGCCAACACAGCAGTTTATCGGGCTTCGTGGCGCACAAATCGGCTTTTTCTAAGGAGACATTATGGCAGATATTAAAAACCTTAAACAATACTCACGTGCTCGTGAACGTTTTGAGGGCGCACATCTTTTGTGCCCCGGCTGCGCGCATGGCATGATTATCCGCGAAGTGTTGAATGCTACAGACAATCCCGTTTTTATCGCTGCTTCGACAGGCTGCATGGAAGTCAGCACAGCTGTCTATCCACACACATCATGGGACACACCATGGATTCACATCGGGTTTGAGAACAGCTCGACAGCTGCTGGTTGCGCCGAAGCGATGTATAAATGCTTGGAGCGCAAAGGCAGATTGTATAGCGATAAAAAGCCCAAGTTTGTTGCCATTGGCGGTGATGGTGCGACATATGACATTGGATTCCAATTCATCAGCGGCACATTTGAGCGTGGGCATAATATTACCTATGTTTGTCTCGATAATGAAGTCTATGCAAACACAGGCGGGCAGCGAAGTGGATCTACACCCTTTGCTGCAAACACGACAACAACGCCAGCAGGACGCGTCAGCTATGGCAAAAAAGACCGCAAAAAAGATATTTTGGCGATTATGGCAGCGCATGGTTCACCCTATGTTGCACAGGTTGCACCCAACAAATGGAAAGACATGGCGCAAAAAATCAAACGCGCAATGGAGACAGAAGGTCCGACTTTCATCAACGCGATGAGTGCATGCACAACGGAATGGCGTTTTCCGTCTCACACAACGATTGAGGTGAGCGATTTAGCCGTTGATTCGCTTGTATTTCCACTCTATGAAATTGTGAATGGTTGTGAGCTCAACATCACCTATCGCCCCAAAAAGGTGATTCCTGTGCGCGATTATCTCGCTGTGCAAGGGCGCTTCAAGCATCTTTTTAGCAAGGAAAATGAGTATCTCATTGAGCAATGGCAAAAAGAAGTTGATGCACGTTGGGAGCGATTGCAACGTCGAGAGGAAGCGCGGGTATAGCGATTTGAATCGTTATGATAGAGATGCAGTGTGCAAATCGTTTGGCAAGCTCTATTGTGGCCTTAATTTTCATCTCACAGCAGGGAGCGCAAAAGGAATGCAAGAAAAGCAAGAATGGCAGACAGAAGGGGATTCGAACCCCTGAAGGCTTGCACCTTACACGCGTTCCAGGCGTGCTCCTTCGACCACTCGGACACCTGTCTATATCATGTATTGTAGCGCAGAACGATTGAAACAAACTTTAAAGCAAAATCTTGGGTATTAATGCTACAATATCTTTTGATTTTATCTGTATAACCATTCTTTTAATGTATATTTTAGCAAAAAGCTGACAAAGTAGAATCACCTGTTTTTCGCAGGGGCGAATTTTATCTATCATCAAGGAGTATCAATGGCTACAGTTACACTCATCAACAATGAAACGGGCGAAAAATTCGATTTTGACCTCATCGAATGTACTCGAGGACCAAAAGCTGTGGATTTTTCAAAACTATTTGAAAAGACTGGAATCTTTTCGTATGACCCCGGCTATGGCTCAACAGCGGGCTGCCAAAGTACGATTAGTTACATCAATGGGCAAGAGGGGCAGCTCCTCTACAAAGGAATGCCAATCCAAGACATCGTGGATAAATATTCTTTTACCGATGTTGCAAAACTACTCATCACAGGCGAAGCGCCTAAAAATAAAGACGAATCAGTCGAGTTTGAGCTTGAATTGCGCCATCGTTCCTTTCTGAATGAACGACTCATCAATATCCTCTCAGCTTTCCCTGATAGCGCGCACCCAATGGCGAATTTAAGCTCGGCAGTTGCGGCTCTTTCGACGTTCCACTATGACTATCGCGACCCTGATAATCGAGATGAATATCAGGTAATGGCGCGCCGTATTATTGCAAAAATCCCTACACTTGTTGCTTTTTCGTATCGGCATTCGATTGGTGCGCCTTTCATCTATCCCGACATCTCGCGCGGTTATGTCGAGAATTTTCTCTATATGCTGCGCGCCTATCCGGGCAATCGTCTCAAATATACCAAAGATGGTGAAACCGAGATTACGCCCCTTGAAGTCGAGGCGCTCGACAAAATCTTCACGCTCCATGCCGACCATGGACAAAACGCTTCGACAACTACAGTGCGCAATGTCGCATCTACAGGCGTGCATCCCTATGCGGCACTTTCAGCTGGAATCAATGCGCTTTGGGGTCCATCGCATGGCGGTGCGAACGAAAAAGTGCTAGATCAATTGCGTGAGATTGGCGATGTAAAAAATGTTAGCAAGTTCATTGAGCGCGTGAAAGACAAAAGCGATCCATTCCGTCTCATGGGCTTTGGGCATCGTGTCTATAAGAGTTATGACCCACGTGCAAAAGCAATCAAAAACCTCAAGAATGAGCTCAACAAAAAGGGCATCAAGATGGACGCACGATTGAGCGAGATTGCCGAAGCACTCGAAGAAGTTGCGTTGAGCGATGAATATTTCATCAAGCGCGGGCTCTATCCCAATGTGGATTTTTATAGTGGAATCATTCTCACCGCGCTCAAGATTCCTGTTTCGCTCTTCACCCCAATTTTTGTGATTGGGCGTATGCCGGGCTGGAGCGCACAGCTTATTGAACATCTCAAAAATCCCTATGCGCGAATCACGCGACCTCGACAAGTGTATGTCGGCAAATAACATGCTAGGTGTCGCGCTTCTTGGTTGTGGACGTATCGCATTGCGGCATGCCGAGCTCCTAAGCAAAGGCGAGATTCCGTCTATGCAGCTTGCCTGTGTCTGCGATGTGCAAGAGGAGCGCGCACGCAACTTTGGGGAACGCTATGGTGTCCCTTATTTTACCGATATGCATCAGATGATGCGGCAATGTGGTGCGACAATCAATGTCGTATCGATTCTGACACCAAGCGGCTTGCATGCGCGCCACACAATTGAGCTTGCACCTTATCGCAAACATGTTGTTGTCGAGAAGCCTATGGCGCTCACGCTTGATGATGCAGATGCAATGATTCATGCATGCGATAAGAATCGGATTAAGCTATTTGTTGTGAAGCAAAATCGCTACAATCTCCCTGTGCAAAAATTGCGCGAAGCACTTGAGGCAGGGCGCTTTGGCAAGATAGTGATGGGCAGTGTGCGTGTGCGCTGGTGTCGCGACCAAAGATATTACGACCAAGATTCATGGCGTGGAACATGGGCGATGGATGGCGGCGTTTTCACAAACCAAGCGAGTCATCATATCGACTTGCTTGAATGGATGCTTGGCGATGTTACAAGCGTCTTTGCCAAGAGTCGCACGGCACTTAGCCATATCGAAGCTGAAGACACAGGTGTGGCGATTGTGCATTTTGCAAGCGGTGCGCTGGGTGTGATTGAGGCGACAACAGCCACGCGTCCCGTGGATTTGGAAGGCAGCCTTTCGATTCTTGGTGAGGGCGGGAGTGTCGAGATTGGCGGATTTGCTGTGAATCAGATTCTGCATTGGAACTTCGCTAAACCTCTTCCAAGCGACAAGGAAGTGGTTGAGAAATTTTCAGTCAATCCGCCGAATGTCTATGGATTTGGGCATAAAGAATATTACACGCATGTTGTCGATTCGATACAAAATAATACAAAGGCTCTTGTCGATGGGCTTGAGGGGCGCAAAAGCCTCGAGCTGATTGTTGCGATATATGAAAGCATCGAGACAGGCAAGGAAGTTTTTTTGCGATTCCACCCAACGCAATGCAAATTAGGGCATTTTATGCAAAATAATGTTAAGATATGATTCAAAGGCTTATGCCTATCAAATTTAAAGGGGGTTTCTTTGAATCCATCATCTCTCTCCTGTGAACCAAAGATACTCAAAGCCAGGATTCGTGATGTGCAATGCGGCAAAGGTGTCGTGATTGTTGAGCCGAGCAATCTCTATGAATGCAGCCTCGCTGATGATGTCTATATTGGTCCATTTGTCGAGATTCAGCGTGGTGTCAAGGTTGGTGCGCGCACCAAGATTCAATCCCATAGCTTTATCTGTGAGCTTGTTGATATTGGACATGATTGTTTCATTGGGCAGGGTGTTGTGTTTATTAACGACCTTTTTTCTGATGGTGCACCAAGCGGCAATCCAAGTCATTGGCGGCGCACGATTATCGGCAACAATGTGAGCATCGGCAGCAATGCAACGATTCTGCCTGTGCGAATCTGCGATGGCTGCGTGATTGGCGCGGGCGCTGTGCTAACCAAAGACGCGCTTGAATGCGGAATCTACGCAGGCAACCCTGCGCGATTGTTGCGCTCGCTACAACTATGAAAAGGCTCGTTTTTCTGGGTGGCAAAGATATAGGGCGTGCATGTCTTGAGATTTTGCATGCAAGCACAGAGTGTCTAGGATTCCACATCGCCGCTGTTTTGCCATCAAATCGTGGGCGTAGTGTGCATGAGTTTTGTGTTGCACATAAACATGCTGCATTTGCGGGAGTGGGGGGTGTTTGATTGAAAAAAGCATTCGAACCACCGCTACACACGGATTCAGCCCTCCATATTGCATCATCAACAGATTCAAAACATATTTCGTCTGCGAAGACATGCTGCCAAATAATAGGCGTAACCTTTGGTAGAGGCGTTGTCGTGATAGAGCCAAGCCATCTTTTTGAATGCAGTTTAGCTGATAATGTATTCATAGGTCCATTTGTCGAGATTCAGCGCGGCGTGAGTGTGGGCGCGCACACGCGGATTCAGTCGCACAGCCTTATCCGCGAATATGTCGAAATTGGTAGTCATTGTTTCATCGGGCATGGTGTCATGTTTGTGGGCAATGGATTTGCAAATAGCGGTGAGTTGAGCAGCAAAAGACATGCTGTGGTTGGCAACAATGTGAGCATCGGCAGCAATGCAACGATTCTGCCTGTGCGAATCTGCGATGGCTGCGTGATTGGCGCAGGCGCTGTGCTGACCAAAGATGCGCTTGAACGCGGAATCTATGCAGGCAACCCTGCGCGATTGTTGCGCTCGCTTGTCTGATGTGTAGCATTTGTGGCGGGCACTATCCGCGCGCGGTTGTCGAATCTGCGAGCGCGGCGATGGCGCATCGTGGGCGCGATAATCATGCCATTTTTGCGCATAGCAATTGTGTCTTGGCGCACAATCGCTTACGCATTATCGACCTAAGCGATGATGCGAATCAGCCCTTTACCTCACCATTTGCGCCACATCTTGTGCTTATTTATAACGGCGAAATCTTCAATTATCGCGAACTTCGCGCCGAACTTGTGCGCGAAGGCGTGCCTTTTAGCACAACAAGCGATACAGAGGTGCTTTTTTGTGCGTTTGCGCATTGGGGTGAGCGCTGTTTGCAGCGTCTAAATGGCGATTTTGCGTTTGCGGTTTTCGACACCAAAAGTAGCGAACTCTTCCTAGCGCGTGATAGATTGGGCAACAAGCCTTTGTACTATACTCTCGAGCAGGGGCGCTTGTTTTTTGCAAGCGAAATCAAAGCCTTTTTTGCGCTACGTGCTTGGCGTTTTGATTCTTTGCAAGTTGCCTCGTGGCTTGCGTTTGGAGGTGGCGATTGCGATAAGACAATCTATGAAGAAATCATACCCTTTCCGCCTGCATCTTTTGCACGTTTTGCGCTTGGCGATTGTGCGCTGCACCCCGTGCGCTATTGGGATTTTGCGCCCCAAAGTCCGACTATCACCCGTCTTGATTCTGCGCTTGATGAGTTGCAAGAATTGTTGCTCGATTCCGTGCGCTTGCGCATGCTTTCTGATGTGCCTGTGGCGCTTAGTGTTTCTGGTGGAATCGACAGCTCGCTTGTTGCACATTGCGTGCGGATTTTGGACGCGCCTTGCAAGCTCTTTGGCGTGAGTTTTGCTGGGTTTGAAGGCAGCGATGAGAGTGCGCATATTGCCGAGCTTGCGTGCGATATTGACCGCCCCATTGTACAGATTGCGCCCAATTTGGAACATTTTGCACGTGATTTTCCCATGCTTGTCTATGCACAAGATGAGATTTTTCGCAGTTTTTCTATCTATGCGCAATTTTTATTATTTGAGGCACTCTCACACCATTGTGTCGTTGCGCTCGGTGGGCAGGGGGCTGATGAGCTCTTTGGAGGTTATTATCACCACATCGCGCGCTTTGTGTTTGCGCACAAACAGGCACTACAATCTCGTGTTTTGCTCTATGGCAAAACTGCGCTTGATGAATTGCGCTTTGGCGCGCAATGTGCGCTTGGCACTCAAGCAAAAATGCGGCTTTTTGCCGATGATAATGCGTATGCATTCTCGCGTTTAGAATCACTCGGGTTGCCGCGTCCGCCGCTTGATTATCTCCTAGAACGTTTTATCCCTGATTTTGAACAATCGCTTTGGAATGATGTCTGTAGATTCAGTTTGCCCCATTTGTTGCGCTATGAAGACCGCAATGCGATGTGGTTTGGAGTCGAAAATCGCTGCCCATTTACCGACTATCGTCTTGTCGAGTTTGCTTTCAAGCTCGATTCGAATCTCAAGTGCGCCGAGGGGTTTAGCAAATATCTTTTGCGCAAACTTCTCGAGCGGCTTGGCAGCCCCAAGCTCGCATGGCGCACAGATAAAATCGGCTTTGGTGCGCCAGAAGCTGCATTGCTACAAATTTTAGGTTATAATTACAATACAATTTTTGATGTACGGCTCTGCATTTTTGAAGCCCTGCAAAAGCGAAACGAGGAAACCCATGCTATGGATTGATGTGGCAACGCCTAAATATGCTCTCTTTTTTGCCCATATGATACCCGAGCTGCAAAAACGTGGGCATAGAGTGATTGTTACCACGCGCTATGCTCCACACTATACTGAAGCAAAACAGATTCTTGATATTCATCACATCGAACACATCGTGCTTGGCGAATATGGCGGTGCAACCTTGCTCGAAAAATTTGAAGCGCGCATTTTTCGTCAAAAAGAAATCCTCGACTTGTTTCGTGCCAGAGGCACGCCAAAGGTGCTTATTAGCGGTGCTGTGGTTGATAGCGTGCATGTTGCGTATGGAATCGGAATTCCTGTTGTGAATATCTACGACACGCCTGCGGTAACCACACCGGGCGACAGCAGCTGTCCGCATGAGCTCACAGCTGTTTCGCGCCTCACCTTGCCGTTTTCGCGGCTTTTTTTCTATCCGTTCATTTTGCCGCGCGAGCTTATCTTGCGCTTTGCGCTCGATGAGAATCAGGCAATCGCCTATCCATTCATCGACGTCGCGCTGTGGATAAGGCAAATTCGCAAGGATTCGCGCAATGATTTTCGCGTGCGCTATGGGCTTGACTTGAATAAGTCAACCATTCTTGTGCGCGAGGAGGAATACAAGGCGCATTATGTCAAAGAGAAGATTCCGACCATTTACGAGGTGATTCCACTGCTGCGCCAAAACCTCAATGCCAATGTCGTCATCATGCCGCGCTACGAAAAGGAGCGACTCAAGAAAGACTTTGGCTCTGTCGCTGTTGTGCTTGAAGAAAAGCTGCGCCCCGAGGAGTTTTATCCGTTCATCGATATTTTCATCGGCGGCGGCGGGACGATGAACCTCGAGGCCGTGTGCTATGGAATCCCAACGATTAGCACGCGGAGTATCTGGCTTGTTCATGACCAATATTTAATTGAAAATCATTTGATGTTTTGGAGTCAAGATAGTGCTGAAATTGTCGAGATTGCCAAACGCATGCTTGGCAAACGTATTGATAGCTTGAGCTATTTTGTCCGCGGCGAATGCAATTTCAATATGATTATCGACCACATCGAATCGCAAATCTTGAATCGCTAGAGAGTATTGTGGAAACTAAAATCTCTGTTTTACATACCGAATGGAGCAACGGCTGGGGCGGGCAGGAGATTCGCATCATCAATGAAATGCTCAAAATGCGCGAGCTTGGTTGTGAATGTGCGCTTGCATGCCGCAAAGAATCACAGATTCTTGACAAGGCACAACACTGTGGATTCGAAACATTCACCCTGCCTTTTCGAGGGCAACGAGACATTGAGACGATTTTTGCATTGCGCAAGATTTTGCGTGGACGTTTTGACATCATCAATACACATAGTGGAATCGACACATGGTGTGGTGGGCTCTCGAGCCTCTTTTTGCCCGTCAAGTTTATCCGCACGCGCCATTTGAGCAATAAAATCAACACCTCGCGGTTGAATTTCATTAACGAGCTCGCTGATTATATCTTCACCACAGGCACAAATGTAATGGAGATGATGATTGCTGAAAATCGTATTAAACGCGAGAGAATCCAAAGCATTCCGACAGGGATTGACACAAGCCTCTTTGACCCGCAACTCTACGACAAAATAGAATGCCGCAAACAGCTTGGGCTGCCTGAAAAAGCGCTTCTGATTGGCAACCTCGGCGTGTTGCGCCGATTCAAACGTCAAGATGTGTTCATCTCGCTTGCAAGCATGGTGAGCGAGGATTGCTTTTTTGTGATTGCAGGTGCGCAAACGAGCGAAATGCGAGCATTTCTTGATTCTGTTGCGCGCGAATATGATGTTGAAAAGCGCATTATTTTTCTTGGGCATGTTGAGAATCCCGCCGTGTTTTTGAAGGCGATTGATATTTTTGTGATGACAAGCGATTGCAATGAAGGTGTGCCCCAAAGCCTCATGCAAGCGCTTGCAATGGAGCTGCCATGCATTGCAAGCGATATTGGAAGCATCAAGGATTTGCACACAGGCGACAATCGCGGTGAGAATTTTTTGCTGTTGCATGCAAAGCCTGATAGAGGCGAATATGCGCTTGCGCTCAATCGGTTGATTCAAGACCTCAAAAACGAGCCACAAAGCTTGTGTTTGCCCAATCGTGCCTTTATTGTGCGCAATTTTTCTCTTGACATCATGGGGCGCAAGATTCTTGATGTCTATTCAAAATTGCTAGGCGTTCAAGAAGGCGCATAGGAGAAAATGATGCAAGAAGTGATTATCAATGAAAGTATTTTGAGCAAAAATGACCGCCATGCAAAGATGTTGCGCACTATTTTTGCGCAACATCGTCTGTTTGTTTGTAACCTGATGAGTTCGCCTGGAAGTGGCAAAACAAGCCTGCTTGAATCGTTTGCACATTTGAGTACGTCGTTTGCTGTGATTGAAGGAGACCTCCAAACCAATCGCGACACGGAGCGTCTGCAACAATGCGGCATTCTGTCGCAACAGATTAGCACGGGCGATTTGTGTCATCTCGATGCGCAAATGGTTGCAGGCTGTTTTGAGACCCTAAGTCCAAAACTTGCAGGGCAGGAGATTCTGTTTATCGAAAATGTCGGGAATCTTGTTTGCCCCGCGAGCTATGATGTGGGCGCACATATCAATGTCGTGCTGTTGTCTGTGAGCGAAGGTGATGACAAGGTGCTCAAATATCCGACCATGTTCTTGCGCGCCGATTGTGTGATTGTTTCTAAGATTGATTTGTTACCGCATTTTGCGTTTGAAATGGATAGAATCCGTGATGATTTGGCGCAGCTTGGCAAGCAGATTCCTATTTTGTCCATCAGCACCAAAGACGACACATCAATTCGCAACGTTTGGGATTATCTCTTACAAAGGAGGGCACAATGTGTCTAGCCATTCCGTCTAAAGTTGTCGCTATTGATAAAGAAACCAATATGGCAACGCTCGAAACGCTTGGTGTTACGCGCGTTGCGAGCTTAGACTTAATGCAAGAGTCTGTTGTTGTCGGTGAGTTTGTGTTGTTGCATGTGGGCTTTGTGATGAGCAAAATCGACACAGAGAGTGCCGAGCTTTCTCTTGCTGCATATCAGGAGATGATTGCTGCAATGGAGAATGAGGAAAGAGAATTGCGTGGAATGGATTGACAAATATCGCGACAAATCTCGTCTTGTTGCTTTGCTCGAAGTGATTAGCGCGAATGCAAAGAAATTGCACGCTCCATTTCATATTATGGAAGTTTGTGGTGGACATACCCACACGATTATGCGCAATGGCTTTGCGCAGATTCTGCCCAAAGAAATCGTGCTCGTACACGGACCGGGCTGCCCTGTGTGCATCATGCCCCGTGCGCGCATTGACCACGCGAGTTTGCTTGCACAACAAGATGATGTGATTTTGCTCACGCTTGGTGATATGATTCGCGTTCCGGGTTCGTTTGGAACGCTTGGCGATGCGCGTGCGCGTGGTGCAGATGTACGTTTTGTGTATTCGCCGCTTGAATGTTTGCGTATTGCCAAAGAAAATCCTCATAAGACTATCATTTTTTTTGCGATTGGATTCGAGACGACAACGCCTATGACAGCAGCGCTGCTTGCGCAGATTCAAGCACAGAGGCTGCATAATGTATTGCTGCATATCAACCATGTCAGTGTTCCCGAGCCGCTTTTTGCGCTGCTAGAATCCCCACAAAGCCGCATAGATGCACTGCTTGCGCCTTCGCATGTCAGTGTGATTATGGGTTCAAAGCTCTATGAGCCGTTGTGCAAAAGATTCCAAATCCCCATTGTCGTGGCAGGTTTTGAGCCTGTCGATATTCTCGAATCGATTCTGCTTTTGCTTGTCCAAAAGCTCGAAAATGTCGCGCATGTTGACAATCAATACGCACGTTGTGTGAGTGCGAGCGGCAATCTTAAGGCGCAAGCAATGATTCAAGGCGCATTCAAGAAGCGCGACTTTGAGTGGCGCGGGCTTGGAAACATTCCACTTTCAGCTTATGCTCTGCGCGAAGAATACCGCGCGTTTGACGCCGAGTCGAGGTTTGCTGACATCTTGTCGCAAAGTGTTGCAAAAGACCACAAAGCATGCCTATGCGGAGAGATTTTGCGTGGGGCAAAAAAGCCCACCGATTGCACGCTTTTTGGCAAACATTGTGTCCCATCCAATCCTATTGGAAGCTGCATGGTGAGCGATGAAGGCGCATGTGCTGCATATTACAAATATGGCTTTGTGGAGATGTAATGCAGTTTTTGGGAGTTGCGGCGCGCATGTATTATGATTTTCTCGAACAGACAGGGCGCAGTCTTGAATCGATTCCTATCTTTCAAAAAGAAATACGAGGAACAATCATTCGCCTGCAAGTGCCGCGTACAATCTTTACAGAATCTTTGCTTTTGCAGGTGGGGCAGGGTTTCTATGCGCTTGATTCAGACGACTTTGCTGTGCAATATGATGATAAAAATGGCATACTCACTATCGAGACGCACGCAGAGCTTGTGAAAAGTGGACAAAAAGAAACAATTCAGCTCTTTTCCGACCTTAAATTCCTTGTGCAGGCTGTGATTCGATTCTATGCGAGCAACCGAGTGCAGCCGCTGTTTCATCATAAACGTTTGCAACAAATTGCGGCGATGTTGCCGCATGCAATTCCGTATGCACAACATTTGGATAGCTACCAAAATCATGCGCTACAATTGCTGTTTGCAAATCCCATTTCCTACATTTGGGGTCCACCTGGGAGCGGAAAGACCAAGGGGGTTTTGCTCGAATCGTTGCTATTTTTGCTTGCACAAAAGCAGCGGACTTTGCTGCTTGCGCCCACGAACAATGCGCTTGAGCAGATTCTGAATGGAATCTTGCCCCAAGTGCAGTTGCGGCAATATCCACTTGAGTGCGTCTTTCGACTTGGGATTGCGAGTAGCGATTTTTTAGCGCGCTATCCGCAATGCTGTGATTACCATGCGCAAAAAGAGCAGCCCAATTTATTTGCCAACAAAAAAAGCAGCAAGCAACGCATGAGCGAGGCGAGTATTCTCGCGATGACTCTCGATGGATTCATCAAACGTTACGAGACAATCGACAACATCGCACACATTTTTCTTGATGAGGCGCCTTATACGCCGCTGATTAAAGCTTTGACATTGGGCTATTTTACCGCGCCGCTCACGATGTTGGGCGACCACAAACAATTAGGACCTGTTTGCGAAGCAGGTGAGCGTGAGTTTGTGGGCGATGGGGCGATGATGCGTTTGTGGGCGATTTCGTCCATCTATGCCGAAGAGTTCGAGGAGGATTCATGCACACTTTTGGCAAAAGTGGCTAATATCGAGCCACCAAAGCTACAAAAAACAGCGTGTGCACAGCTTTTGCAAAACTATCGCTATGGGCAGAATCTGACCGATTTGCTTGATTCATGTGTGTATCATATCGGTTTGCGCGGACAAGAAACACCCACAGAAATTTTCTATATTGATAGCGGCAAGTCTGCACCAATTGTGAGCAAACAATACCAAAGTATGAGCGAAGTAGCAGCAATTGCGGGGCTTGTGCCATATTTGGTGCAGCAAGAGACACAGCTGTTGCGCAAGGATTGTTTTGCCATTCTCACACCCTTTCGGTTGCAGCGCATGATGATTCTGCGAGCCTGCCCACAGCTGCGCAATAAAGATAAAGTTTTTACGATTCATCGTTCGCAAGGATTGGAATTTGATACCATCATTTTTTCTCCTGTGCTATTGCATTATTATCTCACCGATTCGCGCTGTATTGGTGCGTTGCAAGCATTGAATGTCGCCGTGAGTAGGGCGCGCAAGCAAATCATTCTTGTGTGTGATGTCGCGATGTGGCGCACGAACAAGGGGCAATTTTTGGAACGTTTGCTGCAAAACGCAAAACCGCTGAAGGGGGCATTATGAACAAATGGATTACATTAGCCGAAGGTGGTGGTGGGCAGGAGAGCGCACGGCTTGTTGCCACATTTGGCGAGATTTTGGGATTGCAAAATGCGCATGAGGACGCCGGCGTTTTTTCGATGCCAAGTCCGCTAGCGATGAGCACCGATTCGTTTACGATTTTGCCTCTGTTTTTTCCCGGCGGTGATATTGGCAAATTGAGTGTGTGTGGCAGCCTCAATGATGTTGCAATGATGGGCGCAAAGCCCACATATCTCTCATGTGGCTTGGTGATTGAAGAGGGCTTTTTGCGCAAGGATTTGCATACAATTTTGCAATCCATGGCGCATGAGATGCAAAAGGCGGACGTGCAGATTGTGTGTGGCGATACAAAGGTAGTCGAACGAGGCGGGGTGAAGGGCATACTCATCAATACGACTAGCTTGGGCGCTGTGCGTTGCCCTGCGCTTTCTTCACGCAATCTGTGTGCGGGCGATGCGGTGATTCTAAGTGGTGCTGCTGGAACACATGGCGCGCTTATCTTTGCATTGCGCGAAGAAATCAATCTGCAAAGTGCACTAGAGAGCGATTGCACACAACTCTATCCGATTATCGCGCCACTCTTTAACGCGGATTTGTCATTGCATGCATTGCGCGATGCCACACGCGGCGGTGTTGCAGCAGTGCTCAACGAATGGGCGCTGGCTTCTAATGTTGGGATTGTGATTGAGCGTGAGAAGATTGTATTGCTTCCTGAAGTACGCGGAATCTGTGAGCTTTTGGGGCTCGATGCACTGAATTTAGCATGCGAGGGCGCGGCAGTCATTGCGCTGCCCAAAGAGAATGCATTGCGAGCGCTTGAGATTCTGCACCAAAACGGTGCAACCCATGCACGAATCATCGGCGAGGTCGTGCATACGCATCGTGGGCATGTGGTTTGCGAACAGCGGCTTGGAAGCTTTGTTACTCGACAATATCTTGAATATCCAAGTGGCGAGTTTTTGCCACGAATCTGCTAGGTGCGCTATGCATGAATATTCGATTGTGGCAGATTTGGTTGAGAAATGTGAGGGCTATGCGTACACGCATTGTGCAAAAATTGTTACAATTTTTATTGGGCTTGGCGAACGTTCGGGTGTGAATGCCGAGTTGCTCGCTCGAGCGTTTGAAAATTATACCGAAGGAAGCAGCTTGGAACATGCAAGGCTGGAGATTGTGCCCATTCCTGTTACGATTGCTTGCACGCAGTGTGGTGCAAACCATGTGGTAGAGAATTTAGAATATGGCACGTGTCCAAGCTGCAAGGGCTCGAATGTGCGCATTGTTGAAGGAGAAGAGATGATGTTATTGCGCCTCGAGATGGACAAGGACTAAGGAGGGAGAATGGAGAATCGGGACAAGGAACGACTGCTGGAGTTTATCAAGCAGGAATCGCAAATTAGGGAACGTTGGCAGGTCGTTGAATGGTTTGAACAAGAGAAAAAGCGCTTTGAAGATGAGAAGCAGAATCTGCTTGAAAAATGTGAAAAACTTGATAGGGAGTATAGCGAAAAAAGTCAACTGCTCGAAGAGATGCGCGAACAGCTTGGAACACTCGAACAAAGCTTTCGCGAGATGGAACGTAAAGAGATTGAGAGCAAAGAGCGCTATAAGGAACGTGAGACCCAAAGCCATCAGCTTTTGAGCCAGAATATGGAGCTCACCAACCAAGTGAGTGCGTTGCAAAAGGAACAAAAGGAGCTCAAACTTGCTGTGCAGTCGCTCAAGGCAGAATATATCGTGCGGCAGAATGCACTCAAAGACATCAAAGATAGGCGCGATTTGTTGCTCGAAAGCACAGCGCGTTCGAGCGTCCAAGAGGCAATGCCTGTGCATCGTGTTGAGGTTATGGGCAAAGGCGGTGAGGTGAAGAAGGCGATTCCTGCTAAAAACTATTATGAGGAAATCATCGTGAAATTTCAAAGCGGTGAGAGCCGAAGCGAGCGCGAGCTGCATGAAGAAATCGAACGACTTCAAGCGCGCGTGGTTGACTTGGAGCTTGAAAATGCGAATTTGAGCATTGAAAATCGCGAATTGTGCGGTGAGATGACGCGCGCAAATGGGGCTGCGATAAAAAATATTGTTGTGCAACGTACCGAAAAAGAGCAAACAAGTGATTTGGCTTCTAAAAAACCAAAGAAACAAAAAGAAAAACTAGCAGCGAGCAAAATACAAGAAACATCGCTAGCAAGGGCAATTCCAGAGTCCGAGATTGAGGATAAAATTGCTCATTTGGGGCAGGTTGTGGAATCGAGCAATTTTAAAGAAGGCGAGGATAACGAATTATCTGAAGCGCTTGGACTTGAATCGTTTAGCGGCGATTCGCCCAAAAAGACATTGCTCGAGGATATGCGTATCATCGTTCCAACTTTTGCTAATACGAAGAATATGCAATGAAAATTGTTGTGAGTGCGCTTGAACCAAGCGCAAATGTGCATTTGAATGTGTTGCTTTCGCATCTAAAAAACCAAGATATTGAGATATGCGGCGTGTTTGATAGCAATCTCGTGCAAGGTTTCCAATCTCTGCATTCCCTCGCCGAGTTTGCTGTCATGGGCTTTTTGGGTGTGGTTGGCAAGATTCCCTTTTTGCGCCATGTGCAACGCGAGATTGTGAAACTTGCTAAAGATGCTGATAAGGTTTTGCTCATGGATTCAAGCTCGTTCAATCTCCCGATAGCCAAAGCCATTAAACAGCATGGTTATACAGCTGAAGTGATTTATTATATTTTACCGCAAGTATGGATTTGGAAGCCATGGCGTGCCAAAACTCTCGAGCGCTATTGCGACAGGCTTGCTGCCATTTTTCCATTTGAAACTGCATGCTATCAGAGCAAAGTCGAATTCGTAGGGAATCCATTGCTCGATACCCTTCCTCCTGCGCGCGTGAGCCCAATAGATTCGCGTGAAATCGCTTTTTTGCCGGGTAGCAGGCGCGCTGAAATTGCCTACCTATTTCCCGTTTTTGCCGAAGTGGCACAGATTTTGCGCACACAGGGCTACACAACAACCTTGGTTGTCCCTTCTGTGTTTCAAAAAACCGACTTACACACACTCTATGGAGATGTGAGTGGATTCCAAATCGCGTATGATACGCCTGCAACATTGCAACGTTGTGATTTTGCCTTTGTTTGTAGCGGCACGGCAACCTTGCAAGCAGCGCTTATGGGTATTCCCTTTGTGCTTGCCTACAAGGCACGCGCACTCGATTATGCGCTGGCGTCTTTTGTTGTCAATCCGCGCTATATCGGGCTTGCGAACATCATGTTTGACAAAATGGGCAAAGCGCCCTTGCATGTTGAGCTGCGGCAAAATGATGTGAATTGCAACAACCTTCTTGATGCATTTGCACATGTCGATGCGAACGCATACATCACAGCAGCGCACGAACTGCGCAATTATCTGCAATCGGGCAGCTCGCAAAAGGTTGCGCGATGGCTCATTGGCTAAGTGCTTTTTAAAAGGCACTACGTTACTATAAAGTCTTTATTCGGAGGCAGAATGCAACAACAAAACGAACCTATGACGCATTATGGCTATGATTTAGTTGTGGCGGAGCTCAAGAATCTCAAAGAAGTTGAGCGCCCCAATATTGTCAAAGAAATCAGCATTGCACGTGAACATGGCGACCTCAAAGAAAATGCCGAATACCATGCGGCAAAAGAGAAACAGCAATTCATCGAGGCGCGGATTAATGAGCTGGGCGATTTACTTTCGCGCATACGTGTGCTTGACCCTTCGGCGCTCAAGCATGACAAAATCGGCTTTGGCAGTACGTTTGAGATTCTTGATTTGGATACAGACAAAAAAACATGCTATACGATTGTGGGTAGTGTCGAGAGCAATCCAAAACGTGGGCTCATTTCGTTCCATTCGCCGCTTGCTAAAGCCTTTATCGGCAAAGAAGAAGGCGATGAGGTGAGCGTCAAGCTACCGAGCGGCGAAGTTGATTACGAGGTTGTGCGTGTATTTTTTCGAGAGATTGTGTTTGGGGAAAACGATGCGCATTAATGTCAAGAAGATTCACAAAAATGCACAGATTCCGTGCTATCAAAGTGCAGGTGCTGCGGGATTTGATTTGCATGCATGTGAATCTGTACGCATCGAGCCCGGTTCTGTGGGCGTTGTGCCAATTGGAATCGCGATTGAGATTGAGAGCGGCTTTGAGGTGCAGGTGCGTTCAAGAAGCGGGCTTGCTTTGCAGGGAATTAGCGTGCTGAATAGCCCCGGGACAATCGATAGCGATTATCGTGGCGAATTGCGAGTGATTTTGATGAATCATTCCACGTCCCCTTTTGTCGTGCAAATTGGCGATAGAATCGCACAGGGCGTGCTTGCGCGCGTATTTTCTGCCGAGTTTGCAGAAGTGCCGATTCTCAACCCGAGTGTTCGTGATACAAAGGGCTTTGGCAGCACAGGAATATAGGAGAGACGATGAGCTTAGAACAAAATATCCAGAAACTCAAAGATGAAGCGGTTGCCGAAGAGAAGTTTTTGGAAAGCTTTTTGCGAGTCGAAAAATTTTGGAAAAACTTCAAAACACCCATTATCATTGCGCTTGTCGTGTTTGTCTTTGGCAGTGCGGGTTATTTTGCAAGCCAATGGTTTGCAGAAATGCAAAAAAAGGAGCATTTCGCACTCTATGAATCGCTTCTTGCCGAACCAGAGAATGAGCAAAAGCTCCTTGCGCTCAAACAGAGTGGCTCACCACTCTATGAGCTTTTTTTGCTCAAGCGCGCGTCTATGGCAAATGATGTGGCTGCGCTCGAGCAGCTTTCAGGTGCGCAAGAAAGCTTTCTTGCAATGCTTGCGCGCTATCAGGCTGCTTCGCTCAAGGGCGATTTGCAAGCGCTTGATTCCTTACATGATGTCGATGTGATGCTCGCCGAGATGACGCTTTTGCAGCGCGCTTATTTATTGTTGAAAACTGATGAAATTGCAGAGGCGCATAGCCTGCTTGGCAAGATTCCGCTTGATTCGCCTTTGCATGGAATCGCACAATTTTTCATGCATTATGGAATCACCAAAACCACACAAGCAGCCGCCACACAAGATGCAAACAAACCCCCAGAGGGAATCGAAATTTTTGACGCAAACGAATCGCAAAATAGCGGAGCGATTGAGGGAATCGAGCTCTTTAATGGTGCGAAATCGCAACCAAAGGAATAGCATGCGAATCTTGCTTTTTCTTTATGTCGCCCTTTGTCTCACTGCTTGCAGCAGCAAGCAATACTATACGCCAAGCAATATCGAAGCTGAAGTGCAGCCGCTCGCGCTCACATCGCCTCTTGCAATTCAAAAAAGTGGCGGCATCACGCTCGAAAATGGTGCTGTGCTCACACGTGCTGGAATCTCGAGCTACAAACTCGAGCGCGGCTGTGTATTTTTGAACGAAAATGAGGACAATATCCTTATGCTTTGTGATGAGACATTGCGGATTTTAGACAAACAAAGCGGCATAAAACAAAATTTGAGCTATCCACACAAACCGATTGCTGCCTCGATGAATGGCGAGATTCTTGCGCTTGTGCTTGCTGATAATACACTTTTATTGCAAAATGTACATACAGAACAGATTTTGTTTAGCCAAAAGCAGCCGAGCGTGAGTGCGATTAGCGACATCAATGCGAACCCCTACTTCTTGCGCGATTTGGTGATTTTCCCCACTCTTGATGGTGCGCTTGTGATTGTCGATTATAATCGTTTGCAGATTGTGCGCAATATTGTTGTGGGCAACGCATCGCAGTTTAATAATGTCAGCTTTCTTGATGTGTTCAATAATCGATTGTTTGCTGCAACCAAGTTTCGGCTGATTGCCGTCAGCCCAGAATATATCAGCACGCAAGACGTCAATGTGCGCGAGGTGTTGGTGTTGCGCGATAGAGTCTATATCTTCACTACCGATGGCGAGGTTTTGCTTTGCGATATGAATCTTAATATCCAAAAACGTATTAAATTTTCTTTTGCCCATTTCCTTGCTGTGGCAGTAGGGCAAGAGCTTGCAATCCTTGAAAAACGTGGCTATATCATCGCGCTTGAGCCAGACTTTGAATCCTTCCGTGTCTATCAAATCACTAGAGATATTCAAATGCCTACTTTTGGCGATTCAAAGGCCTTATATTTTGGCGAATATTACATCAAGATTCCATAGGGGCTAGGCATGGTTTTGTGCGACATTGGCAATAGCTATCTGCATTTTTATTACAATGGGCGCGTTTGGAAGGTGCAGGCGGAGCGACTAGAGCGCGATGAGGCGCTGCTGCCAATGTATTATGTCAGTGTGAGTCAGAAAAAGACGAAATATCTCCTCGAGATATTTCCCGAGGCGATTAATCTCACGCCTTATATGCTGCTCGATACAGCGTATATTGGGCTTGGTGCTGATAGAATCGCGGCATGCAAAGGTGTGAGCGATGGCGTGATTGTCGATGCGGGCAGTGCGATTACAATTGATGTGATGCAAGACAACATGCACTTGGGTGGCTGCATTTTGCCCGGTCTTGTGATGTATGGCAAGATGTATCGTAACATTTCGTCTGTGCTTGGCGGTGAATTGAATCTCGCCATTGAGTTCAACGCATTTCCGCAAAACACGCGCGATGCATTGAGCTATGGTGCGCTCAAAAGCATTGTGCTGACGATTGAATCGATTGCAAAAAATAAAAAACTCTATTTCACAGGTGGCGATGGCAAATTTTTGGCACGATTTTTTGCTGGCGCAATTCAAGATGATTCGCTCGTATTCAAGGGCATGTTACGCGCCATTGCAGAGCAAAAAGGGAGAAGCAGATGAAACTACGTATTGCGTTGCCCAAAGGGCGAATTGCTGAACGGGCACTCATGGTTTTTGAGCAAATCTGTGGCGCACGCATCGCTTTTAGCGGGCGCAAGCTTTTGTGCGATGTGGGCGATTGGCAGTTCTTACTTGTGCGCAATCAAGATATTCCTGCGTATGTGCAACACCAAGCAGCCGATGTTGGGATTGTTGGGCTCGATGTGCTCGAAGAGCAGAGCAGCCAACTTGTGCGGCTTTTGGATTTGGGTTTTGGGCATTGTCGCGTGGTTGTGGCTTCGCCTATGGGGAGCGAGATTGACAACACCAAGCCCGCATTGCGAATCGCAACAAAAATGGTCAATCTTGCAAAAAGCTATTTTGCTTCGCAAGCCATTGCGGTTGAAATTATTAAACTCTATGGTTCGATTGAGCTCGCACCAAGCGTTGGGCTTTGTGATGCGATTGTGGATATTGTCGAGACGGGCAACACTCTCAAAGAGAATGCACTCAAAATCGATGCCGTGATTCTGCAATCCAGCGCTTATTTGGTTGCAAATCCCAATAGCTTCTATGCTAAACGCAAGGCGATTTTGAATCTGCGCGCACAATTGCAACATGTGATTGAGACAGCGCGATGAGGTGGTGCTATTTTTGCCTTTGTTTGGGCGTGTTGTGGGCAGAATGGGTGATGTTTAGCGATAGTACCGATACTTATCTCTACAACAACCAAACAGGAGAGGTGTATATCCGCCACAAACAAGGCGGGTTGAATTACAAAGACTTTTTTGTACGTATGCCAAACGGCGTGATTCCAGAAAACATTCAAGCACCAAGTTTGCCACAAAGTTCGATAAAGCCACTCACAGGAACGAGCAACGATAAGGATTTGAATGCGGCAAAGAGAATGGTTGAAGAGGCGACAAAGCAAATGGGGAACATGCTGTATCAGGGGCAATAGATGAAAAAAATACAGATTCTCAATATTTCAGACAAAGCGGATTTGCCGCGATTTGAGGAATTTTTTACGTTTTGTATCACGCACCAAGTGAGCAATCTCAAAGAGATGATGGAATATTATGAGAATCATACGAGCGATGTTGTGCTGTTTTGGAATCTGCCCATTGATGATGATTTGCTCGATTGCATGACGCTTATTGCGAGCTTGCATCCTGATACTTATTTTTTGCTCATTGCCACAAACAAGCCAACGCTCGCACCAAGTGCGCGCATGATTTGCTGCAATAACCATGCGCCAACAATCCTCACACATTTGTGCCGCATCGCATTCGATGGGCAAAAAGGCGAGCTCGCACTCAATGAGTTTTTGCATCATGGCGAGCTTGTCCTCGCACTCGTGTATATTCCAACCATTGCACGTATGCGACTGATTTCAACATTAGATTCTATCCAATTTTTGTTGCGCCAAATCAATGATTTTTTTGAGAGCTATTGTCCACGTGCAACGCGCATTTTTCAGATAGATTCGGATTATTTTGCGATTGTATTTCTTGAAAACGAGATTGAAGCGGCAAAGGATTTTGTCGCTGCACTTGATATGTTGCGTCTTGAGCATGGATTCGAGATTGACGAGCGCGAGATTGATGTTGAGTTTATCGCAGGAATCGTGCAAGGCAAGGGTGAGATTCTCGCACCAAAGGCATATAGCGCACTTGCGCTCGCCACGCACAATAATGCAAAATTCTACACTCTTGAGCAGAGTGATGAAGAATTTGCCCAGCAGCAGCACAATAAGATTTATTGGATGAGAGAAGTCCATGCGGCGCTCAAAAGCGGACGCGTTGTGCCCTATTATCAGCCAATCCTCAACAACGAGAGCGGCGCGATTGAGAAATATGAAACGCTTGTGCGGCTTGTTGATAATCAGGGCAATGTCATCTTGCCCGGGGTATTCCTCGATGCGGCGCGCGAATCGGGGCTTATGAATAATGTAACAATGGCTGTAATTAACAAGAGTTTTGCCGATTTTCGTGATTGTGATTTTGAATTTTCTATCAATATTTCCGAAGAATGCCTACAAGACCGCCGCATTATCAAATATCTTTTGAATCGTTGTGAACGTTATGAGATTCCGATGAATCGTGTGCTGCTCGAGGTTTTGGAGGGAATCAATACCTCCCAAGGCAAAGTGTTGGAGCACATCAGAGAGTTGCATAGCAAGGGTTTTAAGATTGCTATCGATGATTTTGGCGCGGCAAATTCCAATTTTGGACGTTTAATCGACCTCAAGGCAGAATATATCAAGATTGATGGCAATTTTGTGCGCAATATCGACACAGATGAGCGGAGCTATAAAATCGTGGATTCGATTGCCAAGTTCGCAAAGAGTATTGGTGCAAAGAGTATTGCCGAGTTTGTGCATTCCGAAAAAGTCTATCGCATTGTCTGTGAATTGGGCGTGGATTATTCGCAGGGCTTCTTATTTGGAGAACCTACTCCAGAGCTTTGATTTTTCTCTAATATTTGGTGCTTTAAGCCGAAAAATGATAACATCATCTTAGTTTAGTGGGGAGGTTAGCATGCATTTGCTCGGAAAAATAACACTCAAACTAAAAATCATGTTTTTGGTGCTCATGCCAAGTGTTGTGTTGCTCTATTTTATGACTGCCGAGTCGTATGGCGCGTTTGTGGCATGGAGCAACACGGGCGAGCTGCATAGGGAGCTTGCGGTGTCGAGCCAAGTTTCGCGGCTTGTGCATGAACTACAAAAAGAGCGCGGCATGACTGCAGGCTATCTCGCGAGCCGCGGCAAGAAATTTGCAAATGATTTGCCCCATCAACGTAAGAATACAGACGAACAAATTGAGGCGCTCAAAGCTGTGCTCGCCAAGATAAAGGTTGCCCCCGAGTATCGCAAGCTTGTTGATTCTGGGTTTGAAGCTGTGCAAAAAATCACAACAATCCGCAACAACGCAGACGCCTCGCTCAAAAGCGGCGAGAATCTTACTGCTGTTACCACAGGCTATTTCACCAAAACCATCGCGGGGCTTCTTGGCAATGTCCTAAGCTCTATTGGGCTCATTCATAATGCTGAATTAAGCCGCGAAACATTGGGTTATGTCAATTTTCTCTATGCTAAAGAAAGTGCAGGGCAGGAGAGGGCGATGGGTAATACGATGCTTTCAGCAAACACACCTGCTGTGATGAGTGTCTATAACCGCTTCATCGAGCTCATCGCCGAGCAGCGCATCTATTCTTTCCTGTTTGAATCCTTTAGCCCCCCTGCAATGATACAAAATTATCAGCAAGTTGCAAAGCACGCTAGCTTTGAGAAGGTGTTGCAGATTCGCGAAGCTGTGGTTGCGCGGCACGCATTAGGCGATTATGGCGTTGCTGCTGAAAGCTGGTGGGACGCGATTACAACCAAGATTGATTTGCTCAAAGATGTTGAAGACACGATTGCCACATATCTCAACGCGAGCGTTGAACGTGAGATTGATGCGCAATACTCGTATTTTCTGATACTCATCGTCATCGAAATCGTGTTACTTGTCCTCACATTTGTGCTCGCCTTTTCTGTGATTTATAGTATTGTTTCGCGCGTGCAAGAAGTCAATAGAACGCTTGGGTATATTATGAGTGAAAAAAGTCTCAACACTAAGCTCAATATCAAGGGTAGTGATGAATTTAGCAAAATGGCACATTCGATTGGTACGTTCATTCAGTATATCCGCGATACATTTGTGGTTGTGTTTAGCCAAAACGGGCAGACATTGCAAGTGTCTGATTCTCTTGCTGCTGTTTCGACACAGCTTGATTCTATCAGTGCCAAGATTGAGAGTGTGAGCAGCAACAACACGGGGCTTGGGACAGAGAGTCGCGCGATTATTGACAAGAATATTGCAATGTCGCAAGCGACTAATGCAGAGCTTGAGATTGTCTTGCAGAATGTGCAGCATACGAGAGGGATTATCAACGAAATCAACGAGCAGGTGCAGAAGAACTGCGGGCAAGAGGAAGAGAACGCAAGCAAGATTGCTTCACTTTCGCAAGAAGCGCAGGATATTCAGAATGTCCTCACTGTGATTACCGATATTGCCGACCAAACCAATCTGCTTGCGCTCAATGCCGCGATTGAGGCAGCGCGCGCGGGCGAGCATGGACGCGGATTTGCCGTGGTGGCTGACGAGGTGCGCAATCTTGCCGAGCGTACGCAACAATCGGTTACACAAACCACAGCGATTATCAAAAATGTCTTACAAGCCATTGCTGCCATTAGCACAAGCATGAAGCAGAGTTTGGATTCCACACATTCTTTGATTGAGCGCTCGAACTATATGGAAGAAGATATTGATAAACTCGTTGCAGCAATTCATGTTGCAGCACAAAAATCTCTTGAAACGCTCAAGGGTGCTCAATTGGTTGATGACAAGACATCAGGAATCTTGGACAATGGCACGAAAATCGCTGAATGTGTTGCGGAGCTCATCAGTACAAACGACAAGATGAAACAGACATCATTGATGCTCAACAACAAAGCAAACGAGCTACATCAGCTGCTTTCAGCGTTTAAAATGTAGAGTTTTGGTTGTGTTTGAGGGGGCGATTCGTCATTGCGAGGGCTTGCCTGAATAATCAAACGTGTCATGCTGGGGGCAAGAAAGCAATGATGGTTGATTGCCACGCGTCCTTTGGCTAGATTCTTTATAAGATTCTAATTGTCATTGCAATCAACGACACATGGCAACCAAACAATGTCGATTGCCATCGCCAAAGAAAAGAGACAAAACTAACGTTTGGAGAATTGTGGGCTTCGGCGTGCTTTTTTCTTGCCGTATTTTTTGCGCTCAACTGTGCGTGAATCGCGTGTGAGCAAGCCTTCAGGCTTCAGGATTGCACGGAAGGCAAGGTCGTAGGCAGAGAGGGCTTTTGAGATTCCATGCCGCAAAGCCTCTGCTTGTGCAGAGTAACCACCTCCGAGTGTGTGCGCGATAATATCGACACTTTTTTCTTGCTTGGTCAGCAAGAGAGGTTGCATAACCTTCATCTTGATTGCCTCATGTCCTCCAAGCCAATCGTTGAGGTTGGTTTCATTAATGGAAAGCTTGCCACTGCCGGGCGTGAGCCAAACTTTTGCGATAGCTGTTTTGCGTTTGCCTGTTGCATAGATTTTTTTCATTATGTGTCCTTATTTTTGCACTTGTGCTGTGTGGGGGTGGGATTGCCCGGGATAGACTTTGAGCTTCTTAATCATTGCGCGTCCGAGCTTTGTTTTCGGTAGCATTCCACGCACGCTCAAACGATAGAGCTTTTCGGGCGAATTGTTGAGCATTTCATGCAATGTTTTTTGTTTGGTGCTGCCAAAATAGCCTGAATGAGTAAAATAGAGCTTATCTTCGCATTTGTTGCCACTAAACTTGACATCTTTGGCGTTAATCACAACTACAAAATCGCCACAATCGGTATGGGGTGTGTAGCATGGCTTGTGTTTGCCGCGCAACAAAGTCGCAATCTGGGCAACAAGACGTCCAAAGATTTGGTCTTTAGCATCGAGCACAATCCATTCACGTTTGACTTCATTTGCATTTGTCATTTTGGTGAGGTTCATAGAACTCCTTTGGAATAGAATCGAAAGTCTATCATAGCGCACAATGTATTAAAAAATGTTGAAATTAAGCGTTTCAATAGGTTAGAAAAATATAGAGTGGTTTGCCATTGAGCAAGAAATCAACCTGCACTCCCATTTTGCCAACAATCAGGGAATAGAGTTCTTTAAAATTCACATAGGGTTTAGGTAGTGAGATGTTGATGCTAATATTGCGTTCTGAAAGAAGCGCTTTGCTGCGTCCTGCGATGATGTTGGTGAATTCAGAGACGACGTCAATCAAGTCGCTATCACTCTCAATTTCTTCACCAAGCATCATCATTGCCGCCTCTTTGACGATGTCTTTGTTGAATATCAGCACCAAGCCGCCAGAAATATCGCCATCAAAGGTAATCATCGCGCCCATAAGGTTGTCATGCGAGGGAATGTTGCATTCCATGACACGATGCGAGGTTTTCTCGACATTGCCGCCCGTGAGCGATTTGAGCGTTTCGAGCGAAGCATTGACAAAGTGCAAGAGATTTGCCACGAGCTTTTTGGAAAGCTTTTGGGGCTTTTGGCTATTGACAGCATGCGCCAAAGCGGCAATTTTTTCATTCTTGAGCGCACTTGCATGGTCGTTGTAGATGTAGATTCCTGCGCGGCGAATCTTCTCATCATTTGCCGCATCGATGAGATTAGGGCGCATACCCAAAAAGACAAACACAGCACCATACGAAACAGCATTGCGCGTGAGCGATATGAAAAAATCGACAGCTTTTGATTCGAGAATCTCGGTGTCTTTGAGGTTGAACATAAAGACCTTGAAGCCTTCAGCAAGCCGCAATGCATGCGTTTGTAGGCTAAAAAACCGCGCAATCTTGCCATCGACTTCTTTGTAGAAATGGTAAATCACCGTGCCTTGCGTAACCTGCACAGGAATATGGTTTGCTGTGATGTCATATTGCATGTCATACACATATAATGCATCATTGCCATACTCGTGTTGTTTTTGCTTGAAGTCTTTCACATTCTGAACGGCTTGAATATCAAGCCCCTTTGCTTCGAGGCTTTGAACGATAAGCGTTTGGGTGATACTGTCTTTTTCAAAAACGATAATCGGTGTGCCCGCCGGAGGCATTTTGATTTGCAAAAATAACATTGCTTGGCTAATGGTCTTGAATAGCGGCAGAGATTTATTAGCAAAAATCTCCTTGAGTCGCTTGAATTGGGTGGCATTGTATTCACAGATGGCAACCACAATATCGAGTTGTTTTTGCAGCTTAAGCAAGATATGGGCAATGGAGACAATAGTCGAATCCTGAAAGTCATCATTGGCGCGCATAGAGAAGAACAAGGCTTGTAGCTGCAAGCTGCGAATACTCGAAGCGCTGCCCTGTATCACGCGACAAATCTGCTCCTCTTCGGCACTGCCTAGCTGACTATCTGCATAATAAATAACAACATTTTGTGAAATAATTGGCTTCATTCTGTGTGTTTCTCTTTTGTCTTTATTGTGTAACGGGTTCGATGAAAATCAGTTCAACACGGCGATTTTGCGCGCGCCCTGCAGCTGTATTGTTGTCGGCAATTGGGCGCGTTTTGCCATAGGCACGAACGTCGATTCGGTTCCCTTCGACACCAAATTCTATCATCTTGTTTTTCACAGATTCTGCGCGTCTGCGTGAAAGTGTGAGGTTGTAGGCTTCGGTTCCAACCCAGTCTGTGTGCCCTTCGAGGAGCGCACGTGAGGCGGGCACACTCAAGAGATGTTCAGAAAATTCGCGAATCTGCGATTCGAAGACACTCGCAATGTCATAACTATCAAATGCAAATCGCACTTCAGGTTGGTTGAGCGTAACGACTCGCGTTACCTGATGTTGCCCTTCTTCAGTGTCGATAATCTCGCCAATGCGTGGGTGTTGCTCACCCGCATAGCCTTCCATGAATCCTTCGCCTTGGTGTTTTTGTCCGACAACGCCTACGGCTTGTGGTGTCGAGAGTCGCATCGATTCTGCACCAGCAGCAGCCTCTGCACGCGATGGCACTGGTTGTGGTGTGAGTGGGCTTGTTACCGCATTGTTTTGTGCAAGCACTGCTTCTTCTTTTGCTGCGCGCTGTTGCTCCTCGCGTTGTGCTTCTTTTGCTGCGCGCTGTTGCTCCTCACGCTGTTGTCGTGCGCGCTTTTGTGGTGTTGAGCCAAGCGGAATTGTGAGCCCAATAGAAGCAACAAGGTCATTGCGCCCATCGAAAATGATGGCATCGCGCACTTCGGCTTTGAGATGGAGCCATTTGGTTGCGATGAAGCGAGCACCTACACCAACTTGCACAAAAGCGTCATGATTCATGCCATTTATCTCAACACCAAGCCGTTCATAGCCCAAACCACCGAGCGCATAGGGGGCAAACCAAGATGTTTGCATAAACTCATGCACATAGTTTGCAAAATAACGGTTGTTGTTGTGCTTGATGTTGCGCTCATGCGGCTCGAAATGCGCCGAGAACATGTGCTCCCAACCAAACTCAATGAGACTCTGTTGCGTTGCACGTACACCAAGTCGCAAACCAGCTGCGACTTCTTCATCGCCAGCATAGCCACTCTGATTGATGTGAAAATTGCCGCCAATTGTAGGTGTAATCTCAATCAAATGGTCGATAGCGCCCCAAGCAATGGAACTGCAAACCATGAATGTGGATAAAAACATCGAGCATTTTTGCATACTGAACTCCTTATTGGTTGATGTGGATTGCGAAATAAAACAACTTTCAGCGAATTTCACTGCACAAAAGGCTATAATTCCAAAATTTTATGAATCATACTCAAATTTCTTTGAGTCGAAGCTAAAACATTCATCACACGTTTAAAGGAGAGCGTCATGGAGGCGAAGAATCCCGCTATTGTTTGCAATGCGCTTGTCTCGTTTCTGTGTGCAGAAATGACGGCACGTGGCTTTGAACGTTGTGTGTTGGGTCTTAGTGGAGGAATCGATTCGGCTGTTGTGGCACGTATTGCACAGCTCGCGCTTTGCCACGAATCGCATGCATATTGCGAGATTGCCCTCAACGAGATTGCCTCTGTGCAGAATCAACCGATTCTGTGCGTTTTTATGCCCTCAACCCATTCCTCACCCCAAAGCCTCGAAGATGCTCGAGAATGTGCGCGTGCGTTTGGGTTGCCACTTGTCGTTGTGCCATTATGGAGCTTTGAAACAGTGTTTGCTGCACTCTATGCGGGCTGTGAGCCCACAGGTTTGCGGCTGGGTAATGCATGCGCGCGATTCCGCATGACATTGCTTTTTGATATTGCCTTTGCACAGAATCGAATCGTACTCGGAACAAGCAACAAAAGCGAACGCATGCTTGGCTATGGTACAATTTTTGGCGATTTAGCATCGGGTTTAAATCCGCTCGGCAATCTCTACAAAACCGATGTTTTCGCGCTCGCAAAATATCTGCAGATTCCACAAAGCATTCAGCAAAAACCACCGAGCGCTGATTTGTTCGCTGGGCAAAGCGATGAAGCAGACTTGGGGCATAGCTATGCGCTGCTTGATTCGATTCTGTTTGATTTTCTTGAGCGCGGTAGCAGTCGTGAACAATTGCTGCAAAACTATGATTTGCGCGCTGTTGATGATGTGTTACGCATGTATGAAAAAAGTCGATTCAAGCGTGAGCCTATCCCGCTTGCGGTTGTATAGGGTGGCAATGGAAAAGCGGCAGATTCCTTTTTGTGTGCTCAATATCAGTGATGACGAAATGCAAGCTGTGCTTGAGGCACTCAAAAGGGGCGAAGAGGTGTGTCGCTATGTCGAGAGGCTCGAAGATGCGTTTGCCGAGTTTATCGACACGCCCTATGCGATTGCAACAGCAGATGGCACATCGGCGCTCCATCTCGCACTTGCTGCACTTGGTGTGCGACGCGGCGATAGAGTGATTTGCTCTGTCAATTGCCATCCGTTTGTGCCCGAAGTCATTCGACATTTCGATTCGATTCCTCTGTTTGTCGATATTCATCCTGATGACTATAATCTACAAAGCACGCATTGTGAGGAGCTTTTGCGCGAACAAGGAGCGCGCAAAATCAAGGCGATTATCGTTTCGCATATCGCAGGCAATGCGGCAGATTTGGAAGCATTCTATGATTTGAAATATCGCTATGGAGTCCCGATTATCGATGATGCAACAATGGCGCTTGGGTTGCACTATCATGGGCGCAGAATCGGCTCGCTCGAATCTGATGCAACCATCTTTAGCTTTGCATTCGAGCGCCCCGGTGCGCTCGCAAATGGTGGCATGATTGTAACAAAAAACCAAAGCTTTGCACACAAAATGCGCCTTTTGCGCCACCATGCAATCACGCGTGAAGAATATGCGAAGAATCGCCCATCATATATGTATGACATCATCGATAGAGGCTATCGCTATGACACGACACAGCTCAATGCGGCATTTTGTCTTGCGCAATTGCGCAAAATCGATTCGATGACGCGTAGGCGACAAGAGATTGCTGCGCTCTATACAAAGCAGCTTGAGGGAATTCCACACATTACAACACCAAGCAATTCGCAGAGTATTTATTCGGCATACATCGTGCGTGTTGCCAAAAATCGCGACAATATGGCACGTGAACTAAGTGCTGCTGGAATCGCAACTGATTTGCATTTTGTCCCTATTCATCTCTTGAGCTATTACAAAAACAAATACAGCTTCAAGGTGAGTCAATTTTCCAACGCGCTCAACAACTACCAACGGATTCTCTCTCTGCCTATCTATTCGTGTCTTCGTGATGATGAGGTACTCTATGTCTGTGAACAGATTCGCAAAATTAACCAAAAATGGACGGAACGATGAAATTTTTAGAGCGTTACTTTTTCAATCCCACTTTAGGGCAGAAGATCATGGCTTTTGCGCTCTTGCCTGTCTCGATTTGTGTCTTTGTCGGTGCGACATTGCGCCGCGCTTTTTCGCCCACAAAGCAATACAAAGCCGCGATTGTGAGCGTGGGGAATCTCGTTGTGGGTGGCAGCGGTAAAACGCCACTCGTGATTGCGCTTGCTAAAGACTATGAGCCCAATTGCGCGATTGTGTTACGTGGTTATAAGCGCAAAAGTAAGGGGCTTATTGTAGTTTCTCACAATGGTCGCATTGTGGTTGATGTGAACAAAAGCGGCGATGAGGCGCAGCTACTCTCGCAACGTCTACCTTTTGCAACAGTCATTGTGAGTGAGGATAGGCACAAGGGAATCGAAAAGGCGATGAAGCTTGGCAGGCGTATTATCTTTCTTGATGATGGATTTCGATTTAAATGCAACAAGCTCAATATTTTGCTACGTTCGCAATTGCAGCCCTATTATTCTTTTTGCATTCCTAGCGGTGCTTATCGCGAATCTCCTTCTGCTTATAAAACTGCCGATATAGTTCTTAACGAAGGGAAAGAATATAGCCGCGAAGTTGTTGTGAAAAATCCAACAGAACGCATGCTGCTTGTTACAGCGATTGCGAATCCTTCGAGATTGGAACAATTTTTGCCAACAATTGTAGGACGGCTAAGTTATGGCGACCACAGCTTCTTTAGCAAAGAACGGATTGCGCTCGAAATGGAAAAAAGCGGCGCAACATCGGTTCTTGTTACCGAAAAAGATGAAGTCAAGATGAAAGATTTTGGCTTTCCGCTCTCTGTGCTCAAGCTCGAAATGGTCGTTGATCCAGCAGTCTATAGTGCTGTACGTGATTATATTGGCAGATACCAGCAATATTTGCCACAAAGTTAAGGAGAACGGAACAATGGGCTATCCAAGCATATCAATCATTATCCCAACCTATAATCGTTGCCACTTTTTACGCAACGCCTTGCAGAGTGTGATAGAACAAGATTATCCAAATCTACATGTGTTTGTTGTCGACGGCGGTTCGACTGACGACACGAACACAATGGTGAAGGCATTTGCCATGCAGTATCCGTTTGTGCATTTGTTGCAAAATGCCTACAAATCGGGCGCATCTGGGGCAAAAAATACGGCGATTTCCGTGCTTTGTAGCGAACTTTTTGCGGTGCTTGATGATGATGATATTTTATTACATGGCGCTCTCAAAAGGCTTGCTGAAACGTATATGCAATATGACAGACAATATGGAATTATTTTGGGCAATCGTTTGCGCAGCGATACGAAAGAATATACGGGGCGCGGGATTGACAAAAGTCGTGAGGTGGCAGCGGAGGAGTTTTGGTTTGGCTCTTTGAGCGGAAAGTTTTTTGGAATCTTCCAAACACAACTCATTGGAGAGGATAGATTTGATGAAGAGCTCAAAGGAGGAGATAGGCTCTTTTGGAATAAAATCTATGCTAAATCAAAGATTTATTACCTCCATCAGCCCATGCGAATCTATTCGATTCATTCTGATAGTCTCACACAAGCACTCAATACGCAACCACTTGTCGAGGCGCGCAATTATGAAAAAGAGATTGCTTTTCTCGAAGAGTTGCATGACCACCATGAAAAAGTGAATTATCTTGTGAGTTTACACAATAAGCTTGCGCGGCTGTATCTTGCTGGGAATGAAAAATTCAAAGCCCGCGAGCATCTCAAAAAGAGTCTCTCCCGTAAACTTGGGTTTGAGGCATTTAGTGTGTGGTTACGTTCGTATGTCTATTGATTCTTTTTTGAGTCTTGTTCTGGATTTTCGCCATTTTTCACAAGCGGTGAGAGGTCGACGTTTCCAACGGATTTGCCCCACATGAGCTTATATTTGCGCTTCATTGATTCGAGCTCTTCTTGCGTACGTTGTAGCTGTTCGCGCAGAAATTGTGCGCTTTTTTGGTCATCGTCATAGATGTCTTGCATTGAGAATAGCGCGTCTTTGAGGAATTTATTTTCGCTTTTGAGTGTGCTAATCGATTCGTCTTTTGCTTCAAGCACTTTTTCATGGAGATTCAAAATTGTGCCAATCGTTTTTTCGGCAAATGCAATCGGTGCATTGTCGTTTTGTGCGCTTAGCGCATTCTCGCCGATACTGACAAGGCTATGATTTGTAGGCTCGGTTTGGATTAGAACCTGTTCTCCTTCGGTTTTGTGTGTGAGCTTGTTGTCTTGAATCAGCTTTTCGACAAGCTCACGTTTGAGGTGTGTTGAGGCACAAAACTCATCAATTGTCAGCCATATAGCAGCCATTGCGTCTCCTTATGGTAATCGTTTCTCGATTTCTTGCGAATCGAGCTCAACATTTTTTGCCTTCATGATTCTATCTTCGCGCAATTTTTCGGCAATCTCGCTATCGCGCAGGGCGAGAATCTGCATGGCAAGATATGCGCTATTCACCGCGCCACTTTTGCCAAGCGCCACTGTGGCAACGGGCATACCCGAAGGCATTTGCACGGTCGAGAGCAGCGCGTCTAGCCCATCGAGCGCGCCTCCATTCATCGGCACACCGATGACAGGCTTTGTCGTCATCGCACAAATCGTGCCTGCAAGGTGTGCTGCCATACCCGCAGCAGCGATGAAAAGCTGTGCACCTCGTTTTTCGGCGTCCAAGACATATTTTTGCGTACGTTCCGGGCTTCGGTGTGCCGAACTAATGATGATTTCATAAGGCAAATCAAACTTCTCAAGCACATTCAGACATTCTTGCATTGTCGCATAATCACTCTTGCTTCCTAGAATAATCGCAATAAATTCCATTATGTTTCCTTTGTTTGTGTTCGCAAAAAGCTAAAAGCCGCAAGCTGTGCTGGTAGCATAAAGGCATTGGTGTTGCCGCTATGAATGCTCTCTAGCTCCTCACCGCTTTGTGTGCGGATTTTGTGCAAGCGCACATAGAATCTCCCCTCGAATTGATAGATTGTGCCAAGCTCGTTGCTCACAATCTGTGGCGAGATTCCAAGTGGAGAGATGATTTCGTAGCTTTCGTTGGTGCGCACAGTGCCGCGCGCGAAGGCGGCGCCATTTTCAGAGATTTGTGCGACAACAGCGAAACTGCCATCGCTTAGTGCTGTTTGGTGATTTTGCGTGTCGAGGCGTACAAAAGGGCGGTGGATGATGTATCCATCGGTGAAGCCGCGATTCTTGAGCGTGGCAAGCTCATCTGCATAACGTTGGGGTGTGAAGTCATGACGCATTGTATCATTGATTGCTGCATGGTAAGTCTTGGTTGTGATTGCGACATAGTAATTCGACTTCGTGCGCCCCTCAATCTTGAATGCATCGATAGCGCCGCTTTTTACAAGCTCTTCGATGTGCGCGGCGAGATTCAAGTCTTTAGCGTTGAAGATATGCGTCCCAACACCATCTTCTTCGATAAGCTGCATCACAACGCCTGTATCAGGCTCGCGCACGAAATGCGCGCATTCTTTTGCGTCAAACATTGTCGAAGAATTTGGCGGCTGAATCAGGTAGGTATAGTCAAAGCGACAATCATTGGCGCAGCTGCCTCGATTGGGCACGCGCCCGTGTTGCAAGGCGCTAATGAGACAGCGCCCAGAAAAGGCGAAACACATGCTGCCATGCACGAAAATCTCAATCTCGAGCTGTGGCAATGCGCTTTTGACTTCGCATAAATCATTCAGGCTCATCTCGCGCGCAGCGATAATACGTTTCACGCCCATTTCATAATAGCATTGTGCGTCAAGCACGTTGAGCACATTCGCTTGAGTCGAGAGATGAATCGGAATCTGTGGGGCGATTTGTTGTGCGAGGCGCAACACACCGGGCGTAGCGACAATCAACGCGTCCACACCGATTGCCGCAAGCCGCGAGAGATGTTTCTTGAGCGCATCAATTTGGCTATTGAATGGGAAACCATTGACGGTGGCATAGAATCTCTTGCCCATTGCGTGGGTGTAGTCGACTGCCTCGGCGAAGCTTTCATAAGTGAATTGTTTTGCGGCTCTGCCGCGCAACGAAAAATGGCTCACGTTGCCATAACACGCATCAGCACCATACGCAAGGGCGATTTTGAGTTTTTCGAGATTGCCAGCGGGGGAGAGGAGCTCGACCAAATTAGTGATGTCCTCCGCCCAATGTTGCGATGAGAGATTCGATGTCATCATCGCTCACGACATCAGCTGTGCTCGTATCGCCGACAATATGCACAGCGGAGGCAACGCGCTTGCTGTCGTCAATCTTGCCTTCAAACAAGGAATTCATATATTTTGCAAGTGCGCGCATGACATTGATAACGCGCTCGATTTTTTGGCGGTGAATGTCTTGGTATTGCATTGTGTCCATAATGCTCATAATGCTATCGCCTGTGTCGAGGCTCGCGGTGATAATCGAATCAATCTTTTTTTGCGTGCTGTCAATCTCTGTGAGCGCTTTTGAAAAGGTAACAATTTGCGGAAAGGCTTCGTGGAGCTTCTCAAAGAGAGCTTTTTGATTCTTGATGAATTGCTGCAAATCGCGCCCATTGCCCTCAATGTCCATCATTTTATTGCTCATATCCTCGAGATAATCAAAGACTTGGTTGGCTTTGGATTCGATTCCTTTGGTGACGTCATCAAGCTGGCTCACGACTTTGTGGTCTTCGATAGGCGGTGGCGGAGGCCATGGATGCTCTGCTGTAACGCGATAGTTCTCCCCTTCATCATCATTCGCTGCTGTTGTGCCCTCTGGTTCTGCCGATTCTTCCTCTGCGACAACATTGTCCATATCGACATCGCTATTCATTAGCGAATCTAGCTCTTCTTGTGTCATAGCAGTCCAAACTCCATCTCAAGATAATGCACTCATTATACATTGTCTTTGTTGTGATTCGGATTAATGCGGCACCAAAAACCAAAAAATTAACGAGATAAGGCTATAATAAGCCTCACAAATTGCAGAGGCAGACAAAGGAGCGCATTATGGCAGTTGTTTTACAAATCGGAGCAGGTGGTGTAGGGGGTGTTGTCGCGCACAAAATGGCGCAAAATCGCGAAGTGTTTTCACGCATTATTTTGGCTTCACGCACATTGAGTAAATGCAAGGCAATCGCGGATTCTATCCGCGCTAAGGGTTTAGGCGAAATTGAGATTGATGCAGTTGATGCAGATAATGTGGAATCCCTTGTGGCTTTGATTAATAAATACCGCCCAAAAGTCGTGGTGAATGTCGCGCTTCCCTATCAGGACTTGAGCATTATGGAGGCGTGTTTGCGCACAAAGACGCATTATTTAGACACTGCAAACTATGAACACCCCGATTCCGCGCATTTTGAGTATAAAGAGCAGTGGGCGTATGACACGCGCTACAAAGAAGCGGGGATTTACGCACTGCTTGGAAGTGGCTTTGACCCGGGTGTTACGAATGTCTTTTGTGCGTATGCGCAGAAGCATTATTTTGATGAGATTCATAGCATTGATATTTTGGATTGCAACGCAGGAGACCACGGATACGCCTTTGCGACAAATTTTAATCCCGAGATAAACTTGCGTGAAGTCAGCTCTAAGGCGAGGTTTTGGGTAAAAGATTCAAAAAGTCAATATGCGCATAATTTTGACCTCTCGCACGATAGCATTTATCGCAAATTTGAGGCTAAAGAGAAGCATTTTAAATTGGAATCTAACACGCAGGATTTGAAAAATGAGCCATATTTTAATGGTGAATGGCGCGATATTCCACCCCTTGCGCTAATGAAAGAGTGGGATTATCCTGAAGTGGGCGTAAAAAACAGCTATTTGCTTTATCACGAGGAGCTAGAATCGCTCGTGCGCAACATTAAAGGTTTAAAAAGAATCCGCTTTTTTATGACTTTTGGCGAGAGTTACCTCACGCATATGAAGTGCTTGGAGAATGTCGGGCTTTTGCGCGTGGATTGCGTGGAACATAAGGGGCAAAAAATCGTGCCAATAGAAGTGTTAAAGACACTTTTGCCCGACCCTGCAAGTCTAGCTTCACGCACAAAGGGCAAGACAAATATCGGCTGTTACATTAAGGGCGTGAAAGAGGGCAAGGAGCGCACGATTTATATTTATAATGTGTGCGAACACGAAAAATGCTACGCTGAAGTCAATGCACAAGGTGTGAGCTATACCACAGGTGTGCCTGCGATGATTGGGGCGAAGTTAATCTGCGAGGGCAAGTGGGGCGTAGGAGCAAATTCGGTTTGTAGCGACTTTTTGAGGAGTGCATCGGACACTTCATTGCGGAGTATGTCTAATACACCTCATTCGCTTACCTCGCACAACCTCAAAAATTCATCTACAACCCTAGAATTTGCGGATTTAAAGGGATCTTACAATGCCGAGCGTTTAGAGCTTAATAAAGATATGCCACAGGGCGGCGAGGCGCAAGGTGTGGATTCTAAAAGCGGTGCGGGTGTGTGGAATATGGAACAAAACGACCCCGACTTTTTCATGCAAGAGCTAAACAAGCAAGGACTTCCTTATGTCGTGTTGGAAATAGAATCTAATGGAGAATCTAAAGTGCTAGAAGATGGGAGGAAGCTTATTTAAGAATAGGCAAGCTATAATACTTGGATAATTGAAGGAGAAACGCATGATAAAAGATTTTGAGATTGAAAATTTTCGAGGGATACAATCATTAAAGCTCGAAGGATTTTCAAATGTGAATATTTTTGTGGGCAAACCAAATACAGGGAAAACATCGATTTTGGAGGCTTTGTATTTGTATTTGTCGAAACACCCAGATGCAATAACCAATATCTTAGAATTTAGAAAAACTGTGGTTGATAAGGATTGCTTTCAAGGTTTTTTTTATGATTATGATTTAAACAATCAGATTATATTAACAAATGACGATGAAGAGTTAAAAATACATTGTCGCAATAATCACTATACAAATATTATGATTGATGGCTCACAGCAAAAAGATAAAGGGGTTAATGAAATGAGTCTTGAATACCATAAGTCCCAAAGCAAGAGAACAATGAGAATCTCAAAGACATTTCCAAATCCATTTCAAATTCATTTTCAAGCTAATTTAACCTCTTTTGAAAACAATCAAATTAATTCAGAAAAAGCTGATTTTGTTAATGAAAGCAATTCTTATGAAAATATTCTAAAAAGGAACTTGGAGACAATTTTATCAAACAAAACAAACAAAGAAGTACTAAATAAATGCCTTAAAAAGTTTTCTAGCGATATTCAAGAAATTAGTTTTTTGGATAGCAGAGTTGTGATACAAAAGGAAAATTTAAATAATGTAATTAGCCTTAAATTAATGGGAGCAGGATTTCAAAAATATGTTGCAATTATATTATCGATTTTACAAAATAAGAAATATATATTTATTGATGAAATAGAAAATGGATTACATTTTGAGAGTATTGATTTGTTATTGGAAGCTATCTTAGAAGCCTCCAATAATGTTCAGTTTTTTATTACAACACACAATGAGGAACTTTTGAAACATTTGAGTGTATTACTTGAAAATAAAGACAAAGAAAGTGTTGCTGTTTTTAATGTATATATAGATAAAGATTCTAATATACAGGCGGGTCGATATTCGCAGAAAAGCTTTGTTTTTAATACAGAACATAACAATGAAATGAGGGATTAAAGACATGCTTATTATAGTAGAAGGAAAATATGATGTTGGCTTTTTAGATATTTATTTGCAATATTTGGGAGTAGGAGTAAAAGATTATAAGTTTCATGAAGTTGGAGGAAATAAGAACTTAGAAAATCAACTCAATAAAGAAGTAGAAACAGATGAAGATAAAAAAGAAAATTTACGTGAAAAAATTAATAAGGCACTAAAAGAAGGTAAAAAAATTAAGATTATTTTTGATAGAGATGATAATTATGAAAGTTCGCTACAAAATATTAAAAAACAATTAGACAATGACCTATTACCAAAGTGTGAGATTTTTCTGATTCCTAATAATCAAGATGAGGGTAATTTGGAGGATTTGTTTTTTAGAATAGTAAAGGAAAAGGATATTTTAAAATGTCTTAGAAGAAGTCGTGAATGTATTGAAAAAATTGACAGTGAAATTCCAAATTTTGAACCACCAGATAAAAAAGCTGTAGTTTACGCTTATGCTCACATGTTCGGGGGTGCAATTAAAGATGGAAGAATTAAGCTAAAAGGCAATATTTTAGACATACTAGACTTAAATAATGAATATCTACAACCACTCAAAAACTTTTTATTAGACATAAAAGATTGAGGACAAGTAGAATGATAGATTACAAAAAAGCATTTTATTCTAAGCTAGAGGATTGTTATTTGGGCGTGAAAATCAAGGATTTTCATCAAGGGAATATTGCTAAAAGTGGCTTTAGCAATCTACTTCAAATCAAAGAGCAATATTTCGCCCATATCAAAGCCTATTTAGAATCACAGATTGAGAGCGAGCCACTCTCGCACGATATTTATAACAAGCTTTTCACTTTCTTTGATAGCTATTTGAACGAAAGCGGCACACCCTTTTTCACCGATACACCAATCTATAAAAACATCTATGCCAAAATCTATACCAACTCCAAAGACACAAGCCTATTCTACAAAACACAAAATCTCTATTATGTGAAATCCGACACACTCTACCAAAGCCTCACTTTAAGCGATGAGCAAAGCTATGAAGTCGTATTTGATGCGAGTGAATATAAGCAAAATGCCGATAATACTAAAAACAAAATTATTTTTAAATTTGTAAATGTTGAAATAAATGATGAGGACAAAGCACAGATTCTTATCAAGGTAAGCAACCAAAAAGACTTATTCCCAAATCTCAATAATGTCTTCAAGCAAAATTCTAATGAGTTTAGCGAGGAATTTTTAAAGGATTTAAAACAAAATACAATCCTTAAAGATTCTAAAATCAAAATCAATGAAGAGGAATTGAAAAAAATCTTTAGAAGCTACAAAAAACAAGCTGAAATAGACTTCTTTATCCACAAAAATGCGACTGCCTTTTTAAAAGAGCAGTTTGATTTGTGGATGTTTGGCTATCTCTATAAAGAAAGTGCAATTCAAGAATGGAATAGAGAGATTATCGCACATTTGCAACGCATTAAAAATATCGCCTATGAGGTGATTAAACTTATAGGGGATTTTGAAAATGAGCTAAAGGCAGTGTGGCTAAAGCCCAAGTTTGCAAAAAAGACAGAGTATGTTTTTAGTGTGGATAAGCTGAATCCAAATCTTATGGATTCCATAATAAACGACAAAGGCTTTAAATCCCAAATCAAAGAATGGCAAGAACTCAATCTCGTTGATGAGGATTTTAACAAAGAGGATTTATTGAGTAATGACAAATACCGCTATCTCCCCCTTGATACAAAGCACTTTACCAAAGCAACAAAATACAAGATTCTAAGCAGTTTTGAAGATTTAGAATCTGTGTTGAATGGCGAACTGATTAAAGCGGATAATTTTCAAGCTCTCAATTCCCTAATGCCAAAATATCAAGGCAAAGTGGATTTAATCTATATTGACCCGCCTTATAATACAGGGAGTGATGGCTTTATCTATGCGGATAATTTCAATCACGCTTCGTGGCTCTCAATGATGAATAATCGCTTAGAACTTTCAAAAGAACTTTTAAACGATAAAGGAAGTATGTTTATAAGTATTGATGATAAGGAGCAAGCGAGATTAAAACTTGTATGCGATGAGGTATTTGGGGAGGAGAATTTTGTAGCAAATTTTGTGTGGAATCACAGAAAATCTGGACAAAATGACATAGATTTTACTTTGTCGCATAATTACAATTTATCCTATGCAAAAGATAGAAACTCTTTCAAATTTCAAAGATTAGAGGCTAAAACAGATAAATTTTCTAATACCGATAATGATACAAGAGGGGAGTGGATAGCCGATCCTTTTGACGCACCAAACATTAGAGAAAACTTATCGTATCCTATTACAAACCCAAATACAAAAGAGGTTTTTTATCCCCCAAAGGGTAGATGTTGGAGAATGAGTGAGGAAAAATTTTATGAGGCATTAAAAGACAATCGTATTATTTTTGGAAAAAATGGAACTTCAAGACCTCAATATAAAAGATTCAAATTTGAAGCAGAGACTAAAGGGGAAAACATCAATACAATTTGGTTAGATGTTGGCACAGCAACTGAAGGAACAAAAGAAATACAGAATATTTTTAATGATAAAATATTTGATACTCCAAAACCCGAAAAACTCCTAAAACGCATTTGTGAAATTGCTACAAAAGTAGATTCTAAGGCGGAAGTATTTGAGATGAGAAATCGTAGCTTTCAAGGCGGAGGCGAAGGGAATTTATTAAACATAAATGACCGAGCCGACAACGCAGAATCTACGATTTATCGCTCAAAGACAACGCCGATTATCTTAGACTTTTTTGCCGGCAGTGGCACGACTTTAGCCGTAGCTCAAAAACTCGGGCGTAAATGGCTAGGCGTGGAAATGGGCGAACATTTTTATAATGTCATTATTCCTCGCCTTAAAAAAGTCATTGCAGGATTCCAAAGTGGAATCTCTAAAGAATGTGATTATCAAGGTGGTGGAGCATTTCGCTACTATGAATTAGAATCTTATGAAGAGGCGTTAAGCCATTGTGAATATGTGCTTGAGTGTAAAGAGCCTCAAAAGGTAGAAAACAAAAATAACTACAAAGGCAAAGACTATGCTAAAGCTGAATCGATACTAGATTATCGCAAATCCCGCAAACTCATTGATAGGCTTAATAAAGGTGAGAGTGTGTGCCTAGATATGAGCACAGAGTATCGCCAAGACTTTGATATTTTTCACACTATGGCAAATCTAATGGGGTGGAAAATTAAGCAATTATTTTTAGATTCCAAAGGCATAGAATCCTGTGAGTTTGACAATGGCGAGATTCTTAACTTGGATTCTATTGATTTGGCAAAATACCCAAAACTTAAAAACCTAATATGGTGGTAGGAAATGGAATTATTTTTAAAAATATTTTATTATCTATATGTAGCTGTGGCAATTACCCCTTTTGCCATAATTTTTATTTTAAAAAATAGTGAAATTAAGATTAGTATAGAGATATGGGATTATGTGGTGAATAATTATCTTATTATCTTGATTATATTTGCCATCTCTCTTTTCCTATCGTGGTTATATATTGTGGTTGTGCAGCAGTGCTATAAAGACACGCAAAGCGAGCAAATATGTAGCACAGAAATAGAGATAGCAGAGCCAAAGTATATACCTATTTATATTACTTATTTTGTGATTGCATTGAGTATTCCATATAGTCAAGAAAATAGCATACATGGTTGGATATTATTTAGTATTACTTATCTTTTTATTTGGTTTTTGATATTAAAGGGTAAATTTTCATTTTTTAATCCCTACCTTTTAATTTGTGGCTTTAATTTCTATGAAGCTACAATTGATAGTAAACGAAGCGAATATGCTCGATATAAAATATTTCTTATATCAAAGCAGGTAATTAAAAATATAAAACAGCATGACTCTTTGATACGATTGAATGATTTTACTTATCTTGATAAAGGGGAAGACAATGGATAAAACAAAAATTTATGGCAAAACAAAAAAGCAACATTTTTGTTTGGTTGCGGAAGATGATTTAAGTGGTGTTTGGGATTTGCCTACAAATGAGTATCAAGAGATTAGCTTTATAGATAATTGCAACCACAAATTAGAAGGGAATGAAATATTTTTTATTAAAACAGATGACGATGATATAGAGCCATATTTGGAACACATTAATCAAACATCACACTGTAACAATGCCAATAATCAAGATATTTTAGAATTAGAAACCCTATACATTTTTAAAAAAGAAAATCAAAAAATCCATCTTTACATACAGAGAATAACACCATCAAAAATATTGAGTAAAAATCTGATTAGTGCGAATAATTTGAAGATTGAAAGAAATAAGAATAGATTAATTATTGCAAATATTACCAATGTCTATTGGAATCAAGAACAACAAAAGGTATATTTCACGAATTTTGTTGATTTGGAGAATGTGTTTCCTAAATTTTCTAAATATTATAGAGAGGCGAATACAGAAGACTTAAATAAGTTTCAAAGTGGTGAATATACTTTTCTTGATATTAAGTTTGATATGAATACTACTTTGAAACAAAAAACTAGATTACGAAAAATAGCTCAAATAGTAGATATGCTTGATGAGGTAAAAGAAAACTTAGATGAATACCTTGATTATTCTAAAAAATATGAAATAGATATTTTGAATAATGGACAATTTACTATTAAGAATACACAAGATATTGATACATTGCATCACATCGTATTTGGAGCTTTTTATACATCAGAAGTTGGTGATAAAGAACAAAGAATAGCTACAGCATTTAGACAAACTAATTTAAAGAACAAAAATGCAAAATAACATAATCCTCTACACCACACAAGATAAAAAAGTCAAGGTTGAACTCTATGAGCTTGGTGAGAGCGTATATCTCAATCAAGATTCTATCGCCAAACTTTTTGACACCTCAAAATCTAGTATCAGTGAGCATATCACAAATATCCTCAAAGAGGGGGAATTGCAAGCAGATTTTAGTTTTCGGGAAATCCGAACAACTGCTAATGATGGCAAATCATACAAAGGCACACAATGAAACAAGATAAGCAAACAAATCCAATCATTATCTATCAAGATAGTGCAAATAATCCCGCCATTAACATAAGATTAGAAAATGAAACCTTATGGCTTACGCAAAGGCAGATTGCCGAGCTTTTTGATAAAGATAGAAGTGTGATTACTAAGCATATCAAAAATATTTTTGAAGAGGGCGAATTAGTGGAAAATTCAGTATGTGCAAAAATTGCACATACTGCAAATGATGGCAAAACTTATGAGACATTGTATTACAACCTTGATATGATTATCTCTGTGGGCTATCGTGTCAATTCCAAAAGAGCCACGCAGTTTCGTCAATGGGCAAATAGAATCTTAAAAGAATATCTCATTAAGGGCTTTGTGCTTGATGATGAGAGGTTAAAGGGGCAAAAACAAGATTATTTTGATGAGCTTTTAGAGCGACTTAGAGATATTCGCTCTAGTGAAGCAAGAATGCACGCCCAAGTGTTAAAGATTTTTAGCACTGCCATAGATTACGATAAAGATTCTTCGCAAGTCCAAGAGCTTTTTAAAACCATTCAAAACAAACTGCATTATTCCGCACACGGACGGACAGCGAGTGAGATTGTCTTTCAAAGGGCAGATTCTGATAAAATTAATATGGGGCTTACAAATTTTAAAGGCAAAATGCCTACCAAAAAAGAAAGCGAGATTGCTAAAAATTATTTAAATCAAGAGGAATTAGAGGCATTAAATAGAATCGTTACAGCGTATTTTGAGTTTGCAGAGCTTAGTGCGCTCAATCGTGAGCAAAAAAGTATGCAAGATCATTTAGAAAAACTCAATGAGTTTTTAAAGTTTAGTGGGCGGGAAGTGTTGCAAGGTGCGGGGAAAATCTCTCATCAAAAAGCCCTAGAAAAAGCACATAAAGAATACAATCTTTACAAACAAAAAACAAAAGAAGAAATAGAAATCGCCTATGAAGAATTTAATGCACAAACAAAAGCCTTGCACAAAGGAAAAGTAAATGAGTAAAACAAAATCCGCACAAAAAGCAACTTTAGAGAAAAAATTGATTCTTAAAGAAATCCTTGCGCCAAAGATTCAAAACTTTGAATCCCTTTTTGCCTCCCTTGAATTTGGTAGCTTTTCTCATAGCATTTCTTTGCAAGAATATCAAATCGCAGCCCTTAAAAGCGCGATTGCTGCTTTAAGCCTCTATACACAAAGCCCCGATTCTCTTTACCAAAGTTACTTAGAGTGTGGATTAGAGGACATCACAAAGGAGCAAATCAACACAGCAAGTTTTTGGATGGCAACAGGGAGTGGCAAAAGTATCGTGATGATAAAGTTTATCGCGCTTTTGCACGATTTGTTTGCGCTGAAAACTTTGCCTGCCAAACCCATAATGTTGCTTGTGCCAAATGATAAGATTTTAGAGCAGTTTAAGGCGCATATCAAAGAATATAACGCATATCAGAGCAAAACGATTGCTTATAAGGATTTAAAAGACTATGAAAGCGTGAGTTATGGCGCTTCACTCTTTGATGAGAATATCGTCTTTATTGGACGCAGTGATTTACTTGATACGAGTGAAAATGTCGGCAAGGATTCTAGGGCGAAGAGATTAAATTATAAGAACTTTTTAGGAGATGAGGGTTGGATTGTGCTACTTGATGAGGCGCATAAGGGCGATAGTAAAGATTCTGTGCGCAAAGGCTATATAAGAGATCTTGCAGAGGGTAATGGTGAATCTAACAAGGGCTTTATTTTTAATTTCTCCGCAACCTTTAGTGATAATTTTGATTTGCAAACTTGTGCGTTTAATTATAATTTAGAAAAGTTTAATCTTCAAGGCTATGGCAAAAATATCGCGGTGTTGGATTCTGATTTAAAATCCTTTAGGGATAAAGAAAAAAATGAGGAGCAAATCGTAAAAATCTTAGAGAGTTTTATACTCTTTTGTGCAATAAAAAAGCATAGAGAAAACATAATGCAAGAGTTTAGCAAGAACTTAAAACTTGCCTATCATCAACCGCTAATTATTGCTGTTGCGGATAAAGTCAATACGCAAGATGCGGGGATAAAGCTTTACTTTGAGGCGATTTTACAGATTTTAAAAGAGGATAGAGACATTACGCCTTTAGCACAAAATCTCTATGAGAAACTCTCACAAAACCAAAACTTGTATTTTGATAAAAATCTAAGCTTAGATGAGGAATTTTTAGAGCTTATTCTAACAATGGATTCTAAGACTTTAAGAAAAGAAATGTTTTATGCCAAAGAAGCTTCTATGATTGAAGCGTGTAGGATAAAGGGCAATACCAAAGAGATTGTCTTTAAATCCAAAAACGCTAAAGAACCCTTCTTGCTTTTAAATATCGGGAGCATTAAAGAGTGGGAGAAGCAGTATTTGCACTATCTTGGCGTTGAGAGTGGTGAGGACATCACAAGCGGATATTTTCAAAGCATTAATGAACAATCTTCGCCGATACAAATTATGATAGGAAGCAAAGTGTTTAGCGAGGGTTGGGATAGTAATCGCGTGAATATGATTAGCTTTATTAACATAGGCAGTAAAAATGCCAAAAAATATGTTTTGCAAACCATTGGACGAGGTGTGAGGATAGAACCTTTCAAGGGAGTGAGAAAAAGGCTTGGGCAATGTGAGGAGCTTGATTTCAATCTGCGGGAGAGATTTCTCAATAAAGCTTTAGGCATTGAAACGCTTTTTATAATGGCAACTCAAACAGAGGCGATAAAAGGGATTTTAGAGGGATTAGAGGAATTTATCCAAAGCCACCCCTTAAGTGGATTTAGAAAAAGCAAAGCATTTAAGCCCCTGCTTGTGCCAAAATATAAAGATTCCACAAGCTTACAAAATAAGCCTTATATCCTCTCACATTGTGATTTTGAGGAACTTAAAAGTTATATAGAATCGTTTGATGAAGATGTGCTGCTTTTGAGCGAGAACATAAGGGCGAAAGATTTAGGTTATAAAACATTATGCAAAATTAAAGAAAAAATAACCAATGAAAGCGAAACAAAAACGATTGAAATTAGCGGGGATATGCCAATTCTTAAAGCGGAGAATGTTTTGAAAGTCTTAGAGAGTTTCTTTCATACTAAGAGCAAAGAATTTGATAAATTTGAGGAAATCAAAGATGAAATTTGCCATTTTGAAAAGTTTAGCTCCACGCTTGATTCTATTATTGTAGAGGAAATTAATAAAAAGATTAGAGAGCTTGTAACAGCAAGAAATGCAGAAACGAGAAAGGATTTAGAATCTAAGGGAGTGCCAAAAGAATACATAGAGACAATCTTGCAAGCACAACAGAATGAAAAAAGAGCCGAAGTCTATGGATATGTTTTAGATTCTAGTTTGCAAGAGCATTATTATAGCCCCTTAGTGATTGATAACAACAATGATAGCAGAATTGTTTATGCTATTAGAGAGCCAAGTGAAATAGAATTTTTGCAAGATTTACAAAAATATTTGCAAGAAAATAATAACGCATTAAAGCAATATGAGTGGTGCTTTAGTAGGATTATAGAAAATGTAGATTCTATCTATATTCCTTATTTTGATTCACAAAATCAAGCGTATAGGAAGTTTTATCCTGATTTTATCTTTTGGCTAAGGCATAAGCAAAGCGGGGCATATAAAATCTTTTTTATCGACCCAAAAGGATTGGGGCTTGAGGCAAATGCGCGCTATAAGCTGCGTGGCTTTAAAGATATTTTTGAGAAAAATTCGCTTCATTTTGATAATCTTCCTATTGAAGTATTTTTGTTTTACTATAATAAACAAAATTACCCTATTTCAAATATGCAAAATCATATCAAATCTACTATTGCGGAATTGTTTATATAATAATATTAGGAATGCCCGAATGCTCCTCCACCCTTTCGCGCCTAGCACTATCGATAGAGATTCTAAAGTTCTCATTCTCGGTTCTTTTCCCTCTGTTGCTTCGCGGGAAATGGGATTCTATTATGCGCACCCACAGAATCGCTTTTGGAAGGTTTTGGGAGCATTGTTTGATGATGAGGCGATATATTTAAAATCCACAAAACCAAGCGAAGAACAATATCGGCAACACATCACAGCACAAAAAGCATTTTTGCAATCTCATTCTATCGTTCTTTGGGATATTGTGCAGGCGTGTGGGATTCGGGGCTCAAGTGATTCAAGCCTAAGGAATATCGCTTTTAATGATATTTTTGCGCTACTACACATAAGCAAGATTTGCGCCATTTTTCTCAATGGCACAAAGGCAACAACGCTCTTTCAGCAATATTGCAAGAATCTAGCCTTTCCACTAAAGATTCAGGCTTGTCTGCATTATAAAATCCTTACCCCAACACAGTCTCTCGCCCTCAAATTTACGCAAGAGATTCACATCTTTTCTTTGCCCTCAACAAGCCCCGCAAATGCAAAATATAGTCTCGATTCTCTTATTGATTCGTGGCGCATTCTTTTAGATTTTTGCGGGTGATTTCATTATTCATCTCTATTCCGCTGTCCTAGTTTACGAAAGTAGTTTTCCAATGTCTTTTTGAGCAATTCTTCGTCTGGCATGCTGTCTGAAAAGGTGAAGCTATAACGTTTTTTAGGCGGCAATGCCTCGCCCGACATCATCTCGCCACATCTGGGGCAGGTGCATGCGTATTGCGCGTGCAATGGGTTGAGCGCATCGCTCTGGGGTTGGTAGATTCTGCTAAAGCCGCATGCGCATGTATATTTCACCGCTGCTGGTTGTATCATCTCGTTCCTTTCTATGTTGCAATGACATCATAATGATAAAAATTAATCTAGAATCTTCTATGCCAAAATAGGCATATCTGAAGCCGCAAAAGACAACAAATAGAATCACAATTTGGTTTTATGATTTAGTCAGCTTCACATGTGTGTCGGAGATTTTTTCCATATTATAATCTCTCAAGCTGTTCAAAATACCAACACCTCCTGCTGCCAATACATCATGGCAATGAATGCCCGCTCCAGCGGTTGTGAGTGCTGAAAAGGCAAGAGCCGCAGCGACAACAATTGCACCAATGGCGATTATCCATACGGCTTGCCACGTATACTTAATTCTCGCCGCGACTTCTGCCAATCTGTGCATGTTGGCATTTACAATTAAGTAAGTGCTAACCTGTTCTAGACTCTTGGTTTATTTTTGAGCGCTTCGTTTATCATTGTAATAAGGTCGGGGAAGTCTGTCATGCCTGTTTGTTTTGATTCCTCCAAGTATTCCCAATTTTGATTCCTAATTGCTCTTTCCACGCTACTTTTGTAGTGCGCATATCTCCTTTGCCTGTCCTCTTTGGATTCTCCTGACTTGGGCTTATTTGGAAGCGTTTGTTCAGTGCCTTTTTGTCTGTTTGCCTGCCAAATGCAAAAGGCAACTCCTGCGCAAATGACTACCCCAATGCCCAATACCAATGTGCCTGAAAGCCCAGATGTTGCTGCTGCCGCTGTTGTTGTACTCATTTTGTATCTCCTTTTTGAAATGTTTGCAAGGTGTCTTGCTGTGTTTGTAGGGCGTCAATTTTGGCTTTGCTATCGTGAATCTCTTTTTTGAGATTCTCAATATCTTTTTGCCTAAGCTGCTTGAATTTCACAAACATGGTATTATGTTTTCCGCAAGCCTCCGAAATATTCTGTCGATGCCTTTCTTGGGCATCATTGATTTTTTCTTGCATGCTAACTTCGATTGTGTCTTTGATGTCCCCTGCCATTTTTACTGGGTCTATATGGATGAGATTCTGTTCGTCTTGCACTTGAACTTCACGTGTTCTCGTTTCTGTTTTTTTATAGAATCCAAACGAGATAATCTTGGCAAAAGTAGATGTTACATCGACTTCGTAATATTCGGTTTCGTATTTTGCCTCCTGATGTTCATAACGTACATTTCCGCTCATGAAATCCATGTTGTCATTGATGAAGGCAGCATAATCAATTTCTGGAGCTTCAAGCTTATCAACATGTTCAAGGTTGATATTGAGTTGCTCGTTGATTTCTTGCTCTATTTTGTCCTTGTATTTCTTTAGTATTTTTTGAGTATCTTTATTTAAGAAGCGGTAGGCTTCTTTAATATCAGCCTGAATATCAAAGAAATCTCGGCGTGCATCGTTTAAGAGCCCAGCGATGAATTGCCGCATTTTTTGTTCCACATCAGAATATTTTCTACTAGGCGATAGTTTTATTGTTGTTCTATCGGTATTTTCACGTGAAGCTTTATCTGTAAAACCCTCTTTTGCTCCTTGCACCGCTTGTGATTCGGAGAATCCATCAGCGTATATATGAATAAATAGCATCGCCTGCACAACCATATCTTCAATCTTACCCTCAAATTCTAGCATTCCCTTATTGAAGATTCCTTTTATTTCTTCTATGCTTTCGTTTTTTATCGTGTCGATTTCTGCCGCCATTTCCTTTTCGAGTTTTGGGGCGGCTTGGTCTAAAAAACGTAAAGCCTTTTGCAGATTTTTTTCTTGTTCTGCATGGGGCTGTAACAAAAATTCTTTCTCTTGTTCGAGTCTTTTTTGTTCTTCGGTAACAATGTTCTGCAATTCTCCATAGAGATTCTTTAGAATGCTTGCCGTTACCTGTGTTTCAAAGTAGTCATTCATTGCATGTTCAAGCTTTTCAAACCCAAGATATGCAATCAATTCCTTTTCAAAGGAATCTTCTCCAAAAAGTTCCTCGAAGTAGTCCTCAACAAATCTTCTGTACGCCTTTTGTAGCTCTCGATTTAGTCCGTTTTCCCTATTTCTTTGCAAAAAGGCATAAAAGGAAGAAACACCAAAAACACGTGGAGAATCGATTCCATGTACTTCTGCTGCTTTGCATACCTTTTCTATTGCTTCTCGCTCACCAATGCCCCATCTTTTTCTTTTTTCTGCAATCTGCTCGTCCTCACTCAATCGATTACTGATACTTCCAAAATTATCCTTAAATGCCCTATCGATTTTGTTTAGAACAAAGAAAACCTCAAAATCCCTATCCTTTTCTTTTCTGCTGCGAATGGTGTTCCACAAGCCTTGTTCATCGCTTGTGAGATTTGCGTCAAGTTGTTCAAAGTCGAACAAAAAGAGTGCGAGATTTACTTTTTGCAGAACACTCCTTGTCGTGTTCTTATGTTTTTCTGAATATGTTCCACCCGTGCTATTGGGTCCTGGTGTGTCAACAAACACCACTTCAAATTCCATGTTTGTTTGGATATTCTTGAGTGGATAGTAGAGATGGATTTCTGAAACGTTGTGATATTTAGAATCCGCACAATCCACATCTTTTTTAGCATAGTGCTCGAGTTCGCCAAGCTCGTTTTCGGACAACTTTACTTTAGCGCCATTATCCAAAAATACAATCGCATGCTTTGGCTCTCCTTTCCGAGAAAAGATATGTGTGGCACAATCCGTTGTTGCTTTGGTTGACATTGGCAGAACATTCGCCCCAAATAGCGCATTGATAAAGGTCGTTTTGCCCGCGCTCATGTTTGCCACAACGGCGACTTGGTATTTTTTATGCTGCAATAGATGCAAGAGCTTTTCTAGCTCCTGCTCCACATCTTCACGCGGATACTTTGCAAAATATTTTTCTTGCAAGGCGTGAATGGTTTGTATCAAAGCTGTTTTGGTGGTCGGTGTTTGCATGGTTGCTCCTTATAAAAAAATATCTTGAGAATCAATAAGCATTTTATTGTCTTTGACAAAGAATGCTAGCCCGTGTTCTCTGTCATAACTTGATTCAAAAAGCACTCCCCATGAGCCATCTTTCTCAAAAAGAATCTCTGTTGGCGTTAGTATGGATTCTAGGGTTTCGTTGCATTCATAGAACTTTTGGCAGTGCTTGAGCAATTCCTGCTCTATTCTTTCTTTGTTGTTTTCAAGAAAGTTTCGATAGTTTTTATAGGATTCTCTCTGGCTATCTGTAATGCCATCACCCTTGTATGCTTGGGCTGTGATTTTTATCTTATATGCTTTATCAAACAACAAGATACTTTCTTGCTTTGACCATGAATGCTGATAGTACATTGTGCCAAATACCACATCATTGAGTGTGTCCATTATGCTGCTCCTTGCGCTTGTTTTTTTGCTTTAGAGTGTCCTCCGGTATGAGAAATGTTGTCATGGATTTCATACGGAACTAAATCAAGTGTTTTCATATCGCTTCTTTCATGCCACGTAAGATTGTGTTCTTTGCGATATTTTTTTATGTCTTGCGCTGTCCATTCCTTTCCATCTTTTCCTTCTTCTGTCCATTGTTTGGCAAGCGCCTCATCTGCTTGTGTGAAAACTTCATTTCTATTTTCATTAAAGTCTTCAATCTCAACTGTTGCCTCTGCAAAAGGAGTAAAATCAGGCTCTCCATCTTTAAACTCTATCCCTTCTTTGCCATAAGGCTCTAGAATTTCTTCCCAAGTTTTTCTTTCTGGATTATATCCTTTAGGAATTTCATTTGGTGTTGGATACCATATAGAATCGCCTGCCTCTCCGCCCCATTCGCCACCTTTTCTTGGTATACAATCTCGCATTTCTGGTAGTTGCAATGTGAGCAGTTCTATTTCTTTGGAATTTGCAAAGATTCCAAGCTCTTTGCCCTGTCTCATGAGCTCATGAGGTGAGATTTTGATTTCTTGATTAGTTTCTGTTTTAAGCTCCTTAGGTATTTCTGCAAATATTTTGCCGATTTCTCCCGTTGTCGTTAGTGTCAGATTCATTATTGCCTCCTCATGTGTTTAGATTGATTTGTTGCATGCCAGCACGTACGGCGACTGTACTTTTTAGAAGTTCTAGCGATACATATCGTATGCCCAAATGTTTTTTGAGAATGTTCTCATATTCTTTGGGTACATTAACATTTTGTGCATGAATGATTTGCGAAAACTCCATTTTCATTTCACTTTTGGCGAAAATATTCTCCAAAATTAACAATGTATAATCCACAGTTTTGTTTCCATAGCCCTGCATTGTGGGGAAAATTAGGGTGATATTCTTGTGTGCAAAGGTTTTTTGAATGTCTTTTTGATATTCTGCAATCTCTGCTGTTTCTTTGTTGCATAGAATCTCTATCATGTCCAGCATATATTCAATGACTTGTTGATAGGCATGGATACTTTTGTAGTATTGTGTATTTCCCAAAAAGTTCAAGTCTTTAAAGGTTTCGGCGAAGAGATAGCATGCGATTTTTCGTTCTTTCTCTCTATTGTTCTCGTGCGCATTATAGAGATTCCAAAATTTCGCAAAACTTTCTTCAATACTCGCGCTATCCCTACCAAGCAGCACAGCATTCAATAGCTCAAGCAAGAATCGCTTGCGCTTTTGTGTGTTTATTGTACGGATATGCTGTACAATCTTTTGAGAATCTTCAAGATAGAATCGCGATTCTTGGAGATAGCGATATTGATATTTCTTGTGCCTTTCTAAAAATTCTGCATAGAATCCATTCAAGGCATTGTCGCTCATATCTTGCAATGGAGATTCATCAAGCCCCACCATAAAAGCCTGATGTACCTCTTTATTGTGCACAATCGCCTTGCCCGTCTTCAGCTCTGCGACGTCTAGAATCTGTGAGTTGTTTAGGTTGATTGCTTGCCCTACAATGTCTCTATCTTCCTTATCCATTGTTCGTTGGATAATTTTTGTGCCTGTATTTTTTATTGTATCTCTATGCAGTTTGCTCGCGATTTGGTCGGCAATGATGATGCCCTCTCCTAGCGAGCGAATTTCGGCAAGAATATTCACAAAAGTTTGCACAGCCGCAACCTTTGCATTCGCCTCGCCACTTAAGGATTCTAGTGAGATGTTGGGCAACAATCGATGCGCTTCTTCTATCACGCAAATATGGCGCAAAACATTCTTGGAATCTCCTTGTGATTCACGATAGCGATAGAGTTTGTTGAGCAAAAGCCCCATCAAAAAAGACTTTTCGCAATCATCGGTAATATTTGATAACTCGATAATGGTGGGGCTATCAAACAGAATCTCATTACTCAAGCAATGCCTCGTATTATAAACCCTGCCCTTCATTCCTAGCGTGAGATTTAGAATGCGCGTTTTGAGTGCTGCTTTGAGATTGCTATCAATCTCTTGTGCATAACCCGATTCTGCTACGACACTATCAATAACATCATATAAATCCTGCATTGTTGGAAAAAGTAAACTCTGCTTATCGTAATCCGCATCTTTGCTTGTGAGGAATAATGGATTGGATTCTGTTGCAAAATCCCAGCCCTTATTCGTATAGATTCTATGCAATGCACTTTCTAAGATATAGGGCATAGGTCCTTCCATAGGAAACGCTGCGACAAAGCTTGTTTTTAGCATATCCACATGCTTTGTGAGTTCCTCTGCTTTTTCAAAAACAAAAGGATTAAATAGAAAAACATCATTCTTTGCTCCCGGGCGAAAGATTTGCAAGTTTGGAATCTGTGATTTAAGATGTTGGTATTCGCTTTTGGCGGGTTCTATCACCAAAAATGGAATAGGTTTTGTCAGGTTTTGATTTTGCGTATCTTGGAGTTTATGCAGAATCTGGCGAATCGTGTTGGATTTACCGCTGCCTGTGATTCCTGAAACAAAAACATGGTGATTGAGTTCTTTTAGTGAAAGTCGGAATCTTTGCGTTATTTGCCGCCCCCTATGCAAAATATTACCGATTTCGATATAATCTCCACTTATCTCTGCTTGAGTGAGTCCAAAATACGCATTTGATGTAACGCTAATCCCGCAAACATCGATATTGGGCATGCTCGCAAGAATCGAGAGTTCCTCTGTGTTGATTGCAGTTGCAAAGCCCGAAAAGCTGCGATGTAATGGGTTTTCGTAATTTTTTGCAAAAAGTACAGGTAATCTGTTTGTATTCAGCTGGGTATTTGCAAAAACTTCGCTAAAGCGCAAGGGTTCATAGAAGCTTTCATCGCCGCTAAAGACGCTTCGCAATGTGTGCGCGACTTGTGCGAGTGTGGGTAAATTATCGCCTTGAATATAGAGCGAAGTATTCCATAAGCCATAACTCAATCCCTTTTGGAATCGTTCGATATATTTTTCTATCAACTTTTCGCAATATTCTGCGCTTTTGTTGAGTTCCTCGCGCGTGAGCCCCGCACCGAGCGTGGTTGTGTTGCTTTGGCTGCTCGAGGTCGATGTTCCATAGGTCGTGGAAGTGCTGTGACTTGTGCTTGTGCTTTTGCTCGTGTTTTCTGTGTCGCCACTGAATACATTTGCAGCCATTGCACCCAATCCTACTGCGCCCGCGACAACTAAGCTCGCGCCACCTGTGGCTGGCGCAAACATTCCTGCTGCTGCCCCTATTGCCATACTGCCAATACCCACTACGGTATTGAGCAAAGTTTTACGATTTTCACCACTTGTTGCGCTCTCGCTACGACTCTCGCTCTCTTGCTGGCTTCGCGATTCGCTCGTGCTTGTCCCTTGTGTTTGCGCCTCGCTTTGCTGCACATTCTTGCTTTGCTTGACAAAGCTATGAATCTCGCTGCCGAGCAAAAAGAGGTTGGAGAGAATGTCTTGAATCTCTCCTCTCTCAAAGCTTTGTGCGACAAGCAAGATTCTAAATTTTTTGTTGAGCAATGGAAAGAAGATTTTCTCGAGCCCTTGCTTATAGACTTTGTCCGAATCCTTTTTGAGCGATGGGATTCCGAGCATAGCCTGTGAATATGCAAGTGGGGTTTGAAGCGGATTTTGCGCGCAAACCTCACAATGCGAGCCCGCATAGATTCCCGCAAAGGTGTCGCGCAAAAATGCGGCATTGTCTATGTCATGCGCCTGTGTGGAGTGTGTGGAAGATTGTTGGGAAATGCCTGAGATTCTGCCCATCGCAATCAACGAGATATGCGAATTGCCCCCCCCCCAATATTTGCTGTTGCGCTTAGAATTTGTTGCAAATCAAGCAAACTTTTGTCGCTGCAATCGCGTTCGCGCTCATAGCAAATGCGCGAGATTTGGATAAAGGCAAAATCGCCCGTGTTGATAGCCTGCATGGCTTCTGGTGGCATTGCTTCTTGCCCTCTGCGTTCCAAAAAGGCTTGAATTGCCCTATCAAATCGCACCGATTCGAGTGGCTGTTCTAACGAGAGCGACAATTCTTTGCTGCACATTGCGCAACTCCTGCACTCTTTGTTTCTATTCTAGCATAACAATATTGCCATTGTCAACCACGGCAGATGACGCTTTGTGCTATTATAATATCAATAGTAAGAAGTATTTTAATTTTATCCTAATAAAACAATTTATATAATCACTCTTATTTTTATCAAGGAGTATGAGAAATGATTCAAAACACAAAAATCCTCGCACAGCTTCTAGCAGGCGTTGTGGCTGCCACTAGCTTGCATGCCGAGACAATCCAGCTTGGGCGCTCCGTGGTGAGCGCGACAGGGTTTGAACAAGATTTGCGCGATGCGCCCGCGAGCGTTTCGATGGTTGCGGGCGAGGAGCTTTCAAAACGTCCCGTGCGCGACCTCGCCGAGGCAGTGAGCGAGATTCCGGGTGTGAGTATCGACAGCAATGTGTCGAATTTTGGAGGATATAGCATCTCGATTCGCGGAATGCCCGCCGACTACACGTTGTTGCTTGTCGATGGCAAGCGGCAGGATTTCAACTCTGTTGCATTCCCAAATGTCGGCTTTTCTCAAGCCTCGTTTATGCCGCCCATTGCGGCGATTGAGCGCATTGAAATCATTCGTGGTCCCGCGTCTATAATCTACGGGAGCGATGCGATGGGCGGAGTTGTGAATGTGATTCTCAAAAAGTCGTTCGAGCAATGGACAAGCAACGCCACGGCGCACACAACGATTCAAGAAAACGACATTTTTGGCAGCAGTTTTGGGCTTTCGGCTTTCAGCGCGGGACCGCTTACGTCCGACAAGAAGTGGTCACTCCAGCTGCGCGCGAGCGAGACCTATACGGCAAATCCGCGCGGCGATTTGACTCTCACGCTCCCTGCGCGCGGTGCGGGCGATAATCCTCTTGTTCCGAGTGCCGCGGCAAGCAATGGCACGCAAACATTCAGTCAGATTGTTGGGCTAGGGAAAAATCATAATTATAGCGCCGGCGGGCGCATTGGCTTTGCGCAAGATGAGAGCAATTATTACTCGCTCGATTTGAGCCACGGAGGGCAGTGGTATGACCCGAATGTATTTGAAAATAGCTATTTCTTTCGCAACAATCTCATCGTACGGCATGAAGGTGCTTATAACCATTGGCTGACGGATACGAGTTTGCAATACAATACAATGCGCAATTTCAGCCGCAGCCGCAATGGGCGCGAGATTCTTGGCGAACACAAGAGCAGCATTGCCTTTGGGCACATGAAGCTCAATTTTGGCGGGCAATACAATTTCACCGAGGTGCGCGCTGTGAATGGAACAACCATAAGTGGCGAGCTAGGCAGTGTTGCAAATCGGCATAGCTATTCACTATTCGCCGAAGATGAATGGGCGATTTTCGATTCGCTGCTATTCAGCTTTGGAACGCGCGCAAACGCAAATAGCGATTTTGACATCAACTTTTCACCCCGCGCCTATCTCGTGGGCTATTTGAGCGATAGCCTCACGCTCAAAGGTGGAATCTCGACTGGCTACAAGCTCCCCGGTCTCACAGAGGCATTGCCGGGGTGGATTAGCAGTAGTGGAGGCGGTGGTAGCGGAGGGAGCATCCATGTGTTTGGGAACCCCGATCTCAAACCCGAGACTTCTATCAACTATGAAATCTCGTTACTGCATGAGACTCCATACACCGACATCTCACTCACAGGATTCTTGCAAGATTTCAAAGACAAAATTGCGAGCGCAAGCGTTTCGATGGGTGCTCAAGGGCAGGTTGGTCCCTCGATGGGTGGCGGGCAGAATTGCAATTATTTCTTGACAACGCTCGGCACGCCGGGCGTGAGTTGTAGGTATAACTACAATGTCGATAGCGCGCGGAGTTATGGGCTCGAGCTCGCGGCGGCACTCAAGGCGCTCGACACAGGTGCGGGCAAGGTGGGCGTGAATCTCGCCTATACATGGCTCAAAAGCGAGATAACGTCGGGTGCAAACGAGGGCTTGCCACTCACAGGCGTGCCAGAACATACATTAAATGCTGGAGTGAACTACGCATTTGGAGATTTCGGGGCGAGCTTGCGCGGAGAGTTTCGCGCACGACAATTGCGGACACAAATCGGAGGGCGAAGCGGCAGCACAGCGGGGAATACGAATATTCTCAAAGAGTTTCAGCGCATCAACCCCAATGTGAGCGAATACTACAAGTCCTATTTCTTATTGCATATCGCTGCGAACTACAATATCTTGCCAACATTACGCATGAATGTTGGAATCTACAACCTGCTCAACCATGACTTTGTGGACTATGTCCCCGTAACAAACATCGCCCAATCAGGCGCGAGGTATAGCTACACCAATACCTACACGAACAATTATAACTATATCCGTGAGGGACGGCGCTACTATTTTTCGTTGAGCGCAGATTTCTAAGCCCAAAGTGGTGTCCACGGCGGGATTCGAACCCACGACCTTTCGATTAGGAATCGAATGCTCTATCCTGCTGAGCTACGAAGACAAAATCCTCTTGCAAAAGAGGATTTTTGAGGCTTATTTCACCTTGATTTTGCTCACGCTTTCTTTGAGCGTTTTACCCGGCTTGAATTTTGGAACATACTTATCGCTTGTTTTGTATGTTTTTGTGCTGCCGGGCACAGTGCCTGTTTTGCCTTTTTGAATCACGGGCTCAAATGTGCCAAAGCCAACTAGAATGACATTTTGCTTTTTCTTCAATGCTTGTTCCACAGCAGCCGTAAAAGCACTCACCGCTTTTTCAGCGTCTTTTTTGGACTCAAACCCTCCGACGTCTTTGACAAGATCAACAAATTCAGCCTTATTCATAAGTTCCTCCGAAACTTCTAGTAGATTAGAAAAATCAATTCTACCACAAAAAAGCCGTTTTTAGCTGTTTTTGCATACGTTTTCTTGAGTTTTTTTATTTGTGTTGCGGAAAATCGCGGGTATATCTTTCAAAGCGCCTAAAATACGACATGATAGAAAATAGAGAGATGGAGAAAAAACAGAATCTCAAGGTACAAAAAGAGCAAATTTTGTGTGCATGGTGCTACAAAATGTATCATGTGAACGAAACAGGGTCAATATCGACAGAGATTGTCGCTAGAATCTTGCGTTCACTTGCGAAGCGCAAAAACTCGTGTAACAACGTGTGCAAGGCTTTCGCGCTTGCATGGCTCAACAGCACAAAAAAGCGCCACGTATTTGCGAGCCGCTCCACTTGGCATTGCCCAGCGCCCAAAATTGCGACACCGCGCGTGTTGCGTTCCAAAAAGTGCAATGTTTGCTTGAAGATTTTTGCGCAATCTTGCAAACTTTTGTGCTCGATATGCACCATTGCAAGCCGCGCTAAGGGCGGATAATCCGCGCCTCGGAGCACGAGTTCATCGTCTAAGAATCGCATATAGTCATGCAGATATGCGCCAAAGAAATGCGCCTCGCCTGTTTGGACAATCACGTATCCCTTGTGTTTGCGCCCACTACGCCCGCAAAGCTGTACGAGCAGCGCAATCACGCGCTCGCGTGCGCGGTAATCTTCGCTGCGCAAAAGATAGTCGATTCCGAGCACAACCACGAGCCCGACATTATGATAATCATGCCCTTTTGCAATCATCTGCGTGCCGATGAGAACGGCGATTTTGCCTTCATTGAAATCTTGCAGAATCGTGCGGAGCTTTTTGGACGTGCTTGTCGAATCCTTATCGAGTCGTCCGATTGTGTGCGCCGGGAAGCGTTCTTGCAGTCGCGTTTGCAGCTCGCTTGTGCCGATTCTACGTAAAATCAACTCATTGCTACAGTAAGGGCAATGGGACGGAATCGGCGCGCTGTAATGGCAGTGGTGGCAGCTGATTTTGGATTCTTTTTGGTGATAGCTCAATGTTAAATCGCATTGCGGGCAATGCAGGGTGCGCGCGCAATGCGTGCAGATGATGTATTTGTAGTTTGCACGTGTGGGCAAGAAAAAAATGGCTTGCTCACCTCTTTCGAGCGTTTGTTGCAGCGCGTCTAGTGTCGTTGGCATCGGCTCATCGCAACCAATCACAAACGTAATCTCGCGGCTTGCGCTCTCGAAAAATCGGGGCAAAGTATAGAGATTGTCGCGCAATTTGTAATAGCTGCTTGCACTTGGCGTGGCGCTGCCCAACACGGTTTGGATTCCTTGTGTGCAAAGCCACAGCGCGAGGTCGCGCGCATGATAGAATGGAGTGGATTGCGATTTGTACGCGTCGTCATGCTCTTCATCGACAATCACAAGCCCGAGCCTACTAAGAGGCAAAAACATCGCGCTACGCGCACCAGCAAGAATCGTTATCTTGCCATTTTGAATCTTTTGCATAATCTCATTGCGCTTTTTTTGCGTAATCTTGGAATGCCAGATTCCGACACAATCGCCAAAAACATGGCGCAAACGTTCCTCCATTTGTGGCGTGAGGCTAATTTCGGGCATCAGTAAGAGTGCCTGCTTGCCTCTAGAAAGCGCATATGCGATAAGATGAAAATAGACTTCGGTCTTACCACTGCCTGTTTGCCCCAAAAGCAGTGCTTTTGATGAATCGCAAATCGCCTCAAACGCGCGATTTTGCGCGATTGAGAGTGGTTTTAGTGTTGGGGTCAGTTGCGGCAAAAACGCAAGTGATGACGCAATGGGGACAAAGAGTTGCAGGCTTTGACCAAGTGAGCAGAGATAATAAGACGCGATGAAGCGCGCAAGATTCTGTTGCAGAGGCGTGAGACGGACAAAAAGCCGCTCAAAAACGGGTTTGACTTCAAAACTTGGCTGCGCGCATTCTTCGAGCACGGCGGCATGGACGAGGTGATTTTTGAGTGGAACAGAAACGATTTCACCCGATTCAAGCGTACTATCACAATAATAGCTTAGAATCGGGCTTTTGCGCCCGATGAGTGCGAGATTATAATAATGCAACCTCACAACCATTCATCGAGATGTCCGCTCAAGATTTCGAGATTCGATTCGAGTTCAGCGCATTCTTGGCATTTTTGGATATAGGCTTTGAGCAAGTCCTTGATGTCGATGTTGCTATTGTTGAGCCATTCGCATTCCTCTTGGACGCTCGGTAGAGCCTGCACGAGCGAAACATCATATTTCCGCCCCATAATGGTTGTGATGAGTTTTTGTGCCATGCGCTATCAAAACCGCTAGTAGGTTGTTGTGCTGCCACCAGCAACATCATTGTGGCTGACACCAAGTGCTTTGTTGATGTGCTCGAGCAGAGATTCGAGCTCTTTTTCTTTTTGAGCGAGCTCATTGTAGAGAGATTTGTTCTCGGCATTCTTCTCCTCGAGTGCTTGGGCGAGAATGCTTTTTTCTTGTTCGATACGGCGAATCTCGTCTTGTTGCAATGTGTATTTCTCAAGCAATGTGCTAATTTGCGTTGTGAGCTTTTCAATCACTGGTGCGTGTCGTTCCATTTTTTCTCCTAACTAGAAAGTGCGCTATAATTCTAGCATTTTATCGCTATATTTTTTCTAAAGGAATCATGTGAGCTCACAAAATACCCCGCAAAACCCCTTGCGTGTCCATGCATCCTATTCCCCAGCAGGCGACCAACCCGAAGCAATTGCAACCTTGAGCAAGAGCATTAAAAATGGTAATCGCTATCAACTTTTGTTGGGCGTTACAGGGAGTGGCAAAACTTTCACAATGGCAAAAGTCATCGAATCTTTGCAAATCCCAACATTGATTATGACGCACAATAAAACACTTGCTGCACAGCTTTATAGCGAGTTTTGCGGTTTTTTTCCAAACAATCATGTTGAGTATTTTATCTCTCATTTTGATTATTACCAACCAGAAGCCTATATTCCTCGTCAGGATTTGTTCATCGAGAAAGATTCATCTATCAACGATGAACTTGAGCGCCTACGCCTGCGCGCCACAACAAGCCTGCTTGCCTATAATGATGTCATTGTTGTCGCAAGCGTGTCGGCGAATTATGGAATTGGTTCGCCCTATGAATATTCCGAGATGATTCTACCGCTTTCTGTGGGGCAAGTATTCAACCAGCGTGAGCTTTTGCGCCGCATTGTCGATATGGGCTATGCACGCAATGACAATTTTTTTGAATGTGGCAATTTCCGCGTGAGCGGCGAGGTGCTCGACATTTTTCCGGCGTATAGTGAAGACGAAGTTGTGCGAATCGAGTTTTTTGGGGACGAAATCGAACGGATTATGATACTCGATAGTATCGATTATCGCGAGTTACGACAGATTAAGTCGTTTGTCCTTTATGCCGCAAATCCCTTTATTGTGGGCGAAGAGCGACAGATCTTGGCGCTGCAAAGCATCAAAGACGAGCTGCTCGAGCGTCTCACATTCTATCAAAAAGAGGGGCGCAATGTCGAGTTTGAACGTCTCAAAAGTCGTACAGAATTTGATTTAGAAATGATAGCCGCAAGCGGAATCTGCAAGGGGATTGAGAATTATTCGCGTCATCTCACAGGCAAACAGCAGGGCGAAACACCATATAGTTTGCTTGATTATTTTGAATTTAAGCAAATGCCCTATTTGGTGATTGTTGATGAATCGCATGTGTCGCTGCCCCAGTTTGGCGGCATGTATGCAGGCGATAGAAGCCGCAAAGAAGTTTTGGTTGAGTATGGATTCCGATTGCCAAGTGCGCTTGATAATCGCCCGCTCATGTTTGATGAATTTATCAACAAAGCTCCACATTATTTGTTTGTTTCAGCAACACCTGCGAAACTTGAAAAAGAACTTAGCGCTGTGGTTGCCGAACAGATTGTGCGCCCCACAGGTTTGCTTGACCCAAATTATGAGATTCTGCCTAGCAATAATCAAGTTGCGCGATTATATGACGAGATTTGCAAAACGATTGCAAATAAAGAGCGGGTTTTGATAACAGCGCTCACAAAAAAAATGGCAGAAGATCTCACGCAATATTATAATGATTTGGGGCTCAAGGTGCGCTATATGCATTCCGATATTGACGCGATTGAGCGCAATGAGATTATTCGGCAATTGCGGCTTGGTGAATTTGATGTGCTTGTTGGAATTAACCTTTTGCGCGAGGGGCTTGATCTCCCAGAAGTCGCGCTTGTCGCGATTCTTGATGCGGACAAAGCCGGGTTTTTGCGCAGCGAGACGAGCCTCATTCAGACAATGGGACGTGCGGCGCGCAATCTCAATGGGCGCGTGATTCTGTTTGCCAACACAATCACGCCATCGATAAAAATTGCGATGGATACAACAGACTATCGACGCAAAAAACAGCAAGATTTTAACAAAAAGCATGGAATCGTGCCCCAAAGCGTGAGTCGCAAGATTGAACAAGAGCTCAAGGCAAATGTTGGTGATATTCCGCTAGCTGCTGACAAACGTAGGATTCCAAAGAGTGAACGCGACAAAATTATCAAAGAATTGACAAAACAAATGCACACAGCTGCAAAAGCGCTCGAATTTGAAGAAGCGGCGCGTTTGCGCGATGAGATTGCAAAGATTCGCAAGGCGTGATGTCGGAGGTTGGAAACGTTCATTGTTTCAAGTTTTTGTGATGTTTGTTTGTGTCATTGCTAAGCGAAGCTATCAGCTGTACTATTGTCATTGCGAGAAACACAATCAAACGGCATAGAATCCTCATGATTCTAGCTTCGCACACGGTTGGTTGCCACGCTCGTTACACTCGCTCGCAATGACAAAAATAGACGTTAAAATATTTGGAGGTGCGACTTTAGTCGCACATTGAGTGCGGTTAAAACCGCACCTCCAAAGATTCCATTTGTCATGTTGAGCGAAGCGAAACATCTCTTTTGGATTCCATACTCTTTGCTTCCCTCTAGTTTTCATATTTCCTTGCGATTCTCCACTTGGCTTTTTTCTTCAAGGGGGACAGGGGGGCTTAATTGCGAAGCAGTCCCCCTATCTTCCTAAAACCTCCAAACCCCTGCACGCTTTTTAAGTGTGCGTTGTATTTGCATATGTCAATAGTCCACAGCGCGGTGGCAACGTTATTGTCTTCGGCAGGAACGTTGCCTCTACGCGCTGTGGTTGGGACATCGGAATTGATGAGCAATGGAGTATCAAGGTATTGCTAACTCGCTGCGCTCGTTTCGCTCGCTTGCATTAGTGATTCAGAGGCTGGATTCAGTCGTACATTTTTGGGTGCGTTTGAAATCGCACCTCCAAAGATTCCAGGCGTCATTGCGAGCGCGCAACAAACTAACAAAGCGCATTAGAATCTCCAGCCGTGCTGCACAAACACGCTAATCGTAAAGTTTTTGGGTTCATATGTAGTTTTTGTAACACCAAGATGATTCACGATAGGAACTTTATTTGCCTGATTGATTTTCCAATAATCCACGACAAAACGTGTGAATGTTTTCGAATCGTTGCTCGTTTCTTTCCAACCAAAGCTCGCTTTCGCGCCAAAACCCTTGTCTTGCTTGGCATAGTAGTCTCTCTCATAAGAAGTTACAGAACCTATCAAAGATGCATGCCTACCATCGAGCAGATGCTTATAGCCCAACGAGTATGTCCAAGCAAACGAGGGACTCGCGGCAATCTTGCCTTCGAGCTCGATGGGCACATAGACATAGATTTGTGTACGTTTCATTCCCATGCTGTTAGTGTAAAGATAGCGGTAGCCAATTCCGCTTTGCAAGAACAAATCATAGCTGCTGCTAAACGCGAGCAAGTCGACTCCCGCCTTGAGCTGCCCATCGAATATTTGGCTCATAACTACCGTATACAAAGTTCCCTCTTGACTTGTGCCATCGAGGGGGTCGTTCTGATAATGTCCACGATACATTCCAATGGTTGTAAAGCCATCGCCCACCGCTTCAAGCTTGGCAAACTGATAGCGATAGCCCAGATTTGCATTTACGTTTAGCAACAGCTCGTTTGTGTGCATGAGCGAGGGCTCGCTATATTGGTTATAGCCCGCGCCAACGCCGAAATTGGCGATGATTCCGTCCTCTGCATGGAGGCTTCCAAGAAAAAGAGCGCATAAGAGTAAGTTTTTTTCATGTTATCCTCCTAAAACATGATTCCAAGATAGATTCCGCTGCGAAACGAAAAATATTTGGGGGTATATAGCGAAACATCGCCAAGTGATTGGTTGTTGAGGACATCATAGACGCCTGTTTGCACAGTCTCACTTTTGGGCACAAAGCGAGCCATCAAATCATATTTTGCAAACACATCGAAATATTTGCTTGCGGCATAAATCAACTTAATATCGCCATGCAAGCCCCAGATTCCGCCCTTGAGGTCGGCACGTACGGCATTGTCCGAATCGCCATTCTCAAAACGTATATAATGGTCTCTGTCAAAGGCTGCGAGATAGACTTCGGGGGCGGGCGACCAAAAAATCCCCGCTCGATAACCCAGACTGAATTTGGAGGCAATCGCGTTTCTACCCTCGAGGTCGAGCTGAAAGAAAGTAGTGCTAGTGAAAGAACTTATAGGAATAAAGCTCAACGAGGTGCTTTCATTTCCAATTGTTAAATATAGGTAAAGTTCATCGGTGGTTTTCTGAAAGATTGGGTAGCCAACATGTAGCCCCATAGATAGCTCTGTTCTCGCAACACCAGAAGGAAAGGTGTAGGGGAGATTTTCCATACCAACGACAAGCACGTCACCATCGCGATTCTTATATCCTCCAGCCCCAGAGAGCGATGCTTCAATCCCCAGCCGCCAGCCATTCTGAAATTGATAGCCGAGCTTGCCATGAAATGCGCCAAGATAGCGATGTGTGATTGTGTCAAAGTCGTCATCATCGTCCCAGTCGTTATTATTTGTATTTTTATTGTAATTGTGCAAGAGTATTCCACTCTGCATTCCCATATCGAGCATGCCATACAACCCGCTATCTTGGGCAAATAGCAATGTTGGAAAAAGGAGAGGGATAAAATATTTGAGAAGTTTTGCCATGTGTTTCCTTTTTGGATTTATGCTTGCGTTTGTCGTTTTGCGACAACGACAAAAAAGCCCGCAATCTCCGAGAGTTTCTAAGCTTCGGAGAATACGGGAACAATGCTCTAACTCGCCCTTAGGGGCGAGCTACTATTTGAAGATGCACAAGAATGAGGCTATGCACCAATTTTTACCTTTGAAAAGGCTAAATTTTGCACCTCGTACTGCTTCCATTTCTTCTTGACCAAGAAGTTGTACTCCTGCGCTCTCGCTATTGAGTGCACCATTGCTGGCGATTGCAAGCAAATCTGTGCTCTCATTTGTTGTGCTAGGCACTTCTGCAGCCGATGTGGCACTAATAACTGACAATGCGATAATTCCGCTAATTAGAATCTTTTTCATTCGATTCTCCTTTCATGATGTTTTTAGAGTTGAGACTCGAGAAAACTCGGAGTCTATGAATGGGTTAATCCCAAAGGGACACGACTACTTGACAACTGCGACAAAAAAGTATGTCTTATGGATTCAATTTGAGCATTGCTTTGTCCTCCTTTCTCCGTTGGTATGAGCCCGACCTCATACTCTTGCTGCAATTCTAGTAACTTTTTGATGTTTTATCAAGGAGTTTTCAATTTTTTTTCATGATTACACCAAAAAATTTCCATAATAGTACTATATAGGCATATACAAATGGCACATGGAATCCTATTTAGAATCCAACTATCTGTCATTGTGAGCATTAGCGAAGCAATCAACGAGCAAGGAATTTCAAAGAGAATCCCGACATTGTCGCTTGCCACGCACTCTAATGCATGCTCACAACAACATCTGCTTCCAAACTCTTGTTGGAATTGTAGCTGATTTTTTTCGTTTGTCAAGGTATTTGAAAAATTTTTTTACATTTCTCACAAAAATTTTGAATAATGCCATTCAAAATTGGATTTTATATGTAAAATTTTTGACTTTACAATTCATTTACTATCTGTTTAGAATCTTTCTTCTCATGTATGCATTTGGGGAATACATGCACATTATGTGAGGCTCTTTTTATGTCAAATTCAAAATTTTTTATAATATCTTAATAATTTTTTCGTTGTTACTATCCGTAACAATTCCCACATAATAGCAGCCAATCACTGACTTTTTGCTATAATGTCGCTCAAAAAGTGAGATTAAGCAATAGCTCATCGGTATTCATTGCTCCCGATTCATCATAGCGATAATACCCCATACCAAATAATGCCTTTTATTAGAGATGTTTCGCGTAAGCTCAACTATGGCAAGATTTGATATGAAAATAAAAATGCGATTCAATTGTACATACGAGGCTAATACCCCTCGTCAATCCCGTCTGGGCGTTCGCGCGCGACTTTGCGCAAACATTGCATTTCTCTTGCATAATCTCCCCATAAGCCTTTGCCATTGATGCGCGCGACATCTTCGAGCATTTGTAGCTGGTTTTTGAGCAGCTCGTCCCCTTTGGTCTTTGGCATTGGACGATAGACGCCAAAGCCTTCGCGAATCATTGTCGCATTGAACAAATGTGCGCCGTCTTGCACCAAACAATAGCCATTGGCATAGCCGAGTCGGTATTTTTGCTCGAGGAAAAGTGTGCGTTGTGTAAAAGTTTTCGCATACCAACGCATTTTTTGTGCTTTTTTGGCATCAATTTGGCATGACATTTCTGGTTGTGTGTAAATCGGTGCTTGCACACCATAGAGCGAGCAATAGAGATAGCCAATGCGCGGTGCATACATGCTAAACAGCGAGGCAGCATAGACGTTCTTGAGCAACGCAAACATCGTTGCTGGCGGTTCGAATGCCAAACAAACACTGCAAAGCGCGACACAAAGCCATTTTTTCATTTGAGCTCTCCCCAATTTTTGCCCTTGCTCATGCCACAAACAAGCGGTACATGCAAGGAATAAATATGTTCCATCGTGTGCATGAGTTTTTGTGCGAGCAAATTGATGCTGTCTTCACGGATTTCAAAGATGAGCTCGTCATGGATTTGCAGCAGCATACGCAAATCACGCGCCTGATAGTTTTGCCGATAGATTTCGAGCATTGCGAGCTTGATGAGGTCAGCTGCACTGCCCTGAAAAATGGTATTGATTCCCTCGCGCAAATAAGCGGCTTTTGTATGGTCGGGAATATCGCCAAAGCTAAAATGCCGCTTGTGCCCTAGCAGTGTTGCTGCATAGCCATTGCGTAAAATTTCTTCTTCGGCGTTTTTGAGATATGTTTTGACCGTTGGAAAGGAATCAAAATAGCTTTGAATATAATTTTTAGCGTCTGTTAGGCTGATTTGTAAAGTTTCAGATAGCTTTTTTGCACCCATTCCATAAATCAGCCCAAAATTAATGCTTTTTGCAATTGCACGTTTTTGGTTGGCAAATTCTGCGCTAAAGATTTTTTTTGCTGTTTCATAATGAATGTCTGCGCCCTCGAAAAATGCGTTTGTAAGCGTGGAATCACCCGAAAAATGGGCGAGAAGGCGCAATTCGATTTGGGAATAATCAAGGCTCAAAAGCACAAAGCCCGATTCAGCGATGAAGCCCTCGCGAATCTGCTTGCCCAAATCGCTGCGCACGGGGATATTTTGCAAATTTGGATTGCGCGAGCTCAAACGTCCTGTTGCTGTGCCCGTCTGGAGAAACGAGCTGTGAATACGTGGCGATTTTTGGTTTTTGGTAAGCTGCAAGAGCGGTTCGATATAGGTACTTTGGAGCTTGAATACCTCGCGATATTGTAACAAAGGCGGAATGATAGGATGTGTGTCTTTAAGGCTTAAGAGTACGCTTTCATTGGTGCTATAACCATTTTTTGTGCGCTTTTTGTATGGCAGCTTGAGACGCTCAAAGAGAATCTCGCCAAGTTGCAATGGAGAATTGATGTTGAAACTGCATTGCGCGTATTGATAAATTTCTTCGGTGAGTGCAAGAAGTTGTGCTGCAATAGGCTTTTTGAGAGATTCAAAAAAAGGCACATCGATGCAGATTCCATTTTCTTCGAGATTTTGAATGACACGAATAAAGGGAAATTCAAGTTTTTTTGCGACATCGAGCAGGTTGCTATCCGTCTTTTCAATTTGTTGCGTCAGAGTCTCATAGAGGGCGAAGGTGGCTTGCGCATCTTCTGCGGCATATTGTGTCGCTGTGTCGAGCAAGATGTCGCTAAAAATTGCCTTTTTGGGGACAACATCGCTAAAGGCAATCATCGTATGGTTGAGGCATTTTTTAGCAAGTGAATCAAGCGCTAGCGGTTGGTCGCTATCAAGAAGCCATGCGAGTACCATTGTATCATTGAGGTTCTCGAGGCTCACATTGATACCAAAATTGTAAGCAATGACTTCGAGGTCAAATTTGAGATTATGCCCAATCAGCGGATGTTGCACAATCTTTGCAATCGCTTTGTGCGCGTCTTGCAATGAAATCTGCTCTGGTGCGCCGATGTAGCTGTGTGCAAGTGGGACATAGTAGCCTTTGTGTGCGTCAAAGGCGAAGCTAAAGCCGACAATCTTTGCACTGCGCGAATCAAGTGATGTTGTCTCGGTGTCGAATGCAATCGGGGCATTGGGCTCGAGGTTATCGAGCAATGCCATAAGACAATTGATGTCGTTTATCATTTCTGCATTGCGCACAAAGCCTGTGAGCGCCTTTTGTTGCTCGAGCTCTTGGGGCTGCAGAGGGAGCGAGCGCCGTGGTGTGATTTTTTGGACAATGCGCTTGAAATCGAGCGCTTGCAGCTCGGGCAGGATTTCTAAAAGGGGACTGGAATCGGGCAAAATCGCCTCGTCAAATTGCAAAGGAAACTCTAAATCTTGCGAGAGGCGCACGAGCTTTTGCGACAAAAAGGCATTTTCTTTGCTTTCGACAAGGAGTGTCGCTTGCCTTGTGCTTAACCTGTCAAGGTTGTCATAAATGGCTTGGAGGCTGCTAAATTGTGCGAGCAGGTTTGCTGCCCCTTTTGCGCCAATTCCTCTGACACCAGGGACATTGTCGCTCGCATCGCCCACAATGCTTTGGTAGTCGACAAATTGAGCGGGCGTTACGCCATATTTTTCAAAACAGCTTTCTTCTGTCATAAAGCTTTTGCTCACAGGGTTGTAAAGTCGCACGCGGTCGTTGATGAGCTGGCAAAAGTCTTTATCATGCGTGATGATTGTGGTTTGGTAACCCTCTGCGTATGCGCGGCGAGATAGTGAAGCAATCACATCATCAGCTTCAAAGCCAGCGGCATTGAGGCTTTTTAGATTCATTTTAGAAATCCATTCGATGACGATGGGAATCTGCTTGGCTAAATCGGTTGCAATTTCAGGACGCGTGGCTTTATAGTTTGGGTCAATGCCTTTGCGAAGATTCTCTTCTTGGCTGTCGAGTGCGAAGATGAGCGGTTGCCGTTTGTATTCTTTATGTAAAGCCAAGATGAGGTTTGCAAAGCCCATGAGCACACCCGTTGGCTGCCCATTGGGAGCAGAGAGTGGTGGCAAGGCAAAAAAAGAGCGGAATAAAAATCCAAATGTGTCGACAAGAATCAAATTTTTCATAAAGCGATTGTAACAAAATCAAGCTGAAAAAGTCGCCAAAGCGATTGGCAAAATTGGATATAATGGCACGAGTAAGTGGCGCATGGGTTTTGCATTTGGAATCTTGGCTAGGGAATCTGCCATTGCGAGCTTGCACGAAGCAATCTATCGCGTTTGGTTGCCTGATGTGGCTGATTGCTATGCCTGCAATGACGAATGAAATTTATAAAGAATCTGTTATCATCATTGCTGATTGATTCCAGTCTCCCAACCACAAGCATTTTGATTGTGTTCTGACTTCAACATAGCTAAATGATAACTAAACAACAGCACAGAATCCATGACGTTTGAGCCATTCAATATGGCAAGTGAGTGCAACGAACGAAGCAATCAAATGTATAAGGAACTCAACATGAGACAATTTGTTAATCGTCTGATTGAACGTGATTTGATACGCGTTATCAATGAACCCGTGGATATTGAACTCGAAATGGCACATATTGCATATATCGAAGTCAAAAAGCAAGATGCAAGAGCTTTACTCTTCACGCGTCCAACGCATAAGGGCAAAATCTATGAGATTCCTGTCTTGATGAATCTTTTTGGTAGCCCAAAGCTTGTTGATTTGATTGTTGGCGATGTCGAACAGCTCGCTGATAATGTAAGCAAGCTTTTGCGCCCAAAGCCGCCAAAGAATATGGCAGAGGGCATGCAGTGGATTCGGACGATGTGGCAGCTCGCGCATGTTTTCCCAAAGCGCACGCGCACGCGTGGGCTTTGTCAAGAGGTGATTGCAGAACGTGAAGATGTGAATCTCTATGCACTCCCGATTCTAAAGACTTGGGAAAAAGACGTTGCTCCTTTTATCACGATGGGGCAGGTGTATGCGCAGAGTCTTGATGGCAAGGTGCAGAATCTAGGAATGTATCGATTGCAATTGCGTGCCCACAATGAGCTTGCGCTGCATTGGCAGATTCATAAAGATTCTGTGAAAATGTTCGAATCCTACCGCAAAGCTGGGCAGAAAATGCCTATTTCTGTGGCGCTTGGCGGCGACCCGCTCTATACATGGTGTGCGACTGCGCCGCTGCCTTATGGAATCTTCGAACTGCTGCTCTATGGCTATATCCGCAAAAAGCGTGCGCAGCTTGTACGTTGCGTGAGCAATCCGCTGTTTGTGCCGTATGATGCGGATATTGTGATTGAAGGCTGGGTTGATGTGAATCGGCTCGAGCCTGAAGGTCCCTTTGGCGATCATACGGGATTCTACACGCCGATTGAAGATTATCCCGTGCTTGAGGTGAGTGCTATCACGCGCAAAAGCAATCCGATTTATCCCGCCACGGTTGTGGGCAAGCCGCCGCTTGAGGACAAATTTTTGGGCTATCCAACGGAGCGGATTTTCTTGCCGCTTTTGCGTACCACAGCGCCCGAATTAGTGGATTATTATATGCCTGAAAATGGCGTGTTTCACAACCTGATTCTTGCGCAAATTGCACCGCTTTATCCAAGCCATGCCGAGCAGATTATGCACGCACTTTGGGGGGTGGGGCAGATGAGCTTTGTCAAGCATGCCATTTTTGTGGACAAAGACGCGCCCAATCTACATGACAGCGAGGCAATCACGCGTCATATCCTCGCGCGCCTTGCACCACAGAATCTACTTTTGAGTCACGGCGTATGCGATGCGCTTGACCACGCGAGCGAGGGCTATGCACAAGGTGGCAAACTTGGAATCGACTGCACGGGCGAGGTTGTTATGAACGATGTTGTGTGTCTCGATGATTCTGTGTTGCTCACAAAAATGCAGACACTCGCGCCCGAGGTGCGTTCGCTGCGGCAGATTTTTATCGATACGCCCAATCCAATTGCACTTGTGGGCGTGCAAAAAACACGCGCCCTGCGCGAGCTGCCCACGATTCTAGCATCGCTTTTGCCGCACCTTAGGGTTGTTGCATTTTTTGATGATTGCAAGCTTGACTTGGACAATCAATATATGAATCTATGGCGCGCCGTGAATAGCATAGACGCACTACGCGATGTATGGATATGCGAGAAAAGTATTTTTGTTGATTGCACCGATAAAGGCGCACTCGAGGGATACAACAAGCCATGGGCAATCGAGACGGATTGCACAGAAGCAGTGATACAAAGCCTGCGCGCAAGAGGGCTCATCGATGTTGATGACGCATTCCTGCGCGCATTTCAGATTTGCAGCTCGATTGTGCGTTAGAATCCGCGGTTGATGGCGTCTACGCTGTCTTTCGCGTCTCCGAAGAGCATGCGGCTATTGTCGTTGAAAAAGAGCGGATTCTGCACGCCCGCATAGCCTGCGTTCATCGAGCGTTTGAATACAATCACATTTTTTGCATTCCAAACTTTGAGCACAGGCATGCCTGCAATTGGGCTGTTTGGGTCAGTCTCGGCGCTTGGATTCACGGTATCGTTTGCGCCAATCACCAAAACGACATCGGTTTCGGAGAAATCATCGTTGATTTCGTCCATTTCGAGCACGATGTCATATGGCACTTTCGCCTCGGCAAGCAAGACATTCATATGCCCGGGGAGTCGCCCAGCGACAGGGTGAATGGCAAAACGCACCTTGCAATTGCGCGCTTGGAGCTTTTGCGTGAGGTCATAAATCGGATATTGCGCCTGCGCAACAGCCATTCCATAGCCTGGGACGATAATCACACTGCTTGCGTCTTTGAGCATTTCTGCCGCACTTTCGGCACTAATCTCGATATATTCACCTATTTCTTCGCCGCTTGCTGCGCTGCTGCCGTCTGTGCCAAAGCCGCCTGCAATCACGCTGATGAATGAACGATTCATCGCTTTGCACATAATATATGACAGAATCGCGCCCGAAGAGCCAACGAGCGCGCCTGTGATGATGAGCAAATCATTGCCGAGAATAAAGCCCGAGGCGGCTGCCGCCCAGCCCGAATAGGAATTGAGCATCGAAATCACCACAGGCATATCTGCTCCTCCAATGGACGCAACCAAGTGCCAGCCAAACGCGAACGCAATGCACATCATGATGAACAACGCTGTGCCTTGAATGCCTGCTTTTTCGCTTGCAACAAACACCCACAAAAGCAGCAAGGAAACAAGAATCGCCGCACCGTTTAGGTAGTGCTTGCCGCGCAACATGAGCGGCTTTGTCGAGAAGATTCCGCGCAATTTGCCAAAGGCGACAATCGAGCCTGTGAATGTAACCGCGCCGATAAACACGCCAAGAGAGATTTCTGTGAGGTGGATTGCATGCATGGTGTCGCTAAGGAACAAGTCTTCACCCGAATCGATGAAGCTATTCCAACCCACAATGACGGCAACAAGCCCCACAAAGCTATGCAAAATGGCGACAAGCTCGGGCATTTCGGTCATTTGGACTTTGCGTGCGAGATAGATTCCAATCGCTCCGCCGATGACCATTGCGCTCAAAACAAGCGCAATATGCCCTGTTTCGCCCCCAAAAATCGTTGCCAAGAGGGCGATTGCCATTCCGATGATTCCAAAGATATTGCCTCGTTTTGCGCTCTCTTGCTGTGAAAGCCCAGCAAGTGAGAGGATAAACAAAATGGCGGCAATTAGATAGGCGACATTAACTAAACCAATCATAAGAATCTCCTTATTTGCGGAACATTTTTAGCATGCGTTGCGTAACGACAAAGCCACCGAAAATATTGATGCTCACGAGCAGGATTCCGACAAACGCGAGGAAGCTCACGAATCCTCCGCTGCCGATTTGCAGCAGCACGCCGATGATGATGATGCCAGAAATAGCGTTTGTAACGCTCATGAGCGGTGTGTGCAGCGCGCCACTGACATTCCAAACGACATAATAGCCCACAATGCAAGCAAGCATGAATACGCTGAAGTGCGCCAAGAATGCGTTCTCGACATTCTCGAATAGCCATGCGAGCAAGAGTGCAACAAGCGCTGCTGCGCCATATTTGATGCATGGGCAAAGCTGTTTGGGCGGCTCTTTGAGCTGCACGGGCGCGCTTGGAGCAGGCTTTGGTGCGGCAGAGACTTTGATAGGCGGCGGTGGGAAGGTGATTTCGCTTTCGCGCACCACTGTTGCAGAGCGGATAATCTCATCATCAAAATCAATCTGCAATGTGCCGTCTTTTTGCTTGCAGAGGAGCTTGATGAGATTCAAAAGATTGGTGGCATAGAGTTGTGAAGATTGCGTGGGTAAACGGCTTGGTAAGTCGGTATAGCCGATGATTTTCACACCATTTGACGAGGTTATCACTCTATCCTTCTCGGTGAGCTCACAATTTCCGCCATTTGCAGCGGCAAGGTCGACAATCACGCTGCCCGAATGCATGCTTGCAATCATCTCGGCTGTGATGAGTTTTGGTGCGGGTTTGCCCGGAATCAGTGCTGTGGTGATGATAATATCGACTTCTTTTGCTTGCGCGGCGAAGAGCTCCATTTCAGCCTTGATAAATTCGGGGCTCATGACTTTTGCATAACCATCGCCGCTGCTTGCTTCTTCTTGGATATGTACCTCGAGAAACTCTGCGCCCATACTTTGGACCTGCTCGCGCACTTCGGGGCGAGTGTCGAACGCGCGCACAATCGCGCCAAGACTATGCGCCGTACCGATTGCAGCAAGCCCTGCAACGCCAGCGCCGATGACAAGAACCTTTGCAGGGGGCACTTTGCCTGCTGCTGTGATTTGCCCTGTGAAGAATCGCCCAAATTCAAAGGCAGCCTCGACAATCGCACGATAGCCTGCGATGTTTGCCATGGAGCTTAGAGCGTCCATACTCTGTGCGCGCGAGATTCGAGGCACACAATCCATGGAGAGTGTGGTGATTTTTTTAGCTTGGAGTTTTTCCAAAAGATTGGGATTGTGTGCAGCGTTCATAAGCCCGATGAGTGTTGCACCTTCTTTGATAAGCGCGATTTCGCTATCGGTTGGGGCATCGACTTTGAGAATCACATCGCCTGCAAAGATTTGCTTTTTGTTTTTGATGGTTGCGCCCGCTTGTGTATAGTCGGAATCGCTGAAATTTGCATGCTTGCCTGCACCTTGTTCCACAGAAACATCGAAACCGAGTTTGATGAATTGCGCAACGCTGCTAGGTGTTGCAGCAACGCGCAATTCACCAGTGGTCTGCTCTTTGGGAATGGAAATATTCATTGCCTTGCCTCCTATATGAATAGTGTGCAAAATTATAGCAGAAATTGCTAAACTTCCCTATAGTATCTAACTGCGCAAAGTTTTAGTATCCAAGCTTTTTTGTAGGGCTTTGATATGAAAACTTTTGCGATGAATGGGGAGAAATCCATATTGTTGTATAGCGTTGATATGCGCCTTTGTGCCATAGCCACAATGTTTGTCAAAGCCATAGTTGGGATATTGCGCATGCCAGCCGAACATCTCTTCGTCTTTTGCACATTTAGCAAGAATGCTTGCGGCAGAAATGCAAGGAATCGTCGAATCGCCTTTGATGATGGGGCGAAAATCGTGGATTCCAAAGTTTGTGTTGCCATCAACAAGATATTGTTCCGCTGCTAGTTCATCGCGGATTTGTCGCAATGCGCGTGCGAGGCAGGCACTTAGCCCAAGCGAGTCGACTTGTTCGCTGCAAAAACTAACTACAACAAATCGTGCATTTTGTTGAATGACGTCTCGCAATGCGAATCGTTTTTTGCGGCTCAATGTCTTGGAATCGGACAATCCGCTTATGGGCTGCAACAGCACAACGCTCGCAACAAAAAGCGCGCCCGCAATGCAGCCACGCCCCGCTTCATCAACGCCACAAATTACCATTGTTCCCCCAAAGCAAACTCCCAAAATGGCAACACAAAAGAAGGCAGAGGCGCTTTGCGCTCAAAGGCTGTGGCAAGCGTGATGACATAGAGCCGTGCAAGGTCCTTGTGCTGGCTATATGCTTTTTCGATTCGTTTGAGAATCGAATCTTCGCTCAAAAATGGTGCTGCAATAAAACCGATGTTTGCATCTTTTGTAGTCAGCAAAAAGTCGAGATGATTTGAATAGAAGGGCTGCCCGATTTTTTGGAGTTCAAGAAAAATCATATTTTCAAACAGAGCAACGAAGTTGCGTTGGTAGGAGATTGCTGAAAATAGCGAGAAATCCCAGAAATAAATCTTTTTGGGTGCTTTTTCATGGTAGAGTTTGGGCACAAAAAAGACGATTTTTTGCAGTTTGAAATCATGGATACAGCGGTATATTGTGTCTTTGCTAATTGATTGTGTTTTTTTAAGATGTGTGTAGAGATGGTGTGTCGTGAGTGTGTGTCCCATAAAAGGCAAGATTCCTTGTAGTATGCGTGTGTTATCACCCAGTGCAAGAATCTCGCGCTTGCGTTCGCCCTTTTTAGATTCATCAAGCAGGCAGATTTCAGGCAAGGTGCCATCGAGCAAGAAGAGATTAAAGAGATGTTCGGACGTGTTGCTATGCGCAAAGCTCACATATTCCTCAAAATCGAGCCCCGATAGGCAATATTGTGCTCGATTGGGTAGCGGAGATTTTGAAACAAGCAGAATCGATGCCGTGCTATGCATGTGGATTTTGTCAATTGCAGCTTGGAAGAGGGCAGGCATCGAGAAATGGTCAAGAATGAGCAAATCACATTGTTTTTGGATGATGAAACGCGAGAGAGAATCAGCAATGTCGGCAAGATATTGTTGCAGACGTATGTCGCCACAATCGAGATAGAAAGGATTTTTGAAATGCTCACTATGACGTTTGGCTAGTATTGTTTTGCCTACTTTTGGAGCTCCATAGAGATTAAAAATCTCGCGTTTTGTGGTTGGAATCGCCAATTTGCGTGCTAATGGCTTGAGGCTGTGCTTTTGTTCTTTTTCATAAATTCGTTCCAAAATATCGATTGTCTTTCCTTGCGCGTGTTTTGGTATTTTGATTATAGCACAAAAGCCGCATATCGTGGATTTACTGCTCTTTTAGCGCAAGAATATGCCCAATTTATCCTTTTGATAAGGAAATAAAATGCAAAAAAATTGCGCAAAAAGCGTACAAATCTCTTGAATACTCTTGCAAAAAGAAAGAGAATGGGGTATGATTCTACTTTTGAATGTGGAAGCAACACAGATATGACGCTTGCCACGCTGTGTGGTTGGCAGTGATTTTAGAATGTGTGTTCTTTGATATTGTAAGGAAACAAAATGGAAAAAATTAGATTCAAGCTCAAGGCATATGACCATCGAGTGCTTGACAGAACGGTTGCTTCGATTGTTGAAGCTGTGAAACGAACGGGTTCTGAAATTCGTGGACCCATTCCTTTGCCCACAACAAAGAGACGCTACACGGTGTTGCGTTCTCCGCATATCAATAAGGATTCGCGAGAGCAATTCGAGATTCGTGTGCATACGCGCTTGATTGATGTTGTGTCTGCAACGCCAGACACGGTTGAGAGCCTCACAAAGCTCGATTTAGCGCCTGAAGTTGATGTCGAAGTGCGCTCATTAGACAAATAGTCGGGCAGTTGTCAGAAGGCAAGAGTCGTAGAATTGGAAAATTTTGGGAATCCATATCCCAAACCATAAAGGATTGAGATGGAGTTTTTAGTCGAAAAAATTGGAATGAGCCGCACACTAGCGGCAATTAGCACGCCTGTAACGCTTTTGCGTGTGCAAGAAGCAAAGATTTGCGAGATGATTGGTGAGAATAAAGCGCTTGTTGCTTATCCGCGCGGAAAGACATTGAATAAGTCCATTGGCGGACAACAAAAAAAATACAATCTTCCTAAAGAATATAATCGCTTTATGACACTTGAGGTTGCAGCAGGTAGCACAGGAGATATGGCTATCGAATCGCTTGCCGAGGCAAAACGATTGAAAATCACATTTCGTACAAAAGGGCGTGGTTTTAGCGGGGTGATGAAACGTTGGAATTTTAATGGAGGTCCTGCTGCACATGGGCATCGATTCCATAGGCGCACAGGCTCGATTGGAAATCGTGAGTGGCCTGGGCGTGTGCAGCCGGGCAAAAAAATGGCAGGGCACTATGGCAATGAAAATGTGACAGTACAAAATGAAGTCGTCTCTTTTGACGTACAAAAACGCGTTTTGGTTGTGAAAGGTTCAATACCGGGCTACAACGGCGCATTTGGAAAAATAAAGGTGGTTCGATGAATTCTGCAATTGTATTAGATTCTAACATGCAAAAAAATGGCGAGCTTGCTCTGCCTGAATGTTATAAGGACATTCATGAGCACAATCTTTATCTCTATGTCAAGTCCTATTTAGCTTCATTTCGTGTGAATTGTGCCTCGTCTAAAAATCGTGGCGAGGTGAGTGGTGGTGGCAAAAAGCCATGGAACCAAAAAGGCGGTGGCAGGGCACGGGCTGGGAGCATCACTTCCCCTGTATTTGTTGGTGGGGGCGTTGCACATGGTCCTAGGAATAATCGGAATTATGCCCTAAAAATAAATAGAAAACAAAAGAAACTTGCATTACATTATGCTTTCTTTCAAAAAGCAACGGAGGATAGACTTTTTGTCGTGGATAGTATCAAAGTAGAGAGTGGTAAAACAAAAGATGCTTTTGCGCTTTTTCGACAAATTGGGCAAAAAGACACTCTGTTTGTTGTGGATAGTATAGATGTTAAGACTGAATCAGCATTTCGTAATTTGCAAAAATGCTATATTGTTGATTCCACAGAGCTCAACGCATATCTTGTCGCTGTTTTTAAATCTGTCGTGGTTGAAAAAGCAGTATTTGAAAAATTGATTAAAGAGGGCTAACAATGGCAGATATTACCGACATTAAATCTATTATGTATACAGAAAAGTCCCTAAAATTGCAGGAAGAGAATGTATTGGTTGTGCAAACTTCCCCGCGAGTGAGCAAGCAGCAGCTCAAAGAAGTTTTTAAAGAATACTTTGGCTTTACGCCGCTTCGTGTCAATTCTTTACAACAAGATGGCAAGGTAAAGTTTATGAGGACTCGCAGTGGCTCGGGCAAAAAAATCAAAGGTCAGCGAGTATCGTTCAAGAAATTCTATGTCAAGCTCCCAGAGGGCGCGCGCATAGAATCGCTTGCTGTATAAGGAGAAAATAATGGCAATTAAAACCTATAAGCCCTATACCCCTAGTCGCCGCTTTATGAGCAATTTAAGCTCAAGCGACATCACAGCAAAGGCAAGTGTGCGCAAGCTGCTTGTCAAATTGCCTGTAACATCGGGGCGCAACAACAATGGCAGAATCACAAGCCGACATAAAGAGGGTGGAGCAAAGAAGCTATATCGTGTGATTGATTTCAAGCGCAACAAGTATAGCATTGAAGGACGCGTGCAAGCGATAGAATACGATCCTTATCGCAATTGTCGTATTGCTCTTGTTAGCTATAAAGATGGAGAAAAACGTTATATTCTCCAACCTAATGGGCTTGGCGTTGGCGATATTGTGTTGGCTGCCGAAGAGGGACTTGATATTCGTGTGGGATATGCAATGAAATTGCGTGCAATTCCTATTGGAACAATTGTGCATAATGTCGAGTTGTATCCCGGTGCTGGTGGGCAGATTGCTCGAAGCGCAGGTGCAAGCATGCAGATTATGGGACGTGAGGGCAAATATACCATATTACGCATGCCAAGTGGTGAGATGCGTTATATCTTAAGTGAATGCATGGCGACTATTGGTGTCGTTGGTAATGCAGACTTTGCGAATATTTCTATCGGCAAAGCAGGTCGGAATCGTTATCTTGGTGTTCGCCCACAAACAAGAGGCAGCGCAATGAACCCTGTCGACCACCCACACGGAGGCGGAGAGGGCAAAACAGGCTCGAGCGGACATCCTGTGTCCCCATGGGGTATGCCTACCAAAGGTTACAAAACTCGTCGTAAAAAAGCGAGCGACAAATTGATTATCTCAAGACGAAAAAAATAGGGACGGATTATGGCTAGATCGATTAAAAAAGGTCCATTTATAGATGACCATCTTCTTAAGAAAGTTCAAAAGAGTAAGGCAGCAAAAGATAATAAGCCTATTAAAACATGGTCAAGACGTAGTATAATTTTGCCTGATATGATTGGTATGACTTTCAATGTTCATAATGGGCGCGCATTTGTTCCTGTATATATTACTGAGAATCATGTTGGTTATCGTTTGGGTGAGTTTGCTCCTACACGCACTTTTAAAGGGCATAAGGGCAGTGTCCAAAAAAAGATTGGTAAATAAGGAGTGTCTATATGAGTAAAGCATTATTGCGTTTCGTTCGCCTCTCTCCTACAAAGGCGAGGTTGATTGCGCGTGAGATTCAAGGCATGAATGCAGAGATTGCTCTTGCTTCGCTTGAGTTTACTCCCAACAAAGCAGCAAGGTTAATTGCTAAGGTTCTTGCTTCTGCTATTGCAAATGGCAATTATGAGGCAGGCAATGTTGAGGTTGCATCATGTCGCATTGATACTGGTCCTGTCTTGCGCCGTTTCACACCGCGAGCAAGGGGTCGTGCGACACCTATTCGTAAACCAACATCGCATATTTTTGTTGAGGTAGCAGAGATGATAGATAAGAAACCAACAAAACACTCATCAAGGAGAGGTAAAAAAGTGGCACAGAGTGAGGATAAGTAGTTATGGGTCAAAAAGTTAATCCAATTGGTCTGAGGCTGGGTATCAATCAAAATTGGAAATCACGCTGGTTTCCTCATTTTGGGGCAACTCCTAAGAATATTGTTGAGGACCATAAGATTCGTCAGTTTTTGAAAAAGAATCTTAGTGTGGCAGGTGTAAGTGAGATTGTGATTGAACGAACAGCTAAAAAATTGCGCATTACCGTTGTGGCTGCACGTCCGGGTGTGATTATTGGCAAGAAGGGTTCTGATATTGAAAACATCAAAAAAGCCTTACAAAAAATTGTTGATAACAATAATAAAGATGGTGAGAAGAAAGATGTTGGAATCAATATCAAGGAAGTTAAACGTCCCTACGCAAATGCGCAGCTAGCAGCAGAAAATGTTGCAATGCAGCTTGAGAAACGTGTTGCATTTCGCAGAGCAATGAAAAAGGTCATGCAAAATGCGATGAAATCAGGTGCGAAAGGTATCAAAGTGCAGGTCTCCGGACGTTTGGCTGGGGCAGAGATGGCACGCATGGAATGGTATATGGACGGTCGTGTTCCTTTGCATACATTACGAGCAAAGGTGGAATATGGATTTGCCGAAGCAATGACGACTTATGGGATTATTGGAGTTAAAGTATGGATTTTTAAAGGCGAAATTCTACAAAAAGGCATTCAGGTTGAAAAACGTGAAGGCAATGATAGAGAATCTCGCCTAGCAAGACGAAGGAGACAACAATAATGTTAATGCCAAAACGTACAAAATACCGAAAACAAATGAAAGGGCGCAATCGCGGTAAGGCATTTCGCGGCAATTCTCTTGCATTTGGAACGATTGGAATCAAAGCACTTGAGCATGGTCGCATTGATTCGCGACAAATTGAGGCGGCACGTATTGCAATGACGCGTCATACCAAGAGAGCTGGGCAGACTTGGATTCGCGTTTTTCCTGATAAGCCTTTAACCGCCAAACCTCTTGAAGTGCGTATGGGGAAGGGGCGCGGTGCAGTAGAGAAATGGGTGATGAATATCCAACCAGGTCGAATCATATATGAAATGGGGAGTGTTGATGAGGCGCTTGCTAGGGAGGCACTTGCACTTGCTCAAAGTAAACTTCCTTTTCGGACAAAGATTGTAACAAGTGAGAGTGAAAATGAAATATACTGAAATTATTAATAGAGATAAAGGAGAACTACAAAAGCTCCTGAAAGAAAAAAAATTGCATTTATTTGAACTTCGTTTAAGACTTCGGACAATGCAATTGAAAAACCCTAATGAATTGAGGGCTGTTCGCAAGGAAATTGCACGTATCAATACAGCTCTTGTGGCAAAAGGTTAGACATGAATGAGAACAAACAAGCACATAAACGTGTGATTCAAGGCAGTGTTGTTGCAAAAAGTGGCGATAAAAGCGTTTCGATTCTTGTTGAAAAAAGAGTAATTCACCCAAGATACCGAAAAATCGTGAAACGTTTTAAGAAATATTTGGTCCATGATGAAGAAAATAAAATCAAAGTAGGAGATGTTATTGAAGCAATTGAATGTAAGCCTATATCAAAACGTAAAGCATTCATGCTTCATAAGGTCGTCTCTGTGGGAGTTGAGTTATGATACAGAGTTTTACACGATTGAATGTCGCAGATAATAGTGGCGCGAAAGAAGTCATGTGCATCAAGATTTTAGGTGGAAGCAAAAGACGTTATGCAACTGTGGGCGATATTATCGTTGCTTCTGTCAAAAAGGCGATTCCAAATGGCAAGGTTAAAAAAGGGCAAGTTGTTAAAGCTGTAGTTGTTCGTACCAAAAAAGAGATTCAAAGAGGTAACGGCTCTCTGATTCGCTTTGATGATAACGCTGCTGTGATTTTGGATAACAAACGAGAACCGATTGGAACACGTATCTTTGGTCCTGTGGGGCGCGAAGTGCGCTATGCAAATTTTATGAAAATCGTATCTTTGGCACCGGAGGTTTTGTAATGGCACATATCAAACGAGGGGACAAAGTCAAGGTGATTGCTGGCGATGATAAGGGCAAAATAGCAGAAGTGTTACGTGTTTTGCCAAAAAAATCCAAAGTTATTGTTGCAGGCTGCCATGTTGTGAAAAAGAGCATTAAGCCTAACGATAATAATCCTAAAGGTGGTTTTATCCAAAAAGAACTACCGATTCATATTTCTAATGTGCAGAAAGTAGAGGAGGCATAATATTATGTATCAACTTAAAAGCTTCTATAAGAATGAGGTGCGTGCACAATTAAAAGAAAAACTTCAGCTCAAAAATCCGATGTTGTTACCAAAACTTGAAAAGATTGTGATTAGTGTAGGTGCAGGCGATTACGCAAAAGATAGTAAAGTGATGCAAAATATCGCCGATACAGTTTCGCTGATTGCAGGGCAAAGAGCCGTGATTACTCTTGCCAAAAAATCTGTTGCTGGTTTCAAGATGCGCGAAGGAATGCCTATGGGCGTGAAAGTTACATTGCGCAATAATCAGATGTATAACTTTCTTGAAAAACTCATTGTGATTGCATTGCCTCGTGTGCGCGACTTTCGTGGCGTATCGCGTAATGGTTTTGATGGGCATGGTAATTATAGCTTTGGACTCAATGAACAGCTGATGTTTCCAGAAGTTGTTTATGATGATATTATGGTAACACATGGCATGAATATCACAATTGTAACAACTGCACAAACAGATAAAGAAGCATTCCAATTGCTCGAAACTCTTGGTATGCCTTTTGCGAAAGGAAGAACAAATGGCTAAGAAGTCAATGGTAATCAAGGCAAAAAGAAAACCAAAATTTAAAGTTCGCGCTTATACTCGTTGTAAGATTTGTGGCAGACCGCATTCTGTGTATCGGGATTTTGGTTTGTGCCGCGTGTGTTTGCGTAAAATGGGCAATGAGGGGTTAATCCCTGGAATGCGAAAAGCAAGTTGGTAAGGAGTAAGAGATGATGAACGATATTGTTGCCGATTCTCTGACAAGAATCCGGAATGCTTCAATGCGGAGGCTTGAGCATACAACGCTTTACTATGCCAAGATTGTTGTTTCTATCCTTGATGTATTTATGTCGAAGGGTTTTATTGAGAGCTATAAAATTGTTGGAAACGAAGGAAAGCAGTCTATCAAGGTGATTCTGCGTTATGATGAAGATGGTCGTTCTGTTATTAGCGAAATTAAGCGCATTAGCAAACCAGGTAGACGTGTTTATAAAGGTCGCGATGAGCTGAAACGTTTCAAGAATGGTTATGGTCTTATTGTTGTCAGTACATCAAAGGGTGTAGTGAGCAACGAAGACGCTTATAAGTCCAACGTTGGTGGCGAAGCGTTGTGTAGCATTTGGTAAATGATGAAGGGATAACGATGTCAAGAATAGGAAAAAAGCCAATTGCAATTCCCAGTGGAATTGAAGTAAAAGTCGAGCATAATACAATCCATATTTCAAAAGGCAAACATAATATTGCATTGGATACTTTTGGACGTGTGCAATTGAAAATTGAAAATGGTTCTCTTGTCTTTGCTCCTAACGGTACAGAATCGAAAGACCGAGCATTTTGGGGTACATATCGGGCGCTTACCAGCAATATTATTGAAGGTTTAGATAAGGGTTTCAGTAAGCAGCTCGAAATCAATGGGGTGGGTTATAGAGCAGCTGTAAAAGGCAAGGTTTTGGAGCTGAATCTTGGCTTTTCACATCCTATTCAATATGATATTCCTGAAGGAATTGAAATGGTGGTGGATAAAAATATATTAACCATCAAAGGTATTGATAAACAACAAGTAGGACAGGTTGCAGCTAATATTCGCAGTTTTCGTCCCCCAGAACCCTATAAGGGCAAAGGTGTCAAATATGCTGATGAAGTGATTATCCGCAAAGCGGGCAAAACTTCTAAAAAATAAGGAAAAATAATGTTGGAAAAAGCTATACGGCAGAAAAATCGTCTTCGCATTAAACGCAAAATGCGTACACGAAGTAAGATTTATGGAACAGCACAAAAACCTAGGCTTTCTGTTTTTCGTTCTAATCGCTATTTCTATGCTCAAGCTATCGATGATGAGAATTCTATGACGCTTGCTGTCGTAGATGGCAAAACAATGGGCTTGAAAGCAAACATGGAAGATGCAAAAAAGATTGCTTATGCATTGGCAGAAAAGCTAAAATCAAAAGGGATTCGTACGATTGTTTTTGATAGAAATGGCTATCTCTACCATGGGGTGATTGCAGCTTTCGCTGATTCTTTACGCGAAAATGATGTGTTGTTTTAGGAGGAAAAAAAAGAATGGAAAATACTAAAGAAGTAGAGACTCAAGAAACGCTTGCAGAAACAGCACAAGAGCGAACAGAAGTTCGTGAGAAGTCAGGAGAGCGCGAAGTTATGCGTGAAGGTATGCGTCCCGGCTTTAAAGAAGTCGTTGTCAATATTGGGCGTGTAACAAAAGTTGTTAAAGGTGGTCGACGTTTTCGTTTCAATGCGCTTGTTGTTGTGGGAGACGAGAATGGTACCGTAGGATTTGGGCTTGGTAAAGCGAAAGAAGTTCCAGATGCAATTAAGAAAGCTGTTGATGATGCTTTTAAAAATCTTGTTAAAATCAATATTAGAGGCACAACCATTGCTCATGATATTGAATACAAATACAATTCGAGCAGGATTTTATTGAGACCAGCGAGCGAAGGTACGGGTATTATCGCTGGAGGTTCTACTCGCCCTGTTATTGAGCTTGCAGGCATTAAGGATATTCTTACGAAATCTTTGGGTTCTAGCAATCCCTATAATGTTGTGCGTGCAACAGTTGATGCTTTGCGTCAAATTAAAGGATAAAAAATGGCACTAGAAAAACTTAAACATGCAGAAGGAAGTGTTAAAAAACGCAAACGTGTCGGTCGTGGTCAAGGTAGTGGCATGGGCAAAACTTCGACACGTGGTGGTAAGGGGCAGACTGCGCGCTCAGGATACAAACAAAAAAGAGGTTTTGAAGGAGGGCAGCAGCCCCTGCAACGTCGTTTGCCAAAAGTTGGATTCCGATCGCGTATCTATAAGCCCTATGTGGTGAATATCGAACACCATGAAGCCATAAAAGAACTATCTGAAATTACGCTTGAAACGCTTAATAAGGTTTGCTCTATTCCTTCTTTTCGGGCAAAACATGTTTTAAGCCAAAAGCTTAAAAATACCACAAAACGTTCCAGATGGTTGCAGGTTAAATTGATTGGAAAAGGAGCAAAAGAGCTTGCTCCTAAAATCAAAGATTCACGTGTTGTTGTGAGTGGCCAATGAATAAAGCTATCGTAAGCAAAATTCTAATTACGCTTGGATTTTTGTTTGCTTATCGGGTGTTGGCATATATTCCTGTTCCCGGCGTTGATGCATCTGTGATTAAAAGTTTCTTTGATGGTAATGCGGCTAATGTTTTGGGCATGTTTAACATGTTTAGTGGTAATGCTGTAGAACGTTTTAGTATTATTTCATTAGGAATTATGCCATACATTACAGCTTCGATTATTATGGAGCTGCTTGCAGCAACTTTTCCCGCACTTGCCAAAATGAAAAAAGAACGCGACACAATGATTAAATACATGCAGACTGTGCGTTACCTGACTGTATTGATTACCTTAGTCCAAGCAGTGGGTGTGTCGCTTGGGATTCGTAGTGGAATCGAAGGGGCGATTTTAATAGATGATACAGCACTTTTTGTAACAATTGCTGCTATTTCTATGCTTTCAGGCACAATGATTCTGATGTGGATTGGAGAACAAATCACACAACGAGGAATTGGTAATGGTATCTCATTGATTATCTTTGCTGGTATTGTTTCGAGTATTCCTTCTGCCATAGGTGGTACATTTAGCCTGCTGAATACAAATGAAATTAGCTATTTAGAATTGATAGGCATTATTGCCATCATTATCATAACGATTTTGGCAATTATCTATGTCGAGCTAGGGGAGCGCCGCGTTGGTGTTTCATATGCACGTAAGGTCTTGATTCAAAATCAAAACAAACGTATGATGAACTATATCCCCATTAAGCTGAATCTTAGTGGCGTGATTCCCCCCATTTTTGCATCGGCTCTTTTGATGTTCCCTGCAACACTTCTGCAGGCTTCGACAAGCGATATAGTAAAAATCATGGCAGATTGGTTTAACCCCAATGGTTTATTATATAACTTCTTGATGTTTTTATTGGTAATATTTTTTGCTTATTTTTATTCATCGATTGTGTTTAATGCAAAGGATATTGCCGAGAATCTGAAGCGGCAAGGTGGCTTTATCCCAGGAATCACGCCGGGTACAAAAACTGCAGATTTATTGACACAAATTGCGAACAATCTCACGTTTTTTGGAGCACTTTATCTCGCCGTGATTTCTACTGTGCCTTGGCTTTTGGTTAAAAGTATGGGTGTGCCTTTTTATTTTGGTGGAACGGCGGTTTTGATTGTTGTACAAGTTGCCTTGGATACAATGCGTAAGATTCAAGCGCAAATCGTGATGAATCGTTATCAAACATTGAGTGCAGTAGGGCTCTAATTATGGCAATCAACATTCGTAAACCCATAGAGATTGATAAGCTCCGTGAAGCAAGCAAAATTGTTGCAGAGGTTCTTAATCTTTTGCGCAGCCATGCCAAAGAAGGAGTGAGTTTGCTTGAGCTTGACTGTATCGCTGAAGACTATATCCGTTCTCGTTCAGCACGTCCTGCTTTTAAAGGATTATATGGTTTTCCTAATACATTATGCACCTCACTCAATCAGGTTATTATTCATGGGATTCCTACAGACTATAAACTCCAAAATGGGGATATTTTGGGCATTGATGTTGGAAGTGAGCTTGATGGTTATTATGGTGATGGCGCAATGACTCTTGCCATTGGTAATATATCCCATGATGATTCTAACTTGATTGCGTGCGCCAAAGATGCGCTCACAGAATCGATTGATTTTATCAGAACCGGTATGCGTTTTAAAGAATTGAGTTATTTTCTTGAGCAATTTATCCTTTCACGTGGCTTTGTTCCCTTGAAGGATTTTTGTGGACATGGAATTGGTAAAAAACCACATGAAGAACCCGAGGTTCCTAATTATCTGAATGGTCATAATCCACGACAGGGACCAAAAATAAAAGACGGCATGGTTTTTTGTATCGAGCCTATGGTTTGCCATACAGATGGGACACCACAGATTTTAGAGGATAAATGGAGTGTGGTGGCAGCTGATGGATTGAATGGAAGCCATTATGAGCATACAATTGCTATTGTTGGTGGGCGTGCCGAAATTTTAACACAGGAGTAATCTATGGCAAAGCACAATACTCCTAAAAAGGAGAAAGATATCATTGAAGTTGTTGGAAAAGTTGTAGAAGCATTGCCCAATGCAACTTTTCGGGTAGAGCTTGAAAACAATAAACATGTGATATTGTGCCATATCGCAGGACGTATGCGCATGCACTATATCAAGATCCTCCCGGGAGACAGAGTGGATGTAGAATTGACACCATATAGTCTCGATAAGGGAAGAATCGTATATCGACATAAATAAAAGGAGTCAAAATGAAAGTGAGACCATCTGTAAAAAAAATGTGTGATAAATGCAAAATCATCAAGCGTAAGGGCATTGTGCGCGTGATTTGCATTATACCCAAACATAAACAAAGACAAGGATAAAAAATGGCACGTATTGCTGGCGTTGATTTACCAAAGAAAAAGCGAGTGGAGTATGCCCTTACTTATATTTATGGGATTGGACTGAAAACTTCAAGAGATATTTTAAAGGGGGTTAATATCTCCTTTAATAAAAGAGTGCAAGATTTGAGCGAGTCAGAAGTTTCGACAATCAGTAAATGGATTCAAGAACATTGTATGGTTGAAGGCGATTTACGAAAGAAAGTTACAATGGACATTAAAGCTTTGATGGACATTGGAAACTATCGTGGTTTACGTCATCGAAAGGGACTTCCTGTGCGCGGACAGACTACAAAGAATAATGCGCGTACCCGCAAGGGCAAACGAAAAACTGTGGGTAGCGCAAGCAAATAAGGATAAACATGGCAACGAAAAAAAATGTTAAAAAGAAAGCAGCAAAGAAAAATATTGCTCGCGGCATTATTTATATTGCTGCCACATTCAATAATACGAGTGTAACAATAACCGATGAAGTGGGTAATGTACTTTGTTGGAGTACTGCGGGCGCTTTGGGTTTTAAGGGCAGTAAAAAATCTACACCGTATGCAGCGCAACAAGCGGTTGAAAATGCTGTCATGAAAGCAAAAGAGTATGGAATCAAGGAGCTAGGCGTTAAAGTTCAAGGACCTGGTAGCGGCAGTGAAACAGCCGTAAAAAGTCTTGGCACAATTGATGGAATCAAGATTCTGTGGTTTAAAAATATTACACCTTTGCCACATAATGGTTGCAGACCACCTAAAAGACGTAGAGTATAAGGAGATAAAATGGCACGATATAGAGGACCCGTTGAGAAAATCGAAAGACGTTTTGATGTTTCATTGTTTCTCAAAGGTGAGCGTAGATTGGCAGGCAAATCTGCTGTCGAAAGACGACATTATGGACCAGGGCAGCATGGACAAAGACGTGCAAAGCCTTCTGATTATGCACTGCAGCTCCATGAAAAACAAAAAGCAAAGATGCTTTATGGAATTTCCGAACGGCAGTTTCGTAGCATTTTTCGAGAAGCAAGTAGGCGAGAGGGCAATACAGGAGAACTTTTGGTCACTTTGCTCGAAAGTCGCTTGGATAATGTCGTCTATCGTATGGGATTTGCCACAACAAGACGATTTGCTAGACAACTTGTTACACATGGACATATCCTTGTAAATGGTAGAAAAGTCAATATTCCTTCGGCTATGGTTGAGCCCGGTTCAAAAGTGGAAATCAAAGAACGTTCAAAAACAAATGTTCAAATCAAGCGAGCGATTGAGCTCACACACCAAACAGGCATTGTTGCGTGGGTTGATGTTGACCAAGAAAAGATTTTTGGAATCTTTGCACGTATTCCAGAACGTGAAGAAATTACGATTCCTATCAAAGAACGCTTGATTGTTGAGTTGTATTCAAAATAAAAGGTAAATTCATGAGGACAATTAAGATTGCACCACACACACCCACAGAGATTGTGGTTGAAGAGTTGGGCAGCAATAGAACACGAATTTTTGCTTATCCTTTTGAGGCAGGATATGCTGTTACCGTTGCACATCCACTCAAACGCCTTTTATTGGGTAGCTCTGTGGGCTATGCTCCTACGGCGTTGCGGATTGATGGTGTTGCACATGAATTTGATTCGTTGCGCGGAATGATGGAAGATGTTACGCTCTTTATTGCAAATCTTAAATCAATTCGTTTTAAGATTAAAGATGATTCGATGCAAAAAATTGTTGTGGATTATCACTTTGCTGGACCAAAGGTTCTCAAGGGCAGCGACTTAAATACAGATGACCTTGAGGTTGTAACACCCGAACAATATCTCGCGACAATCAATGAAAATGGTAATTTCAATTTTTCTCTAGTAGTCGAAAAGGGGATTGGCTATGTACCTAGCGAAGATATTCGTCCTCTTGTACCCGAAGGATATATCCCGCTTGATGCTTACTTTACCCCTGTAAAAAAGGTAACCTATGAAATTGAGAATTTCCTTGTAGAAGATGACCCAACTTTTGAAAAAATCGTTCTTGAAATTCAGACAGATGGACAAATTGACCCAATGTCTGCATTTAATAATGCTCTGAATGTTATGCAAAAGCAACTTTCTATTTTTAATAGTGAATGGAATGTGAGCGGAGAACAATATGATGCCCTCAATGATGGCAAAGAGATGCGGGATTTGTTGCAAAAAGTTGAAACATTAAATCTTAGTGCACGTTCATTTAATTGTTTGGATAGGGCAAACATCAAGTATATCGGTGAAATTGTTCTGATGACAGAATCGGAGCTCAAAGAGGTTAAGAATCTTGGCAAAAAGTCAACGGACGAAATTAAAGAAAAAATGGAAGAGATAGGTTATCCTATTGGTGGGAACAACGTCTCTCCTGAAACGTTAGCGACTTTGCAAAAGCGACTAGCAAAATTGAAATAAAGGACAGCAGAATGAGACATCAACATGGTTATAGGAAACTTGGGAGAACATCAGCACATCGCAAGGCACTTTTGCGTAATCTTTCTATTGCTCTTGTGCAACATGGCAAAATCGAGACAACTTTGATGAAGGCAAAAGAATTGCAGAGTTATTTTGAGCGTCTTTTGACGCGAGCAAGAGTAGGTGATTTTAATGCTCATCGTGCCGTGTTTGCTGCTTTGCAAGATAAAGAATCCACACAAAAACTTGTTGTAGAGATTGCTCCAAAATATCAAGGACGCAATGGTGGTTATACACGTATTGTGCGCACACAATTTCGCAAGGGCGATGCTGCTTCTATGGCATTAATCGAGCTTGTTTAAGTTTTGTGAGTTTTTGTAATTACAAAAAATTTGTGTTTTGTCGTTAAAGGTTGCGGACATTAATATTTTGCAGGAATTAGCAAAATTAAGGAATAGGAGAGAACAATGCAATATTCTCATCGCATTCAAACGCTTGAAGAATCTGTAACAATCGCTGTGAGCTCTCTTGCACGCGAGCTAAAAGCAAAAGGGCGGGATATTTTATCCTTTTCTGCCGGAGAGCCTGATTTTGATACACCACAAAGCGTTAAAAGCATGGCAATAGACGCTATCAATGCGGGCTTTACCAAATATACAGCTGTGAGCGGAATCCCCGAACTCAAAGATGCGATTATCGCAAAACTCAAGCGCGAAAATGCATTGAGCTATGAGCGCTCGGAAGTTTTAGTGAGCAATGGTGCAAAGCATTCGCTGTTTAATATTTGTGCAGCGTTGATTGACCATGATGATGAGGTGTTGATTCCTGTTCCATTTTGGGTTACCTATCCCGAATTGGTGAAGTACCATGGCGGCAAACCTATCTTTCTCCCAACAAGCGATGCGCATGCATTCAAAATCACACCTGAGCAATTGCGAAATGCTCTCACGCCTCGCACCAAAATGCTCATCCTAAATTCTCCCTCAAATCCTACAGGTTCTGTGTATAGTCGTGATGAACTTGTTGCGCTTGGCAAGGTTCTTGAGGGCACAGATGTTTGGGTGATGAGCGATGAAATGTACGAAAAGCTTCTTTTTGAAGGAGAATTTTGTGCAACTGCATCAGCAACTGAAGACTTATTGCATCGCACAATTACTGTCAATGGCGTGAGTAAATGCGCAGCCATGACAGGTTGGCGGATGGGGTATTGCGCCTCAAAAGATAAAAAACTTATCAAATTAATGGATAATCTCCAAAGTCAATGTACATCTAATATTAACTCTATCACACAAAAAGCAGCGATTGCTGCTCTTGATGGACGAATCGATTCTGAAATTGAAGCAATGCGCAAAGAGTTTCGCAAGCGACGTGATATTGTTATTGAGAGTCTTAACGCCATTAGTGGGTTGTCAGCTGTGAAGCCTAGCGGTGCATTTTATGTCTTTGTCAATATGAATAAGATAGAATCTGATTCCATGCGTTTTTGTAAGGCATTGCTTGAAAAAGAAGGAGTCGCTGTTGTTCCGGGTTCTGGATTTGGAATGGACGGATATTTCCGTTTTTCATTCGCGACAGATTTGGAGTCTATCATACAAGGAATCGAACGTATCAGCCGTTTTGTGCGGGGTTACTAAACTCTTCAAAAATCTGCTCTTGATTGCATAATTGTTCCAAAAAGACCGAAGCATAGCTCCCCTTTGGGAGCGTGAAATGCAAGTGTCCATGTGCTTCTTGGGGCATGTATTCAAATTCTATTTCATCAGCAAAAACCCATGCGAAGCGTCTGCTGCCTTGTTGTCCGAAATCTTGTGTCGCATGTTCAAAAAAAGCGGCATTATCTTGTGCAAGCATTGTCTTGCGCCCTGCTAAAAGTCCTGTTGGCGCAATATCATGTCGCAAAAAGCGACAACTCTCTTCGCATATCGTGTGCGCATAGAATAGCTTGCCTAAGGGATAATGCCCCATGACATCGCCTTTGAGCAGTATAAAAGGATGTTCCTGTGTCCAGTCTTGTACAGAAAATTGTAGCGACCGGTAGAGCTGCAAAGTTTCATTGAGACCACATGCAGCAAATGTACGTGAAAGCTGGATTCGCTTTGAAAGCCATACATTAAAAAAATGACTCTGGAGGGCAGAAAAAAAGAATCGCGCTTTTGCTTTGTTGCGAATCTTGCAAGCACCTGCAAGCATCTCTTGCGCAATAGTGTAATTTGCGCCATTGTTGCCGAAACGTTGATAACCAAAATAATTCGCGAAGCCTTGCTGGCGAAGAATCTTCAAGACAGATTGCAATTTTGTTGCGTTTGCCATATCAAGCTTTTTGAGCCGCATGAAAAAACGATTGCCTCGTAAATGTCCAATACGTAGTTTATTGTGATGTTGGTCGATATTCAAAATCTTGATGAGAGGATGCGTGAACAATTCAAGTTTTGCACGATATTGTTGAGGAAGTGTGATATATTGTATGCTCAATGCATGCTTGTCTTTAAGCCCTGCATAGCCGATAAGATTCTGTTTGATTCCAAGAGAAGAGCAAAGGATTTTGAGCAACTCGGGCGTGCTAAGAGATTTTTTGCGTACCTGTACATAGAGATGTTCGCCATATCCACTAGGCGGATAGAGCGGAATCTCTTGCACGACAAAGTCTCGAGCATTCGGTCGAAAATAGAGGGAAATAGGGGCGTGCGTTAGCAACCCAATGCGCGTCATGCGACAGCCTGAAAGGAACGAGGTGCACTGCGTTCGCGCTCAAAAAAGTCCATATTGTCTTGGTAGAGCTTCACACCCTCTGTTTTGCGCAATTCTGCGCTAAGTTCCTCGCTGACTTTGAGCTGTGCTTCCATTTGCATGATGGCAGCATCAGCTGCAACGCGATAATCTTGCGGGCTTGGATCTGCAGGTGCCATTGCCGCTGCTTGGATTTGTTGTGCTTTTTGCACATCTTTTTGCGCGTCTCCTGTTGAGCTTGTATCAATTGAGACTTCGCCTGCTGTGGCATAGAGTTTGCCATCTGGTCCTTCAGTATAGCTATAATTCGCCCCACCTTGCGCGAGCCCACCAGAGGCTGCAAGATGCGCATTCTCATGTTCTCGAACCTTTGTATCAATGCTTGAAAGCTCATTGACGAGGCGCTTTTCCGCATCGCTCAATTCCTCACCATCTTTGCCGACAATAGCTGTCGGGTCGTTTGTGTCATTTTTGGAATCTGAATCTTCTTCGGCATTGCCCAAATTGTCTTGTTCTGCTTGCTCATTAAGAGGCGCAATGGCACTAATAGCAGCAGATTCTGCGCCCAAAGCTTGCGTTGGCTGCGCTGGTGCTTGTGCTGCTGCGACTGCCTGTTGTGTGTTGTCTTTGTGTGTTGAGATGGCTGTCGATTCTGCGCCTTGTGAACGGGCAAGCGCACGCAATTCAGCCTCTTTTTGTGCTTCTTTTTCTCGTTCAAGCCGGTCTTTTTCGGCAAGCCATAAATCTGACTTGGCATAGATTTGAGCGATTTTGATTTGCTGGTTTTGTTCTTGCAGCTCTTGGTTGAAAATGCGTTGTTGGATTTGGGATTGACGAATCTCATTTTCGAGCGTGAAACGCAAAAGCTCTTCGGTGCTCAACCGCGTAGGTTCACTAGGAACTTGAAACTTGTTGCCATAGAGACTATCGCGCAACATATCTGTAACGCGCGTACCGAGTTGAGAGGAGACAACGTCCCACCAATCACGCGCTTGCAGCGCATTTTCAAAAGATGCAGCAGAAATAGGTGATACTGCAGCAATCGCCCCACTATTTGCCAGCGGCACTGTTGGGTAGATGTTTGCAACTCGCATGATAAACCTCCTTGTTGTTTGTACTGATTATTATAGCAAAATACTATGCCCTTGACAAGTATCGGCTTTTAGACTACAATTCTAAAACTCCACAAAAAAGAGGTGGAAAAATCCACAGCCATACTCAATAATCACTCCTAAGCAAAAAGGATTCCAAAATATGGGTGAAAGCAGCACTCCAAAAGAAAAGAACGGAAAGGTTCGGACACACACACCGGTTGAGGGCTACAAGATTGAGGAATTGCGCGCCAAACCAATGGAGCAGATTCTCAGAATTGCCAATGAACTCGGGGTTGAAAATCCCCAAGAATATCGCCGACAAGAATTGATATTTGAGATTCTCAAATCGCAAGTGAGCAAGGGGGGCTATATCCTATTCACCGGGATTCTTGAGGTTTCAAGCGAGGGGCATGGCTTCTTGCGTGCGATGAATGAGAATTTATCAGATTCTCAAAACGATGCATATGTGAGCAACACGCAGATTCGCCGTTTTGCATTGCGCAGTGGCGACCTTGTTACAGGGCAAGTGCGCCCCCCCAAAGATCAAGAACGTTACTATGCGTTGCTGAAAATCGAAGCCATCAACTACCAAGCTGTTGATGAGATGAAAAATCGCCCATTGTTTGATAATCTTACACCATTGTTTCCCACGCAGCAAATCAAACTCGAGTATGACGCAAACAAAATCACGGGCAGAATGCTCGACTTGTTTGCACCCATCGGCAAAGGGCAGCGTGCGCTGATTGTCGCGCCACCGAGGACGGGCAAAACCGAGCTTATGAAAGAACTTGCGCAGGGAATCGAACGCAACCACCCCGATGTAGAGCTCATTGTGCTTCTTGTCGATGAGCGCCCAGAGGAAGTAACCGACATGGAACGTTCTGTCAAGGGCGAGGTGTATAGCTCGACGTTTGATGTGCCAGCAATCAACCATATCCGCGTTGCCGAGCTTGTTGTTGAAAAGGCAAAACGAAGTGTTGAAATGAAACGTGATGTCGTCATTTTGCTCGATTCGATTACGCGTCTTGCGCGCGCATACAACACAGCCACACCAAGCAGCGGCAAGGTGTTAAGCGGCGGCGTGGATGCCAATGCGTTGCATAAACCCAAGCGATTCTTTGGCGCGGCGCGCAATGTTGAAGAAGGCGGTAGCCTCACGATTATCGCCACCGCACTCATCGAGACGGGCTCGCGCATGGACGAGGTGATTTTTGAAGAATTTAAAGGCACGGGCAATTCGGAGATTGTGCTTGCGCGGCACATTGCCGATAGACGAATCTACCCCGCAATGGATATTCTCAAATCGGGCACGCGCAAAGAAGAGATTTTGCTTGGTAACGAGAAATTACAAAAAGTTTGGACATTGCGCAATGTGATTCAGCAGATGAACAACGAGGTGGAAGCGCTCACGTTTTTGTATAGCAAAATGCGTGGCACGAAAAACAATGAAGAGTTTTTGAGTATCATGAATGAAGGCTAAACAACCCAAATACAAGGAAAATACATGAAAGTTTTGCTGACAGAAAATGTGAAAGGGCTTGGCAAGGCAGGCGATGTTTGCGATGTCAAAGATGGCTATGCGATGAATTTTTTGATTGCCAAGAATCTTGCCTTGCAGGCAACCAACGAGATTCTTGCGCGCTACAAAGCGCAGCAACGCAAAAAGGCTGAAGTTGAAGCGGCACAAAAGGCAGAATATGAAGCGCTTGCTAAAAAACTTGCAGCAGAGAGTGTCGTTTGCCATGCAAAAGTGGGCAACAATGGCATGTTACAGGGTGCAATCACAAAGGAACATATCGCAGAACTCATTCACAAGGCGCATAATGTGATGATCGACAAAAAAGGAATCGAGCTGTCCAATCCGATTAAAAGCACGGGGCTCTATGACCTCGAAGTCAAGCTCGGGCTTGGTGTCAAGGCGACAATCAAGCTTGATGTGCAGGGGGAATAGAGTGTTTCACGCGACAACCATACTCGCATACAAGGGCAAGAATCGTTCCGTCATCGGCGGTGATGGGCAGGTAACACTCGGAAATTGTGTGATGAAAGGTAATGCAACAAAGATTCGCACGCTCTATAATGGCAAGATTCTAAGCGGCTTTGCGGGTAGCACGGCTGATGCCTTTACGCTTTTTGACATGTTTGAGCGAATTTTGGAAAATCGCAAAGGTGATTTGATGAAATCCGTCATCGATTTTTCCAAAGAATGGCGCAAAGATAAATATCTTCGCCGCCTTGAAGCAATGATGATTGTGCTTGATAGGGAACATATCTTTATCCTAAGCGGCACGGGCGATGTTGTTGAGCCAGAAGATGGGCAAATCGCTGCCATTGGCAGCGGAGGGAACTATGCCGTGAGCGCCGCACGTGCGCTGCACAAACACAGCGAGCTAGACGAAGAAAGCCTCGTGTGTGAATCGCTGTTGATTGCGGGTGCGATTTGTATCTACACCAACACAAACATCAAAACGTTGATTCTTGAAAACAAGGAAAATGCATGAGTAACGAAGAAATGACACCTCGTGAGATTGTCGCCTATCTTGATGAATATATCATCGGACAAAAAGAGGCAAAAAAACGCGTTGCCATTGCATTGCGCAACCGCTATCGCCGCAAAAAATTGAGCAAAGAGCTTCAAGATGAAGTGCAGCCCAAAAATATTTTGATGATTGGTTCGACAGGCGTGGGCAAAACCGAGATTGCGCGGCGCATGGCGAAGATTCTTGGTTTGCCGTTTATCAAAGTCGAGGCGAGCAAATATACCGAAGTGGGCTTTGTTGGGCGCGATGTTGAATCGATGGTACGTGATTTGGTGAATGCGTCTGTGATGCTGATTCGAGAGGAACAAAAAGAGAAAAATCAAGATGCAATTGAGGATTATGTCGTCAATAAAATCACGCAAAAGCTTCTCCCGCAGCTGCCCAAAGGAGCAACACAAACCAAGCAAGATGAATACAATGTTTCATACGAAAAGATGAAGCGCAAAGTGCAAAATGGCGAGGTCGATCATCTCAAGATTGAGATTGAGATTCCTAAAAAAAATATTGAATTTCAAGAAGGCAATCTGCCCCCAGAAATCGTACGGATTCAAGAATCGATTACAAAAGTTTTTATGAGCGGGAATAAGGATAATCCAAAAAAAGAAGTTACCGTTGCTGAAGCAAAAGAGTTGCTCAAAATCGAAGCAAGCGAGGAATTGCTCGATATGGATTCGATTCGCCTTGATGGGCTCAAGCGCGCTGAAGAAGAGGGCATTATTTTTATCGATGAAATTGATAAAATCGCTGTTTCGCAAGGCAGCTCGAGTCGTCAAGATCCAAGCAAAGAGGGAGTGCAACGTGATTTGTTGCCGATTGTTGAAGGCAGCTCTGTCAGTACAAAATATGGACAAATCAAGACAGACCATATCTTATTCATCGCTGCAGGAGCCTTTCATTTGAGCAAACCAAGCGATTTGATTCCCGAGTTGCAGGGACGTTTCCCGCTTCGCGTGGAGCTTGATTCGCTTGATGAAGAGATTCTCTATCAAATTCTCACGCAGCCCAAAAATTCATTGCTCAAGCAATATAGTGCTTTGCTTGCCACAGAAGATGTTGAGCTTGTTTTTGAAGAAAACGCGATTCGAGCGCTTGCAAAACTCTCGCAACGTGCGAATGAAAAAACAGAAGACATCGGTGCGCGCCGCTTGCATACGGTGCTTGAAAAAGTGCTCGAAGACATCAGCTTTGAGGCGGATTGTTTCAATGGGCAAAAAGTTGCTGTTACGGAACAAAAAGTCCATGAAGTGCTCGATGATTTGATTGAAGATACCGATACAGCGCGCTATATTTTATGACCATCACAAAGGCTGGGTTTGTTGCCATTTTGGGACGTCCAAATGCGGGCAAGAGTTCGCTGCTCAATGCGCTTTGCCGCGACCATCTTGCGCTTGTTTCGCACAAGGCGAATGCAACGCGCAAGCGCTTGCAGTGCATCGTGATTCATAACAATGCGCAAATCATTTTTGTCGACACACCAGGGATTCATCACCAAGAAAAATTGCTCAATGCTTACATGCTTGGCGAATCATTGCGTGCGCTTGGTGATTGTGATATATGCGTGTTTGTCGCGCCCATTCATGATAGCCTTGCGGGCTATAAAGAGTTTTTGCAGCTTGCACATGGGCGCAAACATCTCCTTGCGCTCACCAAAATTGACACAATGCGGCATGATGAGGTGCTCGCGCGCATTGCGCAATATCAGCCTCTTGCGCAACATTACGAGGCGCTTGTGCCCCTAAGCGCATACAATCAGCACAATCTCCATACTCTGCTCGATCTGCTCGCACAGAATCTGCCCGATTCTCCCGCGTTGTTCGACACAGAGATTGCCACAACCGAGAATCTTCGCAGTCTCTACAAAGAGATGATTCGCGAAGCTATTTTTGAGTTTATGAGCGATGAGATTCCTTATGAGAGTGATGTTTTGATAAAAAAATTCATCGAATCGCCTCACCAAGACAGCATTGCTGCCGATATTGTCGTTTGCAAACCGAGCCAAAAAGCTGTTGTGATTGGCAAAAATGGCAGCTCGATTCGCCGCATTGGGTTGCGCGCACGCAAGATGATGGAAGAATTTGGGGGCAAAAAAATTCGCCTCGATTTATTTGTGCGTGTGGATAGCAAATGGTGCAAAGACAGAAATAAAATGCGCGATTTTGGGTATAATGTCGAGGACTAAAGGAGAGCAGATATGTCAAAATGGATTGTGGTTTTCTTTTGCATTGCGCCTTTGTATCTATGGGGGTTTGATTATGTCAAAATTTATCGCGAAGGTGGACTTGAAGCGATTAAAACGCAACTCCAAAAGGAGCTTGCGAACCCAGACTATTGGGCTGAAAGCCTCAAAGATGAAGATGTTCGTTTTGGCTATTATGAATCTGTGCAATATATTTTTATTGCAAACAAACAAGCATCGACATTGACGCTCTATCAAAAAAATGGCAATCGATTGGAACAAAAATACACTCTTGATTCTCTTATGGGCAGCAAAACAGGTGATAAAATGGTTGAGGGCGACCTCAAAACGCCCATTGGCGTGTATGACTTGACTAGTCGACTCACAAAGCTTGATTCGTTCTATGGACCGCTTGCCTATGTGACGTCGTATCCCAATACCTATGACAAAGTGCGAGGCAAAACAGGGCATGGAATCTGGATTCATGGCTTGCCGCTTAGTGGTGAGCGCGAAATCAACACGCGAGGTTGTATTGCGATTAATAATGACAAACTAAGTGAAATCGACAAAGTCATCAATCACCAACAAGCTGTGCTGCTGACTTCTGAAGACACATTGGGCGAAATGAGCAAAATACAAGCAGCAGCCCTGCTGGGCGATTTATTCGCTTGGAGGCAGGCATGGGAAGAGAGCGATTTGCAGACATATCTCGGCTTTTATGATGAGCAGCATTTCAAACGTTTCGATAAAATGCGTTTTGAAGATTTTAAAAACTACAAGCGCAAGGTGTTTGAACGCAAAGAAAGCAAACGCATTGACTTTACCGATATTAATATTTCGCCTTATCCCAATAAAAAAGGTGAGGCTTTGTTTCGCATTGCATTCCATGAAAAATACCGCGCTTCAAGTGGCTATCGATTTGAGGGCAATAAGGAAATCTATGTGCGGCTCGTGAATGGTAAAATGCGCATTATCGCCGAAAAATAGAATATGAAAGGAAAAAATGAACGCATTAGAACGTATGCACATTGTCATCACGGGGCATGTTGACCATGGCAAATCCACCCTTGTGGGGCGATTGCTCGCCGATACGCATTCACTCCCACAAGGCAAGCTCGAGAGTGTGCGGGCGTCATGTGCCAAAAATGCACGCCCCTTTGAATATTCGATGTTGCTCGATGCACTCGAAGATGAACAAAAGCAAGGAATCACAATCGATTCGGCACGTATTTTTTTCAAAAGTGCACGGCGCGAATATGTCATCATCGATGCTCCGGGGCATATTGAGTTTTTGCGCAATATGTTGAGTGGCGCGAGCAGAGCAGAGGCAGCAGTCTTAGTAATTGATGCCAAAGATGGCGTGGCAGAGAATTCAAAACGTCATGGAATGCTACTATCGATGCTTGGAATCTCGCAAGTGATTGTCGTGATTAATAAGCTTGATTTATTTGGGTTTGCACAAGATGTGTTTGAGAATATCAAAAATGAATATCTTGATTTTCTAGCAACACTAAATGTCGTTCCTGTTTGTGTGATTCCGATTTCAGCTCGCGAAGGCGACAATGTTGCGACACAATCTCCGCAGATGGTATGGTATCATGGCGGCAGCTTGCTTCAGAATCTTGATTTGCTTTCGAACAAAAACGACAGCGACAATCGCACATTTTTGCTGCCATTGCAAGATGTGTATCGCTTCAGCAATGAGGGTGATGAGCGGCGCATTTATGCAGGAACGGTTGTGAGCGGAAGCGCGGAGGTCGGCGATTCTGTGATTTTTTTGCCATCGCAAAAATCAGCAACCATCGAACATTTCGAGGTTTGGAATGCGCCCCAAAAGCAGACAATCTCATGGCATGAGGCTGTGGGAATCTCGCTCCGCGAAGATATTTATGTCAAGCCCGGCGAGGTGATGGTGCGCAAGGCACAATGGGAAAAGGGCAGCTTTTTGCAGACTGCCACACAGATTCGTGTGAATCTAATATGGCTTGGTCGCAACCCTCTTTGCAAAAATAGGCAGTATCTCTTGAAGCTTGGCAGTGCAAAAGTCAAGGCAGAGATTGTGTGTGTTGAACGAGTCTTGGAAGCAGGCAGCGAGGAGAGTATCGCGCTGCGCAATGCGCATGAGCTTTTGCGCAATCAGGCTGGCACGGTGGTTTTGCGTTTGCTTTCGCCGCTTGTTTGTGCGCGTTTTGCTGATAACCAAACGCTTGGGCGGTTTGTGCTTGTTGATGAATATGATGCTGCTGCGGGTGGAATCGTGCTTGATATTCTTCAAAATGCTGCTATTTCAGCGATTGCGACAACATTAGCCGCAAATGATTCGCTGCCTTCTAGTTTTGAGACAGAGCTTTTCGCGCTTCTGCGCAAATATTTTCCGCATCAGTTTGGAGGTTAGGTTTGCTTTTGTTTTATGATGCACACCAAGCACGCTCACTTTTTGAACGTTCCGAGCCACTCTTACGATTGCGTGAATGCTTGCATAGCGCACTCGATGGAACATTTTCAATTCTTATTGAGACAATGCATGTCGGAGAGCGCAAAACTGAAGATATCGGATATGGAATGCGTGCCGTTTTTGAATGCTATCGCACTAAAGTAGTGAGCGAAGCCTTTTTTGAATCGCACCGCCGCTATGCCGATTTTCAGCTTATTGTCTCGGGGCAAGAGCGATTCTTTGTTGGTGAGGCAGAAGATTGCAAGCTGCAATCTCCCTATGATGAGGAGCGCGACCTTGTCGTCTATGCGCCCCCAGATATGCAGGCAAACCCACAATTCATCACACTCTGCCCCCGCTCGCTCGCCATCTTTTTTCCTAATGATGTGCATGCAGGTGGCTTGCAAGTGTCGAGTGAAAATAGCAATATTGTACATAAGTGTGTCATCAAAGTTCCTGTTGGGCTGTTGCAACTTGGGTTGTGAGGGAATTTGAATGAAGAATTGATTTGCCCGTTTTTTGATTCTAAGAAGGATTGACAATACGATTTGGCTTATTAGAGGCGTGAAGGATATGAAATTACAAGCATGATAAAAGGGGTGTTGGAACCAACGACTTAGAAAAGTAATCCAAAATCATGCAAGATTATGAAGGGCAGCTGTACCCTGAAATAGATGATTTTTATTTGTAAGGAGTTTTGATGTTTCAAAAACAAATCCGAATCCCATGGTTGTATTTTACACTCTTGGGTGCTTTGTTTATCACAATAATGAATTATCATTTTTTTGGACAAATCTACCAACAACTTGATTCTGATTCGAGCTTTATGCTCAAAGCCTCTTTTTTCATCATTTATTTTGGCTTACTTACGTCAATTTTTGCACTTGTATTTGTGCCTTATTTAACAAAGGTTTTGATTCTTTTTCTGCTTTGGATTGTTTGTTTGACGGCTTATTTCATGTCTGCTTATGGTGTGGTGATTGACAAAGACATGTTTGTTAATGTATTGCGGACAGACACCACAGAAGCTTTTTCTCTGCTATCTCCAAGTCTTTTGCTTTTTGTTGCGCTTTTGGGTGTTTTGCCAACCTTACTTATCTTAAAAGTACGTATTGTGTATTTTATGGGAAGTTGGAAAAAAACATTGGTTGTCCGCATTGCAACCTTCTTGTTAAGCTTGATAATGGCGGGTAGTTTGTTTTATGCCTATTCACAAACAATTATTCCTTTTTTTAGGAATCATCGATTTTTACGAGCCTACGAAACACCTGTGCATCAAATTTACTCTGTTATCAAATATATCAAACAAGAAGTGTTGCCCGCTAGGGAGTTCGAGCTGATTGCCACAGATGCAACCTTAGCACCGAGCGACAAAAAAAGGCTTTTGATATTTGTTGTGGGCGAGACAGCAAGGGCGGAAAATTATTCCTTTGCGGGCTATACCCTCAATGAGACCAATGCATATACACAAAAGGATTCTGTTGTTTTTTTTGGTGATTTTTCGTCTTGTGGGACATCGACAGCCATTAGTGTGCCCTGCATGTTTTCAGACCTAAAAAGGGAGAATTTCTCGTATGCTACCTATTATCGCGAGAATGTTTTAGATATTTTGCATAAACTCGGGGTGAATGTTGTATGGATAGACAACAACACAAGTGGCTGCCAAGGCGTTTGTAAGAATCTTGAAAAAGTCAAACTTTTTAAGGAACCTTATGATGAAGTGCTTTTAAATGCGATTGCAGAACCCTTGAAAGAGCTCAAAGACCAGAATCTAATTGTGTTGCATTTGCAAGGTTCGCATGGTCCCACCTATTTTCAACGTTATCCCGATTCTTTTAAAAGATTCACGCCAACATGCGATACAAACGAGCTTCAAAAATGCACAAAAGAGCAGTTGACTAATACATACGATAACACGATACTTTATACAGATTTTTTATTGCACTCCCTTATCAAGCTTTTGCAAGATGAGCAAGAATATGAGGGGACTTTAATCTATGTCTCCGACCATGGCGAGAGCCTTGGAGAAAATGGCATTTATTTACATGGAATGCCCTATTTTTTAGCGCCAAAAGAGCAAATCCATGTGCCATTTATCTTTTTTAGCGAGAATGCAGAACTTATGGAAATTGCGCAAATGCGCAAAGATTTGCCCTTATCCCATGATATTATTTTTAGCACATTGCTTGGATTCTTTGGCGTAGAAAGTGCAGTTTATCAAAAACAAGATGATTTATTTAGGAGAGAGAAATGAAACCTAAATATCATTTCTTTGCTAATGCCCGATATGCCCTAGAAGGTGTTTGGGCAATGCTCAAAAATGAACGTGCTTTTCAGCTAGAGCTTGCCATTATATTGCCCGCTTTGGTGGTGGATTATTTTTTGCCCATTGATTTAATCTTCCACCTACTCTTGGCGGTGGTTTTGTTTGTTATTTTGATAGCCGAAGCCTTTAACTCTGCCATCGAAGCTTGTGTGGATTTGGTGACTGCCGACTTTCACCCTATGGCAAAAATCGCAAAAGATTGCGCAAGTGCAGGGGTGTTTTTTGGCATTGTGCTCGCGCTGCTTGTTTGGGGAGTGGTTTTGTTTGGATTATTATTTTGAGACAAAAAGAGAAAAAATAGCGCTTGAATTGAATGCCCCAAAGAGCTGCAAAGCATATCATAAACTAGAAGAATTCATACGATGTAAAGCGTCTTGCGGCTTTGGGCTAGACACCCCCAAATGCCACATACAAGGGCGTGGAGCTTCACAATCAGCCCACGCAATCCTAATCATTTGCTATGTGAGATATAGGTGCTAGTCGAATATTTTCGACATCACGTCCCCCAATCATCAATTTCTATCACTTCCTCTCGAGCACCTCAAATGCGGGCAAAACCTTGCCTTCGAGCAGCTCGAGGCTCGCGCCACCTCCTGTTGAGGTAAAGCTCATGTTGTCTTTTTCTCCCGCGCGGTCGATTGCATCGGCTGTATCGCCCCCACCGATGACGCTGTATGCGTATGTGTCAGCGAGCACATGCGCAAGCGAGAATGTCCCGCGCGAGAATTTGTCGATTTCATAAACACCCATAGGTCCGTTCCAAATAATCGTTTCGCATGCGCGAATGACTTGGCTAAAGAGCTTAACGGTTGCTGGCCCTAAATCGACAACCATCATTCCATCAGGAATATCTTGCGCAGGTGTAATTTTGATTTCTGTTGGATTCTTGAGATTGTTGGTGCTCACGACATCGACAGGAAGATAGATTTTGACGCCCTTTGCTTTCGCGGTGCGCAAAATCTTCACCGCATCTTCGGCGAGGTGGGGCTCAATGAGCGAGGATTGCATATTGTAGCCAATTGCATGCAAAAAGGTATTACTCATCGCACCGCCAATGAGGATTTTGTCAACGCTATCAAGAATTGTGCTAAGCAATGTGAGCTTGCTGCTGACTTTTGAGCCTCCAACAATGAGCAAAACAGGCTTGAGCGGATTTGTGAGTGCTTTGGAGAAGCAGTCAATCTCGCGTTTGAGCAAAAGCCCAGCGACTTTGTGTGTTGCATATTGCGCGACGCCATAAGTCGAGGCATGTTTGCGGTGGCTTGCACCAAAGGCATCATTCACATAGACATCGCAAAGCTTGCCGAGATTTTGAGACAATGTCGTGTCGTTATTTTCTTCGCCTTCGTAGAATCGGATATTTTCGAGCAATACAACGCCACCTTGGGGCAGCAAGGCAAGGATTGAAGGCAACGCCTCGAGGCTTTCAGCAAACGCGACATTGCGCCCAAGCAACCGTTCGACTCGCCGCAAAATGTGCTTGAGTGAATAGGTGCTGTCTTTGCCTTGTGGGCGTCCAAGGTGGCTCACGAGGATAATGCTTTTTGCGTTGTGATCAATGCAATAATTGATTGTTGGAATTGTTTCACGAATCCTGCTGTCGTCATTGATGTTGAATTCATTGTCAAGTGGAACATTGAAATCAACACGAATCAAAACGCGTTGATTGCTCACGTCGATGTCTTTGATGCTTTTGGTTTGCTGCATTAATACGATGCCTTCTGTCATTGCTGTCTCCTTATTGTAGTTTAGAATCCTCGAAAGGCTGCTATGGCTTTGGAAAATGCCGTTATGACAACCTCATATTTTTCCTCGAGCGGAATTTGATTCTTGGCAAGCTGCTCTTTTTGTTCTTTGTCTTTAGTGAGCTTGTATTCATAGCTCGCTTGGTCTTTTTGGTAGGTGATGATTCGCGCTTTTGCCTTTTCAATCTCGGCATCAATTTTTTTCTTCTCGCCAAAAATATGCTTCTCATCGCGGTCGAGTTGTTTAATCTGGATTGAAAGTGCATTGATTTTGTTTTGAATCTCTTTGCTCGCCTCGCCCGTTTTGCCCGCACTCAACAAACGGCGCTTGAGCTCGAAGATGTTTTCTTTTGCCTTGGTCGAAACCTCGAGTTTTTTCTGAATCTCTGCTTCAAACGAAGCTGAGACGGAGAGGTTGGTGTCGATGAGCTTGGTTTGCTTGATGATGTCGGTCTTGAATTTCTCGATTGTGTCTTCAGTGAGCTTGATTGCTTCGGCATTGCGCGCGATTTTGTCAAGCCCAACTTTGCGCTGCATTGCGACTTGAAAAATGGTGGCGCTATTCCAACGATTGCCTTCCTTGTCGGTGATGTCAGGGCGGGTGAAACGTTTGCCATCGGGGCTAAAACTCACGCTGCCATCATAGAATTTGATAAACGCATCGATTTTGGGCTCTTTAGCGATGAGTTTGCTTACAATGCAATGCGCGAGTTGGTAGGTGCAGAAATCAAAATGTTCGCGTAAAAGATAATTTGCAATCGATTGCTTGAGCTCGGGTGTGTCGATTCGCTCGTCATCGGGGACGAATTTCAAGAAACGTTCTTGCAAAATGGGGATAAAATTCTTGCCAAATGCGCCATTGTCATGTTCGGAGGGGTTGAGCTTCCCCTTGACAAGGTCGGCGCAAAGGTTGGTGATTTTTTTCTTAATTTCGTCCGCGGCAGTTTTTTTGTCAATCTCGGCAAGGAATTTTTTGTCCAAGCCTTCATATTTGCGTTTGCTGCTTGTTGATAGCTTGCCGATGTCGCTCTTTGCGCTTTTTGCTGGCTCGGTTTTGGTTTCATGAAATTGCTTGATAAGCACGCCATCATCAACGAAAAAAATCGCATCGCGCGCTGAAAGCCCGAGATAGAGTTTGAGAACCGACTTAAATAGTTCGCGTTTGTCCTCTTCTTCGCGAATGTGTTTGTTCAAGAAAGTCTGAATCGATGTGTAGGCATTAGGGTGCAGTGCCGAAGTCCCCGGGCGGTCTTTATTGGGTGTGAGTTTCTCGCTCACCTTTGGAATCTGGTCGACACATGCGGTCGTGTAGATGCAGCCGTCATAGTCATTGATTTTGAGTCGAAAAGTGATTTCTTTGTCATGTTTGATAAGGATATATGCGCGAAACCCATACGAAGCAAAATAATCAAACAACACTTGCCGTATGACTTCTTTATTTTTTGAAAAATCCGTTACCTTGAGTGCATCAAGCAAAATAGAGGTGATTTTTTCTTCTGTAATGTCTAAAAACCCCTGTAAGCCTTCTACATTGCTCTCGATGGTGTCCAGAAGTTGTTGGTAGGTGGTTGCGCTTTGCATTATTTCCTCTTATAAATCCTTAACGATTTGTGCAAAAAGGGCACATTTTCTGAATGCGTTTAGGATATTATCCCATAGAGTCGCTAAAATTCGGTTGAAACCAAAAATGCTTGTGCAGAAGTAGGCAAAAGGGGCGCTTGCAAGAGTGGCTTTAGAATAAACTTGTTAGAATCAAGACAAGATTCTATCAAGGAGGAATACCATGAAAAAAACACGTGTTGCTGTGAATGGAACAGGACGTATTGGGCTGTGCGCATGTCGTTTGCTAGGGGTTCGAGATGATTTGGAGCTTGTGGCAATCAACAGCACAGCGCCCATAGACACACTCGTGCATTTGTTGCGCTACGATAGCGCACATCGACACAACAAGATGATTGAGAAGATAGATGATTCGCATCTCACCATTGGCTGCCAAAAGGGGATTGTGATTCGAAGCGAGCGCGACATTACCAAAGTGGGGTTTGACACACTTGGTGTTGAGCTTGTGATTGAATGCACGGGGGCATTCAACAAGATAGACAAAGCTTCGCAACATCTGCGCGGGAGCGTGGAAAAAGTCATCATCTCAGCACCTGTTGAAGGTGCACCAACGTTTGTCTATGGCGTGAATCATCAGAACTATGCAGGGCAGGCTGTGATTTCAAATGCAAGCTGCACGACCAATGCGCTTGCGCCGATTGTGCAGGTGATTCATCGCGCTTTTGGAATCGAAACAGGGCTGCTCACCACCGTGCATAGCTACACGAATGACCAAAATCTTCTCGATGTGCACCACAAAGACTTGCGCCGTGCGCGTGCTGCTGCGCTCAATATTATCCCAACAAGCACAGGTGCAGCAAAGGCAATTGGGCTTGTGATTCCAGAGCTCAATGGCAAGCTCAATGGATTTTCTGTACGTGTTCCCACGCCCGATGTGTCGATGATTGATTTAAGTGTTGTGTTGCGCAAAGAAATCAACAAAGAAGAAATCAACAATGCGATGCGCACTGCGAGCCAAACAGACTTTGCTGGGCTCATTGCAATTGATGATTCTAAACTCGTCTCGAGCGATTTTATCGGCACGCATGAAAGCTGCATTTTTGTGCCTGATTGCACGATTGTTGTGGGCAATACTGCCAAGCTGATTGCATGGTATGACAACGAAGTGGGCTATACGGCGCGACTGCTTGATATGGCGAGCACTATGAGGAATACCGCACGATGATTGAATTTCATAGTTTTTTTGAAATCGAGCATGGTGTGCGCGAGCGCGACAAGCTTTTCGAACTCGTGCAACGCGAAAAAACAGAATGTGTGAGCGCGTATTATGAGCTGCCCTATGATACGCAAGCACTTGATGATTCGGCAAAATTTATCCACACCAACAAAGATTTGTTTGCCGCAATCGATACGCTCGTGATTGTTGGAATCGGCGGGAGCTCGCTAGGACTGAAAGCCATTGATTCTCTGCTAGGACACAGCAAGAATCGCCGCGACATCAAACTTTGTTTTTTGGAACACACCGACCCGATTGTGATTCTCCAAAGCTTACGTGCAGTCGAAGCAAGCAAGGCACTTTTTGTTGTGATTAGCAAGTCGGGCACGACAATTGAAACTTCATCGCTTATGAAATACATTATCGCACGTTATGATTTGCTGCACCACAAAGAATCGCTGCTCATTATCACCGATAGAGATTCGAATCTCTATGAATGGGCGCAATCACAGGGCGTGTATTGCTTGCTGATTGACCCACTTGTTGGTGGACGTTTTTCGGTGTTGAGCAGTGTTGGAATCGCGCCTTTGATGTTGCTTGGTTATGGTGTTGAAGAGTTGCTCGAAGGCGCACGTATGATGAGTCAACGATTCTTTAATCGTGATATGGACCATCTGCTTGACAAAGCAATCTATTACGCTAAACATAGCCATGAATATCCCATGAACGTGCTGTTTTCGTATGCAAGCGTGTTTGCCTCTTTCAACGCATGGTATGTGCAACTTTGGGGCGAATCGCTTGGTAAAATCAACAAAAAAGGCAAAGCCGTTGGGCTCACGCCCATTTCGCTCATCGGCAGCATTGACCAACATTCGTTTTTGCAGCTCATCATTCAAGGACCACGTGATAAAAGCGTAACATTTATGGGCGTCAAGAATCTTACTGATGAAATCGTGCTCATTCCCGAGCTTGATTTGCCGTTTTTGCAAAGCACAAACTTTGTCAATGGAATCTCCTTTCGCACGCTTTTGCAGCTACAACGTGAATCCACAATGGAAACACTCATTGCGTATGGTGTGCCAACTGATTTGATTTTGCTTGATAATATCTCTGAAAAGAGTGTTGGAATGTTGATTTTTTATTATGAATTGCTCACGTCATGTGTGGGCGCGATGTTTAAGATCAACACTTATGACCAGCCCGGTGTCGAGTTTGGCAAGCAGCTTTTGCGTAGCAAGCTCACGTTGCCCTAAGCCATATGTGCATTTTTAGCGCGTATTTTTGAAACATAGCAATGCGTTTTGCATTTTTTTGTGTTTTTTGCGCGCTTTTTTTAGCCAGTTTATACTATGCTTAGGATATCGTACGAGACAAAACACCAAGGAGGAATTATGGGTTTTATCGAAAGTGTCATTCAGACTGTGCAAACCAACAAGCGCAGTATTGTCCTTCCTGAAGGCAACGAACCACGCAATGTCTGTGCAGCAGCGGAGATTTTGCAAAAAGGTTTTGCGCACATCACGCTTTTGGGTGATGAGAGCGAGATTAAATCTGTCGCAGCAAAAGAGGGAGTGAATGTGGATTGTGCACAATGCATCAATCCCAAGACAGCACCAATGCTTGATGAGCTCGTGCAGCTTGTCGTGCAGTTGCGTGCGCATAAAGGAATGGATAGCGCTAAAGCGCGTGATCTTCTCACAAACGATGTGTTATATTTTGGTTCAGCACTCGTGAAGGCGGGCAAAGTCGATGGTATGGTTTCAGGCGCTGTGCATTCCACAGCCGATGTCATGCGTGCAGCATTGCAGATTGTCGGCACAGCGAGTGATTGCAAGCTTGTTTCGAGCTTTATGGTCATGGAGATTCCGCAATGTGCTTTTGGGCTGAATGGGACTTTTATCTTTGCAGACCCCGGATTGTGTCCTAGCCCAAACTCTGAAGAATTGGCGCATATCGCGATTGCTTCAGCGAAGAATTTCAAGACGCTTTTCAAGAGTGAACCGATTGTGGCATTATTGAGTCACTCAACTTATGGTAGTTCCAAGCATACCGATGCGCTTAAGATTGTCGAGGCAGCAAAGATTGCGAAGAACCTCACGGCAGAATTTTTGATTGATGGCGAATTGCAACTAGACGCGGCGATTATCCCTGAAGTAGGCAAATCGAAGGCAAAAGATTCAAAGGTTGCAGGACGTGCAAATGTTCTCATCTTCCCTGACCTCGATGCGGGCAATATCGGCTACAAGCTTGTCGAACGTCTTGCGGGCGCGAAAGCCTATGGTCCCATCACACAAGGTCTGGCAGCGCCTATCAACGACCTTTCAAGAGGCTGCAAAGCATCAGATATTGTAGGTGTGGTTGCCATCACAGCGTTGCAAGCAAGTAGCAAATCATAATTTTCAAAAAAGGAGGAAATATGCTTGTTTTAGTGATTAATTGTGGGAGCTCATCGCTCAAATTTCAGCTCGTGAATGTCGAGAGCGAGGAAGTTCTCGCATCTGGCATTTGCGATAGAATTGGTCTTGAGGGAAGCGTGTTGCGCTACAAAAATAACAAAGGCACAAAAGAAGAGCGCAAAGATCCAATGCCGGACCATTCACAGGCGATTCGCTATGTGCTCGATGTGTTGATAGACAAAACCATTGGCGTCATTCAATCACTCGATGAGATTGCAGGAAGCGGACATCGATTTGTGCATGGAGGCGAGCATTTTAAACATTCTGTTTTGATTACAGAGGATGTGATTCGCCGCTTTATCGAGTGTTCTCCTCTCGCGCCTTTGCATAATCCCGCAAACCTCATGGGCGCAGAAGCTTGCAAGGAGCTCATGCCTGATAAACCTATGGTTGCTGTTTTTGATACGGCATTTCACCAAACTATGCCGCCCAAAGCCTTTTTGTATGGCGTGCCTTATGAATGGTATGAAAACCATAAGGTGCGCCGCTATGGATTCCATGGCACAAGCCACAAATATGTCTCACAACGTGCTGTGGAGTTTTTGGGCTTAGACCCAAAAAATCACAAGCTCATCGTGTGCCATTTGGGCAATGGCTCGTCTATTTCGGCGATTCGCAATGGCAAAAGTTGCGATACAAGCATGGGTATGACGCCGCTTGAAGGGCTCATTATGGGCACACGTTCTGGCGATATTGATCCTGGCGTGTTGGAATATATGGCGGAAAAAGAAGGCTATACAATCAAGGATATTGTGGGCATTCTCAACAAAAAATCTGGCGTGCTTGGAATCTCAAAACTTTCAAGCGATTTTCGAGATTTGCTCGATGCTGACCTTAGTGGCAATGATTTCGCGCGCCTTGCTCGCCAAGCATTTGCGTATCGCGTTCTCAAATATGTCGGCGCGTATTGCGCTGTGCTCAATGGTATTGATGCAATCTGCTTCTGTGGTGGTGTGGGCGAAAACGCGAAATATATCCGCGGAATGATTGTTGACCATTTCAAATTTTTGGGTGTTACGCTCGACAAAGAGGCAAACAATGCGTGTGGGCAAGAGGTGATTATCTCCACACCCGAATCGAGCGTCAAAGTTTGCGTGATTCCAACCAACGAGGAGATCATGATTGCGCGTGATACTAAAAATATCATTATGCAATTGACATAATTTATTTTTTTATACTAAAATAGGAAATTAAAAATTAGGTGAGGGAGAGATATGGTAGGGTGGCAAAAAAGCACGGATATTGCAGTGGACTTGGGCACTGCAAATACGATTGTATCGGTGGATGGCGAGGTGATTTTCAATGGACCTTCGTGCATTGCCATCGAACGGCATTATGGCAGTGATAAGGTTGTGGCGATTGGCAAACGTGCTAAAGTCATGCGCGGGCGCACGCATAGCAACCTCGAAGTTATCAATCCGTTAAGCAATGGCGCGATTAGCGACTTTGAGGTTACCAAAATTTTTATGGCAACACTCATTTCGATTCTGTCTAACCGCGTCTCTTCGCACCCACGTGTCGGAATTTCTATCCCCCAAAATCTCACGCAAGTGGAGCGCAACTCACTCTATGAAGCGACATTGCTTGCTGGCGCAAAAGAGGTGATTTTTATCGAAGACCCCTTTAGTGCAGCGGTAGGCACGGGAATGGACATCAACACATCACGCGGCAAGATGATTGTCGATTGTGGCAGCGGGCTCACCGAGGTGAGCATTATTTCGCTTGGCGGAATGGTAACATCGTCATGCACCAAAGTTGCCGGAGATGCGCTTGATTGCGCGATTGTTGATTATGTCAAGCGGCAAAAAAATTTGCTCATCTCCAAAGATTGTGCCGAGGGGATTAAGATTCAGATTGCTGATATTTCGCAAAATGCGTCCAACACGAATTGTTGCGTGTATGGCAAGGATTTGCTCAATGGCTTGCCTGTGGGCTTTGAGATTAGCTCAAATGATGTACGTGCAGCGATTATGCCATGTGTGCAAAAAATCCATGCGACAATCCTTGAAGTAATTTCGAGCATTCCGCCACAGATTGTTCCCGATATTCTCGAAGATGGCGTGATTATCACCGGAGGTGGCGCTTTGATGCGCGGATTCCGCGAATATCTTGAAGACAAACTCAAGATGTCTATCCATGTCTCCTCCGACCCATTGCATGACATCTCAAAGGGTGCAATGGAGATTCTCAAACAAATCCCGCATTCTTCATTCATTGGCTAAATGGAATCTGTGCTCGCAATCCTGCAAAAACATCTCGTTTGGACGTTGAGCAATCGGTATGGCGGACAAAGTCAAGCGCCCTACGATTCGCTCAATCTCGCATTTCATGTAGGCGATGAGGAGCAAAATGTTGCACAAAATCGCCAGATTCTGCTGCAATCTTTGGGGCTGTGCGACCGCACGCTTGTGGCGATGGACCAGATTCATAGCAACAAAATTGTTGTGCTCGATTCGAATGCAATAATTTTACCAAATTCCCAGCCACAGGGCGATTGTCTGCTAAGTCATCGGGACGATGTCGCGCTTCTTGTGATGGTCGCAGATTGTAATCCAATCCTTCTCTATGACCCTGTGCGCGATGTTTTTGGAGTTATACATGCAGGACGCAAAGGAATCGAGCTCGGGATTTTGATTGCTGCATTGCAAAAAATGCACACACATTTTGGCTGCTTGATGTGTGATATTGTCGGTTTTGTGGGCGCATCGATTCGGAGTTGTTGCTATGAAGTTGGGGTTGATGTTGCGCAAAATTTTGCACAACAAACAACGCAACAAAGCCTCGTTTGGCGCGGTGAATGCGTGTTTCTTGACTTGCTTGTTGTGCTCAAAATGCAATGGCAACAGAGTGGCTGTCTCGCCCAGAATCTCGCTATTGATAAGCGTTGTAGCGCATGTTGTGCGGAGTTTTTCTCGTATCGCAGGCAAGGAATCTGTGGACGTTTTGGTATTATTGCGGCAAAAAAGCAAAGGAGATGTTGTGATTGAAGATGTGGTGGCAAAAATCCAAAATAGGCGATTTTTGAGCTTTGAGTTTGTGCCGGCAACAGGCGGGATAGAGACACAAATTGCGGCATTACAAGCAAGCGGAATCATGCAAAAAATCGATGCAATTGTTTGCACAGATTCGCCGCGCGCATGCCTCAAAATGTCGCCGATTCTTGCCAGCATCAAACTGCAACAAACTCTGCAAAAACCCGTAATTTGCACACTTAGTATGCGCGATAGGAACAGCCTTGCTTTGCAAGCCGAGCTGCTTGGCGCAAACGCATTTGATTTACGTTTGTTTCTCGCGCTCACCGGCGACCCTGTGCGATTAGGCGACCAGCCCCAGAGCAAGGGCGTTTTCGAGGGCAGCAGCAAGCTGTTGCTCAAGATTATTGATAGGTTCAATTGCGGCACAGATTTGCAAGGAAAACCACTAAAATGTGCGCAACAAAGAATCTATCCATTGTGCGTGATGAACGCATTTGCAAAGCCGCTAGAGAAGCTCAAAACAACGATTCGCAATAAGATTCAAAACGGCGCATTCGCTATCATCACGCAGCCTGTGTATGAGCGCGACACGGCGCAAACTCTGCTGCAATGGGTCACGGAAGCCAATCATGAGCTCGGGCGCAACGTGACACTTATTTTTGGATTTTATCCGATTACAACCTTCAAGGGGGCATGTTTTTTGCACAAAAATTTGCCCGGAATGTCGATTCCGCATTTTTGGTTACAAAAGCTTGAAAGTGCGCATTTTACGGGCAAAGAGCACGAGAGGGCAGAGGGAGTACGCATGAGCAAAGAATTGTTCGCAGAGCTTTGGAATCTCCAGCCGTGCGTGCATTTTATGAGTTCTTCGCATCTCAAAATTGCCAAAGAAATTTTGTGTGAAAATTTTTGCATTCCCCCCAAAATTTAAGCAAAACATAAGCTCATTAGAGATACAATCACATTTCCAAAGTTGGAAAGGCACATTGTTTGCCTTGCTGATGTTTTGGTGTTGTTCTTTGAAACCAATCCATATCGGTTTTATGATCTTTGACAACTAAGCAAGAATCAAAGCTGTCTTGTCGCTTGCAAGAGTGCAAGCAAAACAAGTTCCATATATTAATGGAGCAGCTTTTTCTTTTGTTAACACAACAATTTCTTATTCTTATGAGTGATACTTGTGAGCAGAGAAAAACTCGGAATCGGGCAATAAGCATGTTCGGTTCGTTTGAGAGTTGGGCAATTATATGTCCGATTC
>CAJTQL010000003.1:0-73643 GCA_910578285.1 uncultured Helicobacteraceae bacterium
TGATACTGCTCTTTGCAAGAGTGGCAAAGTAGGTTGGTGCGGGGAGGGGGAGATGAGGGGAGTATAACTAAGAATAATTACTCCGATGCATAATCTGGATAACTCAAATGATATTACCTTAAAGGGGATATAGTATTGAGTGTAGTCAAAAATAAAAATAAAAAACTTTTCTTATTACAAACAAAGGATTAAGCTTGGATTTCTTGTTGATTTTGCTGATTCATTTTTTTGCTCTATTGCTTCCTGGTCCCGATTTTTTTATTGTCAGTTCTTATGCCCTAAAAGCAGATTTTCAAAAAGCAGCGTTAGTTGTTTTCGGCGTTTCTTTAGCTATTTTTATTTGGATTGTTTTATCTCTAAGCGGCTTAAAAATTGCATTTGATGTTTTTCCGTTAGCAAAAGTTCTATTAACTATTTTGGGCGCATCTTATCTATTATATTTAGCTTTTTTACTTTTAAAAAATTTGAACCAAAAAGAAAATTTTGAAATTTTAAACTATACAGCCAAACCTTTTCTTAAGGGCTTTATAACAAACATCAGTAATGTGAAAGCCTTATTCTACTTTAGCAGCATTTTTGCAAGTCTGAACTTTGCTTATGATTTATTCACTCTTGGCTTTCTTATTTTTCTTTTGGTGGCAGAAAGCTTTTTATATTTTCTATTGATAGCACTTTTGTTTTCAAGTGCGAATATTAAAAATTTGTATTTGAAACATTCTAAAAAAATAGATTTTGTTTGTGCTTTGGTTTTTATTGGTTTTGTTGTGTATCTTTTCAGTAACCTTTACAAGGAGTTTGCAGATGGTTAAAAATGTGAAAGACTTAAGTCGGGAAGATATCGAAGAGCTTCTTTATGGTCAGGCGCATTTTTGTTCTTTAGGATGTGTTTTTGATGAAAACATCATTAGTTTTTGGAAAGAAAATGTCTTAAGGCAAGAAATAGGCTATCATCATAATGCCCCACTTGTAGCAAGGATAGGTATGGCTTACTATGAAAGTGTAGGAAATACAATTCTTAAAGATAAATACTATAAAGATGCAAATAAAAATAATTTTTTGATTAAAAATATTACTTTTCCATATATCTCACCAATTGATTATATCATTTCTTATTTGGATATTATATGGAATAAAGGTTGCAAGAGGGCTACTTTTAAAAATCACAAGGCATTTTCTGGCTTGATAAGGGTTTTGAATGAAAATTCTAGTATAGAGCCACACCAAGATATTTTTAGAAGAGATGATTATGGGCTTTGGCAAAGTTTACCTATCAAGGAGCAAATTGCTTTTAATTGTTTTTTGAGTGTTGCTGATGAGGGTGGAGAAATGGAGCTTTGGGACTATAAGCCAAGCGATGAGGAGTATAAAAAATTGCAACACAAGGATGAAAAATTAAGCTATGGACTTGATAGGGATAAATTTCTCTTGAGAGTATAGAATATAAGCCAAAATTAGCCGAAATAGTATTATTTAATGCTGGTTATTTACATGCTGTAAAAAGAGTAAAAAAGGGAAATAGACTAACTATGTCAAGCTTTATAGGTATCGTAGATAATAGCAATGAGTTGCTCATTTGGAGTTAAATATAAGTTTAAGATTCTTTATTGCATTGTTTTGAAAGAATTTTTAAGGGAGATTGCTCATATATCTTTATTGCTTTTGCTTCTTGCTGCTTATTTTTGTTACATCAAGTTCTATATCAGGTACTACTATTACAACCTCTTTGATTGTCAATGTTGCTACACTTCATAAGAGTAGTAAGGTAGGTTGGTGCGGGGAGGGGGAGAAAAAGGGAATGCAATGTCGCAAGCGAGAAGAGCATATTATGGAATATGAAATGGACTGGGACAGATTTACATGGCATGATACGGGAGCAAATTATGATGAGGATAGTGAGGATAATTTTTACTGGACAGATACAGATTAATTGTCTTATGTTTGTAATGATTTTGTCTATTTGAATATTGTGAGGTTTTTTAATGAATAAAGAATATTTTAAACAAGAGTTATTGAGAGACAATGGAGTACTCCAAGACAAAAAACTTCCATTTTTAAAAAGAATAGCCTTTGAAAGTGATATAGATTTTTATGTAACTCGATTATATGTTGCGCAAAAACCCTTTCCAACTGGAAAGACAAATGGAAGGATGTATCGTATTTGTCAATGGAACGACTCACGTATTCAAGCTGCATTGAGTGCAGAGATAGGGGAATATACGCCCCTATTTAATGGCAACACTTCAGCTGTAGAATTGGTAGGAAATTTTGAATATCAAGCTAATTTATTTTCTAATGTTCGCTATGAAAGTGTGAATGGCAAGGTATTTTTTAATGACTCACGAATCCAAGAAGTATTAGGCAAAGAATACCAAGATATTACACAGATGAAAACACCAACATTAATGCCAAATAATGCTAAAAATGAAGCAATCGATATTGGGGAATTTGCTCAATTAACAGAGGTGATACCCACAGGGAAATCGGGCAAAGCACTTTGGGCGCAGGGGACATATATCATAGATGGACCAGTGGGTACAGGAAAATCTACAATTGCTTTGCATAAAGTAAAAATACTAGAAGAAACCATTAAAATAGAGAAAATATTGATTCTTGTTAAAAATAAATCTATTATAGAAAATTTCAAAATTTTAATGAAAAAATTAAAAATTAATAATATTAATATACAAACGATTGAGGATTATACAAATAGTAATTTTGTATTTTCCGCACTAGAGCTAGAACGAGGTCGGAAAGAAATTAAAAATGATATTGATGATTTCATGAATTTCTATTCTTGCTATCAACATAAAACCTATTATGAAGGTCAACGTGGACAATACTTTGATGAATACGATTCTTTAAATAAAAACATAGGGAGACTTAAAAAAGAAACATTAGAACCAAACCAAGATATTTATAATGAATGGGGAATGATATGTAAATATGAAAAGATTGTATCAGAAATTTCAACAAAAGATGAGGAATTTTCTATAAAGGATGCAGAAAGCTTGCATTTAATTTGTAGGAAACTTAATATAGATTGCTCATTTGCTTTTGATTTGATTCAATTCCAGAAAATATTTAACTCAATAAAAGATACTTATTCTAAAAAGATAAAACAATTATCTAACAATGCACAAGAAATTAAAAAGTTAGAAAATCAACTCAAAAAACTAGAGCAAAAATATAATGAAATATTTGAAAGAGAATTAAATGCTTTCTTGAAGAGATATACTACAAGCGTATTTAAAAAATATTTTATAGAATTTTTCATCAAACAGCATTCATTTCTTGAATTTTTGCGGCTTAAGTATTATAATTTATATTCCTTGTTGGAATCAATGCTCAATTCTTATCGTTATCATACTATTATTATTGATGAAGCTCAAGATGTGGAAGTGGGCATCATAGAGAGTGTTCGTTTGAATGCGGAAAATTTAATTTTAACAGGCGACCCATTACAACGTACAGAAAAGAATGGTGTTGGAGATTGGAAAAGATTAATATATTTTGATTCTATTTATCAAAATAAAATTTATAGTCTATCTCATAATTATAGGCAGACCTATGAGCTTGCGCAGGTTGCATATAATTATCGTGAGATTCTATTAAAAAAACCATTAAGCAATATTGAATCTGAATATTTTGAAAACCAAAAAGGTTTTCATTATCCAGCATGTTGTGTGGCAAAGTTTGATAATGTAGTTTTTGAAACTACAAAGATTGTTATGTCCAAATTAGAGTATCGGAAGGATTTTAAGCAAGATTTTCCAATTGTACTAATATGCAAAGATGATAAACAACGTAATTTTTTTAGTGTCTTGATAGAAAATGCTCGTTTTTCCACTAAAGATCTATTAATAATACCTGTTCAAGAAAGTTACGGTAGAGAATTTCCTATCGTTATTGCATATATTGATAGTGAGACAAGTCAAAATGACATCTATGTTTTGCTTACAAGGGCAAGATATGATTTTACCTTTTTTACTTTTGAAAGTAGTTACGAGTTTTTAAATAAGTCATTTTTCAATTTGTTGCACCAGAATTGATTTTATTTTTTATAATTATATTTATGGCAAAACTTGATTTGAACCTACTTTGGTATTTTGAGCTATAAGATTCTAAAATATTTTTGTGTCTTGATGATATTTTCTCACAAAGGCGACATGGAGATGCAGTGTTGTGGTGGGGAGATTAGAATTGGTGAGTAATGGCGAATTGAACATTTATGTTGGAGGTGCGGCTTTAACCGCATATCACAGGAATTGTACACCAAATGCAGCCGAAATCGCACCTCCAAAGAATTTAAATATAATTTTGTATTCCAAAGCTGTGGATTACCATAATATTCTTTGTCTTGCAGAGTCAAAATCAAACAATTATTCATAACTTAAGCTACACTTCAAAAGCTTTTCGCTATCATTTCCGTTCCAAATCAAGGAGCACCAATGAACCTCATTCTCTTCGGCGCGGCGATGTATGCCCGCCAATTCGCGTGCGATTGCCTACAAAAGGGCGATTCGATTCTATTCTTCGTCGACAACGACACCAACAAGCAAAACACAACTATTGCCCTTGAGTGCGGGGGGGGGGGGGCAGATTAGGCTTTGATGTCCTGCCCCCGCGCGCAATCCTCGAGCGTGCGTTCGACAAAATCGTCATCGCGAGCTTCTCGGACGCGGGCGAGATTCGCGCGCAGCTCGCCGAAATGGGCATCGCGCCGCATAGAATCGATGATAGCTATGTCGCGCCCTACCTCGCCGCGCGCCAAAGCTTCCTGCAAAATTTCGCAATGCTCGCAAAAGAGCGCGCCCTTAGTGGCGATTGCGCCGAAGTCGGCGTGTATCGCGGCGACTTTGCGCGGCACATCAACGCGCATTTCCCGACCAAAAAACTCTATCTTTTCGACACCTTCGAGGGCTTCGCGGCGGCAGACTTGCGCTCTGAAAGCGCACATGTCGCTGGCATGGGCGCGGGGCATTTGGGCAACACCTCCGTTGCGCTCGTGCTCTCGAAAATGCCGCACAAAGAGCAATGCGTGGTGCGCAAGGGCTGGTTTCCCGACACGGCGCGCGGGCTCGAAGATTCGCGCTTTTGCTTCGTGCGGCTCGACACCGACCTCTATGACCCAATCCTTGCCGGGCTCGTGTTTTTCTATCCGCGCCTTGTTCCCGGCGGAATCCTCATTGTCGATGACTACTTCAGCACCTATGATGGCGTCAAAAAGGCTGTCGATGCCTTTGCCGCGGAATCGCAGATTCCGATTGTGCCTGTTGGCGATGGAATCAGCGTTGCGCTCGCGAAATGAGCGCTCAAAGGGCACGTGGCAATCCAACGTCATGGAATCCTGATACGTTTGATGCCACGAGGTGGGGTAAGCAAACGATGTTGATTGCCACGTTCGCTTTGAGCGCTTGCAATGACATATAGATTTCTTGTCATGTTGAGGCGAAGCCGAAACATCTCTTTGGAATCTGTGCCATTTCTTCCCCTGATTCGCCCATCGCCCCAATTTTATTATATCTCAAAGGGCAACTTCGCGAAAGATTTCCGAATAAACCTAAAGTTTTGTATCATTTCAAGAAAAGGAGAATGAATGCGCGCTTTAGCAATAGGATTATTAATCGTGGCTGGGCTTTGGACGTGGGGGTTATTCAGCGAATCTTGCCTCAAAAGTTCTCTAGCGGAGTTACCTAAAGCAGATAAAATCGTGGTACACAAAGCGGAGAGAACGCTCACACTCTACCGTACTTCTGAAGTGCTGAAGAGTTACAAGGTCGCACTAGGGTTCAATCCTATCGGGCACAAAGAGTTCGAGGGCGATGGCAAAACGCCTGAGGGTAACTACACCATTGATTCCAAAAACACCAAAAGCCGTTATTTTCTGAATCTAGGCATCAACTACCCCAACGCTATCGACACTCAAAATGCCCAAAATGCTGGCAAATCGGCGGGTGGGGATATTAAGATTCACGGATTGCCTAATGGCTGGAGCGCATTTGAACGTATTTTTGGGGTTTTTGATTGGACAAGTGGATGTATCGCGGTGGATAACGCCTCGATGAAGGAAATTTATGAGGCTGTGGCGGTGGGTACACCTATCGAAATTCTCCCTTAATCAAATCTCGCTATAATGGGTCATTCTCAACATCAAGGAAACCAATGTCACAAAATCCTGCAAGTGCAAAATTTGATTTTAAAAAGGTTTATAAAGACTGCTATGCGCCCAAACCTAAGCCCTTAAAACTTTTTGTGCCAATGCTTTCTTTTGTGGGCGTGCAAGGAGCAGGGAAACCAAATGAGAGCGCATATCAAGCGGCGTTGCAAACTCTCTATGCCCTCTCCTACACGCTCAAGATGAGCAAAACCACAAAGGCTTTAAAGGATTATATAGAATATGTCGTGCCGCCGCTAGAAAGCTTGTGGTGGGGCAATGAGGATTTGAGCAATAAGGCAAATTTCAAATGGCAAGCGATGATTGCCCAGCCTGACTTTATTGCACAAGAACTCTTTGAATGGGCGCAAAAGGAGGTGCAAAGCAAAAAGGGTATAGACTGCTCTAGCGCGCGATTATTGCGCTTTGAAGAAGGGCTTTGCGTGCAAATACTACATACGGGCTCGTATGATGAGGAGACACAAAGTCTCGCAAAAATAGAGGATTTTATCGTGCATAATGGTTTGCAAAACGACATCGGTGGAACAAAAGATGGTTTCACAAGGAGGCATCACGAAATCTATTTGAGCAATCCAAACAAAACTCCCGCGCATAAGCTCAAAACGATTCTACGTATTCCTGTGCGGGAGAAGTGAGAAGCGCAAGGGGCGAAAGTCTGAAACTTGCGTTAAATTAGGCTTTGGGCTAAGTTTGTTTGTAGCTTGGTTTGGTATAATATTGGGTTTGGAAATTAACTAGGAAAAAGGAAAGTTTAAGGAGAATTTTATGACCGCAATAATGGAGAGTGTGCAAAACATTAGGGATTCTGATGTGGAATCCACATTAAACTATAATATTTATAACCAAGATTGCACAAAGGGGCTTAAAACACTCCCAGATAATTCTATTGATTGTATTATTACTGACCCGCCTTATTTTATTGATGGTATGGGGAGTGAATGGAATGATACAAACCTCAAAGCCAAAGCTTCAAAAAGTGGTGTGATTGGAGGGTTGCCTGTGGGTATGAAATTTGATAAAACACAAGGGGAGAGACTGCAAGAGTTTATGTCTCCTCTAGCAAAAGAATTTTATAGAATCTTAAAGCCCGGGGCATTTTGTATTGTGTTCTCTCAAGCAAGGCTTTATCATAGAATGGCGATGAGTTTAGATTTGGCAGGATTTGAAATAAGAGATATGTTAGCGTGGAAATACGAAGGACAAGCAAAAGCATTCTCTCAAACACACTTTATTAAAAAGGATAAAAGCTTAACGCAAACACAAAAAGAATCTTTAATCAAAGAATTGGAAGGATATAAAACACCTCAATTAAAACCTCAAATTGAACCTATGGTAATGGCACAAAAACCAAAAGATGGAACATTCGTGCAAAATTGGCAAAAGCATAAATTAGGGCTTATTAATACGAAAGAAAGTTTAGATGGTAAGTTTCCTAGCAATGTAATGGAGGTCTCTAAGCACACAAGAAAAAGTGAAAGCAATATAAAAATAGAACATTTAACACCAAAACCCGTGTGTCTTATCTCTCATCTTATCAGGCTTTTTACACAAGAGGGGCAAATCGTGCTGGACCCCTTTATGGGAAGTGGCTCTCACGGTATTGCTGCCTTAAACAATCATCGCTTTTTTGTAGGCTATGAGATTGAGAAAAAATATTTTGAAATAGCAAAAAAACGAATAGAACAAGAAGTTTTATAAAGCAGGATTTTAAGGTGAATGAGCAAGAAATTTTAGAAACTTTCAAAATAATTACTAAATATTACGAAGAATGCCTTAAAGATTATGGTGTAAAATCTATAAAATTAAAAGATTCAAAGGGAAATTACACCAAAGATGCTTTAGTTCTTGTATATTTGGCACGAAACTATCCAAATACAAAAGCAATTTCAAAGACAGAATTAACAGATTTTGTAAGAAAATTTTATCCCGATGTGAGTGATGTGCAACAAGCAAGGCATTTAAGCAAACAAGGCGGATATAATATTATTTCGGGCACAAGAGGAGATATAGGGCAGAAGATTCCAGCAGGATACTATCAACTTATCACGTTAGAAAAACCTTATCTTTCATTCAAACCAAATAGAAGAAACGGAATAGAATCTGCAGATTTTGAAGAATTGAAAAAGGAATATGATTATAAATGTGCGACTTGTGGAAGCGTGGAGGGAAAACCTCACAATATTCGCAAAAATGAGATTACAAAATTACAAGAGGGACATATGAATCCGAGCCTACCGCTAGAAATTGGCAATATTATCCCCCAATGCCAAGTGTGTAACCGACCTGATAGGGATAGATGGATTTATGATAAAACAGGGAGAGTGATAGAAATAGCCGATTCTGATGATGGCAAAAGAGTGGTTGAAAAATATTTTAAAAGAGTAAGCACACATACAAAGGAATATTTTTTAGAATTTTTGAAAAAGCTTTTGAAATTGAGATGATTAAATAAGGAACTCCAATGCGCTACTTCATCGGCATAGCATCAAAAAATCATATTCAAATAGGACAAGCAGGGGGATTTTGCCAACTCTGCCACGGCAAAGCCGCGCCGCTTAAAAGAATGAAGCAAAATGATAAAATCATCTATTATAGCCCAAAGCTTACTATGGAATCTAAAGAGCCTTATCAAGCTTTCACTGCACTAGGCGAAATCGCAGATGAAAATGTGTATCAAGTGGAGATGTTTAAGGGCTTCTTTCCTTTTAGGCGCAATGTGCTATGGAGTGAAATTAAGCGAGAATGCCCTTTAAGCGTGGCAAAGACACACCAAGAGTGGAAAGCATACGCAAGCAAACTACGTTTTGGGCATTTTGAAGTCTCTAAAGAGTTTTTTTACTTCCTCGCAGAATATATGACAAAGGATTCTTAATGCAAACTACAATCTGTCAAAGTTGCGGTATGCCTCTCACTTCAAAAGAGCAAATGGGGCTAGAAAAAGATGGAAGCGTGAGTTTTGATTATTGCAAGTATTGCTATGAAAAAGGCGAATTTATCCATAAAGTCTCACTGCAAGAGTATATACAAATGTGCTCAATATATGGCGCACAAGCGGGAATGAGCAATGAACAATTCAAGGCATACTGCACAAAATTATTCCCGACACTCAAAAGGTGGCAAACGTCTTAAGCTTCAATTTTGACCCGCCCCATAACCTAATCCGCTTTTGACTTTTGGGGCTTATGGATACGAATCAAAGACTTTTAGCTTTGTAGATTCTGTCTTTTATAGAATCTCAAGCTTTACTCCCTGGTGGCGCAATCATAGCACCATTCAGCTTTAGCCCTTTGGCTTAGAAAATTGCGTGGTGTCTATCCCCTCTAATTGCAGCAAGGCTATCTTTTTGTCAATGCCTCCAGCGTAGCCCGTGAGATTCCCATTTGCGCCTATCACCCTATGGCAAGGCACGAGAATAGAAATCTCATTGCGCCCCACCGCGCCGCCTATGGATTGAGCAGACATTTTGTTTAAGTCCCTTTTTGCAACGATTTGCCCATAGGTTGTCGTTTTTCCATAAGGGATTTGGCAGAGAATCTCCCACGCTTCGTTTTGAAAGGGCGAACCTCTAAAATAAAGCGGCAGAGTGAAGTTTGGCTCTTTGCCTCTAAATACACATCAAGCCATCGTTTGACATCGGTAAAAAGCGGGATTTCTTGGTAGATATGCTCTTTTTGCCGAGTAAAATATTTTTGTCCCATAAACCATAAACCACTCAAGCCTTCATCACTTGCGGACAAAACAATCTCCCCAAGCGGCGATTGATAAGAACTCAAATATCGCATTCCACAGCTCCTTCAATCATCTTGCCATAAAGCAAAATATTTCTGCAATGATATATAAATTTATAAACTCCAAGCGATTGTAAATTTTCCAAACCCCCTTTGACAAACACCAAGTATCAGGCTTTATAATTTGAATTTTTATATTAAAGCTAAGGATTCCAAATGATAAAAACAAATCCTCTTTTGCTCCCTACGCTAATGCTTGGTGTATTTGCGCTTTTGAGTATGGAGCTTGGAATTATGGGCGTGTTGCCTATCGTGGCGGAAGTCTATAATGTGAGTGTTGCAGACGCGGGGTGGGTTGTGAGTATTTTTGCACTCATTGTTGCACTTGTCGCGCCGATTTTACCCCCGCTTTTGACGAAGTATGACGCAAAGAAAGTCCTTCTTACTTGTTTGCTTGTCTTTAGCGTTAGTTCGTTTTTGGCAGCCTTTTGCACAAATTTTATTGTGTTGCTTAATCTTGCGCGCAATTCCAGCGTTTTTTCACCCTATCTTTTGCGCCTTTGCCTTTAGTATGACAGCGGATTCTGTCCCACACAACGAGTCCCCAAAGGCAATCGCAAAGGTTTTTATCGCTGTCTCTGCGGGTATGACGCTTGGGGTGCCGCTTACTAGCTTTATCGTAAGCAATACAAGCCTTGAAATGTCTTTTATCTTTTTTGGTGCGCTTAATGCCCTAAGCCTCCTTGCCACACTTGCATTTATTCCAAGTCAAAAGCAAGAGCAAAAAGCCGCGCAAAAAGAGCAATTTAAGGTGTTGGCAAAGCCCATAGTGTGGGTTTCTGTCATTGTTGTAATGCTTCTTAATGGCGCAATGTTTGGCTTTTATAGCTATATGAGTGAGTTTTTGCTCAATTTCACACAGGTTTCTTTTAACCTCATCAGCGCACTTTTGCTTATCTATGGGCTAAGCAATATCATCGGCAATTTCATCGCGGGCAAAAGCCTTGTGAGTGCGCCCAATGCGACTTTAAGAATCGTGCCTTTAAGCCTCATTGCATTATATGTCGCGCTCTTTTTTGGCGGGGGCAATGCTTGGGGCGCGAGTGTGATTCTCATCATTCTTGGAATCTTTGCGGGAGTTGGCAACAATATGGCGCAATTTGTTGTAACCTCACCTATCCCAGAGGCAAAGGAACTTGCAAATGGGCTTTTCATCAGTGCTGCAAATATCGGAATCACACTTGGCACTTCGCTGTGCGGGTTGTTTCTGCCGTTGCGCTCGAACAAAAGCTCGAGCTCATGCTGCCCTTTGGGGTGATTCTCGCGCCGCTATTTGCCATTGCGGTGGGCGCTTTTGCCGTTGTGCTCACATCGCGTGGTATCGATATGGTGCTCGATTCCTCCTTTGCGCTCTTTGGGCAGCGCGACAAGGCAAAAATGCGTGCCGAAGAAATCGCCGCGCTCGTGAGCGCCGAGCTCCCCGCCCTGCTTGCCGAGCTCTCACAGCTCGAACGCATCATCGCGCAAACGCACGCCCAGCGCCTGATTACGTTTGATATGAGCTTTCGCGACTATCAGCTCGCGTGCGCGCGCGCCCAGAGCACCGAGACGACACGCGCGCTTGACGGCATCAATGCGCTTTGGGGCAAGAGGTTGCAAACCCAAACGATGGACGATGTCAAAGCGATTTTGCAGGGCGAACACACGGGAATCTTGCAATGGTGATTCCGCCATTGCGCGGGATTTGCGCTAGTCAACCAAGTGCAGCAAATGCCCATAGCCCTCTTTTTCCATCTCCTCTTTGGGGACAAACCGCAACGAGGCGCTGTTGATGCAATAGCGCATACCGCCCGCCTCTTTGGGTCCGTCGTCAAACAAATGCCCCAAATGCGCATTGCCCGCGTGGCTACGCACCTCTGTGCGAATCATGCCAAAGCTCTTGTCGGTGTGCTCTTGCAGGCGCGTACCCGCAATGGGTTGGGTGAAGCTAGGCCAGCCCGTGCCGGAATCGAACTTGTCTTTTGACGAAAACAGCGGCTCGCCTGTGGTGATGTCGACGTAGATTCCCTTTTTGTGGTTATCCCAATACTCGTTCCTAAAAGCAGGTTCTGTTCCGTTTTTCTGTGTAACATGGTATTGTAAATCGGTGAGATTCTTGCGCAATTCTATATCGCTAGGGGCTTTGTAATCCTTTTTCCAAATATGCACCAAGCTCGAATCTGTCGCCTTTTCTGCCAATGCAAATTTGTCTTTGCCAATATGACAATAGCCGTCTGGATTCTTGTCGAGATATTTTTGGTGATATTCTTCAGCTTTATAATAATGTTCTAAAGGCTTGAGCTCAATCATAATTTTTTGCCCCGCATAGTTTTGGGCGAGCTGTTCAAGCGAACGTTGTGCAATGTCCTTATCTTGACTATCAACATAATAAATCCCTGTGCGATATTGCGTCCCTTTATCGTTTCCTTGTCGATTCAGCGATGTCGGGTCGATGATTTTATAATACATCTCGAGGATAAAGGGCAGACTCACAATCGTGGGGTCATAAACGACACGTACTGTCTCGGCGTGGTTTGTGTTGCGATAGACGACATCTTCGTAGCGCGGATTTTGCGTGTGTCCATTCGCATAGCCAACGTCGGTTGCTACCACGCCCTTGATGGAGCTAAAGTATTTCTCAACACCCCAAAAGCAGCCGCCTGCAAGATAGATTTCTTTTGTGTTCATCGTGTCCTCCGATTTGAATTGAACCGCCGCATCTTTGCTTGATGTGCTGTTTGTGAGTGAGTATGCAACAGCAAGCAGCAGGAAAACGGCGCATAGAATCGTGATTTGTTTCATTGTTTTTCCTTTTTTGCATGCGCAGTCTATCTGTTTTTACCAAATCAAAAGTAACGCGCAATGATTCCAAAAATTTCAGCATTTTTAAGCGATGGGGCGCATAGAATGTTTTGTGGTTGTAAAAAGGAGATAAGATGGGGCACAAAATGCCGGGCGTTCATGCACAGCTTGTGGGCTTTGATTTGGGCATTTGCGTGCTCATTGTGAGGGTTTGCCAAAGCAATCTAACGTCTCTGAATTCTGCACGATTGATTGCCGCGAGGCTTCAGCTTTCGCAATGATGAGCGGGGGATAAAAAGAATCCCACTCGTCATTGCGAGCACTGCGAAGCAGACAGCTATGCTCTTGCGCTAAACAATTCGACATTGTTGTCGGCGACTTCGCCTTTGATGGCATCAATCACACTCTTAAGCTCTTTGTCAAGCTCTGTGAGCGGTTTCTCCGTGTCGCGCTTGTCTAGCGAACTTGTAATGATTTTCTGCAAATCCTGCACTTCAATGCCTGTGACGTCTGAAAGTGTTTGCAATGTGTTGCTATCCACCTCTTCTTGCAGCTTTGCGAGCTCGTCTGTGTCGAGCTTTTCATCCTCTTTTTTGTTTGCAACAACACTGCTGCTGCCTAGCGCGCTTCGTTCCTCGGGGCTTAGGGCGGCGAGGTTGCCGTCTTGCTGCTGCAACTTGCGCATGGCTTCTTGGCTCTTTTGCGCCTGTTCAAGCGCCGCTTTGCGCAGCTCGTCCATTGCCTCTGCGGCTCTGAAAAACGGGTCGACAATCGCCTGCAATTGGTCGGCAAAGCCGCTTGTGAGCGCGCCCATGACAAAATCATCGCCCGATTCTTGGCTCGCAGCCTGCATGCCAGCGATAGCGCTTTGGATTCGCACCTGCACATTGGCAATCGCTTCGCTCTCTGTCTCATATTCGCCCAGCCGCTCGAGCTTGCCATCTAGGTTTTTGTCTTTTTGAATCATCACATTCAGCGCATCTTCAATCGTCATGGGCTTGTTGCTATCAAAGCGTGCATCAAAAGACGCATAGCCGCTAATGGCGAGCTCAATATCGGCGCTACCATCAAGCGCAAATTGCCCCGTGCTAAAAAGGGAATTTTTGAGGTTTTTCGTTTCTGCGCCGCTAATCCGACCATTTTTGTCAGAATCTGCGGCGAGATAGTTTTGGCGATACGCAACATCGCCAAACCAACCGCCAACAAAGGCTTCGGCGTTGCCATTGAGCCGCACAACGCCGTCTTGCCGTTGGTAGAAATCGCTCGAGCTAAAATGCGCTTGCAGCTTTGCAAAATTTTCTTGCGAGAGGCTTAGGCTAACGCGTGCGCCACTTTTTGGGTCATTGAACATCACCTGTGTGGTGCCTGAAGCGATGATATTGCTATCATTCACAAGAAACGCATTGTTCTGCCGCAACGCGCTTGCGCCGCTTAGTCCCTGCAGTCTGTCTCGCTCCTCTTCGCTTGCCAATGCGCTCGTGTCGCGGTTTTGCACCGTTGCTTGCATCGCCGAAAACACGGTGCCATTCAGTAGGCTGTATTGAGTCATTATCATGGGGTTTCCTTTGTGTGTATTTTGCCTCTTATCCCCCTAGCGGGTTAGCGCCGATAATAAGGAATGTAAATCGTTGGTCGCCCTTCTTTGAGGGCTTGTCGGTGGTAGTAGAGGTTGCGCATATTCGCTGCATAGGCATAGTTGATTTTATAATACCCACCAACGATGTTGCTTTCCTCGTCTTTGCTAAGGAGCTTTGCCCCTTCGCTTTGCTCTGTAACCGCACCAGCACTTGCTATGGACAAGAGGTCTGTGTTCTCAAGCGAATCTGCAGCAAAAGCTGTTCCTCCAACGACGGCTGCTGCCGCTACACCAACAATAAACTTACGTATTTCTGCTCCTTGAAGTGAAGTTAATCAGCTTCGGCAGCTCTTGCAAGCATATCTAAGCATTGATATTTTAGCAGCATAAAACTTAAATATTTTTGAAATTTTTGAGAAATTCCATTTTTTGTTTGCCATGTGTTTTTTTGGCGCTTGGTGTTGGCTTTTGGTCTCTTTGTGGGTTGCATGGAGTAGGGGAGAGTTGTATGATGGTGGATTCAGAAAATGATACTAGTTCCTATTGACAAATATACAAAAAAAGACTATCATGCAAATCGTTATTTATCTTAAAGGAGATTTGATGTCTGTTCTTGTGATTGGTGGGGATGAAATCGTCCCGATTAAGGCTGTTTTGCATTCTTTGGGTTGCGAACTGATTACGCATTGGGACGCGCGCAAAGAGAGCATTAACCATAAAAAGATTCCGCAAAGCACATCGTGCCTGATTTTGCTCACAAATTTTCTCAATCATAATACAATGAAAAAGTTTCGCACAGAGGCAAAAAAGCGCAACATTCCGACAATCTGCTCGAAACGAAGCGCAAGCTGCGTGTATGGAGAATTTTGCAAAGTCTTTGGAACGCAATGTGAGGGTTGCGACAAACAATGTCAGAATCGCTAGGCAAGCCCTGCTTGCAGGTTTGCAAACATTTCTTGTGCTTTGTCCTCATCGCTAAAAGTTTCGAGGACGACCTTGCCACCCTCATGAATGAGCACAATGCTATATCGGATTCCGCCACGTTCGTTGTGTGCAACGAGCGTGTAGCCGATTATCTTTTCTGCTTTGACGCTTAGTTTTAGCAAATACTTATCTTTGGCTTCTCCATCAATCGGTGTTGCTTTGTCGTAATTGATGATACTGCTCATGCTGTTCCTTTGCCAAAATAATGTTTACGCAAGACGAATCCAAGCGGATAGCAGAGTGCGAACATAAGCCGCACAGGCAGGCTGTCTAGCTCACAGAATCCGCGCCAAAAACCGCGCCCAAGATGTTGCACAAACAGAATGTATTTGAGCAAATGTTTGCCCAAAAAGCGCGGATAGCGCCATAGTAGCAGGGCATCGTGGTTGAGGACATCGCGCGATTCAAACCAAAAGCCCAAAGCTGCCTTTTGTCGGATTCCGACACTCAATGACGGCTCTTCTTCGTTGGTGTAGTAGATGCGCAATCGTTGGTTCAGTCGCACACCAAAAGGACGTTCTTGCAGAATGATTTTATTCCAAAAATGGCTTTCGGGAATAAATCCTAATTGCTGTTCTGATTCAGAAAGCACAAAATGTTTGCGCATCATCGCCGCATTCATCGCAAACCAATTCTCGCCAACGCACCCAATCTCGCTGCCAAAATGGAATCGCTTAGGGTCAAACATGCCCTCGCTCGCATAGTTTTCGCCCACATGCGCGCCCTTTTGTGTCTGACACAGCACATAGATTCCATTACAATGCTGCTTTTGTTCTGGTGAGAGCGCCTGCCAAGCGGTGTGAAAAACCTCGAGGCTTTGTGGCAAAAACGCATCGTCTGAATCGGCGATGAGAATGAGTTCGCCCATCGCTTTTGGAATCGCCAATATGAGCGCGCTCGTTTTACCGCCATTTTCTTTGTAGATATAATGTATACAAAAATGTGCTTCTTCTTGCCATTGTGCAATCTGTTCGTGTGTCTTGTCTGTGCTGCCATCATCGACCACAATCCATTCAAAATGAGTATATGTTTGTGTCGCAAGGCTCGCATAGACGCGGTGTAATGTATGACAGCGGTTAAATGTTGACGTGATAATGCTAAAAATGGGTGAGTTTTGCAAATTATTGCCCGGTTACTCGCGTTGTATAGACGGTAAAGACACCCAAAACGTTAAAGGCGCGATGTTCGACCGTGCCAATGCTTTGGATTCCACCATTTTTCGCCGCTGTCGCAACGCTGCAATCGCCCGTGGCAATGAGCGCTATATAGCTTTTGCATTCTGCTTCGCCCACTTTGTTGCCCATTTTGCCGTTTCCGACGTTGTTCCCTGCGAACGAGCCGCTGTGCCAGCCTGTGTTTGTCGCGTTGGTTTCCATGAAAATATCGCCGCGCACGGGCGTGGGCATGGTCGCTGTCGAGATGCCATAACATGCCGTGAGACTCGCTGCCAAAACGCAGCTGCTAAGGGCTAAAAAAGCCTTATTCATGCTCGCTCCTTAGTTGCCACCCACTTTTGTGGTATAGGTTGCATAGATTCCCAAAATGCTATGCGTGTGGTGGTCAACAGTCGAGACTTGCGTGATTCCGCCATTCTTTGCCGCTGTCGCAATGCTGCAATCGCCTGTGGCAACCCAGCCCAGAATCTCGGTGCATGTCGCTGTGCCTGTTTTGCTAACGCGCCCTCCGTTGCCGACATTGTTGGCTGTGGGGGCTTGCACATCTTTGAAGATAAAGCCAACCACAGGGTCGTCTGCGCTTAGTCCTGCACAACCTGTCATGATGACGGCGCTCAAAGTTGTGATTCCAATGAATTTTGAAACCATTTAGACTCCTTATATTTGAAAAATAAAACCAGTATTGTAGGCATATTTTTCTTATATATTGATAAAAATATGCAATGATGTTGGGTAACCGAGAGTCGTTGATTGTTTTGGTTGTTTTGCAGCCTCGTAATGACATCTTGATTTGCCATTGCTCATTGATTCCAACGTCCCAGCCACAGCGCGCAACGTCTATGTTCGAGTCAAAAGGCATAACATAGATGCAGCGCTGTGGCTGGGACGCTTATATGATGCGCAATAGTAGATAAGAGAATCCGGGATTCCGTCATTGCGAGCGTCCGCTAGGACGCGTGGCAATCCACAGTCTCTGAATGCTCAACACGGTCGATTGCTTCAGGGCTTGCCCCTCGCAATGACGAAAAAATGGAGGTGCGATTTCAATCGCACATCAACAAGTATCGCATACCAAGTGCGACTAAAGTCGTACCTCCGAATATTCCATTTGTCATGTTGAGGCAAAGTCGAAACATCTCATGATTCTTGCAACATGAGATTCTTCAGCCTAAAGGCTTCAGAATGACAAGTTATGAGATTTTTTTGAGATTTTCAATGTGGTTGTTTTCTAATGTCATATTGAGCGAAGCGAAATATCTCGTCATTGCGAGGATTGCTTAGAATCCGAAGCAATCCACGACGTTGGGCAACCAAGAATCGTTGATTGCCAAGCATTCCATGACGGTTGATTGCCACGTTCGTTGTACGCGCTCGCAATGACGATTTGTTAGGATTTATCGGGTGCAATCTTGCGCCACAATCCAAAGATTCGATTCCAAAGCCCGTTTGATTGTTCGCGCTTTTGTTGTTCGCAGAGAAAGGTAAAGAATGGGTCACTGATTCCTTCAAGCAAGAATTTTGATTCATCATCGAGCGCGCCTTTGTCCAAAAACATGCGCACGCCGCGATTCCATTGGGCTTCGAGTTCGAGATAGAATGTCCAGAGATTCTCAAAATCTTCATTATTCATACCATAATCGCGAAAAGATTCACGGATTTTTTCTGTTTCGCAGCCTTCAATGCGCAGAGATTGCAAGAGATAGACAAACAGCTGCACGCGTTCTTGAATGTGTGGAGGTAACACTACACAAGCCCCACACGTTCTTTTGCGAGAGTGTAGCGCACAGAGGCAATCTCGTTTGCCTTGCGCGCGCCTTCTTGCAAAATTTTTTGCACATATTGCATGTTTTTTGATAAAACCGCATAACGTTCACCAATGGGTGCAATTTCAGCGATAATCGCTTCGCCAACACGTTCTTTAAGCGTCCCATAACCCTTGCCCTCAAACTCACCCAGAATCGATTCTGTGTTGTACCCCGTGAGGCTTTGGTAGATTGTGAGGAGATTATAGACACCTTTTTGCTCGGGATTGAATGCAATCTGTCCGAGTGAATCGGTCGTGGCTTTTTTGAGTTTTGCGCGCACGGTCTCGGGCGAATCAAGAATTGTAATCATACTATTGGGGTTGTCATCACTCTTGCTCATTTTTTTGCTCGGGTCTGTGAGACTCATCACGCGCGCGGTAAGTGTCGGAAAGACGGCTTTGGGAATCTTAAATGTCTCGCCATATTCATGATTAAAGCGAATCGCCACATCGCGCGCAAGCTCGACATGCTGACGTTGGTCATCTCCCACAGGGACGCTATCGACATCATAAAGCAAGATGTCTGCCGCCATCAGTGCTGGGTAGTTGAATAGCCCTGCGTTGATGTTTTTGGGGTGCTTCTGGCTTTTGTCTTTGAATTGCGTCATGCGCGAGAGCTCGCCCATAGAGAGATGGCATTCCAAAATCCACGCAAGCGCCGTGTGCGCATCAATACTCGATTGGATAAACAACGTTGCTTGCTCGGTATCGATTCCGCATGCAAGCAGTATCGCAGCAAGATTGTAGGTTGTTGCATGCAACGTTTGTGGGTTTTGCCGAATTGTGATTGCATGTGTGTTGGCGATACAAAAAATGCAGTCGGTGTGTTTTTGGGTTTGCACCCATTGTTTGACAGCACCAAGGTAATTTCCAAGATGAATAATGCCTGTTGGCTGGATTGCCGAAAACACACGTTCCTTCATTTATGATTCCTTTGATAAAATGTTGCCATTGTACCAAAAGCGGCTTAATTTCGTCTCGTTCCGACAAAATAGAGTACTTCAAACACAAGTTTATTTTCTTGAAAATGGCGCAGCTTTTGTGTTTGTGCTGTGTCGAGTGTGGTTTGCCCGCGGATTCCGCTTTTTTGGAGATAGCGCAAGAGTGCGTGGAGATTCTCGAAAGATATGGTATAGAGTTGTGGCAGGCAGAATCCGCAAAAAATCGCCTCGAGTTTGTGGCGCAATGTGGCAGAATCAAGCAATGGCGATGGGATTCCCACAAACGCATGCAGCTCGTGTAGGCTACGTGCGGTGAAAATCGCCGCGCCCAAATGTGGAGCGATGTTTGCAATCTCAAAGAGTGTTTGTTCCAAATCATCTGCCCATTGCAGCGATGAGCTTGCAAGTGCGACATCGAATGTCTCATCGCCGATTTGTGCCCGAAGCGGGCGATTGAAATCGCCACAAACAAGCCGCACAATGGGTGAACGTGCGTGCAAATCCAGTAGATTTGGCGCGCTATCGAGCCCAACAAATGTATGCAATGGGGACACAAACGGACTTTGTGGTGAATCTATCGTGCGCGCCGTATCAATCTGTTGCCACATTGCGCCATTGCCACAACCGATGTCGATACACGAACGCATGGGAGGGAGATTTGCCGCACAGAGTGTGAGCAGCTCGCTTGCAATGCGACGTTGCAAAAAATTGAATGTCGGATAGGTTGCTGCATTGTTGTTGAAAGATTCCATAGAAGATATTGTATCCATATTTTTTATCATACTCGTTTGTTTGGGCAAGTTTGCGCTTTAGCTCTTTCTTATCCACTCTATGCTAGGATAGGCACTTCAAAATGCAAAAAGGGGGCAGTCTAAAGAATGCAAATCATCGCAACCACAGACGAGATGTTTGGGCAAAAGTTCGCTGCTTTGCTTGCGCGTGGAGCAATGGATATGGCTAGTGTTGCGCCCATCGTGCAGGGGCTGCTTGACGATGTGCGCGCTCGTGGCGATGTGGCGGTTTTGGAGCAGATTGCGCGCTTTGATTCGTGGAATCCGCGCCAAATTGAAGATATTTTTGTCGCTCCAAGCGAGATGCAGCATGCCTATGAAACGCTTGCGCCCGCGCTCAAAGAATCGCTCGAGCTCGCTTACAAGCGCATTGTCGCGTTTCATGAGAAGCAAAAGCCCAAAAGCTGGCTTGATTTTGAGCCCACAGGTACGGTGCTGGGACAAAAGGCAAGCGCTGTGGAGCGCGCAGGGCTTTATATCCCCGGCGGCAAGGCGAGCTATCCGAGCTCGCTGCTCATGAATGCCATTCCTGCACGTGTTGCTGGCGTTTCTGAAATCATCGTTTGTTCGCCCACGCCACACAACCAAATCAACCAAGTGCTGCTTGCAGCAGCGCATCTTTGCGGTGTGCAACGATTCTGCAAGGTTGGCGGTGCAAGCGCGATTGGGCTGCTTGCCTTTGGAAGTGCGAGTGTGCCAAAAGTTGATGTCATCACGGGTCCTGGGAATATCTTCGTTGCCACAGCGAAAAAATTTGTTTTTGGTGATGTGAATGTCGACATGATAGCAGGACCAAGCGAGATTGGAATCATTGCTGATGATAGCGCAGACGCGCAGGCTCTTGCGCTCGACATGTTGTCTCAAGCCGAGCATGACGAACTTGCAAGCGCGATTCTTATCACTCCCAATTTAAATCTCGCACATGCCGTGAATGCAGCGATTGAATCCATCATTGTCGCTCTGCCGCGCCAAAAAATCGCGCGGGAATCCATCGACAAACGTGGCGCGATTCTTGTCGCATGTTCGCTCGAAGAATCGATAAATCTTATGAATCAAATCGCTCCTGAACATCTCGAGATTGTTACGCGCGAGCCTTTCGCTCTTCTGCCTTTTGTGCGCAATGCTGGTGCTGTATTTTTGGGCGCGCATACGCCCGAGGCGCTGGGCGATTATCTAGCAGGACCCAACCACACGTTGCCGACAGGCGGCAGCGCACGTTTTTTCTCGCCACTTGGTGTGGAGCATTTTATGAAAAAAACATCAATTCTTGCGTTTAGCAAACAAGGTGCGCTTGAGCTCGCAGACGCATGTGCCGCGCTCGCTGAATCCGAGGGTTTGGATGCGCATGCGCGTTCGATGTTGCATCGTAAAAATCTTTAGCGAAGGATTAAAATGACTTTTGATGTGCATAATGACGATATTTTCGAGGGTTGCCCTGTGGAAAAATGGCTTGAGATTCTATTCCATGCTAACAAAACACTTGCCGAGAGTGAGTTGCGCAGAATCCTTGAAAGCCTTGCGCTGTGCGAACAAATGCTTGATGAGTTTGAGCCGCAGTGGGAAAAAGAGTTTGAGAAGCGCAGATTTGCACAATCGCCACAAACAAGCGCGCGCATGAGCAATCTCGCAATTGAATCGATGGGAAAGATTCTCACACAAAGCGAGTGAATGTGCGTTGGTTTGTTGTTGTATTGCTGCTATTTGCCGGAGTTTGTGTTGCTGATAATTGGAAATATAGTCGCGATTTTGATTTGAAAAAAGATGAAATGTATCATCTTACGTTTCAGGAGGGTTCCAATATCAAAGACCTCTATTTTCGCTGGACGTTGCACAAAAACGAAGGCTTGGTGATGCACCTCAATTATGATGGCTTTGTGCATCAATTTGTGCTTTACGAGCGCTATCATCGGCGAGGCTATCGGCTGCAATTGTTCAAGCCGGACCCTCGTGCGATTACGTCAGCGCCATATTTATGGATTTTGTTTGAGGATTATAACTATGACACAGAAATTGCCTCTTTGCGCTTGCTCGTTCATGATGGCAATCGCAATATAACATTAACTTTAGAAGAAAAGGTACAAGATGTCGGCTTTAGAGGATATTAGAGACATCATGCAAGGTTGGTTTGAGGATTGCGCATGTGAGAGTGCCAAGCAGCTTGGCGCGCCGCATAGCGGAAAAATGTTGCGCAGCAAGTTGATTCTCGCTATTGCGCCCGAGAATGAACAAACCAAGCGTTTGTGTGCTGTGATTGAGCTCATTCAAAATGCCTCGCTCTTGCATGACGATGTGATTGATGAAGCATCTATGCGGCGCGGTCAGCCCTCACTAAACGCAACAGCGGGCGCGCGAAACGCGATTATGATGGGCGATTTGCTCTATGCTAAGGCATTCTATGAGCTTACAAGACTTGGCGATGAGATTGCACGCATTGTCTCTGAAGCTGTCGTGCATCTTAGTAATGGCGAGGTTGCCGATGTGTGCTATGCTGGCAAACTCTATGATAACGAATTGCACTATTTGCAGGTTGTCTATGACAAAACCGCTTCGCTATTGCGCGCATCAAGTCATGCGGCGGCGATTCTTGCAGGGCTTGACACACAAGCGTTAGCGAGCTATGGAGAGAATCTTGGCATGGCATTTCAGATTGTTGATGATGTGCTTGACATCATGCAAGATTCGACAAAGCTCGGCAAGAACGCGTTGCATGATTTCAAAGAGGGCAAATGCACATTGCCCTATATCTACCTTTTCCAAAAGCTCGATTCGGCGCAAAAACAAGTTTTGCAATCCCTTATCGGACGTGATCTTGATGCTGGTGAGCAACAATGGTTGCTTGACAATCTCCGCGATAGTGGCGCAATCGAACAAGCCATTGCAAAAGCGCGCGAATATGGTGATTTCGCATTGCAATCTATCCAGCATATTCAGAATGCCAAACTCAAAGAGATTGTCGCACAGATGATAGAGAGAGAGTTTTGATGAGTTATGTAATCCTTAGTTTCACGCATAAAAATAGCGATTTGCCTGTGCGTGAGAAATTGGCTTTTGACAACACAGCTAAGCAGCAAGCCGTGCTTGAAAGCGTGCATGCGAATAAATTTATCGATGAATCAATGGTGCTTTCGACATGCAATCGTGTCGAGTTTTTGCTATTTGTTCGCGATTGCCAAAAGGCGCTTGACTTTTTGCTCGAATACCTCGCCGAGTTTTCAGGACTAGAGCTCGATGATTTGCGCACGCGCGCCGACATCTATACTGATAGCAGCGCTGTGCATCATTTCTTTTGCGTGTGCAGCTCGCTTGATAGCCTTGTTGTGGGCGAAACACAGATTGCTGGGCAAATCAAGAATTCTTTTAAATTTGCCTATGACGCGGGCTTTTGTAATCAAAATATTTCGCGTCTTGTTCACTATGCGTTTCGCTGTGCAGGTTCTGTACGTAATTGCACAGAGATTTCAAAAAATCCTGTTTCTGTCGCTTCTGTTGCGATTTTGAAACTCAAAGAAATCATGGGCGATTTAACTAATATCCCTGTTGTCATCATCGGGCTTGGCGAGATGAGCCGTTTGTGCATCAAGCATCTTCAAGAAAATGGTGCAAAGATTCTCCTTTTTAATCGCAATTTTGCCAAGGCGCAGTTGTTTGCAAGCGAGCTTGCAAAGCCTATTGAGCTTGGCGCATGGGAGAATCTCGCCCAAGCGCTCAATACCTATGCTATCGTGGTGAGCGCGACAGCAGCACCAAGCGCGATTATCACAAGCCAACTGCTAAAATCCTGCAACTTTGAACGCTTTTGGTTTGATTTAGCCGTTCCGCGCGATATTGACATTGGCGTTGTAGAAGGAATCTCGGTAATGAGTGTTGATGATTTGCAAGATATTGTCGCTAAAAATCTCACGCTTCGTGAAGAGCAGGCGCGCAAGGCTTATGGTATTGTGGGTCGATTCACACAAGAATTTTTTGTTTGGCTACAAAGTTTGAGCGTAGAGCCCATCATCAAAGCATTGCGCGAGCAGGCAAAAGACGCGGCAATTACCGAAATCAACAAAGCGATTAAGAAAGGCTATTTGCCTAAAGAATATGAAAACAATATCCACAAATCTGTGCAAAACATTTTCAACAAATTCCTGCATTTGCCTACAATCAGCCTCAAAGGCGTTGCGCATGATCCGCAAGCTGATGTGCTCGTTGATGCGCTGCGTTTTTTGTTTGGAATCCAAACCGAGCATTCAGTCGCCGACCCAAGCAGCCGCCTCGACCAAATCGACACCTATCGTTGCGAATATGACAGCACATTACAAACACACTAAAGGAGAAATATGCGCTATTCACGCTTTTTTGCCCCCACGCGCAAAGATGTCCCCAAAGATGTGGCGCTCAAGAGCCATGAATATTTGATTCGCGCGGGCTATATCCGACAGCTTGGCAGCGGTGTTTATAGCTTTTTGCCGCTCGCAAAGCGCGTGCTCGACAAGATTCGCGCGATTGTCAAAGACGAAATGGACAAAATGGGCGCGCTTGAAGTTATGCTTGGTTTTGTTACACCAAGCGTGTTGTGGGAAGAAAGTGGCAGAATCCATAAATATGGCGAAGAGCTATTGCGATTCAAAGACCGCAAAGAAGCCGAGTTTGTGCTTGGACCAACGCACGAAGAAGCTGCTGTTGCGATGGTGCGCGCGAGCGTGAAAAGCTACAAGCAATTACCGCTACATATCTATCAGATTCATCTCAAGTTTCGCGATGAGATTCGCCCACGCTTTGGACTCATACGCGCGCGCGAGTTTGTCATGAAAGATGGATATAGTTTTCATAAAGACAAAGCTGATTTGTTGCGCGAGTTTGCCGCAATGGAGAACTGCTATCGCACCATTTTTACACGGCTTGGCTTAGAATTTCGCGTGGTCGAGGCAGACAGCGGGGCGATTGGCGGCAGCGGAAGCAAAGAATTTATGGTGCTTACCGAGAGTGGCGAAGATACGCTTGTTTTGTGCCAAAACTGCGATTATGCCGCAAATATTGAAGCAGCCAAACGCGCCAAGCTGCCCATTCCGAGTGTTCCACCCGAAGCAGCGTTTGCTAAATTCCACACGCCAAACATCGCAACGATTGAAGCACTCGCAGCATTTTTTAAGATTGATTCCTATTTCACAATCAAAGCAGTCGTCAAGAAAGCGATTTTTGAAAAAACAGAATCACTCGCCTTTTTCTTTTTGCGTGGTTGCGATAATCTGGACGAAACCAAAGCGCTCAACGCGACAGACGCGCTGAATCTCGTTGATGCGAGCGCAGACGAAATCGCCGCCGCTGGGCTTTTTGCTGGATTCATCGGACCCTATGCACTCAAACACATCACCCATAGCGAGCTGATTTTTTTCGATTCGGATTTGTTGGACGCAACAAACCTCATCTGTGGAGCAAATGAGCGAGATTATCATTTTGTTGGTGTGGACTTGAGCAGCTTTGAAGGGTTAGCTTATCGAGACATCGCACAGATTCAAGAAGGCAACACATGTGTGCATTGCGGCGGGCGCTTGTTCTATAAAAAAAGCATTGAAGTTGGGCATATTTTTCAGCTTGGCACGCGCTATTCCGAGCCACTTGGCGCAAGCTTCTTGGACGAAAACGCGCAGGCACAATTTTTTGAAATGGGCTGCTATGGGCTTGGGATTACACGTATTCTTGCAGCAAGCATTGAGCAGCATCATGACGACAAAGGCATTGTTTGGAATCCGCAGATTGCGCCCTTTATGCTGTGTATTATTGTTTCAAATATTAAAGATTCCGAGCAAATGCGCATCGCCGGCGAGCTCTATGCTGCGCTTTGCGCGTTGCGAATCGAGGTGTTTTTTGACGAGCGCGAGGAACGTTTTGGCGCTAAAATGGCTGATTTTGAGCTAGGTGGAATCCCTTTTGCTTTGATTGTTGGCAAAGGCATTGTCGAGGGGAATGTCGAATGGATTGTTCGCAAAAGTAACTCTCGCGATGTGATTCCTATTGCAAAGGTGGTAGAATATGTACAGAGCACTTTCAATCATGCTTTTTCTCATCTATCTACTCTGTGAGACGTTCGCAACCGTGATTTTTGCAAACGAAGTTGGAATTTTCGGTCTGCTGCTCGAGATTGTTGTAACATTCATTTTGGGCGTTTCTATGTTGGTCAATTTTCGCGGAATCCTTACATATAGTTTTGAGGTGTTGCGCAGTGGTAAGATTGCGAGCGGCGATGTCGCATTTGCGTCATTGGTGCAGCTCATGGGCGCAATCTTGCTCATCACGCCGGGCATTGTGTCTGATATTGTGGGGTTTGTGCTTGTTGGAGTTGGCTTTGCCAAAGTCGGATTCAAGCCGCAAACAAGGCAGCAGGGTGCCGGACTTTATCAAACGTATGACAGAGAGGATTATAATAGCGTTCCCGATGAAAAGATTATCGACATTGAGGCGATTAGCAAAAGGAAATAGATGCGATTACAACTAGGGACCAGGGCGAGTGCGCTCGCTCTTTGGCAGGCAGAATATATCCGCTCTTTGTTGCTTGCAATGGATAGGAATCTTGAGATTGAGATTGTCAAGGTGCAGACAAAAGGCGATGCGATACTAAACAAGCCGTTATCCAAGATTGGAGGCAAAGGGTTGTTTACGCAAGAAATCGAAAATGCAATGCATGCAGGCGAGCTCGACTTTGCTGTGCATTCGCTCAAAGATGTCCCTGTTGATGAAGATGGCGAGTTTGTGCTCGCCGCATTTAGCGAGCGCGAGGATAGGCGCGATTGTTTCGTGAGTGAGCATTTTGCGAGCTTGGAGTCTCTGCCCAAAGGCGCGCTTGTAGGCACAACATCATTGCGCCGCACAATGCAATTGAAACATTTGCGCCCCGATTTGCGCACGCAAAGCTTGCGTGGCAATGTTATCACGCGACTTGAGCGTTTGCGCAGTGGTCATTTTGATGCGATTATCCTTGCGAGTGCGGGCGTGCAACGCTTGGGCTTGCAAGGTAAGGTTGCGCATATCGTGCCGATTCCGATTGAGACGTTGATTCCTGCTGTGGGGCAGGGGATTGTTGTCGCGCAATGTAAACGTAATAATCATGCATTGTGTGCGCTGCTAGGTCGTATTAGCGATTCCAAAGCAACTCTTGAGGCGTTATGTGAGCGGAGTTTTTCACGCAGCCTTGGCGGAGGCTGCCAAGCACCTGTTGGAATTTGCGCTGTTTTGAATCATGGCATTTGTCGTGTTGAAGCGATTGTGGGGTTGCTTGATGGTAGCACGATTCTAAAAGAAAGCCTCGAATCTCCTGTATCAAGCGATGATGATGCGCAAAGGCTTGGGATTGCCCTTGCTGATTTGATGCGTTGTAAGGGCGCGAAGGCTTTGTTGGCGCAAGCAAGGGAGATGGATTTTGAAGGATTATGAGATTCGGCTTTGGACAACTATGTATTTGCCAGAAGGGTTTGAGATACTCGGCATTGTCGAGGGCAGCGCGCTTGTGTGTCGTAGCGCATTGCGCGAAATGGAAGCCGAAGCAAAGAATCTTGTCGGGCTCAAGGCAAGGTCGTGGCTTGCTGACATGCGCAAGCAGGCTGTATGCGAGCTAGTTGGCGAGGCAAAACGTTTGGGCGCAGCGGCTGTGATGGGATTGCGCTATGATTGTTATCATTTGAGCGACACCCTTTGTGAAGTGTTTGCTTATGGCACAGCGATTGCTCCATGTGTGCATAAAAAATGTCGAGATTCTCCACTTGAAGCAACTTCTATGGAAAACCATGCTAGAATCGATTTAGTCGCGAGATTGGAGCAGCTCAATACAAAAAAGGATTAGATATTATGGCTGAAGTGATTACGATTACCTCAGGCAAAGGTGGCGTAGGGAAGAGCACCACATGTGCGAACCTTGCAGCCGGAATTGCCCAAGAAGGCAAACGTGTCGTAGCGATAGATTTTGACATTGGATTGCGGAATCTTGATATGATTTTGGGGCTTGAAAATCGGATTGTTTATGATGTGATTGATGTGATGGAGGGCAATTGTAATCTTTCGCAGGCGCTCATTAATCATAAAAAGACAAAAGACCTCTATTTTCTGCCTGCAAGCCAAAGCAAGGATAAGAACATTCTCGACAAAGAAAAGGTGCGCAAATTGCTTGAAGAACTCAAGAAAGATTTTGATTATATCTTTATCGATTCTCCTGCTGGCATCGAGAGTGGCTTTGAGCATGCAGCGTTTCTTGCTGACCGCGCATTGATTGTAACAACACCAGAAGTGAGTGCTGTGCGCGATGCGGATAGAGTCATCGGAATCATAGATGCCAAAAGCGAAAAGGCAAAGGCGGGACTACAAGTGCACAAAGAGATTATCATCAACCGCGTACGCGCCGATATGATAGAACGCGGCGAGATGATGAGCATTGATGATGTGCTGCAGATTCTCGCATTGACACTCATTGGAATTGTGCCCGAAGATGAAAAAGTCATCAGCGCAACCAACTTAGGCGAGCCCGTGATTTATAGCCATTGCATTTCAGGAGAGGCATACAAACGCATTTCCAGACGCGTTGTGGGCGAAAAAGAAGTGCCATTTATGGATTTGCGGCAAAAAGGCGGCTTTTTTAGTAGCCTCAAAAGGCTCTTTTCATGATAGGGCTATTTGGCAAAAAAAGCTCTGCTGCTGTGGCGCATGACCGCTTGCGGCTCGTTCTTGAACGTGAGCGACAGGGCGTTCCTGCGGCTTATTTTGATGCTATGCGTGAAGAGATTGTTCAGGCTGTGCGTGCGATTACGAAAAAATACACCAATGCAGAACGTATCGAAGTTAAGAATCAAGATAGCAATAGCCTTGAGATTGAAATTATTTTGGAGAAGAGAACTCTTTGATTGGGGGAGAAAATGCGTTTCGTTTTTGCCGCATGCGTGCTTATTGTTTTGCTTTTTGGGCTATATGATAGAGCCCAAAGGGGCATCGAGTCCGCACTTCCAACGGCAACGTCTCCAACCCTCGCATTATCAACCATAGCAGAAACTGCCACTCAAGATGTGCAACCAACGCACGAGGTTACAGAACAAGCCGCACAAACATTTCCATTGCCAACAGAATCGGCGCAACTACCCGCTGTGGCTGTGATTATCGATGACATCAATTCGTCCGAGCAGCTGCGCTTGATCGATGCGATTCCGCTTGCTATCACGCCCGCAATTATGCCCAACAATGCGACTAACCCAAAGAGTAGCGAGCTGCACAAGAATCGCGAGGTCTATTTGGTACATCTGCCGCTTCAGGCGCACAATTTTGTCCAAAAAGAACATATTGTGCTAACAGATTCACAGAGTGCAGAGTCGATTACCAAGCGCATTGAGGACATTGTTGCGCAATTTCCTAATGTTCGCTTCCTCAATAACCATACAGGAAGTAAATTTACAGAACATGTGGATTCTATGCGTGCCTTGCTGCTTGCTTTGCAAAAGCACGGGATTTTGTTTGTGGATAGCAAAACAACGTCCCGAAGTGTTGTGCGCAAAGTGGCAGAGACATTGGGGCTGCGTATAGTCGAACGTGATGTTTTTTTGGATTTTGACAGAAAACCAGAAAAAATTGCTAAACAATTACATTTAGCGGTTACAATTGCAAAAAGACGTGGTTATGCAATTGCAATTGGACATCCCTATCCCGAAACATTTGCCGTGCTTTCCCAACCCCAGTGGAGAGAGTTGGACGTTGCATTTGTCTATCTTGATACGCTTGTGAAGGAGAAAATATGGCGATAGTAGAATTACAAGATGACCTATTCCAAACAATTCAGGTGAACGGCAGTGTGCTTTCGCTTCAAGAATATGATTCTAAGCTTTTGTGTGTGGATAGCACTTATTCTCTGTCTGTGTTCTCAAAGGATCTTTCGCTTGAAAAGAATATGCAAATCTCTAAAGATTTTGAGCAACCCCACCGCTACTCCAACGCATACAGCGCCTCGCCTTTTGGGCTTGTGTGTGTACCTATTATGGGTACAAAAGAGGGCATTGTGCTACGTGTTGGCGACGAAATCGCGAATGTCGGCGTGATTGATGAGCATGAAGCTGATGTGGAAAGTTCCGCTTTTAGCCCTGATGGACGTTACTATGCCACTGGTGGACAAGATGGGCGAATCTTCTTGTATGACACACAACATCTTTCCGTTATTGGTTCGCTGATTCCTCGTTCCGATTATATCTCTTCGTTGCGATTTTCGCATGATTCCGAGCTTTTGGCATGTGCGGGCTATGATAAAACGGTGGTGGTTTTTGATATGGTGCAAAACAAAACGCGCTGCACAATCAAAACACCCGATGTTGTCGAAAAGGTCGCTTTTTGTGATAATGCGCAAAAACTCTTTATGATTTTGCGCAACGGCGCTGCAATGCTCTATGACCTTGTGAATCGCGAACCTTTGAGCACCGAAAACCTCTTTGCTACATGGCCTAGCTCGCTCGCCATTAGCCCAGATGGGCGCTTTGCGATTGTCGGAGTACGCGGTGATTCTTTGTATATTGTCAATGCGTTGAATAATAGCAAGCTTATGGAGATTAAAATCAATGCTTCAGGGGTGAATCGCCTATTTTTTAGCAAAGATTGGCTGTTTGTGGGGACGATTGATGGGAATATTCTCGTGATTGAGTATCAAAGGGGGCAAAAAGAGCTCGAAGAAGCAGTGCGCAAAAAAGACTATCAAACCGCACGTTCGATGATTGAGAATAATGTATTTCTCACTATCCATCCACTTATGAAAATTTTCGATGATGATTGGCCAGAAATTCTACAAAAAGCCATTGCATTGCTCAATGCACAAAAAATTGAAGAAGCTGTGAATCTTGTCCAGCCCTTTGTCTATGACCAAGAAAAATCGCGCGAATTTGATTTTTATCTTGGACAACAGGGCGCTGTACGCGACTTTAATCAATGTGTGGAGAATAAGGAATACTCCAAAGCCTACGATATGACGCTCACGGTGAAGTTTTTGGTTAATACAGCGACTTTTGCCACTCTCGAGCAAGCTTGGAATCGCGCTTTTGTGCAAGCCAAACGACTGCTTGAAGACAATCCATCGTTAAATCTACGCAAGGCAGAAGCGGTGCTGAAGCCATTTGATTCGGGCGTGAAACGTGAGATTATTAGCAAATTAATCAAAAATCATCAAGTCTTTACTCAAGCAGAAGATTTGATTAAAAATAAAAACTTTAAAGGTTATTTTTCGCTCGTCAATCAGCATAGCTTCTTGCGTGATACGGATTTGTATAAAAAAGTCTATTTGCTTGGTGAGCGCAATATGACCGAGATATTTCATCTTGAACAAGAAGGAGAGCTCGAAAAAGCCGAAGAAATTGCGCGATTCTTGCAGATTTTCCCAAGCTTCAAGCGCGCTGCAACAGAGCGAATTATCATCTTGCAACAGAAACGATTCTTGCTTGCTGCAATTGAGGGGCATGACATCGCAAAGGCGTATGCGATTGTCGAGGAATACCGCGCATTGCGTTCGATGCCACAATTTAAGGAGTTTATGAAAGATTTTGAGAATGTCTTTGAAAAGGCAAAAGATGCTGCGCTCAATGGGCGTCCAAAAACGGTGATGACAATCTTTGGCGAGTATATGAATATCGCTTTTTGGGTGGATAGAATCGCTTCGTTATTCAAAGTTGCATATATCCATGAAATTGAAAATAAAATCCCCGAAGGTAACATTAACTGGCGTGTTACGCTCAAGCGTTTCATCGACCGCTTTGGGCGTGACCCAATGCTTGAGGCGCTTATGGAGCAGCATAAACTCCAAGATGAGATCAAAGCCATTGAAGAAGAAGGGAGCTTTATTGGCTATCGCACAGCGAAGCTTGTTGAGGAGATTGTGATTTTCTTTGTGGAGAAGGAATAGTGCCCACGCAGATTCTCCAAACACAGAATCTGAATGCAAACATTCAAGCCAAGCTTCGTCATTTGCGCCGCGAAATTGGCTGGTTTTTCTATCGAGGCAATGCGGCGCTGCTTGATTGTTTGCTTATTGCTATCGTTGGCTCGCGCCATGCTAGCCCCTATGCCAAAACCTACACCTTTCAGCTCGCGCGGCAAATCGCTGATATTGGTGCTGTTGTGATTAGCGGTGGGGCTTTTGGTATTGATATTGAAGCACACAAAGGAGCAGGGAGCAAAACGATTTTGGTTTCACCATCAGGACTTGGGTGCTACTATCCTGCATCGCATCGTAAAGAGATTGAGCAAATCGCCACTAATGGCTTGATTCTTAGCGAATATGAGGCAGATTTTCTGCCCCAAAAATGGACATTTTTGGAACGCAACAAAATAATAATTGCCCTAAGTGATTGTGTGGTTGTGTCGCAAGCTGACGAAAACAGCGGCTCGATTCAATCGGCGCAATTTGCCTATAAAATTGGCAAGCCATTGTTTGTTTTTTCGCACAGAATGGGTGAGAGCTTGGGGACACAAAAGCTTATTGAGACAAAAATGGCAATGCCCATTGTTCGAATCGAGAACTTTTTGCAATGGCTCCTTGCTACTTTTAGTGCTGAATTTAGGCTAAAGAGCCGCGCACAAAGTGTCGATAGTACGCATGATGCTTTTATGGAATTCTGCAGGCAAGCACCGCTTGAGGTTGAGGTGATTGAAAAATTTGGCACACAGAGGCTTGCCGAAGAGCAATTGAAAGGCTCCATTGAGCTTCGCAATGGGCGCATTGTCGTGGTCGAATAGCCATGCAAAGCATTGTCGCGATTGATTTGGGGCTCAAACGCATTGGGCTTGCACATTTGTGTGCGGGCATTATTGTGCCGCTTGCGCCGATTTTGCGATACAATCGCAACCAAGCAGCAAGTGCTGTGCTCGCTGTGCTTGAGCAAAAGCAAGCCGAGATTGTGCTGATTGGCGTTGCGTTCGATGGCGCTAGCTCTGAAACAATGCGCAAAAGGGCGCAGCATTTCGCGCAGCTTTTGGGCGAGGGGCGCACGATTGTCTTTTTTGATGAATCGTATAGCTCTGTTGAAGCGCAACAACGATGTAGGGCGCGGTTTTCGCGACATAAGGGATATTTAGATAGTATTGCTGCTATGATACTTTTGGAGCGCTATTGGGAGAGGCAGGCTGAAAAGGAGAAGAGATGAAAACACTCTTATTGATTCTGTTACCTTGCTTGTTGTGGGCGGATTCTTTGGGCAAATTTGAGGACGAGATTACGTCTTTGATTGTCAAAGATTTGCAAAGGCAAAAAATTCTCTATGCCAAAGCGAGTCACAAAAAAATGCGCCCAGCAAGCCTCACAAAGATTATGACGGCGATGCTTGCGATTGAGAGTGGGCAGATGAATCGGCTTGTCAGCATTCCCAAAGAAGCAACAAAAGTAGAACAAATCAAGCTTGGGCTTAGGGCTGGCGAAAAGGTCTATTTGCGCGATTTAGTCAAGGCAACGTTGATTGGTTCGGCAAACGATGCTGCTGTGGCGATTGGAATCCATATCGGTGGCAGCACAAAGAAATTTGTGGCGATGATGAATCGCAAAGCGCGCATGCTTGGTATGACTAATACGCGTTTTACAAATGCTGCGGGATTCGACATCGGTGCACATTATTCGAGTGCGAGCGATTTGATGAAACTTGCTGAATATGCGATTCAGAATGCTACGTTCAATCAGGCTGTGAAGGCAGATATGCATAGATTCCGCGCAACAAACACTAAGCGTTCATATGTCGTGCGGACGACAAATCGTTTGCTCAAAGAGCGCAAATATGCTGTGGGTGTCAAAACAGGTTACACATCAAAAGCGGGTCCATGTCTTATTGCGCGTGGCAAAAAGGGCAATAAAGATGTGCTTCTTGTGATGCTCAACCAAAAGGTGAAACGTTGGGAAAGCGCCGTGGCGATTTTGGATCTCGTACTTGATGAGAAAAAGAATGGTGGGGCAGTGCAGGCGTTTGGGGAACGCTATGTAACGCCATATTGAATCCAAATGGTCGGAGTAGCGGGATTTGAACCCACGACCTCACCCACCCCAAGGGTGTGCGCTAGCCAGGCTGCGCTATACTCCGACACAAGGCGTAATTATAGCAACAATAGATTAAAGGTTTCTGAAACCAAAGCAGAAAAAGTGGCACGGCTTTTGCTTTTTCCGATAGAAACCAACAAAAGGACGGAGGCTATGAAAATGAAGAAATGGATAGGTGTCGCAGCAGTTCTTTGCTGCCTCAATGGCGCGTTTGCCGAAAAAATCAAGGACATTGCAAATGTTGTTGGTGTGCGCGAGAATCAGCTGATTGGCTATGGGCTTGTTGTGGGTCTCAATGGAACAGGAGACAAAACAACATCGACATTCACCATGCAATCTCTTGCAAACATGCTCGAGAGCGTGAATGTGAAAATCAATCCCAATGATATTCAGTCAAAGAATGTCGCTGCAGTGATGGTTACGGCGAAGCTCCCACCTTTTGCGCGGCAGGGCGACCGAGTCGATGCGTTGATTTCGAGCATTGGCGATGCGAAATCGCTCGAGGGAGGGACGCTCATTCTCACTCCATTAAGTGGTGTTGATGGGCGAATCTATGCTACCACGCAAGGCGCGATTTCAATCGGAGGCAAAAACGAACGTGGAGGGGGCATTAACCACCCTCTTGCAGCGACAATCTATGGCGGAGCGATTATCGAGCGCGAAGTCAATTTCGATATCTACTCGAAACGAGAAGCAACGCTAAGCCTCAAAACCTCGAATTTTCAAAATGCGTTGCGTGCGCAACAGAGTATCAATGCGGCATTCAATGACGCGCCGATTGCGACAGCGATTGACCCACGCACAATCAAGCTCGCTCGTCCCGAAACAATGGGAATGGTAGAGTTTTTGGCGAAAGTTGAAGATGTCGATATGGACGTGACACGAGATGAGAAAATCATCATCGATGAACGCACAGGAACGGTTGTTTCTGGTGTGGGAGTCGAGGTTGGCGATGTTGTCATTACACATGGTGAAATCACAGTGCAAATTTCACGCGACAATATCCCCGAAGAAGGCTCGATTGACCTTGGCGGCGGAATGCGGCTGAATGCAGCAAATAGCCTGCTTAGTACGGGAGCGCAGATTCCAACCGTGGCGAACATCACCCGCGCATTGCAACGCATGGGTGCAGCGCCCAAAGATGTGATTTCAATTTTGCAGGCAATCAAACGAGCAGGCGCGATTAGTGCTGACCTCGAAGTCATCTAATTAAAGGAGGAAGTAATGAAAATTGACATTTCAAATGCGCTTGCGATGGCGCAAAACCAAAAACAGCCAAAGATTGAGAATCTCTCTGCCGAGGACGCACAGCTTCGTGAACAAACCGATGCGTTTGAGGCGCTTTTGCTCAAGACTTTGCTCGATACATCAATGAAGATGGACAATGGCTTGTTTCCCAAAGCGCCGGGGCATGATATTTATATGAGCATGTATCGTGAGCACATGAGTGAAGCTTTGGCAGGTAGCTTTGGATATAGCGATGCGCTATTCAATTGGATTAAAGAAGAGCAAAACATCGCCGAGAATGGCGGAATGTATATCCCAGACCATCTCAAAGAGAAAAAAGAAAAAGAGAAAAATGAGGACGAGGCAAAAAGGCAGTGATTAACAAAGAATTGCTGAATTCGCTCAATGCGACAGATAAAGTCGCATTGATGCACTCTCTCGAGGAGCTGATTTCACAGTCATATCAAATCGAGAATGAGTTTATTGAACTCAAGGGGCTTTTTGAGGGCGTGTTGGAGCTTTTGCCAAATGCGCTGTGGGTTCTTGACGAAAAAGGTGATTTGGTTTATCAGAATGATGAATCATTCAAAATCAATAATCTCTTACCGCTTATCTGCGACTTTCAAGGCAGCGGAGAGGTGGAGCTCGATGGTTCGTTTTACCTCATTAAAGTGAATAAAAAAATGGGCAAGAGTATTCTCTCTGCCACGGACATTACGGACGAAAAACGCAAGGAGCGACTGATTTCAATGGGGCAGATTTCGGCAAATCTTGCCCATGAAATTCGCAATCCTATTGGTTCGGTTACGCTTCTTAGTTCGACACTTTTGCGCCGTGTTGATGTCGGTGTCAAGCCCCTCGTGCTTGAGATTAAAAAGGCGATTTGGCGGGTTGAACGGATTATCAAGGCGACATTGCTTTTTTCCAAAGGCATTCAACCTAATAAGATGCGATTTCAGCTTAAACAGCTTCAAGACGAGTTGAGGCTTGCTATTGGTTATTATACTTACACAAAAAATATCGATTTCCGTTTCAATTTCAAGCCTGATTGTGTGATTTATGGTGATATTGATTTATTAGGAATCGTATTTCAAAACTTTATTTTCAATGCTATTGATGCGATTGAAGAAGAAGAATTTGAAGAAGGCGGTGTTGTCGAGCTTTTTTGCGAAGAGCAGCATGACAAGCGCATTTTTGAAATCTATGACAATGGCAAGGTATTTGAAAATAAAAACATTATCTTTGAGCCTTTCAAGAGCACAAAAGTCAAAGGAAATGGCTTGGGGCTTGCCCTTTCATTGCGGATTATCGAAGCGCATGGCGGCAGTGTCGAAATTGTTGATATAGACAAAAAGGGCTTTCGTATTGTGATTGAATATCTTGGGGGTAGATAATTATTTTCCATTAACTTTTTTTGCCTATTATTGTCTATCTCAATAATGAAAGGATACAAAATGAGTTCAGTCATTCCATTGCTTAAAAGACTTCAAGCTGATGCAATTGTGTTTGTGATGAAAACGCACAATTTCCATTGGAATGTTGTGGGTATGGATTTTCATCCCACACATCTTGCTACCGAAGAGATTTATGAGATATTCTCTGATGTCTATGATGATATTGCCGAACGTCTATTGCAGCTTGGGCAAAAGCCCTTGGTAACCCTCAAAGACGTTCTTGCAGAGGCAAAAATTTCTGAAGAGAGCAGCACCAAATTCACTTCACGACAGATTGTCGAGGCAGTCGAAAAAGATTATACGTATTTTGAAAAAACCTTTCGAGAGCTTTCGGAGGTTGCCTCTGGTGCGGGCGATTCCGTAACTGCTGCTTTTGCGGACGACAACCTCGCTAAGCTGCAAAAATCTCTTTGGATGTTGCGTGCACAGCTCGCGTAGCTACGTTTCTGCTCCCACATTGTGGGGCACTTTTTGCTTACGCATATCGTCTTCATTCGCATCATCATAAGGGTCGAGATGTGTCATAATCTCCCAGCGCACATCAGCTCGCAAGTTTTGAATCTCGTCTTCTATCTTATGTGCGGTATCGTGTGCTTGTAGAAGCGAGATTGTGCTTGGGAAAACAAGATGAATCTCGATGAAATGATATTCGCCGCTTTGTCGCGTTTTGAGCCCATGAAAGCTGATGATTTCTTTGTGTTCAGATAGAATTTTCCGAATTGCCGCAACCATTTTTGCATCCATTGCCCTATCAAAGAGCATCGAGACGCCATCTTTGAGCAATGAAAATGCTGAATAGAAAATATAGCATGCAATCACAATGCCAAAGATTCCATCAATGACTGCCCAGCCGCTAAAATGTACGATTCCCAAGGCAAGTAGCACAGCGCCATTGCTCAAGAGGTCGGTTTGGTAGTGCAGGCTGTCGGCTTTGATAACAAGATTGTTAGTTTTTTTTGCCACAATGCGCAGATAATACACGAGCGCAAGGGTGATAAGCAAACAAATGAGCATAACAACGATGGACTCGCCGACATATTCGAGTTCTTCGCCTAGATAGATTTTTTTGATGGATTGATATAAAATGAAAAACGCCGAGATGACAATCATGCTGCCCTCAATCACACAGGCGAGCGCCTCGATTTTGCCTTTGCCATAATTAAACGTTTCGCTTGGTGGCAGCTGGGCTGTGTAGAGCGCAAAGTAGTTGAATAGCGAAACGCATAAATCAAGCAAGGAATCAATCGCCGAAGCAAGGATTGCAACCGAACCACTCAAAATCCCCATGATAAGCTTGAAAAGCACCAATATGGTTGCAACTGTGCTTGAAACAAGCGTTGCTCTTTTTTGTAGATTTTGCATACACGCTCCTATAATAGAAATAGTATATACATATTTTACTTAAATTCTACTAATTGTTTGTCGGAAGGATTCATAGCCAACAATCGCCACAGCAGTAGCAAGATTGAGGCTTCTAGCGGTACTTTGCATAGGGATTTTGTAGCATTGTTCAGCATAGCGATTGAGAATCTCGGAGGGAATGCCTGCATCTTCGCGCCCAAAATGCAAGAAACATGGCGCAATGAGTCGCGCTTCATAGAGACTTTTTTGTGCCTTTGTGCTGCAAAAATGATGCGTGGAATTGGGCGCATAACATGCCCAAAAACTCTGTACACAATCCCACTCAAAGAGTTGCAAATGCTCCCAATAATCAAGTCCGGCGCGGCGAATCTCCTTTTGTGTGAGGTGGAATCCAAGTGGGTGAATGAGGTGTAGCTCTGCACCAAGCGCGACACAAAGTCGCCCAATCGCGCCTGTATTGTGCGGGATTTGTGGTTGGTGCAAAACAATGTGCATTGTCCTGTCGTTTTGCATTTTATGGCTTTCGTTTTGGGTCGCCCTGTATCAAAATCTTTAGCATGACGGCAAAGGCTTTGGTGTTGCGCTTAATCATACGTTTGAGCTGAATAAGCATCACGGTTTCATAGACAGAGAGAACATGTGGGCATATTTCTGGTGTATCCGATTTAGCAGATTCTGCTTGCTCGTCTATCGCTTCCGATGGTGCAGGCTTGTCGTCCTCTGTTTGGGGTGCTGCTTGCGCCATTTTTGTTGCGGTAGCCTTATTTATAGTTGGATTCTCGACAGATTTTGTCGCTATCGGTATCACATCATCGTTGTATGGAATCTCGTTCTTGTCTATTTTTTCTGTATCATATTCGTCATACTCATTTTGTAGGAGATTTGCTTCTTTTTGGTAGTGTGAAATCGCTTTGTTGCGGTTGGTTCTCATACTCTATCTCCTTAGAAAATAATCGTTTTATTCTGATACACAAAAACGCGCTGCTCGCAAACAAGCTTCAGCGCGCGCGCGAGTACGATTTTTTCAATATCATGTCCTGCTTGCTGCATGTCTTTAATCGTATAATTGTGATCAATTTTGATGATGTCTTGTGCGATGATTGGACCATCATCGAGCACATCGGTTACGAAATGTGCTGTCGCTCCGATAATCTTTGCACCCCGATTGTATGCCTGTTTGTAGGGGTTTGCACCCACAAATGCAGGCAGGAGTGAATGGTGAATATTTAAGATTCTATGTCGAAAATGTGCCACGAAATCGGGGCTTAGAATCCGCATATATTTTGCCAAAACAAGAAGTTCTGTTTGTCCAATGTGTGCAATGCAATCAAGTAGCTTTTGTTCATGCTCTTCGCGCGTACAGCCTTCATGTGTAATGGTAAAAAATGGGATACCAAACCGCTCGACAAGCGGACGCAAGGTGTCGTGGTTGCCTATCACAGCCAAAATCTGCACATCGAGCTCATTGCTCTCGCGCCGAAGCAGAATATCGCCAAGGCAATGATTTTCTTTGGTGCAAAGCAAGATGAGTTTGGGCGAGTGTTTGGGTTCAATGCTCACCTCGCTGTTTGGTGGCAAAACCTCTAATAGCTGCTCGCGCAAACCATCAATGCTGTTCTCACCCGTAAATTGCGCGCGGAAAAAGAATAGCCCTTGCTCAAAATCCACAAATTCATTGTTTTTTGTAATATTAAAATTTTGCAATAACGATGTGATTTTATAAATCAATGCTTTCTCATCGGGCGCTTGGATTCGCAATATATATGTCATTATCTCCCCATTATACCAAACAGATTCCACACAAATGCACGTAGTGAGCCTTGCAATGCGTTCCATATAATATTGCTTTCTTCAATCTCGACCCATTGCGCAAACTCAACGCCACTCAAGGCGATGAGCTCTTTTTTAGCATCATTTTTTGTGCCAATGCTATCGATGAGCCCAAGCTTCAGCGCGCGTGCAGAATCAAAGATTCGCCCCTCGGCAAAGCTCTCTTTTTGTGCACAATCGATTCGCCGCGCTGTGCAAACATCGGTAACAAACATATCATACTGCCGCATAAGCAGCTCTTCTATCTCATTGCGCTCCTCGTCATTCCAAGCGCGCATGATTGTCCCAGCTTCTTTGAGCTGTCCCGCTTTGAGTATTTGTGGGCGGATTCCGAGTTTTGCAATCAATTCGCTGACATCAATTCCTTCAAAAATCACGCCAATCGAACCGATGATTGCACCCTTGTTTGCAATGATGTGTTGTGCGCCCAATGCCGCATAGTAGCTGCCGCTTGCAAGTGTGCCTTGCGCATAGACGACAAGGGGCTTCTTTGCTGCAAGGCGTTTGAGCTCTTCGTAGATTTCAACACTCGGCGAGAGAGCACCGCCGGGTGAATCGACAACGAGTAATACGCCAGCAATGCTCGAATCTTCGCGTAGATTCTCAATCTGCTTAATCAATGCGTGCGAATTGAGAATCATGCCCATAAGTTTGATTTCTGCAAGATTGCCCTCAAGATTGTTCAATGGTTTTGTACCAAAGCTCATGAGTGCAAAGAGGAGGATAATCAGCACAAAAGCCTTGAAATAACGTGTGAGCAAGACAAATGGAAAGGCAGCCCAAAATGCGAGATGTTTCATTGGACATCTCCTAATTCTTTGCCACCCACCCAGAGTGATTGTGCTTGTGTTGCGTGCAGCAAAAAGGTGAGTGCTTCTTGGTGTGTGTGTCGGATTTGTGGCACATGGAAGAGTGCCATATCAGCGAGCTTGCCGCTTTGTAAAATGCCACAATCAAGCCCTAGCGCCTTTGCAGCATTCTTTGTCGCGGCTAAGACAAGTGCGACAGAGAGTGGCACAAGTGGCGCATGTGCGCAAAAAAGTGCAGTGCGCAGCTCTTCGAGCAGATTGAGCGAATTGTTTGAGGCAAGCGAATCTGTGCCGATGAGGCAGGGCAGAATCGCGTTTGTTTTTTTGAAACCAAGCATTTTGCCCCCCAAGAGGCGATTGGAGCGAGGGCATGAAACAACATTCGCGCCCAAACGTGCGATGTGTGCGAGCTCGGATTCGTTTGCTTGCGTACAATGCACAAATAGCAGGCGTGCCTTTGTGTTTGCGAAATGCTCAAGAAAGCCATCAATCCGATAAAAACTCTGCGTGTTGCTCGGGTTGAAGTTTGCATAGAAATCCTTGAAGAATCCGCTGTCTTCGCAAAGCCATTGCCGCTCTTCAGGCGATTCGAGAAAATGCACACTCAATGCACATTGACGTTTGTTCACCTCGCACACAAGCCGTGCGAGGAGTTCGGGGACGACAGAATAGGGCGAATGCACAGCGAGCGCGTTATGAAATGTTGCGCTAACGCACTCATCGGCTGTTTGTATGCGTTGCAAAAAGTTTTCCCATGCCGATTCTGCGCCCTCATGGCTTGAGCCGATGAGCTCATTGAAATAGACAATGCGCAGATTTGAACACGCGAGGACGTCGAGGTCATTTCCTTGCGAGCTAATTGCACCCACGCAGCCTACACCGCTTTTGCGCAGGCTTGCAAGTGCAGATTCCATTTGCTCCTTGCTGCATGGCTTTTGGTGCTGTGTGAATACGCTTGAAAGCCATGCGCCAAAGCTCCCAAAGACGAATCCGCAGCTATCGCTAAACTCAATGTGTGTGTGAGGGTTGATGAGTGCGGGTAGCAATACGCAATCGTCATGGAATCGCGCATTGCCATAGCGCTTTTGCAATGTGGCGAAATCGCCCACATCGCAAATGTGTGCGCCATCAAAGGCGACAGCGCCATTGTCGAGTACGCAAAATGCGTCATCACAAACAAAAACTTTGCTCGCGCCAATGACTTCCATTCTCTTCCTTTTTGCTTTATCTCTTGATTATAACCTTTTTATGCTTGTTTCACGCTTGTAGCAACAGATTCCGCCCACAAAGCTTGCAGCGACTTCGCCAAAGAGTTGCTGCCCAGAGTATGGAGAGAGAGCGCCTTTGGGCGAGGTTGTCGCATGCGTATCAACAAGGATAATGTCGGCGTCAGCACCAACGGCAAGAATGCCTTTATGTATGTTGAGAATCTGTGCAGGGTGTAGTGAGCAATAACGTGAAACCTCGCTAAGAGTGAGGATTTTGGGCTTGACAAGGAAGGTGTAAAGCAGCGAAAAGTAGTCATGGAGTGCGTCAATGCCAAAGGCAGCTTCTTCAAACGCAAGGTCTTTGCGTGTGATTGTCGAGGGCGAATGGAGCGACGTGAGTGTGTGGATTCTGCCTTTTTGGAGCGACTGGAGCAGTTTTTGGCGCGTTTCATCGCCTTTGAGTGGCGGGAGAATTTTTGCTGCTGTGTTGTAGTCTTTGCAGAGTTCTTCGGTGAGCACGAGATGATGAATCGAACATTCAGAGAAAATGTGGGGATTCTCCTCGCGACAGCGGTCGATGATTGTGAGGCTACGTTCGCTGCTAAGGGCGCAAAATCGTAAAGTATTCCCCATAAAAACGGCGACTTCGCTCATCTTGGCAACCTCTTTGACTTCGCTAAGGCTCGGGATTGCTGGCAATCCCATTTCTGCCGAAAGATAGCTATCATTCATTGCGCCATTCCCGCGCAATGTTGGGTCATCGCAACGACAAAAGAGCGGAATCTGCAAAAATAATGCGTATTCGCATGCGCGGCGCATGAGGTTGCCATCAAGATGTGAATCAACAAAAATCGCCTTGCAGCCCTTTTTGTTGAGAATCGAAAGTTCCGATAGATTGCCATCGGAGCGGATTGCTGAAGCAATCGGAAAAAGATTGATTTTGTGCAATGCGCACATGCTATGAATCAATTCAATCGTTTCTTCAGAATCGATTCGTGGTTGGCAATCAGGCAGCAGGGCAATACTTCCAACACCGCCTCTGTGTGCTGATTCGATGAGAGAAAGGAGATTTTTGGTATTGAGACTTTTGTCAGATAAGGAAACATTGAGGTCAATGAGTGAAGGTAGAAGCACAAGCCCAGAACAATCAAGAATCTCCTCGCCCTTTTGGGGCACGAGATTGGGAGCAATCTCGGTGATGACGCCATTTGCGATACGTATATCACCTTGTGTGTTTGTCGCATAATCGCATAAAGTGGCAGATTTGAATAGCATGATTTCTTCCTTAGTTGGTAGAATAAAGTGGCACAAGTAGGGCAGACAGCTCCGTTGTCATACCAAACAGCATGAGAATGCCCATAAGAAGAAGGAGCGCAGCGGCAATTTTTTGGGCAAACATGAGATTTTGTTTGTGCTTTGTAAGAAATTGCAATGCGCTTTGTACGAAGAGTGCGGCGAGTAAAAAGGGCAGGGCAAGCCCGAATGTGTAGCATAATAGTAGTATCACTCCCGATTCGCGCTCGCTACTTGCAAGCAAGATGATTGACGAGAGTAAGGGACCAATGCAAGGACTCCAGCCTAGCGCAAAGAAGATTCCAAGAACAAAAGCTCCAAAGACATTGTTTGCTTGGCTTTTGGTGTGGATTCTCGCTTCGCGCTGCAAGAAGCCAATGTGCAGCACACCAAGCAATTGCAAGCCAAACACAATCACGACAATCCCCGCAATATGATGAAAGAATATGGGGGTGTTAAACAACGTGAAAAGGGGTTGGTTGAATAAAAAATGTATGAGCCCAATCATGCTCGCACCAAGCAGCAAAAAGACGAGTGAAAAGCCAAGCACAAAACAGAGACTGCGCACAAAGAGAATCTTTTTTGTGCCTTGTAGCTCGGATATGGGGACGCTTGCAAGATAGGAAAAATAAATGGGCAACAAGGGGAGAATGCAAGGGCTAAGAAAAGTCGCGATTCCCGCAAAAACGCTAATGGCTATCGTTGAGGGTGAAACACCGCCTAGAATGAGATTGGCAAAGCTTGCAAACATGGCATTCCTTGTGCAAAAATTGCCCATATTATAACGATACTTTTTTTAACCAATCGTTTTAGCCTAGAGTTTATTTTTTTTGGATACAATGATGAAAAATTGGATTGAACTTCTCATACAATAAATTGATAAAGAAAGTAGGATTAAACATAATCATGGAGAACTCGGACAATTCCTCAACCATTCAAGATTTTGCTGCATTTGAACTCAAATCTCAACTGCTAAAAGGCATTCAAGAAGCGGGTTTTTCGACACCATCGCCTATTCAGGTGCAGTCGATTCCGCTCATTTTAGGAGGGCATGATCTCATCGCCCAAGCACAAACAGGGACAGGCAAAACAGCAGCTTTTGCGCTGCCGCTGATTCAGCGTTTGCACAATAATGGCGAGATTGAAGCATTGGTGATCACACCAACGCGTGAGCTCGCTATGCAGGTGAGCGAAGAGATTTTTAAGCTCGGACATTTTTGCAACACACGCACGGTCTGTGTCTATGGCGGACAGAGTGCGAGCCGACAGATTGAGCTGCTCAAGAAACGTCCGCAAGTTGTGATTGCCACGCCGGGGCGGCTTTTGGATTTTTTGCGCAACGACAAAATTCCGCGTTTCAATCCCAAGATTGTTGTGCTTGATGAATCAGATGAAATGCTCGATATGGGGTTTTTGGAAGACATCGAGGAAATTTTTTCATATCTCCCCACACGTCGCCAAACATTGCTTTTTTCGGCGACAATGCCGTTGCCTATCAAGCAGCTTGCGCAGAAGATTCTCGATAATCCTAAGCTCGTCAAGATTGCCACTAAGGAAACAACCAATAGCGACATTCGGCAACGCTATTATATCATCAACGAAGGTGAGCGCGAACTTGCCATTGTGCGGTTGATTGATAGTGAGATGCCCACAAAGGCAATCATCTTTACGCGCACCAAAAAAGAAGCTGATAGTCTTTGTGTGAATCTCGTGGCGCGCGGCTATCATGCGGGCGCGCTGCATGGCGATATGCAGCAAATCGAGCGGCGCAATGCGATTACGGCATTTAAAGATGGCAATGTTGAGATGCTTATCGCCACAGACATTGCTGCACGTGGGCTTGATATTAGTGATGTGAGCCATGTGTTCAATTACCATATCCCGCTCAATCCCGAAAGTTATGTGCACAGAATCGGGCGCACAGGACGTGCAGGCAAAAAGGGTATCGCCATCACGCTCACCACGCCGCTTGAGTTTAAAGAAATGCGCCGTATTGCTGAAAACACCAAGGCACATATCGAGCTCTACGAGATTCCAACCATTGCTGACACGATGAAGTCGCTTGATTCAAAGATTATCAAAGAATTATTAAATGCGCCAATTACAGACGAGGCACTGCAAATCTATGAAGCTCTAAGTGATGAGATTCAAGCTTCGCAACTCGCCTGCAAGCTTCTCTCGCTGCTGTTTGCGCGCAAGCAGATTCTTGGACCTGATAAAATCGGCTTATCAAAAGCGGATTTGAGTCAAATTGAGGCATCGCTTCGCAAGACCGTAACGAGTAAAACATCGCAAAGACGTTCACGCCGAAGAATCCAGCACCGATTTAGGCAACATTATTAGGAATATATGGCATGGAGTTTGAGAAATATCCGTTTGAGAAATTGCGTGCGTTGTTTGCGCCGCTCTCTCCCGCGCCGTTGTCTCCGATTGCGCTCACAATTGGTGAGCCGCAGTTTTCCACTCCAAAGGCGATTTGCGATGCGCTTGTCGCAAATGTCGCTAAGCTCAACAAATACCCAAACTCTAGCGGCGAAGCAACGCTCAAAGACGCCGTGTGTAGTTATGTCTCGCGCCGCTACCAAGTCGCGCTCACGTCTTCAGAGGTTGTGCTGACTTTTGGTACGCGCGAGGCGCTGTTCAATCTCCCGCAGTTTTTGCTGTTTGACAAACCCAATCCGACAATTGCCTATCCCAATCCGTTCTATCAAATCTATGAAGGTGCGGCAAAAATGGCGCGCGCGCGCGTTTTGTATATGCCGCTTGTCGCCGAGAATGGTTTCTCTCCCTCGCTTTCGCCCGCGTCTTTGGAATCTGTCGATGTCGTGATTCTGAATTCGCCCAATAACCCCACAGGTGCTGCGCTTTCGTTCGATTCGCTTTGTGAATGGGTGCGGCTTGCGCTTGCGTATGATTTTGTGATTATCAGCGATGAATGTTATGGCGACATCTATGAAAACGAGCCACCTGCCTCGATTCTGCAGGCTTGTATTGCTGTGGGCAATACAAGCTTTAAAAATATTCTTGCGCTCAACTCTGCTAGCAAACGTTCAAGTGCTCCCGGACTTCGCAGCGGCTATGTTGCCGGCGATAGCGAGATTTTGCAGCATTATATGCGCTACCGCACGTATGTGGGTTGTGCTGTGCCATTGCCATTGCAAGACGCTGCCATTGTGGCATGGAATGATGATGTCGCTGCCAAAGAAGCGCGTGCCATCTATCGCGCAAACTTCGCGCTTGCGCGCGAGATTTTGGGCGCGACAATCGCACCATACACCTTCTATGTTTGGCTTTTTGTGGGCGATGATATTGCATTTGCGCGCGAGCTCTACCAAACGCAGAATGTCTCGGTTTTGCCCGGGCGCTTCTTGGGGCGCGAGGGCTCTGGTGCTGGTTTTGTGCGCATTGCGCTTGTCTATGACACACCAACATGCAAAGAGGCGCTAGTGCGGATTGCTAAAGTCTATGAAAAAATGAGTAAGAAATAAAATGACACCAAAAAAGATTCATTTTATTGGCATTGGAGGGATTGGAATCTCGGGACTTGCGCGTTATCTTAGGGCGCAGGGTGTTGAGGTGAGTGGTTCGGATATTTGCGCAAATGCTATCACACAGAGCCTGCAAGCGCTTGGAATCCCGATTATGATCCCACACCATGCAAGCGCGATTACCAACCAAGATGTCGTCGTTCATTCAGCGATTATCAAACAAAACAATATTGAGATTGTCGCAGCAAAAGAACGTGGAATCGCTGTGCTTTCGCGCAAAGAAGCGTTGCCAATGATTCTAAGCCACAAAAAAGTCTATGCGATTGCGGGCGCGCATGGCAAGAGTACAACGAGTGCGATTTTGAGCACACTCTTGCCCGAAGCAAGTGCCATTATTGGTGCAATCAGCAAGGAATTTGATTCAAATGTGCGTGAGATTAAGAGCGAAAGTGTTGTTTTTGAAGCTGATGAGAGCGACCAAAGCTTTTTGCACACAAGCCCCTATTGTTCGATTGTTGTCAATGCCGAGCCTGAACATCTCGAGAACTATCACAATGACGCATACCTCTTGCGCAGCGCGTATGCGCAGTTTTTGTTGAATGCGCCCAAACGCGTCATCAATGCCGAAGACCCCTATTTACGCACACTCGAAGAATTGCGTGCTGTGCGGCTTTTCCCTTGTAAAGACATCACAGATGTGAGCTATGAGCTTGTCGATGGTGAGCCTTACACACGTTTTTGCTTACGCGATTTGGGTAGCTTTTGTGTCTGGGGGATTGGCGAGCATATCGCGCTTGATGCGGCGCTTGCTCTGCTTGCGCTTGTGGGCGAGGTTGATTTAGAAACATTGCGGCGCCGTCTTGCTGACTATCGCGGGATTAAGAAACGTTTTGATGTGATTCAAAAGGGCAAGCTGATTATCATCGATGACTATGCGCACCACCCTACCGAGATTGAAACCACGCTTGTGGCTGTGAATCGCTATCGTGAGTTGCTCGGTGGGCGGGACTTGTGTGTGATTTGGCAGCCACACAAATATTCGCGCCTTGCGGCAAATCTTGAGCGATTCAAATCATGTTTTGGCGAATCGATGGACTTGGTGATTTTGCCTGTATATGCTGCTGGCGAAGCGCCAATCGAGATAGACTTGGCTGAAGAATTTGCACACTATCGCCCCACAATGGCGAGCCACATCATGCGCGTGAATCATGGCGATGACCAGCGCATTTTGGTGATGCAGGGTGAGACAATCGTGCGCGAAATTGATTCGGGGATGGTTGTGGGCTTTGGTGCGGGCGACATTACAAATATGTTGAGGGGATAATGGAACGAGCATTTCGCTATCGCTTGGTGATGTTTGGATTTTCCGCAATGTGCGAAGATATGGACGAAGTGCGCCTCCGATTGCGTGGCTATCCGCCGAATCGAGCAAAAAGCGAGGCAGGCGACCAATGCTATCTTGTCGATTTGCAGCAGGGGGTTCAATATGCCATTGTATTGCGCAACGACCGATTTGAGGTTGATGAGAATGCGTGCAAGCAACTATAAGGAGAGGGAATGAGGAAAATTTTTATTTTTTGTGCGTTCATCGCGCTCGCCCATGCGGAGCTGTTTGTCTATGGACCAAGTGGACCTGCGCCCGTCATCAACGAGCTTGCACGGCAGTTTAGCGAGAAAACAGGTGAAAAGATTACGATTATTGCAGGACCTTTTGCGCAATGGATTGACCAAGCAAAGGAGAATGCCGACGTGATTTATGCAGGCAATTCTTCAATGATGGATTTTCTTGTGGCGCAAATGCCACAGCAGCTTAGCCATAATGATGTACGTGTGCTCAATATCCGCGAAGCTGGGATTGTCGTGCGCCCCGGCAATCCGCAGCACATTCATCGCTTTGAAGACCTCACACGTGATGGAATCCGCATTATGGTTGTGAGTGGTGCAGGGCAAGTGGGGCTATATGAAGATATGGCACTCAAGGGGGGCGATAGGAGCGTGCTTGTCAAATTGCGCAAAAATATCCAATTCTATGCCACCACCACTGCCGAGGCGATTGACCGCTGGAATAGCGACAATACGCTCGATGCATTCATTGTTTGGGAACATTGGGGAATCTCGCTTGGCAAGCGCGAGGCAACCTTTGTGCGTGCAGATTTTGCGCATATCCTCTATCGCGCTGCTGAAATTGCGATTACCAAAACAAGCCCAAATCGTCAGCAAGCAGGGGAATTTGTCGAGTTTTTGCAAACACAAGAAGCACAAGAGGTTTGGCGCAAAATGGGCTGGAAGGGCTTATAAGCTAGGATACAGCTTGTGTTGCTAGAATCCCTGATAATATTTGTTATTGAGGAGGTTTTGCATGGTAAATTCTTCAACATTTGTCGCCTGTAGCAACCCAAATGGCGTGCTTTTCCGCAAAAAACGTTATGTACTTTATGCCCTAGCGTCTCTCGCGATTTTCATAATGCCCTTCATTCGCATAGGCGATGGGCATATTTTTTTATTGTCATTTGACCACAAACAATTCCATTTGCTTGGCACGGTGTTTGATACCCAAGAGTTTTATCTTTTGCCTTTTTTAAGCATTCTTCTATTCTTGGGAATCTTTTTTATGACGACACTTGCCGGACGCGTATGGTGCGGTTGGGCTTGCCCGCAGACGCTGTTTCGTGTTCTCTATCGTGATTTGCTTGAGACGAAGATTCTAGGTTTGCGTGATAAAATCTCCAACAAACAAAAAGAGCCCGACATGAGCCTTTGGGCAAACAAGCTCAAACGAGCCATTGCTATGGCAATTTGGGCGGTGTTTGTGCTCATTGCAGTTGCGGGCTTTTTGTGGTATTTCGTCCCGCCTGAAGATTTCTTTGTCTATATCTTTCAAGGGCCGCGTGAGCACCCTGTTTTGTTTGTTTTTTGGCTTGGAATCTCGACATTTTTATTTTTTGACATCACGCTATTAAAAGAGAAATTTTGCTTTTTTATTTGTCCCTATTGCCGCGTGCAATCAGTGATGTATGATAAAGATACCATTATGGTCGTGTATGACTATCAGCGCGGCGGCACTGTGTATGAAGGCGGCAAGAAGCTTTGGAAAAAGCCTGAAACTCCCAATGCAGAATGTACTGGCTGTGAGGCATGTGTGCGTGTCTGCCCCACACATATTGATATTCGCAAGGGTATGCAGCTTGAATGTATCAATTGTTTAGAATGCGCCGATGCATGTACGAAGGTGATGGGCAAACTTGGCAAAGCACCTCTTATTGGCTGGACATCGATGAATACGGTGCAAACACGTGAAAAGGTTAGAATCTTTCGATTCCGCACCGTGGCGTATATGGTCGCACTCACCGCCGTGTTTATCGGACTTTTGGTGATAGGCGGAACAAAAGAAACCATGTTGCTGAATATCAACCGCACAACGGAACTCTATACGCTCAATAAAAGCAATGGCAACATCGAAAATGCGTATGCTTTTTTGTTCCACAATACAAGCAGCGTGCCACATACCTATACCTTCGAGCTACCCGATAACCCCGAGATTGTCATCAAGCGCCCCAAAGAACCTCTCAAGCTTGATGCAGGTGAGAAGAGCAAACAAGTTGTCGTGCTTGAAGCAACAGGCAATCCGAACACAACGAGCGAGAATCTGATTGTTCCATTGCGAATCCGCGCTTTTGCCGAGGATGCAAAAGATGAGGTTTTTGTCGAACGCGAAAGTATTTTTGTCTATCCTCCACGAAGTGCGCCATAAGTCGTTAGATTCCAAGCAAATATTTAAACTCGGCGAGTTTCTCGCCGCTTGCTTGCAGCGCAAACTCCGCGCCTGTGCTGTCAAAAACCTGCTGCGTTATGTGAATGCCAATCTTTTTGATGAGGTATTGCGCATGTTGCAGCTTGCCAAAAGGCACATGGATTTGCAAAGAATCAAAGATAACATAGGGCACAAGCTCGGCGTTTGCGATGGTTTGCAGTGCGCAATCCGTATAGGCACGCACGAGTCCCCCGATTCCAAGCAATGTGCCACCAAAATAACGTACACTGATAAATCCGATATTCACAAGATTTGCTCCGCGCAAAACATTGAGCGTGGGCATTCCGCTGCTACCTTTTGGTTCGCCATCATCGCTAAAGCTTTCCACAATTTGTTTGTGTACATTGGATATCCGCGAGCTCGTTACAAAATGCACGGCTTTTGGATGTTTATCATGCAGCTTTTGTAGTGTTGCCTCAAAATGTGTGCTTGGACAAAGGAATCCATGGAAGTGCGAGCCTTTGTGGCTGACTGTCGCGTTTGCAATGTGTTGGATTGTATAGAGATTCATGAAAATATGGCAACGCTCCTGCTTATGTAGAATCATAAATTGTCTTTATTAAGCAATCTATGTTCCTTTCTTGATTCTTTGTATATTGATTGCCATGCGTCCTAGACTCATAATGACAACAATAAACCCCAATTCATTTGAATGCTGCAATACTCCATTCTTGCAGTATTTTGTCATCATAGCTTTTGATTTTGCTTGCATTCAGTCCATAGTGGCAGAAATTCAAGATGTCTTCTTTGTCGATATAAAAAAGCCCATCGACTTTGGGTGATTTGCTTGTACTAAGCCCATTGAATACAACTGCTTTAGAGCTAGACGAAAATGAGAGCAAGAGCCGTTCAAAGATATATTCAAGCCATTGTTGGTAGGGTGCATCATCACAGAGATTGAATGTCCCGCTAATAAGTGTGTAGTCAGCTTGTTGTGTGGGATAGCTCGATTGGATAAAGGTAACATTTTGTGTGGAGAATCGAGAATATGCGAGTGTGAGCATTTCGGGAGTGATGTCATAACCATAATATTGTGTTGGAGTGAGGTTATGTTCGTGGAGATAATCAAGCAGTGCGCCATATCCACAGCCCAAATCATTGATGCTGAAATCTTGCGCAGGAGCGATGAGGTCGAGTAGAATTTTAAATCGGCGCATTTGTTCTGTGCCATTTGTCCATAGAACGCCATGTGAGATTGCACCAAAGGTTTCAATACTTGTTTTGTATTGCGCCTTAATACGTGTTAGGAATCGTTGCATTAGGATTGCTTGCAAAATTTCACAATCGAATCGGCAATTTGGTCGAGATGGACAACCTCATCGATTGCACCCCGTGCAATCGCTTGTTTGGGCATTCCAAATACGACACAGCTCTCTTCACTTTGTGCGATTGTGTGTGCACCATTATCATGCAGCTCTTTGATTCCAATGCTGCCGTCATCTCCCATTCCTGTGAGGATAATGGCAAGCACATTTTTACCCACTGCATTATTGCCACTGCGAAACAACACATCAACGCTTGGTTTGTGCCGACTGACTTTTTCGCCATCAATGCTTTGGGCAATGTATTGATTGTTTTTCTTTTTGATAATGAGGTGTTTGTCGCCAGATGCGATATAAGCATGGGAATGTTGCAATGTAACAATATCGGTTACTTCAAGTACAGAAATAGCCGAAAGATGATTGAGTCGCTGTGCAAACGAGCCGGAAAATCCAACAGGGATATGTTGTACGATGACAATAGGTGGCAACCCTATTGGGAGTTTTGGGATAATGCGCGTGAGTGCCTCGACACCTCCTGTCGATGAGCCAATCAAAATGAGTTTTTGTCCATTATCATTTTTGCAAGGATTAGATGGTAGGATAATGTCAGGTGTGTGTTTGGTGAGTGTCCCAAGTCCAAGCATCTCTAGTCCCTATTCTTGATAAAAGTATTTTGTCCCAAACGACTGACTTTGTCGGAGAGGTCGAGAATATTTTCTGAATGTCCCAAATAGAGTGTGCCATTGAGTTTGAGATGACTAAAAAGCTTTTTTAGAATCTGTTTTTGGTCGTTGACTTTGAAATAAATCAAAACATTACGACAAAAAATAATATCAAATTCTTGAGGCGCAAAAGGATAGCGATGGTGATAGAGATTGAGCTGCTTAAACGTAACAAGCGATTTTAGACAAGGTTTTGCTTCCATATAAATCTGTTGCGCATCGATTTGTTTGATATTAAAATATTTATCCAAATCAATCCATGTCGGTTGTGGGCTGATTTTTGTATTGACAGTATAAACACCATTTTGTGCCCATTCTAAGACGTCTGTGTCAATATCTATCGCAATAATCGTGGGCTTGAATGATTGCAAGCCATAGATTTCTTTGGCATAGAGAAGCGTTGCGGCAATTGAATAGGGCTCTTCGCCTGTGGAGCTCGCAGCACATAGCACATGGATTCCATTTTTGTTGCAATATTGGGGCATCACGCGGTCGAGCAAATCGAGAAATTGGAATCCCTCGCGGAAAAAATCCGTTTTGTTGGTTGTGAAGGCATTGATAAATTCTTGCTCATTATTGCCGTGTGAAATTTGTGCCAAAAATGAATCTGCGTTGGGCGCATTGATGTGTTTGATGAGTTTGCGTAAACGATTGAGAATGAGCGTGTCTTTGCTATCATCGAGAAAAATCCCTGTTTTTTGTAGTAGCAATGCGCGGATTTCGTTCAGAAAAGCACGACTTTCGGTGAAATTCATGCGAGCCCCGAAAGTTGTGCGAGATATTGTTTGTGTGCATCGCTTGTGTCAATCTCTTGTCCAATCTCTTGGTAGCGATTCCAAAAATATTCGACAAATGCGCGTGAATCTGGGGCTGTGGGCTTGAAATTGCCCAAGGAATCTTTTTGTGCAAAACGTTCCAAAAAAATACAGGCACGTTGTTTTGCGATATAGAGTTCGGCTAGCTCGTTGTAATAGCGGGTGTAGAGTGTTTTTACGTTGCTATAATCGTTTGTCGAGAGATTGATATGCAATTTTGTGCCATCAAAATGCAGAATCCGTGCTTTAAAGAGGATATGCAAGTGAATCAGCCCTTCGCAATAATAGGGTAGTACCTCGCCTTGCTCCATCCATGCAATAAGCCCCACGGAGCGGCGAATCACATCGCCCAAGAGTGCTGTAGCAAGCGGTGCATAGAGTTCTGTTGTGTCATTTAAAAAGAAATTCATAAGCCCGCCTGTCGTGGCTTTGAATTCCTCGATATTTTTGAAATTACCCCCTTCGTTCATCATAATTTCCGTGTCGCTATCAATCCAAAAGATATGCCCAAATTCATGACCGATAGTTGAGATTTGGTAGAGCTGATGCCAAATTTCGGGCTTAAAAAAGAGAATCTCGCGTGCGTCTTTGAGGAAGGGCGCGGGAAAGATTTCGTTGGTGAGGCGCATAAAGGGGCGATATTGCGCAAGGCGCAAGATTCGCGTAGGAAATGCGAAGATTTTTTTGCCAAATTGTTTTGAGACATTTTCATCATTTGGCACGACTTGCGCCGAAAAAAGCCCGTCCATTTCTGCGCCATAATAGAGTGCAGGCAAGCAGAGATAGAGATGGGTATTGTGCAGTGAGTGTTGCACAAGAGCGTGCATCGAATCGGTATTGGGAGATTTGTGTGTCGCATAGAGTGTATCGAATGTTTTTTGCATTTGTTGTTTGATGTCAAGATGAGGCTGTGGAGAGACATGTACAATGCGCAAATCCCATTCTGGCGCCACAGCCTTGCGGAAGTGGTCTTCATAATATTCAAGAGGGTGTGCGGGCTGAATGGGGGTTTTGATAGCCATCCATGTTCGGTCAACCTCGCGCCAAGCGTCTAGGAGTTTTGGAATGCTTTTTTCAGATAGTGCTGATTTGAGAGCGTGGAAATAGGCGATGTAGGATTCCTTTGCGCCAAATAAATCATCGCCTTCATTGTTGAGTTCTTTGATGAGCTGCCGAATGGCTTTTTGAATCTCGCAAATCTCGTCTTTGAATGCGCTCGCATACGCGATTGCGCGAAGCTGCCCGTCTTTGAGCTGCGGAATCGAATAGCTCCTATCGCTTTTTTCGCCATTCTCGCTGATTTCTTGAATGGATTGCAGCTCGTGCAGCAAACGGGACATATCGCCGCCAAACTCTTCGAGCAATGTGGGGTTGATGTCTTCGATGAGCGTAAATTTCCATTTGCAATGCAGAGCATTAAATGCTTTGCCGATATGGTGCATGCCTTGCAGAATCTGCCGATAAAACGGCGTCAGCAATTGCCTATTTTCGCATTCCTCGACAATCTCTTGGTGTGTTTTTGTGTGGAAAGCACAGACCCAATCAAGCAAGATTTTTTTTGCTTTTTTGATTTCTTCGTTGTTTTTGCCTGCTTTTTTGAGCGTTTGGATAATTGCAGATTCAGAGAGGTTGACAAGTCGACTGATGAGCGCGAATCGATTGGGCTGCGTGTCGGGCAAATCAAGCTGTTTGAGCAAGTGGATAATAGCTTGAATCTGTGGGTTGTTGTCGTTATCGATGTCCAAAAAAAGCAGGTTGAGCGCGTCATCACGTGCGCTGACCATGCCACACAGCTCTTGCATATCCTCAAAAAAGCGACGTTTCATCGATTCCCCTTTGCTTTGAGAAAGTTGTAGGCTTCGTTGATTTGCACGAGCTTTTCATTTGCCTTGAGAATGGTTTGTTGGTCTGCGCCCCTGCCTTGAATGATGTCGGGATGATACATCTTGACAAGGCGGCGATAAGCCTCTTTGAGGCTCGATTCGTTGAGATTTTCTTTGTCAAGCTCAAGAATCTGGAGTGCTCTTTCTTCGTCTATTATCGCATGTGGCGCGCTACTCTCTGCCGCGAATTGGTCATAGACGCGGTTGAAATCGTCATTGCTCAATTCAAAATAGGCGGCAACATCAAGAATCACCTCACGTTCGTTTTCATCAAGCGTGCCATCAGCATAGGCGAGCATCAGCAAAACCTCGACAACCTTGAGCCGCTTTTTATATTCGCCCTTTGTGAGGCGCACATATTCTATGGCGAGATCATCAGCATTTGTCGCGTTTGTCTGCTCATATCGAAAATGTTGCAATAATGCTTCTTTGGTCTGTGTGGGGGTTTCTGAAGCCTGCGCAATATCGTCCAAAATCTCATCAACAAGCCGTTCTTCAAGCTCACAAACATGCCCATCGATTCGCGCAAGCTTTGCGAGCAAGCCTACAAGGACGGCATGTTCTCGGCTAAAGGGTTGGTCATTTTGGTTGCGAAAATCGCTGTATGGGTCGTCAAACTCGGGAGTTTCTTGTTTTTTGAGAGAGCCATATGATTTTGGATTTGCCAAATAGTCTTTCATTGTTCGATACATTAGAAATAGCGCTGCCATCGCTATTACAGCCAATATTATTTCCATGTTTAAAGTGCCTTTGATTTGTTGTCGCGAGATTCTAGCATATTTTGTTGCAAAAATTTAATGAATTTTGCCGCTGTTGTAGCGATATTAGAATCACAAGCATGTTTATGATTGCTGTGTTGGCAAGTGAATTGTTGGCATCTCCTACATTACGACAACGCCATCTTCGCTGTGCTACACGCGCAAGAATCTAGCAATCTCGTCTTTGAACATTAAATGGTCGAGTGCGTGGAAAATCTTGATGTCCTGCATAGAGATAATATTAAGATTCCCCTTACAATTTGCAATATGAAGACGCGAATGAAGTGAAAAATGAAGAAACTAGAGCGGTTTGAAATGAGAGTTATTATTGCCCTTTTGCTCGTTGAAAATCAAATATGAAATATTAAGTATATTTGTTGTCTAATCATTATCCCCACACCAAAACACAGCATTGCAACCTTAAGCCAAAAATGCTACAATACGTAAAAAGAAAGGAGAAAGATTGGAATATTATTTTTACATAAAAGCATTCCATATCGCCTCGTTTACATCATGGATGGCAATGCTTTTCTATCTGCCGCGCTTGTTTGTCTATCATGCCGAAAATCGCGACAACAAGGGCTTTGTGTCTGTTGTGTGTATTCAAGAAAGAAAGCTTTATTATTATATTGGTATGCCCGCGCTCATCGCCACATTGCTCACAGGCGGGGCGCTGATATGGCTCAATCCCGCCGTGTTCTCGAGCGGTGGATGGCTGCATGCCAAGCTGGTTGTTGTAGCGCTTTTGATTTTGTTGCATTTCTATTGCGGTTCGCTTATGCGCGCTCTTGCCAACAATGTCTGCGACAAAAGCGGTAAGTTTTTCCGCGTACTGAATGAAATGCCGACACTCGCGCTGCTTGCTATCGTATTCCTCGCTGTTGTTCGCCCGTTTTAGGAGGGTTATATGCAAAAACTATGGGGAGGACGTTTTGAACAAAAAAGCGCCGCTCTACTCGATTCTTTCAATGCGTCTTTAGATTTTGATAAAGAACTCTATGCCCAAGACATTCAAGGCAGCAAGATTCATGCGCGCATGCTTGCCAAACAGGGAATTCTCACAGACGCCGAAGCAAGCGCAATTATTGCCGGGCTTGAGGCAATCGCAGAGCAGATTCAAAACGGAGCATTTGTGTTTGACATCGCGCACGAAGACATTCACATGGCTATCGAATCGGCGCTGATTGAACGCATTGGCGATGTGGGCAAAAAGCTGCACACCGCGCGTTCGCGCAATGACCAAGTGGCGCTTGATTTTCGGCTGTATGTGTTGCAAAAGAATCTTGCGATTCGCGAGCTGTTGTTCGCGTTGCTTGATTCTCTTGTGTCGCTTGCAAAAGTGCATACCACCACGCTCATGCCGGGCATGACGCATTTACAGCACGCCCAACCCGTGAATCTCGGCTTTCATCTGATGGCATATGCTTTCATGTTTTGGCGCGACATTGTGCGTTTTGGTGATGATTATGCCCGCAACAACTATTGCCCGCTTGGTTCTGCCGCGCTTGCGGGCAGCCCATATCCCATTGATAGAGACTTCACAGCACAGAATCTCGGCTTTGCTGCTCCAACAGCAAATGCAATGGATTCCGTGAGCGACCGCGATTTCGCGCTTGATATGCATTATAGCCTAAGTATGCTCGCCATGCATATCTCGCGCCTTTCTGAAGAGCTCATTTTGTGGAGCAGCAGCGAATTTGGTTTTGTGCGTTTTAGCGATGCGTATGCCACAGGTAGTTCGATTATGCCCCAAAAGAAAAATCCCGATGTTGCCGAGCTTTTGCGCGGTAAAACGGGGCGAGTTTATGGCAATTTTGTTGCGTTGCTCGTTGTGATGAAGGGTTTGCCGCTTGCCTATAATAAAGATACGCAAGAGGACAAAGAGGGCTTGTTTGATTCTGTGCGCACAATGGAGCTTTCGCTTAGAATCTTAAAAGAGTTGCTAGAAACGAGTACATTTTGCACCGAAAATATGCGCAAAGCCTGTGCAAAAGGGCATTTATGCGCCACAGATTTGGCAGATTTTTTAGTGCGCACAGGTATTGCGTTTCGCGATGCACACCATATCACAGGCAAGGTTGTTGCCTTTGCGGAATCCAATCATCTCGATATTAGCGAGCTGAACGCACAGCAGCTGTGCGCGCTCGATTCGCGCATTCCAGAAAATGCGATTGCCGCACTTTGTTTAGAAACTTCTATGAACGCGCGCAATTGCTTTGGTGGCACGGCAACAAGCCGCGTGATAGAGCAGGTGGCTCTTTTAGAAAATCAGCTTGCAAGCGCAAAAGAACAATGGCAAAAGGAGAGTGCGTGTCGCAAATAGGGCAGCAGCAAATCATCGCAATGTTTGATGATATTTCAAAAAGCTATGACACAGCCAACCGAATCTTGAGCATGGGGCTTGATGTCTCGTGGCGCAAAAAGGCGTGCAACTTTGCCCTGCAAGCGCTTGGGCAAAAAGAAGTTTATGTGGTTGATGTGGCAAGCGGAACAGGCGATATGATTGTGCATTGGCAAAATGCAGCAGAGAGTCTTGATGTTTCTTTGCGCTGTTGTGGTATCGACCCATCGGAAGGAATGCTTGAAATTGCACGCAAAAAACTGCCCAATATCGAGTTTATACGCGCTGAAGCCATCGCGATGCCGCTTGATTCTGAAAGTGTCGATATTCTTTCTATTGCCTATGGTTTGCGCAATGTTGTGGATACAAATGCAGCGTTTGTCGAGTTTGCGCGTGTGCTCAAAGAAGGGGGGATGCTTGTGATTTTAGAATTCACCAAAAATGAGAATCCCTCTATTTTGGGGAAAATGATGCATTTCTATACGCGCAAGATTTTGCCCACGCTTGGCGCTTTGATTAGCCGCAACAAGCAAGCTTATCAATATCTGCCCGATTCAATCGAGCATTTTTTTACAACCCAAAAACTTGAACAAGAGCTTGATTCACATGGCTTTAAGACTTTGCATATTGAATGCGCTGCCCAAGTCTCGACACTCTGTGTCGCACAAAAAGTCGCTACACCAAAGGAGAACAATGAAGCCAAATGAAATCTTCCTCTGCACGATTTGTAATGTTACAAATGGCAATTGTGCCGAGGATTGCGCGTATTGCATGCAAAGCGTGCGCCATGATACAGGCATTACGCCCTACTGCAAAAAGCCCATTGAGCAAATTGTACACGAGGCAAGAATCGCCGCGAGCTCGGGCGCGCTTGGATTCTGCCTTGTTACATCTGGGCGCGGATTTTTGCCCGATTCTGGCTTACGTGATGGCACATTGCGGCATATTGCCAATGCCGCACGTGCGCTCAAAAGCGAGCTCCCGCAGCTGCACCTCATCGCGTGCAATGGGCGTGCGACTTTCGAGCAACTCTGCTATCTCAAAGAACATGGCATCGACAGCTATAACCATAATTTAGAGAGCGCTCAAAGCTTTTTTGGCAATATTTGTTCGACACACACATGGGAGGAGCGCTTTGCCACATGCCAAAATGCCCTTAAAGCTGGGCTTGGGCTATGTTGTGGCGGCATTTTTGGGCTTGGCGAATCGCCACTTCAGCGCGAAGAGATGATAGGCGCGCTCAAGTCGCTTATGCCGCACACCGTGCCGATTAATTTCTATATCCCACACCCCGCATTGCGCGTGCAACAAGAGCCGCTTGGCAGGATTGAGGCACTTGGAATCATCGCGGCTTTGCGCAGCGCACTCCCAAAGGCGCGGCTGATGATTGCAGGTGGGCGCGAGATTGTGTTTGGTGAGCAGCAGCGCGAGATGTTTGACGCGGGCGTGAATGCCATTGTGCTCGGCGATTACCTCACGACAAAGGGTAGCAAAATGCATGACGATTTGGCAATGCTCCATGACTATGGGCTCGCGATTGCAACGCAATGCCATTAGGATTGCCGCATGCGTGAGCTCATTCGTAATTTCTCGATTATTGCGCATATCGACCATGGCAAGAGCACGCTCGCCGATTGTCTGATTCAGACATGCGGGGCGATTGCTGATAGGGAGATGACTCATCAGGTGCTCGATACAATGGAGATTGAAAAGGAACGTGGAATCACGATTAAAGCCCAGAGCGTGCGCCTACGCTACACATTCGAGGGGCAAACCTATATTCTGAATCTCATCGACACGCCCGGGCATGTTGATTTTAGTTATGAAGTCAGCCGCTCGCTCGCGAGCTGTGAGGGCGCGCTGCTCGTTGTTGATGCGTCTCAAGGAATCGAGGCACAAACGATTGCCAATGTCTATATCGCAATTGAAAACAATCTCGAGATTCTGCCCGTGCTCAATAAGATTGACTTGCCAGCGAGCAATCCTGAACGCGTGCAATCCGAGATTCGGAACACAATTGGAATCGAATCGCCCGTGAGCATGGTGAGTGCGAAAGCGCACATCGGAATCGAGGATCTTCTCGCGCGGATTATCCGCGAGATTCCGCCGCCAAGCGGCGACCCAAACGCAGCAACAAAGGCGCTCATCTACGATTCGTGGTTCGACAACTACTTGGGCGCGCTTGCGCTCGTGCGCGTGTTTGATGGCAAGATTGCCAAAGGGCAGCAGATTCTGATTATGGGCAGCGAGCAGCAGCACGAGGTTTTAGAACTTTTCTATCCCCACCCGTTGCGACAACAAAAGACGCAAGCCATCGAGTGCGGCGAAATCGGCATTGTCGTCTTGGGGCTCAAGAATGTTACCGAGCTTGCTGTGGGCGACACTTTGACGGATGCAAAGAACCCGACACAGCATGGCATCAGCGGCTTTCAGCCCGCCAAGCCCTTTGTATTTGCAGGAATCTATCCGATTGAGACGGACAAATTTGAGGATTTGCGCGATGCGCTTGACAAGCTGCGTCTGAACGATTCGAGCCTTGTGTATGAGCCCGAGAGTAGTGTGGCTTTGGGCTTTGGGTTTCGCATTGGATTCTTGGGGCTTTTGCACATGGAGGTTGTCAAGGAGCGCTTGGAGCGCGAGTTTGGGCTAAGCCTAATAGCGACAGCACCCACGGTGCTTTACAAGCTCACGCTCACAGATTCCGCAGAAATGTGGATTCAAAACCCCAGCGAGCTGCCGCCCGAACAAAAGATTGCACGTTTTGAAGAACCCTATGTGCGCGCGACAATCATTGTCCCCAATGAGTTTTTGGGCAATGTCATCACGCTTGTCAATCGGCGGCGCGCGGTGCAGACGAAAATGGAATATCTCCACGAAACACGTGTTTTGCTCGAATACGCAATTCCAACCAATGAGATTGTGATGGATTTCTATGATAAACTCAAATCGAGCACAAAGGGATATGCAAGCTTTGATTATGAGCCCTTAGAATATCGTGAGGGCGATTTGGTCAAGCTCGACATCAAAGTTGCGGGCGAGGTTGTCGATGCACTCTCGATTATTGTCCCCAAAAGTAAGGCGTATGAGCGGGGCAGGGAGTTGGTCGAGAAGATGAAAGAGCTGATTCCGCGCCAGCTTTTTGAAGTCGCGATTCAGGCGAGCATTGGCAATAAAATCATTGCACGCGAAACGGTGAAGTCAATGGGCAAGAATGTAACGGCAAAATGCTATGGTGGTGACATTACGCGCAAGCGGAAGCTGCTCGAGAAACAAAAAGAGGGCAAAAAACGTATGAAAGCCATTGGCAAGGTACATCTTCCCCAAGAAGCCTTTTTGGCGGTGCTCAAAATCGATTAGCTATCCCTTTTTACAATAAAAATTAGCCACTTTTTGTCATCTCTTTGAGATTTTCCATTTGTTCTGAATCGCATGCCACTTTGGGCATGATTCTTTAGTATCCTTATCAATCAAGTCCGCCATGATTCTATTTTTAATATAAATTTAAGCAATAAATTGTAATAATAACAATTATTAATATATTTATATCGTAGAAAAGGAAACAATAAATGAAAAATCCCTCCCCCTTGGTTGGTTTCATATCCCTGTCTTTAATGTGGGCAAATCCTGTTGATAGCATAACCCTTGATCAAATGTTCGTCAATGCCAATAAATTTGAGCAAGATTTGATTGATGTCAGCAACTCTGTGGAAATCATCAGCGAACGCAAGATGGAAAACAACTCGTTATCTTCATGAAAGATTTAAGTAAGCTTTCTTCGTCGATTACCACCATCCCCCAAACCACCAGCACCTACACCAATATCACCATTCGTGGAATCAGCTCGGCAGATTATTACAATCCAAGCATGACACTCTATGTCGATGAGGTGCCGCAGAGCTTTACGAGCTACAATCAAGGGCTTTATGATGTGGCAAATGTCCAAATTTTAAAAGGTCCACAAGGTACAATTTATGGCAGTGGGGCACAAGGCGGAGTCATCAATATCACCACCAAAAACCCCCTCACACATGGCGACTATGCAGAAGGAAGTGTGAGCGCGTCAGGGCTTTATTATAATGCGGCTGTGAATGCGGGCGGTGCGCTATATCAAAACAGCGTGTTCGCTAAAATAGGCGCGCGCTACACACATGAAATTGGATTTATCGAAAACCAAAACGGCGACAAAATCAACGAAAACGATGCCTATGGGGGAAATCTTGCTCTCATCTACTCACTGGGAGATAAAATTCCTCTGATTGCCACTTTAGGGGGGGCTTGGTCTCAAGAAAATGGGCACAAGGCAGGGGTTTGGCTTAGAGAAAACGAATACCGAAACAAAAAGCTTGAATCCACATCCATGCTCCCTAACCTCGTCTCGCCTCAAGAAAAAAGAGACAATGCAAGCGGATACTTTAAGCTTGAATATCTGGGTAACTTAATCACTCTCCACTCAATCACCACTTACGCTGTAGCTAAAAACTGCGATGCGTATATGCCCCTACAAACAAGCTGCGACTCTCTACCCACCGATACTTCACAAATCACACAAGAATTTAGAATTACCAATGAATTTCAAAATGGAATCAAAGCAATTGGGGGGCTTTATGGCTCGAAGCTTACCACTGATACAGCCAGCAACTCACCTTTGGGCGGGAACTTTGATAGCAGTGTTGACGACAATAATCTGGCAGTTTTTGGGAATATGATTGTGCCTTTTGGGAGGGTTGATGTGGAGGGGGGATTGCGCTATTCCTATGCTAATGCGTCAGCTGATTACCAAAATAGGCTCGATTCCACACAAAACTACAATGGGGTTTCTAAAGATCATCATGACATCGATTATAAGGTTGCTTTGGGATACAAAATCGCCCCCACTCATCGGGTTTATATCCTTCACTCCACAGCAACCAAAGCAGGAGGATTCAACCGATTCCCTCGAGGCTTCATTGACGCGCAAGGCTATGACCCCGAAAAAACCTACAACTATGAATTGGGCTACCATACCCATTTGACACAGAATCTAAACCTCAATACAGCCCTTTTTTATATGAACATCAAAGACCGACAAGCTTATTATGATGATGCGTCTAATCATCTTATGCAGCGCATACAAAACATTGGAACTCTCAATTCCAAAGGAATCGAGCTTGACATGGCTTATGAAGGCTCGATTCTCTCCGCTTATGCCTCTTTTACCTATGCAGATTCGGAATATGGCGATGAAAAACCTCTCTATGCGAACAAAACGCCCGGTAATGCCCCCAAATTCGTGGGTAATGCTTTGGTAGAGGTTTTGGTCTATCAAGGAAACGGCATAAGAGGCTATATAGGCGGCAGCGGGCGCTACACCTCGAAGCTTTATTTCGATGAATACGAGAGTATGTCGCAAAAGGCTTACGCGCTCATTGACGCATTTTTGAGGGTGGAATACCAAAGACTCTCTGTTTCTCTCTTTGCTCAAAATCTAACCAATACCCGATATGCCACTTACATTATGGATATGCGAGATTTTGAAGCCTATCTCCCCGGTTATGGCGACATCTACTACAATCGGGGTGAACCGCTCAATATTGGTTTAATGGCAAGGTATCGATTCTAATGAACAAACGTACACTTTTATTTTCCCTAAGCGGGGGTTATTTTCTTTATGCGTTTTTGCAATATTTTGCGTTTTTTCTTTTCCTGCTATTTTGAGAGCAAATGGTGTGGGGAATGATGTAATTGGTGCAACAATGATGTTGTTTTTGCCTTTTGTGATGACGTTTATATATGCGCCAAGTCTAGAAAGATTCCAACATAAAAAAGGGCAAAATCGAGAGAAAAGATTGATTCTGCTTTGCGGGGTAATGGTCGCGATTTGTTACGCCTCTTTGGGGAGTTTTGCACCCCAAAGTCAGCCCTTTGCGATGATGAGTGTGTTGCTCTTGGCAATGTTTTTCTTGGCGAGCGCAGAAATCATCTACAATGGCGTAATAATTGACAACATGAACAAAGAGGGGCTTGTTGAAAATGGTTCCTTAAGACTCATCTTAACCTACATCGCAGGAATCATCGCCACAAGTGGAATGTTGTGGCTTCTACAAACACTAAGCCAGACAAGCTACTTGCTCATGGGGGTATGTTTGCTGCTGTTAGCTTTAAGTATTGTGTGGTTGCCGCCTGTGTCAAACCACAAAGATGGTGATGTTTCACCCTCGATTTTAAAATCGTTCAAAAATAAGAATGTGCAGCAAGGGCTAGTTTTTAGTCTAGTCATCTCACTCACTCTAAGATTGCCTTTTAGCCAGCTTAGTCCCTTGATGATTGATAGCGGGTTTGAGATGGAAGATGTTGCTTTTTGGGGAGGTGTCGGAAGCTGCATATTGGGTATGGTCGGTTCAGTGGTCGCGGTTTGGGCATATAAACACTTCCCCACTCAAAAAGTGATGCTTTTGGTATTTGTTTTTTATGTGTTTGGTTTTTTGGGATTCTTGGCGCATATTTTTTATTTTCAAAGTATCCTTATGCTGGGCATAATTTTCAGTATCACCATGGCAGTGATGAGTGTGCTTTATGTTGGAATATTTAGTGTGTGGATGTATTGGTGTTCGGGTGAGGGAAGCGCAAGCAATTATGCTTTACTTAAATCATGTGATTATTTTGTTTTTATTTTATCAAGCTTTGTTTCGGGTTTTTTATCGAAATGGGGAGAGAGATAAATTTATTTGGTAACGTTTTGGGAGGCTATGCGAGCTTATTTATGTTGAGCTTATGCTTGCTTATTTTGGCTTTGTGGCTCATTATCCCTAGACTGCTCAAAAATATTTAAGGATTCAAAATGAAAAATGGATTATTCAGGCTTTTAGAAATCGCTGGGGAGAAAAGGTTTCCCCTTATCATTTCTGGGATTTTTTCAGCTTTGGGGGCGTTATGTATGCTGCTCCCATACTTTGCTAGCTATCTTATCCTAAAAGAGTTTCTCGCTTACTATACAAACAGCTCCATCTTCATCAATCAAAATTTGGTTTTTGATTATGCAATCTTAGCGATAGCAGGAATCTTGAGTGGGCTTATCTGCATCGCAGTGGCATTCATTATCAGTCATCTTTGTGCGTATCGGATTCTTTATAATATTCGTATGCGCCTTTTGCGCCATCTAGCACTTTTGCCTTTGGGGTATTTCACTCAAACCACCAGCGGCGAAATCAATCGTAATATCCAAGATAATGTTGAACGTATCGAATTATTTATCGCGCATATGATTCCCGATTTTATCAATTCACTTGCAAGTGCCACGATTCTTTTCATATTCATGTTCAGTTTTGATTGGCGCTTGGCTCTGATGTGTTTCGCGGTATTTTTATGGGGACTTTTTTGGCAATTTCGTTTATATTTTCATAAAGATTTCAAAGATAAAATCGCTCAATATTATTCTTCACTTGAAAAAATGAATATACACAGCATTGAATATGCGAAAGGATTACCTTTGATTAAGATTTTTGGCAGAAGTGTTTTTTCATTCAAGAATTTTTTTCATGAAGTGGAATCTTACAAAAACTTTTCTTTAGAATGGACAAGTTTATTTAAAAATTCATTTGTTGTTTTTAAGGTTCTTATCACCTCTTTTTTGGCTTTTATTTTGCCACTAGGAGTTTTGATATTGAGTTTTGAGCCTGATAATATCGCGTTTGTACTAGTTTTTCTCTTCTTTATAATGACTGCTTCGGGACTCACCTCTCCGCTTTTTAAGCTGATGTTTTTTGCAAGTGAACTTACACGAATCAATGAAGGAGTCAAACGAATCGATTGCATTTTTTCTCAAAAACCTCTACAAGAACCTACCAATCCTAAAACACCAACAAGTTTTGAGATAACATTTGAAAATGTAAATTTTGCTTATGGAGAACAAAATATTTTGCAAGACATTAGTTTTGTGCTGCCCCAGAATCAAAAACTAGCCATTATTGGCGAATCGGGAGGAGGTAAAAGCACGATATTGTCTTTGTTATGCCGCTTCTATGAGCTCAATGCGGGAGTCATTCAAATCGGAGGAATCAATATCCAAGATATCCCCATATCAGTTTTGTTTGACAAAATTTCTTTTGTTTTTCAAGAAAATATCCTATTTTCGGAAAGTATTTTTGAAAATATCCGCATGAGCAATAAAAATGCTTCTTTCGAAGAAGTAAAAAAGCCGCTCAACTCGCTTTGTGCGATGAGTTTATCGACAAGCTCCCCCTCAAATATGATACCCTGATTAGCGAAGGTGGAAGAAGCTTAAGCGGTGGGCAAAAACAACGAATCGCTATCGCTAGGGCATTGCTCAAAAATGCTCCCATTGTGGTTTTAGACGAAATGACCTCATCGCTTGATGTCATCAATCAATACCAATTACAACAAGCGATAAACGCCTTAATTGCTGACAAAACCATTGTAGTCATCGCGCATCGATTAGAAAGCATTATTCACGCAGATAAAATTATTGTGCTTGAAAATGGAGAAATCAAAGAAGAAGGCACACATGAAAGCCTTTTAGCCCAACAAGGTATTTATGCAAAAATGTGGGATAGGTAAGGGAAAGATGTTTATCTTTTATTTTTAGAGATTCTCTAGCCTGATTCATTTTGGAATCGCACATCATTAAGATAGAACGTTTATTTTATTTATATTCTATCTTAATTGTTTTACGATAGTTTAAGACATAAATCAGTACAATGCTAGATTGTTACGATTTGGAGAAAAAATGAAACCACACAATACAATGATACGTTTGACAACAAACTGCGAGTGATTGGCGCGTGGAATGGCAACAGCATTCTAGCAACAAATTGGGCAAGATATGATGATTGTGAATATATTCAAGAAACAAAGATGAAGGACCGATAATGCAACATCAAGTGTGGAATAAAAAAGCAGAGACATTCCCTCGTTTTGTTAAAGGAGCGGAGGATACATTAGAAATCCTAGATTTTTTCAAACAACAAGGAGTTGATTTCCGAGACAAAGTGATTTTCGATATTGGTTGTGGCAATGGACGATTTGCGCTCGAACTCGCCTTTTTGGCAAAGAAAATCATCGCGAGTGATATTTCTGAAAAAATGCTCTACTTTTTGCAAGAAGATGCAAAAAAGTTTGGGCTGAAAAATATTCAAGTTTTACATACCGATTGGGTTGATTTTGATAAAAATGCGTGCAAGATTGATGAGAATATCGATATTGCTTTTGCGTCCATGACGCCTGCGCTCAACAACAAACAAGGTTTCTTAAAAGCATTAGAAGTTAGCGAACAAGGGCTTTGCTATGTAGGTTGGGGGAGGGTGCGTGAGTGCGCATTTTTGGAAAAAATCCTCGCCCAACATGGAAATATGCTCTTGCTTCCCAAGGGCTTGCCCGATGTCTTACAATGGCTCGATGAAGAAGGATACAAACAGCCTATTTATCAATATAAAACGGCAAATTTTACGTATCAAGCGCCGATTCAAAAAGCAATAGATGATATTGTTTGGCATATTACCATTCATGAAGGAAAACCAAACATGGATTGCATTCAAGACTATGTGCATCAAAACAAAAAAGATGGGCAAATCACCTACACGCATAGCCGCGAGATAGGAATCGCATTTATCCCAAAGAAAAACGTGTGATTTTTTCTAATTTGCTAAAATGATTGCAATTCTTTTGCTTGCATTTTATGCCACTTGGTATTGGGACATTTGATTGTTTTTAATATGGGGATTCCATGTATTGTTATAAGCATTGTTGTGGGCGGTTCTCTTGCTCTAAGCAGGGCATTATATCAAGGAATCATTCGTCAATTTGTGGGCTTATGCCAAAAGAGTGAAGCATAAGGTGTAGCTATAAGCCGAGTTCTGTATTTGAATATCATTTGTCTAGGCGATTATTTCACAATAACGCTCTTGCGAAGGCATAAGATTTGAGATTTTTACCAAAACCTTCTTGCTACGGGTTGGGTTTACCATACAATTTGTGTTACCACAAATTTGGTGGTCTCTTACACCGCCGTTTCACCATCACTTTTGCAAGCAGTCTATTCTCTGTGGCACTTTCCCTTATCTTGCGATAGCTATCTGTTAGATAGAACCCTATCTCAATGTAGCTCGGACTTTCCTCTCGTAACGAGCGATATTCTGCTACACCTTATGCACAAAATTGTAGCATAGAGTGGTAATTTTGCCAAATGCACGATTTAGTACTTTGGTAAGGTTGCCTTCTATGACATTTGGCGAGACATCTTTGCGTTTAGTTTTTTGTGGGCTGAATTGCGCTATTGTCGGCTAGCTCGCGCGCTTGCTCGATAAACACCCATAGCTTTTCGGCTGCTGCGCGATAGGCTTGCGCGCTCTTGCTTTCGGGCGCGAAAAAGACAATGGGCTTGCCGCTGTCGCTACCTTCGCGAATGCTGATTTCAATCGGAATCTGCGCAAGCAATTGCGTGCCAAATTGCTCCGCGACAGCCTCTGCTGTGCCTTTGCCAAAGATGTCGTATTCTTTGCCATTGTCGGGACAGACGAAGCCGCTCATGTTTTCGATAATCCCTGCAATCGGAATCTTGAGCTTTTGGAACATATCGAGGCTGCGCACAGAATCATCAAGCGAAACGCGTTGGGGCGTGGTTACGGTGATTCCGGCTGTAACAGGCACGCTCTGGGCGAACGTGAGCTGCGCGTCTCCTGTTCCGGGCGGCAAATCGACAACAAGTACATCGAGTTCGCCCCACGCGACATCGGTCAGCATTTGGTCGATAGCGCGCATAATCATAGGTCCGCGCCAAATCAGACTTTGCCCTTCGGGATAAAGCACGCCGATGCTCATCATTTCGATACCAAACGCAACAAGCGGAATTAGGCATTTTTTGGTTTGGTCGACTTCTGGGTGTTGGGCATTCAGCCCGAGCATTCTGGGGATATTGGGTCCATAGATGTCTGCATCGAGCAGCCCCACCTTGCGTCCCTGCTGGGCAAGCGCAATTGCAAGATTGACGCTTGTTGTCGATTTGCCCACGCCGCCCTTGCCACTGCTAATCATCACGAAATTTTTAATATTGGGTGCAATGTTTTTGGTTTGTGGTTCTTGTTCTTTTGGTGGCGTGGGTTGTTCAATCGTGATGTGGTATTGCGCCGCGCCAAGCGCGCTTAATGCGTTTTTTATCTCATGTTCAAGTGTTTGAGCTGTCTCTGGGACGCTTGATGGAATGCGCACGGTAACGATAATCGAATCGTTTTCATAGCGCGCCTCCTTGACAAATCCAAACGCAACAATATCTTTCTCAAAATTGGGATAGACAACCTTGTTGAGTAAAGTAAGTATTTTTTTATCTAGCATTCGTTCTCCTTTATGCTCATCGTTTTAGCTAAAAATAGCTTAGGAATTTCTTAATAGATAATGGAATGTGTGTTCGTCAATGATGGCGATACCAAGCGATTGGGCATTTGCAAGCTTGCTGCCCGCGTTTTGCCCTGCGAGCAGATAGTCGGTTTTTGCCGAGACGCTCGAGGAGACTTTGCCGCCATTGTCGCGAATGAGCCTCGCGAAATAATTGCGCGGGGCGCTCAATGTGCCCGTAATCACAAATGTCTTGTTTGCAAATGCTGCATGCATGCTTTTGGGCAATGGCGCAAGCGGTTTGATGATGGTCAGCAGCTCGAGAATCTCTTTTTGGTTGACGGCACAAAAGCTATGGAGCGAATGCGCCATTTCTTGTCCAAATCCATCAATGGCTATCAATTCTTCGATAGATGCATGATAGAATTCAAGTCCAAATGTCTCTGCTAAATCAAGCGCCGCTTTTTGCCCGATGTGCTCGATTCCTAGTGCAGCGATGAAGCGCCACAGCTCGCAACCGCGCGTGCGCTCAAGCGAATTGAGAAGATTTTGCGCCTTTTTGTCTTTGAAGCCCTCGAGTGTCAGGAGCTCTGTGGCGGTGAGTCTGAAAAGGTCAGCAAAATGCTGCACCAAGCCTTTGGCGAAGAGTTGCTTGATGACTTTTGCACCCAAACCATCGATATTGAGCGCAGCTTTGCTCACAAAATGAATGAGGCTCGCTTCTTTGCGCGCCGCACATGTGAGGTTTTGACATTTAATTAGAATCTCTTCAATTAGCAATTCTTTGCCACAAACCGGGCAATGTGTTGGCATGGGAATTGGCGTTTGTGTCCCATCTCTGTCGTCTGCATAGACATGGACGATTTTTGGAATCACATCGCCGCTGCGAATCACGCTCACATAGTCATTTTGCAACAGTCCCAAACGCTTGATTTCGTCAAAATTATGGAGCGTTGCGCGCGCAATCGTTGCGCCCTCAAGCTCGATTGGCGAGATGTTCGCCACGGGGGTAATCACGCCCGTGCGCCCGACTTGGAGCGAGACGCTCAAAAGCTGCGCACGTTTTTGCTGCGCTGGGAACTTGAATGCGCACGCAAAGCGCGGGGATTTTGCCGTGTAGCCAAGCTGTTGCTGCAAGGTGAGATTATCGAGCTTAATCACCATGCCATCAAGCATCATGGGATAATTGGGGCGTTCTTTGAGAATCTGTTCATAAAAAGCGAGAATCGATTCATGATTTTCGCACAATGCCCGATGTGGCGGTTGTGTGAATCCCCATGTTTCAAGTTGCTTTAGCTGGGCAAAGAGGCTTTGTTCTGCAAGAGAATTTTGCCCCACACCCCAAGCAAAGAAATGCAGCTCGCGTTCACGCGTAATCGTGCTATCAAGCTGGCGCAAGCTTCCTGCTGCCGCATTGCGCGGGTTGGCAAAGGGGGTGAGATTGTTTGCAAGCCGCTTTTGGTTGAGCGATTCAAAACCATCTTTGAACATCACGACTTCGCCACGAATCTCGAGCGTTTCTTGGTGTGGGATTGTTAGCGGAATCGATTCGATTGTGCGTGCGTTCTGTGTGACGTCCTCTCCAATCGTGCCGTTCCCGCGTGTAATCGCCTGCGCGAGCGCGCCGTTTTTGTAGATGAGATTGAGGCTCACACCATCAAATTTTGGGTCGCACACAAAAGAAAGTGGTTGCTGCGCTTGCTTGGTAATGCGTTCTATCCAGCTTTGGAGCTCGAGTGCGTCAAAGACGTCTTCGAGACTCCACATGCGGCTAAGATGTGTTGCTTTGGAAAAATCTTCGAGAATCGAATCTCCGACACGTTGTGTTGGAGAATTGCTCGCAATGGCGCTCGGGTGCGCGCGCTCAAACTCTTGCACCTCGCGATAGAGGTTGTCGTATTCAAAATCGTCCATAATGGGCGAATCGTTTTTGTAATAGGCTGCTGCTGCGTCATTGAGGCGCGCAACAGCAGCGAGATAAGCCTTTTTGTCCATTTTAGTCTTCGATGTAGTTCTTGAGCGCACGCCCCACTTTTGGGTGTTTGAGCTTTTTGATTGCACTACTTTCAATCTGCCGTACGCGCTCGCGCGTTACATTGAGCTCTTTGCCAATCTCTTCAAGTGTGCGGTCGCTTTCGTCATCGAGCAGCCCAAAGCGCATACGAATCACAGCACGTTCGCGTTCATTGAGCTGGTCGAGCACTTCGTTAATCTGTGTTTTGAGGTCTTCTTTGAGGATATGGTCCATGGGTCCAATCGATGTTTTGTCTTCGACAAAATCTCCAAATTTTCCATCTTCATCATTGCCAATGGGTGCTTCGAGGCTAATGGGTTCTTTGGTAATTTTAATGACATTCTTAACCTTATCCACAGGCAATCCAACTTCTTGAGCAATTGTTTCTACATCTGGCTCTTTGCCTTGTTCTTGGAGATGTTGGCGAACGATTTTATTAATTTTATTAATCGTTTCTATCATGTGGATTGGAATCCGAATTGTGCGTGCTTGGTCAGCAATGGCGCGGCTAATTGCCTGACGAATCCACCATGTCGCGTATGTCGAGAATTTATAGCCTTTTTTATATTCAAATTTATCGACAGCTTTCATCAAACCAATATTGCCTTCTTGGATAAGGTCCAAGAAGGGCAATCCACGATTCGTGTAACGTTTTGCAATGCTCACAACAAGGCGCAGATTGCTTTTTGCCATTTTTGATTTTGCCTTGTCTGCAATATCTTTGCCACGTTTGATTTGCTCGAGAATCTCTTTGAGTCGTTCGGGACTTAGCAAGGATTCTTTGCTTTTGTTGCGCGCGTGGATTTGACGTTTGATGTCTTCATAGATAGAAACCATTGTGGCTTCAGGAACACTCAAGGCAATATCGTTTTTAGACATATTAACGATATTATTTAGAATCTTGTTATGGTTGTTGATATAGGTTTCATTGAAAAGTGGGAGTTTGTATTCAAAACGTTTGAGCTCTTTTTGAAAATCCTCATCGCTTTTGAGTGAATTTTCAATCGTACGTACAAGCTCATTAATCAGCTTTGTTGTGGGTCCGAGGTCAAGCAATTTATCTTTGAGAATCTGCTTTTTGAAGGCAATATTTAAAAGATATAGTAGTTTATCATGCTCGCTTTCATCTACAGACGCATGGAGAGTTTTGAGCCAATCTTTTTTGGCACGTTCGAGTGCCTTGAAAGTCATCAAAACCTTTTCGATACGTTTTTGGTCTTTTTTGTTGCTAGAAGCATTGTTTTGCTCGTCATCATCAAAAATGGCTTCCTCACTTTCGTCATCTTCGTCATCTTCAAAGCTTTTAAATAATTCTTTGACGCGGCGCTCGCGGTTAATTAGCGATTCTTTATAGTCCAAAATAAAATCAATCAAATAAGGCACAGAACAAATTGCATCGAGAATTGTATTTTCTCCTAGCTCGATACTTTTACTCAATTTCACTTCGTCTTCTTTAGTTAAGAGTGCAATCTGCCCCATTTCTCGCAAATACATGCGCACAGGAGAGTCGCTGCGACTCCATTCCAAGAGTTCACGTTCTTTCATAAAATCAAATTCATCTTCGAGAATCTCATCAGAAATACGTAATTTTTCTTGCTTCGTTTTGCGTGCGTCTTCTTTGTTAAGCAATTTAGCAATTTCAGAAGCATTCAGAAGTTTCTTTTTGTATTTGATAGAACAATCATTGACACGTTTTGCTTGTGCCATCGTAGGAGGTTTTGTGAATAGTTGAATGATTTTTTCAAAAGAAACCCACTTTTCTTTTGTATTTCTAAATAGAAAATCGATTTTTTGATTTAAAGTCATTGGCAGCTTTTTAATAGGTTTTTCATGGCTTGATTCTGGCTCTATTTTTTTTCTTGTACGTTTTGTTGGGGTTTTGGGCGCAACCGTATCTAGCTTATTTGTTTGATTGGCTGATATACGTGGTGTTTTTGTTTTCGCTGCAGGCTTTTTAGCCACTGCTGTGGTTTTTGGTTCTGCTGTTTTAGACGTAGTTTTTGGTTTTGTTGCGGTTTTTG
>CAJTQL010000003.1:73742-229702 GCA_910578285.1 uncultured Helicobacteraceae bacterium
GTTTGTTTGGGTTTAGATTCTGTTGGTTTTTTCGCTGCAGGCTTTTTAGCCACTGCTGTGGTTTTTGGTTCTGCTGTTTTAGACGTAGTTTTTGGTTTTGTTGCGGTTTTTGCAGATGGTTTTTTTGCTGTGGTTTTAGTCGTCTTGGCTGTTGTTTTTGTGGATTCTTTTTCTTGTGTGCTAGCCTTGCGCGTTGTTGTGGTTGGTTTTTTTGTTGTGCTCACTTTTTCTGTGGGCTTTTGTGTTGCTGGTTTGGTTGGTGTCGCGGTTGGTTTTTTTGCTGTTGTTTTAGTCGTCTTGGCTGTTGTTTTTGTGGATTCTTTTTCTTGTGTGCTAGCCTTGCGCGTTGTTGTGGTTGGTTTTTTTGTCGCAGGCTTGAGTTGTTTGTTGTCTTTTTTGATACTCATCATGTCTCCTTTATCGGAATTTCCAATAGGTTTTGTGCTCGTTGATATTGTCTGGCAAAATTTTTGCAATCAACAATTCTTCGTCTTTGCCCAAAAAGCTTTCCACTGCCCCACTTGGCGCGATAAACAGCGAATCACCATAAAATTCCCAATGGGGCGTTTCGCCATGATATGCCCCGATTCGATTGGCGCGTAGCACATAGCAGCTGTTCAAAAATGCGCGGCTTTGTAGAATCGCGCGCCAACGTTCTTGAGAACCAAAAGTTGCTGCTGTTGCTACACAGACAACATCGACATTTTGCGCCCTTAACTTTATCCAAATTTCATCAAAATATGCCTCAAATCCAAATAAAAAGGCGATTTTGAGCTTGCAAATTTCGAGTGTCAATGGTGAATGTGGATTCTTTGGTGTGGTATTGCCAAAAAGTTCTTTTTCGTTCCAATGCGAAAAATCAAGGAGACGTTGTGCATTTGAATAGCGGACTTTGCCAGCTTTTATCAGCGCAAAACTTTTGTAATTTTTTTTGTTTTTGCGATGCAAAATCGGTGCAGCGAGAATTGTTTTATATTTTTTTGACAAGTCCATAAAAGATGTCAAAAGCTTTTGTGTTTGGGCAAGATTTGCTTCAATGTCTTTTTGCCAATCATGCAAGAAGGGTTCGACAACATATTCGCCCAATAACAATAAGCGCACGTCTTGCTCCTCGCAAATCTTCCAATAGGATTCGAGTCGCTCGATGTTTGTAAGCTGCAAGGCGGCTATGTCAAACGATTCCATCATGTATCCTTGCCATCAATGCTTGCATTCTCGCGTTTGATTTCTTCAAACATCAGATTTGCCTTCTCGAGCAATTGTTGCGCCTCTTTGAGTTTTTTTGAGCCTTGTGCATAGAGTTTCAGCGACTCATCAAGAGAGACTTCATCGCTCGAAAGGCGCGCGATAATGCCCTCAATATCGTGAATTTTGCTCTCAAAAGTTTCGTCAGAATCTGTCATCAAATTTCCTTATGCGGCTAAGATGTGTTTGATGTAATGCTCAAAAAGTGGCACTTCGACCAAAAAGCTGTCATGTCCTGTTTGGCTCTGCACTTCATGAAAAGTGTGGGGCTTGTTATTGTATTGCAAGGCTTGTTTGATGCGCCACATTTCATATGGAGGAAACATTGTATCATCACTAAATGCGATGAGATGTATGCATGAATGAAATTCTTTTGTTGCATCTTCGAGGTTTTCATGTCCTAGCGATAGGTCGTAGATACATAATGCTTTAGCGAGATAGAGATAGCAAAGTGGGTCAAAATAGCGACAGAATGATTGTGCATTGTAATCAAGATAGCGCGACACTTCAAAGCGCCCAAATAGCTCATAGAGCCCATCACTATCGACATAGCGATGATTGAATTTGCGTTGCATTGCGCGTGGCGAGAGATATTGTAAATATCCAATCATACGCGCAAGCGCAAGTCCAGCAAGCGGCAATTCGGCAAGTTCGCTAATGAGATAATTCCCTGCCTTAAATCGCGGGTCTTTCGTGATGGCATCGCACATGATTTTATGTACAGCGATGACATAGTCTGATGTTGCGTGTGTTGTGGCCAGCGCGATGATGTGTTCGGCGCATTTAGGGTAGAGCTTGGCAAACGAAAGCGCAATCATGCCTCCCATCGAGCCCCCAATAACAGCTTTGAGTTTGTCGATTCCAAGCGAGGCAAGCAAAACTTTTTGTGAACGCACAATATCAGGAATGGTGATAACAGGAAATTTGAGGCGATAGGGAATTGCGCCTTGATTTTGGGGCGAAAGAGCGCATGTCGAGCCATAGCAGCTGCCCAAAGCATTGATACAAATCACGAAGAAATGGTCGGTGTCGATTCCTTTGCCGCTGCCGATGAGGTCATTCCACCAACCCGCCTTATTCTCGCCCTCATAAATGCCCGCGGCATGGTGTGAGCCACTGAATGCATGCGCAACTAGAATCGCGTTGCTTTTGTCGGTATTGAGCGTGCCATATGTTTCATAGGCAAGCTCGAAAGGCTCAAGAATGCGCCCAGAATCAAGATATAGAGGGCTTGTAAAATGGGCAATTTGAGGTTTGGGTGTGCGCATTATTTCTCTTGGTGAAGGTTACAGATAAGGAAAAATGCCCCATCGACATTTTGACTAAGAAGCAGTGCATTTTCGCTCACTTCGTGTTTGCAAACTGCACAGCAGTTACCAAAAAGTTGTTTGAAAAATGCCATGAGGCTGTCATAATCGGGTTGTGAAATTTCATGTGGTGCATAGAGCGAAGAGCATAGAGATTCCAAGTCGTTTTGTGCACGTTCGCTTGTGAGCCCAAGCAGCGCGAGACAATCGGGGCAAAACTCGAGCGGCGCGTCTTGATAGACACGTAGCGCAGCGCGCCTGCCCGCAATTTTATAGGTAAAGGCATTGCTCGAAGCGATAGAAGCGAAATAATTCTTTTTTTGTGGGGATTGCAATAATGCCTTGATGGTGTCGCAAGGGGCGATATGCAAGAGCGGCGTGCCGTGAGTTTGAAATTCTCGGTCGGTTAGAATGCCTTGATGAATCAAAACTCTAATGAAAGTGTTATCGTTGAGTAATAGGTAGATTCCGTGCAAATCGCACCAAATATCGCAAAAATCGAGTGCTACACCGCCTTCGCGTAGGTGTTTGAGCAAAAAGGAATCAACCGAATGATTTTTTTGCGCTAAAGCCTCGAGTGTTTGTTCAAACGCCACAACAGAGCCTTTCTTCGATGAGATGGCAGAGGATATGCCCTAATGTGATGTGCATTTCTTGGATTCGCGGTGTGTCATTGCTTGGAATGATGAGATTGACATTACATAATGCTTGCATTGCACCGCCATCTTTGCCGCTTAGCCCAATGGTTTTGCAACCATGTTCGCGCGCTTTTTGGAGCGCAAGCAAAATATTTTTAGAATTTCCACTCGTGCTGATTCCTAGCAACACATCGCCTTTGTTTGCCAAGGCTTCGACTTGTCGTGCAAAGACGGCATCAAAGCCATAGTCATTGCCAATCGCTGTGAGCGCAGATGTATCGGTGCTAAGAGCGATTGCGGGTATGCCATGTCGTTCTTTTTTGTAGCGTCCTGTGAGCTCGGCGGCAATGTGTTGTGAATCTGCTGCGCTCCCTCCATTGCCGCAAATCAAGAGTTTGTTGCCTTCACGAAAGGCTTGGAGCAGAATTGCAAGCGCATCGTTTAGTGGAGATTGGAGTGTAGCTAGGCATGTTTGTGCTACGCGGAGATGTGCCTGAAATTCAGATTCAAAAACGTCCATGGCTACCTCGAAAATATGAAATACTATGATTATAGCGAAAAAACTTTAAAGCGGCTTGAAATTTGAATGCAGAATGGTGCCGAAGGTCGGACTTGAACCGACACAGGGTTGCCCCTACTAGATTTTGAGTCTAGCGCGTCTACCAGTTCCACCACTCCGGCAAATATGGTGCGCTGAGCGAGACTTGAACTCGCACGGGAAAATCCCACTACCCCCTCAAGATAGCGTGTCTACCAGTTCCACCACCAGCGCAAAAGCTAAAGAAGTATTGCGTTTCGGGGCTTGCGCCCCGAGACAAGATTAAACACCAAAAGGATTGGCAAACAAAAGAAGCAAAGCAACAACGAGCATGTAGATGACTTGTGCTTCAATCATCGCAAGAGCGATGAACATTGTTGTAGTGAGTTTGCCACCAACGCCAGGGTTGCGTGCTGTGCCAGAAATGGTTGCAGCAGCGGTGCTACCCATACCAACCGCACCACCAAGTGCAGCAATCCCAAGACCGATACCAGCAGCAATAACAGAAGATGAGCGGAGGACAGAATCCGCATCAATTTCTGCTGCAAATGCAACACCAGCAAGTGCTACAAGTAAGAACAAGACTTTTTTCATATGAAACCCTTAAAGATGAAGTCTGCCATGTTTGAGCCGTTCGGATTCATTCCCCTACTTACCCTCTCACAAAGACATCGCGACATTATAGCGTAAAAATCTTAAAAAATTATGAATCTACAAGATTTAATTCGATTTTATTGTTTTCAAGCGAGGTGATTTTGACGCTAACGCTCTGCCCCTCGTTCAAGTATTGCGCAATCGATTCGCCACGTTTCTTGGTGATTTTCGAGATATGCACAAGTCCATCTTGCCCCTTTGGCAACTCGACAAACGCGCCAAATTGCATGATTTTTTTCACCTTGCCCATGTATTGTTCGCCTACATTATAGAGCTCCTTGACGAGCGGTTTTGCGCTGCCTGCAACAAGTGTTTGGATATAGTCTTTTGCTGCGTTCACATCATTCTTGTTGCTGCCTATGAGCTTGATTTCGCCAATCTCTTTGTTCAAATCAATTGCAACACTGAATTTTTCGATAATCTCGCGAATCGTTTTGCCTGCTTGTCCAATCACATCAACCATCTTGCTTGGCGGAATTGAAAAGATGAGCGTAGAAGGGAGAATCTGGTCGTTAAGCACAATCTCTTTGCATGCATTTTCCATGATGTCTAAAATCATGTCGCGCGCCTCTTTTGCCTGCAGAAGCGCTTCATTGAGAATGTGCATGCGCAATCCACCAAGCTTGATGTCCATTTGGAGCGCTGTAATGCCGTTGCGGCTTCCTGCAACCTTGAAGTCCATATCGCCATCATGGTCTTCAAGCCCCATAATATCGGTGAGAATGGCATAGTTTTCATCTTCGGTAACAAGCCCCATCGCAACGCCTGCAATCAATCCATGAATCGGAATGCCAGCGGCAGCCAGAGCCAAAGAGCCGCCACAGACGCTTGCCATTGAGCTGCTGCCATTGGATTCGAGAATCTCGGAAACAATGCGCACAGTTTGCGCGTCTTTGCTCACAAGGCTTGGTTCAAGTGCGCGCCGCGCGAGGTTGCCATGTCCGAGCTCGCGCCTGCCCGGCGAGCCGATTGAGCCCACCTCGCCCACACAGAATGGAGGGAAGTTGTAGTGCAACATGAAATGTTCCTTTTGTCCCATTTTGTCGCTCAAGAGCTCATAGCTTTGTGCATCGCTGTCGCTGCCGATTGTCGCGGTAACAAGTGCTTGGGTCTGCCCGCGCGTAAACAGCACAGAGGAATGCACACAGGGTAAGAAATTTGTATGAATATCAATCGCGCGCACATCGCGCAAACCTCTGCCATCGGCACGTTTTTTGCTGTCGAGAATCATCGCACGTACGGCATGTTTTTTATATTTTTGCAACATCGCATCGACACTTTCTCTTTCCCAACCCTGCGCAACCACATGCGCATCGGCAAGAATCGATTCGAGTACAGCGGTAAGCTCGCTTGCACGCTCGCTTTTTGCCATTGCTTGCAATGCTGTATAGACAGGCTCGCGATAATTTTGCGCGATAAAGTCATAAATTTCAGGTGAGTTGATGTCGTTATATAGCGCAATCTGTACCTTTTGTTTGGCATATGGTGCGAGATTTTGCACATAGAGCGCACTTTTTTGCGCAATCTCGTTTTTGGCAAAATCGAGAATTTCCATAAGCTCGTTTTCGGGAATCTCGCTTGTTTTGTCGCCTTGCGCAATGCTGCGCATCTCTATCATCAAGAGATTGTCATGCACGCCCGAGACAAATAAATCCAATGTGCTTTGGTTGAGTGTTGCAGTGTCAGGGTTGAGACAAAGATTGCCATGAACACGTCCTATGCGCACGGCGCATGCGGGTTGGCTAATGGGAATATTGGACACAAAGAGTGCAGCAGATGCAGCGTTGAGCGCAAGCGTTTGTAGGTCGGTTTGTTTGTCGCTGCTCAAAACGAGCACCGTGATTTGTGTGGGATAATAGAATCCTTTGGGAAACAATGGGCGCAATGTGCGGTCTATAATGCGTGATGTCAGAGTCTCAAATTCGCTTGGCCTGCTTTCACGCTTGAAAAATCCGCTTGGAATCTTGCCCGCAGCATAGGATTTTTCAATATATTGAACCGTAAGAGGCAAAAAGTCGCCCAAACTGCTGCTGGCAAAATCGCTACATATCGTGGCGAGTACGATACTGCCTCCTACTTGCATAAGCACGGAGCCATTCGCCTGTTTGGCGACTTCATCGAGGGAAAAGGTCTCCTTATGGGTTTTGGTTTCTATCGTTTTTTTCACACTTTCTCCTTGTTATACTTGTCGTGCTTTTGGGCAAGAAAACCTTTGCCTAAGAGTTCTTCCACCTTTTCTTGTGGCAAGCTTTCGTATTTTTCGTAATAATCTTCAATCTCGACAAAATGCGCAGGACGCAAAATGGTGTAGATATTATCGGCAATATCACGTAACAAGAGCTCCACATCAGCAGGCATTATTGGCACAGCAACACTCACACTCTTTGCTTGGCGATTGATGCATGATTTGATGGCTGTGGTGATAGTCATGCCGCTATCGATTCCTTCATCGACAATCACAATATCTTGGTCTTTGAGTGAGTTAATCATCTCGCCTTTGCGCACTTTATAGATTGTGCTAAGAATCTGTTCTTCATAGCGCCGCTTTGCTTCGCCATAGATATAATCATTGCTGATTCCAAATGAAGAAATGAGCGCATCATGTGTGATGATGTCATAGGTTTCGCTGACCATTGCAATCGCGCATTCGGGATTGACGGGTGCAGGAATGCTTGCTGTAAAGAGCAAGTCATATTCTGCACCCAAAATCTTAGCAAGATTGTGTGCAAACAGCACGCCACCATACGAAATGGCGATGATGAGAATTTTGCGCTTGCTCATCTCGACAATGGGCATAACCTCCACCAAACGTGCAAGCGCATCATCGCGGTCTTTGAATTTCTCGATTCGTGCCGAGAGGTTGCTATTTTGCTGCGCCACCAATTGTTCCAATCAAGGGCTTGACATCATTGTCGATGAAACGCAATCCAATTCCCATATAGACTCCTGATAGATTTGAGTTGATGATATTATCCCAGCCCACAAATGCATCGATATAACGCAATAATGTGTAACGTAAATAGGCGCGCACATGAGGCGATGAACCGCGCACATCAAGCTTGCTACCGAAGTCGTAAATATCCAATGTCATTTTGAGTTTGTTGTGTAGCGCAAAATAATCGATTCCTCCGCCCGCACTACTTTCGATGATCCCTGCACGAAAGAGCCAATCGCCATATCGCTTGCCAAGCTGTGCGTTAAAATAATATTTGTCTTTGTCGCCCTTTTTGGGCAAGATAGGCTCGCCATTTGCATCAACACGTGAATAGTTGTCTGTACCGACAACTTCGCCCATATAGTAGTATGTTGGATTGGGCATATAATTCACAGAAAAAGCCCCTCTGGAACGTGAATCGCGCATGAGATATTCGGCGCGCATGCCAAGCTCGATTTGACTTTTATCGATTGCGCCCAAAACATTATCGAGCCGTTGTACAACCGTGCGCCCTTCGGTAAAAAAGCTATCGACAGAGTGTAGAGTGTTTTTGAGCGGTTCTTTGTTTTCTACAACGAGCTCATCGGCATTGGTAAGAAGCGAATCAAGCTTATCAGCAATCATGGGCAAGCGCGCGTTCAGAATCTGCGCGGTTTTGCGAAACTCATCGCCTGCGCCTTGCAGGCTTGTGAGCATATCATGCGCTGAAGTCTCGAGCGATTCGAGTTGTGCGCCCAAGTTGCCTGAAACTTGTCGGATATTGGCGAGCGTCTCTTTGAAATTGAGCTTGGCTTCTTCGTCTATGAGACCCTGAAATTGGGCGAGGAATCGTTTAAACTCATCTGCTGCGTCTTTGATGGCAGCTGCTGTTTGGTCGAGTGTTGGAAGTGCTGTGAAATTCGTGATTTGTCCATTATCATCTAATGTTTGCGCGCTTTTTCCGGGGACAATTTCAATATATTTGCCTCCAAGCATGCTTTCTTGTGCAATAATCGCTGTGGAATCGATGGGGATTTTGATTGTATCATTCACGACCAATGTTGCTTGTGCCTTGTTGTCGCGCAAGAAAATTGCGCTCACAAAGCCTACATCGACACCATTTACACGTACTTTTGCATATTGGCTAAGCCCGCTCGCGTTGTTGAGCTCGATATGTAGATGATAGCCTTTTTGTCGCCCATAACTCAATTGTGCGATTTGCGTGCTCATGGTAAATAAAAGCACAATCCCGATGACAACAAAAATGCCGACTTTGGCTTCTTGCCTCACTTATAGTCCTTCCACAGATATTTTGAGCGGCAATGTAACAAGAGGTAACAAGCCGACTTCAAACATAATGTATTTTTCTTCTTGCGGGCGCACACCACTAGAGGTAAGCAGAGGGCGCACTTCTGATGCCAGACGCACGCGATACGAAAAACAGCGAATGGCTTTGTGGATTCCAACATTCCATGTGCGGAAATATTGTTTGTCGTAATCATATCCAATACTACCAAATAAATCAAACCATTCAAATCTCTTATTGATTCCAGCATGGATAAAGTTTGCGGCATTCCAATCCCATGTTTGCTCCAAAAAACGCATATAGGCTCTGCGCCGAAAATGCCCCGCATAAATGGCGATTTGTTCATCTGTGTAGCTCACGTCATGTGAAATTTCAGCGATTTTACGTTTTGAGGGGGAATAAAAAAGTGAGCTTGTTAGTGTCCAATTGTCATTTGGAATTATGCTAATTTCATGTTCAAAATCACCATAGGTTGTTGTGTTGCCATGCGTGTAAATGGGCTGCGTAATTTTATGCGCAATTTGCATGCCATTTCCAAAATGAAAATATTGTTGAGCTCTTAATGTTAATTCATTATAGTCGCCCGTAATTTCAAAGAAATCGATGTTGCCGACTTGATGAAAAAATCCATTGATATCATAATTTACCTCAAGATGTAGCGAATGTAAAAAATCAGAATAGGGGCGCACAAGGTCGCTATAAAGCGCAACCTGATAGTTGTTTGCAAAAATAAGGCTGCGCGTGAGCTCGTTTGGTTGCGAATCGCGCCGATAATAATCCGCCCTCATGCCTTGAAAGTTGGTGCCAACTTCGAAAAAAAGATAGTCTTGGAATAGCGATTGCGTCAAGGCGATGGGCAAATCAAATTCATTTTGGACAATACTATAGCCGCTACGCACTGTGTAGTTGTTTGTACGAAAATCGATATTGTATGTAACTTTGTCCCAAAAAAATGGTGCGGTATAGCGGTGGTATTGCAATGAGGGCAAGATTTGTGTTGTATATTGATTATTGATTTGTGCAAGGTCGATTTGATAGCGCACATATGTGCCGAGATAATCATCTGCGCCATTGAGAAAGAAATTGATACGTGATGTGAGTAAGCTATCATACATATCCACATCAATGCTGTCATGTTCTCGGATATGTAGATAATCGACATCGTTGATGTTGCTCCAGTCAATATAGAATCCGTTTTCGTGAAAATGAGATGGCAGAATCTCAAACAAATTGTAGCGCGTATAAAGCAGCTGAAAGCCCTTATATTTCGTGTTTGCAAGGTCATATTGTTTTTGGTAGGATTCTTTGACATCAAAATAGCCAAGATTGAGCTTAAGAATCTGATTGGTATCGTCTGCATAGCGATATTCTAGCTCCGCACCATAGCCTCTTTTGCTGCGCATCATTGTTGTAATTGTGGCATCTTGACGCTCGTCAATTGCATAGAAAAAGGGCTGGTTGTAGACAAATCCATCGTTACGAGAGGTCTTGAGACGTGGAAAAAGAAAGCCTGTTTTGCGCTTTTGGTCAAGCGAAAAGGCAAAATAGGGGAAATAGAAAACGGGATATTTGTAGGCATAGAGCCGTGCGTTCCAAAGTGAAAGCCACGAATCTTCCGTGTTGTAGCTGCCGCTCGAAAAGGCGATGCCCCATATTGGCAGCTCGACACTACATGAAGAAAATGTCGAATCGCGCAATGTATAGGACGTTTTGCGCATCTCCGCTTCTTGTGCGGTTATCCAAATCCCTGTGGTTGTTTCTTGGAGATAGAGTGGGGCAAGTAGGGCAAAATTTTCATCGAGCTGCAAGCGCACTTTTTGAGCGCGCATATAGAGAGATTCGCCTTGAAAAACATGCACATTGCCTTCCATGAGAATCTCGCGCGTTGTTGTGTTGTAGTATGCAAAATTGGCGTTGGCATAATAGCCACCTGAAACAACAAGGACATTACCGCTGCCTTTGATGATGTCGCCATCTAGTTCCATAGAATCTGCGAGCAGCTCGAAGATTCTGCGGTTTTGTGTGTTGTAATGTTCTACACTAGGCTGCGCTGCCAAAATGGCAGATAAGGCGAGGCTAATCCAAAGAAAGCGCAATGGTTTTTGCCAATTTGTCATGGAAGCCTCGCCTAAACGGGTCGGCAAAGATTGCGATAAAAGGAAGATAATAGAGCATTGCGCTGATGAGACGAACAAAAGAACGAATCGCAGCTTGCTTATAGGAGGGGTTGTCGAGCATTGTTGTATCAACCACGCGAATCTTGCAGAGCATTTTGCCTAATGTCGAGCCATAGAGTGTGATAAACAGCCAATGGTAGATAAAAACAAGGACAATACTCAAAGGAACAAGCGTTAAGATGATTCCCATAAGTGCTTTGCCATCGAGAATTCCGTTCTCGACTTTGAGTGCGGCGATGTCGCCATAGACTGTGGCAAACACGATGAGCGAGAGCAGGGCATCGTCAATGATATACGCTGAAATGCGCGTTTGTAGGTTTGGAATCTTGAGATTCTCGCGCTCAAGCGTCTCTTCGATTTTGTCGTTTTCTGTCTTCATTGTAATGCCCATTGTGCAATGTCATCGCGCATTTGTTTGCCACTAAAGTGCACGCTTTTGCAGAGCAGATATGCCGAATCGCGTGCTTCTTTGAGGCTGTCAGCGACACCAACGCAAGCGATGACGCGCCCCCCTGTGGCGAGCAAATCTTCTCCGCTGCGCGAAACGCCCGCGAAACATAGATGTGCGCCCTGCGGCGAGGGCGGATCAAATGCAATCACGACAGGCTTAGGCGAGGAATAGGGATATTCAGCTGTGGCGAGCACAACACAAACAGCACTTTGTTGTGTGAAACATACATTGAGATTCTTGAGATTGCCTTGCGCGCAGGCGGTGAGCACATCAAGCAGGGGCGTTTGCAACAAAGGCAGCAAAACTTCGCATTCAGGGTCGCCAAAGCGTACATTGAACTCGAGTAGATAGGGTTTGGAATCAACAACCATGATTCCAGCGAACAAAACGCCTGTGAATGCGCGCTTTTCTTGTCGCATTCCTGCAAGCGTTGGGGCGATGATGGTGCGCGAAATCGTGTCCATAATCTCTGGTGTCGCTGCTGGGGCGGGGGCATAAGCGCCCATTCCACCTGTATTGGGTCCTTTGTTGCCGCTTAGTAGCCGTTTGTGGTCTTGAGCAGCAGGAAACAGCACAAAGTCCTCTGAATCACACACTGCAAATACAGAAAGCTCGAAACCTTCGAGATATTCTTCGATGACCACGCGCTTGCCTGCTTCGCCAAATGCCTCGCCGCTCAACATCGATTCGAGTGTCTCGCTTGCCTGCTTCGCATCTTGTGCAATCACCACGCCTTTGCCTGCACAAAGCCCATCGGCTTTGATGACGGCAGGATAGCCGAGTGTATTGGCAAAGTCGAGCGCCTCGTTCAAGTCGCTTGTTTGGATAAAGCGCGCTGTGGGGAGGTTGTGTCGCTTTGCAAAGTCTTTCATAAATGCTTTTGAGCCTTCCAAAATCGCCGCTTGCTGGCTTGGACCAAAAACCAAGAATCCTGCTTGTGCAAAAAGATCGCTTACGCCCGCAAGCAGTGGTGCTTCAGGACCAACAATAACGAGTGAAATAGGAATGTCTTGTGCGATATGCAAAAGCTCATCATAAGAAGAGGCGATAAGGTTTTTGCCAAGTGTCTCTGTCGCTCCATTGCCCGGTGCAAAATAGAGCTGTGCAACGCGAGAATCGCTTGATAGTGCTAGTCCTAGCGCATATTCCCTTGCGCCATTTCCTATAATGAGGATTTTCATAATTGATGATTCTCCGATGGGTGGTATAGCCCCAAATGACCGCTACCAACGCTATTCTGGCCCCAAAAAGCCAACAACTTAGGCACAAGCATTTTATTAGGCGCAGAACCTCACCACTAGGGCTGCAAGCGGAAATGCGACACACCAAAATGACTATGCACCCAAACACACTTCGATTGTTAGACCGCATTGTGTTGGAAACCCGAATCATCTAGGAATACGCATTATAGCCCCCGCTTGCTTTTATCTTGCTAAAGCCTGTTTGAAAAATTCTGGCGCAAAGTATTGTGCCGCTTCGTCATAGCTGATGATGAGGCGAGGCGCACCAAAGCTATATGGCAGAATCTCATAGGGCTGGTACAAAAATGCGATTCCGTTGTATGTGGGCGCAATAATCTTGCTCACCTCAAAATCAGATGAATCTTCGTCGACAAAAGCCGCCGTGCCATATTTTTGCACCTCTTGCAACAAACGTTGCTTGAGCTTGGGCAGATTTGTTTGCAACAGCGCTTTGGTGCAATCGAGCTCCTCGCCATTTAGCGAGAATGTACGCAAGTCATAGACATGCGAGGCATGCGCGCCGCCCGTGTAGCTCGAGGTGATTTCCTCGAAAACGATGCGTTCCGAATCGAAATAGACGATTTCGAGCAAGAATGCCGCATCATAAACTTCGTCTTCCTCGAAAACATCGTCCTTGAGCGCCTTTTGTGCCGCTTTGTCAAACACCTGTGGCATTGTGGCGCATTGGTAGGGCATGTTGTAGGCTTTTTGCAACACATCTTGAACCGCCGCATCGTTTGAGCATAGCGCGGTGATACTCATCGATGTCTTGCGGCGCTTTTGCGCAAAGGTCGCACGTTGCACGCGAAATTCGCGAAACGTTGGCGCAATCTTTTGCCCTTGCCACTGCACATTTTCGAGCGCGCCATGCGCAAAGTGCGCCTTGAGATTCTCACCACAGATGATCTCACCCTCGCTTGGTGCGTCTGTGTCGTTGCTAAAATAGCGTTCGCTTTCGCCCAAGTGGCAGCCTTGTTGCGCCAAGCCGCCAAGCCCCGCAAAGAGGAATCGCACCTTGCCTTTTGGCGCTGCGGCGCTTGCCATATACAAAAACGCGTTCTCGCCGAGCGTGTAGGTTTTGTAGGATATTTCAATTGCCTTTGGGCTCTTTGCCCAAAGAATGCCGCACACGGCAAGAAACACCAAAAAGATTCGCATTGCTTTCTCCGACTGATTTTATTGCCATTATAGCCCATTTTTGCTACAATGCCTAAAAACAGGAAACGGAAATGCAGCAAACGATTACGGAAAAAATCTTTTCGGAACACTCGGGCACAGAGGCGCGCGCGGGGCAGATTGTGGAATGTCCTATCGATATGGTGATTGGCAACGACATCACCACGCCGCTCTCGATTCGGGCGTTTGAAGAAAGCGGCGCAAAGAAGCTTGCAAATCCTAATGGATTTTGTATTGTACTTGACCATTTTATCCCCGCGCAAGACATCGCGAGCGCAAATCAAGCAAAGATTAGCCGCGCTTTTGCGCGCAAGCACCAGCTCAAATATTTTTTTGACGAAAAAGACATGGGAATCGAGCATGCGCTCTTGCCCGAAAAGGGCATTGTCGTGAGCGGCGATGTCATTATTGGCGCGGATTCACACACATGCACGCACGGCGCGCTTGGCGCCTTTAGCACAGGCATGGGCAGCACAGACATTGCCTATGCGATGATTACGGGCAAGAATTGGTTCAAGGTCCCAGAATCGATTCGTGTTGAATTTGTGGGCAAGCCCGCACAGCATATCTATGGCAAAGACTTGATTCTCGAGTTGATTCGGCAAATCGGTGTCGATGGAGCACTCTACAAGGCGCTTGAGTTTTGCGGGGAGAGTTTGCAATATCTTGGGATGGATGATAGATTTAGCCTATGCAATATGGCTGTTGAGGCGGGCGCAAAGAATGGAATCATTGCCCCCGATGCGATTACACAGGCGTTTCTTGCCGAGCGCTCGTTGCGCGCCAAACCAAAAATCTATGCGAGCGATAGTGGCGCGCAATATGTGCAGCATATTACGATTGATGTCAGCAGGCTTGAGCCTGTTGTTGCGTATCCGTTTTTGCCCAGCAATGGCAAGAGTATTGCGCAAGCCGTCAAGGACAACATCGCGATTGATCAAGTCTTTATCGGCAGCTGTACCAATGGGCGATTGAGCGATTTGCGTATTGCCAGCGAGATTTTGCGCGGCAAGCGGGTGCATGACAATGTGCGGTTGATTGTTACGCCGGGCACGCAAAGAATCTACCGCGAAGCACACAAGCTCGGGTATGTCGATACATTGCTTGATGCAGGTGCGCTGATTTCTAACCCAACATGCGGTGCATGTTTGGGAGGGTATATGGGCATTCTTGGCGAGAATGAACGTTGCGTTTCGACCACCAACCGCAACTTTATCGGGCGCATGGGAGCAAGAAGCTCTGAAGTCTATCTTGCTAATGCGGCTGTGGCGGCTGTGAGTGCTTTGCATGGCAAGATTGCGGACCCGCGACAATAGCGCCACGATTCTAAAACTTTTGGTGTTGAGCTTTAAAGGAGAGGCTTTATGAATAGTAGAAAAGTGTATTTTTTTTCAACCTGTATTGGTGCGGTCGCTTGTGCAAATACATGTGTGAATGCGATAAAGCTCTTGCAAAAAGAAGGCTTGCAAGTGATTTTTAAAAAAGACCAAACATGCTGTGGGCAGCCAAGCTTTAACTCGGGATATTATAAAGAAACAAAAGAGATTGCATTATATACCATGCGATTGTTTGAAGAGGATTGTCCAATTATTCTGCCAAGCGGTTCGTGTACGGGTATGTTGCGCTCTGATTATCTGCAATTATTTGCAGGCACCAAACAAGAGGAAGAAGCAAAGAGATTCTGTGCGAGCATCTATGAATTGAGCGAATATCTCGACAAAGTGCTTCATGTGCGCTATGAAGACAGAGGCTCGCCTGTGGCGGTTACGTGGCATAGCAATTGCCATGCGTTGCGCACAGCAAAATGTATCGATTCTGCCAAGACATTGCTTCGGAGCTTGAAAAATGTCGATTTAGTCGAGCTCGAGCGCGAGGAAGAATGTTGTGGGTTTGGTGGGACATTTAGCGTCAAAGAGCCAGAAATCTCTCATGCAATGGTGAGCCGCAAGATTGCTGACATCAAAGCGCGCAATGTCGAATATCTCATCGCGGGCGATGCGGGTTGCTTGTTGAATATCGGCGGAGCGATGAAAAAACAAGGCGTCAATGTAACACCAATCCATCTCTATGACTTTTTAGCACAGCGTATTGGTCTAGCAGATTAAGATGGAACGATAAAGGATAGAGAATGTATGCAAAAAATGAGCAAATTAAAGAGCAATATCATCAGGCAGTCAAGATAGGTTTGAACGATGAACAATTACGTACCAATCTCTTAAATGCTATGGATACTCTTCGGGGAAATCGCAAAAAATTGATTCAAAATCGCTATACAGATTGGAACGATTTACGCAACAAAGCAAAAGAGCTCAAACAAAAAAATTTACGCAAACTCGATAAAAACTTGGAGCTTTTTGAGCAAAATGCGACACGTAATGGAATCCAAGTGCATTGGGCAAATGATGGCAATGAAGCAAATCAAATCATCTATGAAATTATGTTGCGCAAAGGCATTCAGAAAGTCCTCAAAGGCAAATCGATGGCAAGCGAGGAGATTCATTTTAATAAATTCTTAGAATCTAAGGGTTTTCAAGCGATTGAAACTGATTTGGGCGAGCTCATTTTGCAGCTTTTGGGTGAGATTCCTGTGCATATTGTTGTGCCTGCTATCCATAAAAATCGCTATGAAATTGGTGAATTATTCCACAAAAAACTCGAAGCACAGCTTGAAAGTGAGCCAGAAAAGCTGAATGCAATCGCTCGCAAACATTTGCGCAAAGAGTTTGAGGGATTTAAGATGGGCTTGAGCGGCGTGAATTTTGCAATTGCAAATGAGGGCGCTATTTGGCTGATTGAAAACGAGGGCAATGGGCGGATGAGCACAACAGCGCCCGATATTCATGTTGCCATTTGTGGGATTGAAAAAGTTGTTGAAAGCTTTGAAGATGCCTCGATTCTTGATAGCTTACTAGCGACATCAGCTGTCGGTGCACCGATTACCTGCTATAATAATATCATCACATCGCCACGTAAAGAGGGTGAGAAAGATGGACCAATAGAAATGCATATTGTTTTGCTTGATAATAACCGCTCGAATATGCTCAAAGATGAGTATTATTATCGCGCGATGAGCTGCATTCGCTGTGGGAGCTGCCTCAACCATTGTCCTGTATATGATAAAATCGGCGGGCATGCCTATCTTAGCACCTATCCCGGACCCATTGGCGAGGTGATTACGCCCCAACTCTTTGGAATCAATACCTGCTCACCTATGCTCGATTTATGTTCGCTTTGTGGGCGATGTAGCGAAGTGTGTCCTGTCGAGATTCCGCTTGCAGAACTCATTCGCGATTTGCGCAGTGAGCGCGTGGGGCAGGGGCGCAAGACAATCGTGGGTAATGATGGCAGCACGCAAAATCAAAGTGAGATAGCCCAGATGAAGAACTTTACATCAGCTGCAACGAGCCCTATTAAGTGGCGCGTTGGAATCTCGCTTGTTGGCAGGCTTGGATTTTTGGGACGCTATGTTGCGCCCTATCTTCCTTTGGTCAAACATTGGGTGCGCTATCGCGAGTTTCCAACGATTCAGGGTGGATTGCATGCAAAAGTGGCAAATATGCAAGGAGTGATTTATGAGTAATGCAAGAGAAACAATCCTAAGTCGTGTGCGCGAATCGATTAGAATGAATTGCCATATTCCCGATTCTGCACCACATTTTAATGGAGCAATCAAGCTTGAATTTGACGGGGATTTGTATCAAAATTTTAAAGTCAATCAAGAGAATAATAAGGCTGTGATTATCGAAACAGAAAAAGAAAATCTTGCCCAAACTCTCAATAGCATTTTGCAAGAAAATGAGTCTAAAGACGTGCTATATAATCCCGATATTGATATGGATTGTGCTCAATTAGAGGGTTGCAATTTTATTCCCTACACACAAGCTGTCGACACATTCCGCAAGAAGCTTTTTCAGATTGATACGTCTATCGTGCAAGCGCGTTGCGGTGTGGCAGATTTGGGCATTATTGTGCTGACTTCTAATCCCAATGCACCACGTCTTTCTTCATTGGTTACAAATACATGCATTTATTTGCTCGATAAACGCAATATCGTGCAACATATCTATGCAGGTATTGAGTTTGCCAAAAAATACGAAAGAGAGCGAAGCGGAACAGATATTTTGCCAAGCAATATTATTATTGTCGCTGGACCATCGCGAACGGCAGACATCGAGCTTCAGACGGTGTTTGGTGTGCATGGTCCTCGCAAGACGTATGTGGTGTTGTATTGACATAAAAAGATGTTAAAGTTAAAGTTCCCTTTTAAATCCTTCAATACGCAAACAATGGTATCCATTTTCATAATGATAGCCAAGCGTTAAATGGTGTAGCTCTAAAATGGTGCGCACAATACTAAGTCCAAGCCCATAACCTCTTGCTTGCTGCGAATCGCCTCGCACAAACGGGTCGGTATAGAGGGTAAAGTCTCCATCGAGTGGCTTGCCTTTGTTGCGCACACAAATCGAATCGTTTTGCACACAAACGATAATGAGTGTGTTCTCTTCACGGTATTTAAGCGCGTTGTCAATCAAATTTTTGAGTGCCACAGCAAGCCATTCTTTGTCGCCAACAATGGTAAAATCATGTTCAAGCTCGAGTGTGGCAGAATCTTCGTCAGCAAAACTTGCGAGCAAAGCCTCCAAGACAAGCGTTTGTGCAAAAAATTGTTCTTTTTTGAGAAGCGGCACTCCCTGCAAATATTCAAATGTCAGCAAGTGGTTGGTCAGATGGTCGAGGCTGTCAAAACAAGCTTTGAGTATCGGCTTTTCTTTTGTGTCTTGCATGATTTCAAGCGCGAGCTTGCCTTTCGCAATCGGTGTGCGCAATTCATGCCCAGCGCTGCGCAAAAGCAATTCTTTGCTGCGCAAAAGCGAGGAGATTTTTGTTGCCATATGATTGAAGCTATCAGCGAGTGTGCCGAGCTCATTATTTTGTCGAATTGGAATCCGAATATCATAATCGCCCGATTCGAAATGTTGGATATTGCGTGTGAGCTGTTTGATGGGGCGCAAAATCAGATATAGAATAATGTAAAATGCGAGCATAATAAGCAATTGGGCAATAAGGAGCAAGTGGATTCCATAATTGTCCCAAAAATCTTGCTGTGTGTTCAAAGAAGCGAGAATAATATCATCAAGATAATTGAGCAAAAGTCCATATTCATTTTCGCGTGACCAAATCACCATTTCACCAAAGATACTATTTTCAAAATATAAAATTTGTGCTCCAAGAGGAATCAACCCCCCGAGCTTGATGTGATACCCCTTTTCTGCGAGTCCGTCTTTGACACGTACAACATCGCCTTTAATCAATGCGAGATAGAGTGGGCGAATGTCGTTGAGTATTTGGTTAAGCTGCAACGATTGATCATGTTCATCAAGCAATTGTTCGCTTCTAATGGAGAGAATGAGGATAATTGTACTTGACAACACTACAAGTAGCAGAATCTGCCGAAAAATCGACATAATCCCCCCTAACCAATAAATTTATAGCCAATACCCCAGACCGATTTGATATAGCGAGGTTGTTTGACATCATCGCCAAGTTTTGTACGTAGATTAGAAACATGTGTGTCAACGCTGCGTGAATAGCTGCTTTCGTGGATATTTTTAATCATGCTTGCAAGCGTTTCTCGGCTCACAGGTTCGCCCTTTTTGCGAACCAAAAGCAATAAGATATCGCGCTCTGTTGGTGTGAGGTCTAGCAGATGATTGCCAAGATAGATTTCTTTTTTTGTATAATCAATGCGCAAATCGCCGATTTCTGAAATCTCTTGTTTATTACGGCGCAAAAGAGCATTGATTCGCAATACGAGCTCGCGCGGTTCATAGGGTTTTGCTAAATAATCATCAGCGCCAAGCTCAAAGCCCAAGATTTTATTGCCTAAATCGCCTCGCGCTGATGAAATGATAATCGGCGTTGTACAAATTTTACGAATCTCTCTGCACAAATCCAGCCCGTCCATTTCGGGCAACATCAAATCAAGCACGAGAACATCAAACTTTTTGGGCTCTCTACGCAACAAACTCAATGCTTGTATAGGCGAAACAAGCGCTTGTACGTGAATCTCAAACCCTGCAAGATAGGTTGCAATGAGTTCTTGCATTGCCATATCATCTTCAACAAGCAAGAGTTTTATCATCGGCGAATACTCCATTCTTCGATATTGCGCGCAAAAATCTCACGTTGTTTTGGTGAGAGAATAGCGTGGATTTTTTGAAAAAAATCCCGCTCAACTTCTATGCGGTGCTTTTCAATTTTTAAAGCTTGATTTTTGTAATATTCGAAGTCATAGGTATTGTGGTCAAAAAGATTGCGATTGAGGACAAAAAGATGTGTATAGTCGGCTTGGATAAAGCGGTTTTGCAAGCGATAATTGCGCAAAATTTTGCGAAAAACCTCGAGCTGCTCGGGCGAAAGATGAAGCTTTTCTTGCCAATCATAATGATAGATAGGAACGTTTTTGTCTATGGTAACATTCGCAGCTTTCGTGGGGGTGCGTGCGCTCGTGTTGCTATCTGCAAAGCCTAATCCAATGAGCAACAAAGCTCCTATCAAACTTCGAATCATCATTTGACAAGCAAGACCGGAATTGGAGCTTTGGTGATAAAGTCATCTTGGTTGGAAGAAAAGATTTTATTGAAAAACGAATCCGTGCTTCTACCGATGACAAGCAAGTCATAATCCTTGACTTCTTCGAGCACCTGCTGCACTGGCTCTCCCTCTTTGAGGAGCATTGTGGGTTTGTGATTCTTAGATGCGAAGAGGCTTTCGAATTTCCCCATTGTCTCTTTAGCACGTTGCTCTTCTGAATCTTGTCCTTCATCATACGAGGCAAGGACAGCATCGCCATAGAGGACAAAGTCTGCTTTGATGTGAATGAGGGTAAAGGCATAGTCTGTTGTGAAAAAATCGACAAGAAATTGTGCAGCACGCTCACATTCAGGCGTATCATCAATGGCAAACAAAACCTTTTTCATAAATCCTCCTTGACAAATGATTGGGCATTATTATAGCGAATCATTTCACAATTGCGCTAATAGCTTTGAAATGTGTATCTTTGCAGCCTAGCATGGAGCCAAAGATAAAGGTTTCTGTTGGGAGAAGAGTTGCGCCTTTTTGTGCCAACGCGCGGATTGCAAGATTGTGGCACAAAATGTCGCGCGAGCTGCAGCTATCAGCGAGGATAATGGTTTCATAGCCGAGTTTGAGCGCATGTATGGCGCTTTGAAAGACGCAAACATGGGATTCGATTCCGAACAAAACAAGCGTTTTGTAATCGCTTTTGCGCACAAAATGTGCCATTTGTGCGTTGCCAAAAATACTAAACGTTTCCTTTTCAAGCACGGGTGCTTCGCCATATTCGAGTGCGGTTTTGCCCAAACCTTTGGGGTATTGTTCGCTCACAAGCATAGGCAATCCAAGCTCGGCAGAGGCTTTGAGAATCTTCGTTGCATTTGCAAGCACACGCTCTTTTTCTGCCATCACATTGATGAGCTTCTCTTGGATATCGATACAAACGAGCAATGTTTGATTGCTAAAAAGCGGCGATTCAACAGGCGTTTTGGATTTTTTGGAATGCGACATGGAAATCTCCTTCTAAAATTTGGACATTATACCATAGTTGCAATCAAACTTAACGCATGCGGCTATAGAGTTGCGCGAGAATTTGTGATTTGTTGCGTTCAATGCAAGCACGCACAACAGGTGTTGGCATTGGCGAGTTCCAGTTCTTGTCGTTTGGTTCTTTGAATTGAATATCGACTTGGTCGCGATTTTGCGCACCTTTGCCATAGTAATGCCGTGCAAAAAGGCGAACCTGTGAATCTGCATGCAAACGTAAATCGTTGATAATCAGCTGCCTATCATGCGGTTGCAGCTCTTGGTATGTTGTGAAAAAAACCATAACGCCTTGCGAACGTGAAATTTCGTCATTCCAACCCTTTGCCCAAAGCGTTCCGCTAAGGAATGCAAACAAGAGAATGATGAGCGCGAGGATAACTTTTGTACGTTTCTTTGCCATTGTGTTCTCCTTTTTGCAATGTGGAAGCAAAAAGGATTCCATGGTTCTTGTTTTCGTTATTTAGACTATTGTTTGAAAAATGCGGCGACAATCTCGGCATCGTTGCAGGCAATGCGTTTGTCCGCAAGAATCTGTTCGTTTTCATCACCCTTGCCAAGAATGAGCAGCACATCATCAGGAGCAAGTGCAGCAATCGCGCGATAAATCGCCTGCCTACGGTCGGGCTCAACGACACACTTTGACGTATCGTAGATTCCGCTTAGAATCTCATCGAGGATTGCCTGCGGTGATTCGGTGCGCGGGTTGTCGTTGGTGAGATAGATCTTGGTAGCGTATTTTTCGGCAATCGCACCCATTTTGGGGCGCTTGCTTGTGTCTCTATCGCCCCCTGCACCAAAGACAACGACTATATTGCGATGCAAAAACGATTCAAAGATTTGGCGCATTCCGTCTTCGGTGTGGGCAAAGTCGACAATGATGAGTGGATTGGAATGCACAATCTCCATTCTACCCTTCACGCCGCCGAAGTTTTCGGCAAGCGCAACAATACGTTCTAGCGCAGCATTGGTGAGCAGATGCACAGCCGCAACAGCGGCGAGCAGGTTGTAGAGATTGTGTCGCCCAAAAAGCGGCGAGAATAGCGACATATTTTGACGCGAATGTATGATTTGCGCGCTAATGCCGTCTTTGAAAGAATAGGCAGCGATAGAATATGTTGCTGGGGTTTCGATGGCGTATGTGCGCATGTTTGCTGGGTTGGGTGTAGCACGCGATTCGTCTTTGTTGATGAGCTTGAGTGTCGAATCGCTAAAAAATGCGTTTTTTGTCGCGACATATTCTGTCGTAGTCTTATGGAAGTCTAAGTGGTCGCTTGTGATGTTGGTGAGAATCTTGAGTGCAAATTCTAAGCCCTCGATGCGGTTTTGGGCAATCGCATGCGAGCTCACTTCCATAATAAAAAAATCACATTTGTGCTGCTTTGCCTCGAGTAAAAAGGCAAAAATCTCAAAAATAGGCGGTGTGGTGAGCGATTTGTGAGCGATTTGTTGGTTGTTGATAAAGAATCCGCGCGTGCCAAGCAAAGCGACAGAATAGCCCAAATCGAGCAGAATCGAATAGATTGCCGCTGCTGTTGTGGTTTTGCCATTTGTGCCCGTGATTCCGACAATGCGCGCAAAGGGCGCAAAATGTTCCCATAAAAAACGTGGTGAGACAAAATGCGTGCAACCACGTTCGCGTGCCTGTTGTTCGTATTTTTGATTGAGCTGTGTGCGCAAAAATGCGCCCTTGCTATCGAGAATGCGCGAATCATCTGTGATATAGGTAAATGCAGCATTCTCAATGGGAATCTTGCGTACGTGTGAGTTCATTGCGCATTCAAGATTTTGGAGCAGATTTCTCCCATTTTAGAATCAAAGCTCATTTTGTCATAGACTTCGTCCAGATAGACGAGCGCCATTTGGGCAAAGCCATGCTCAACCAAGATTTCTAAAAACTCGATAAATTCTTCGCGGCTTGTGAGAATGATTCGTGTGCTAAAAATCATATCTTCACATGCTTCTTTGAAGTTGTTGCTTTGCTCTAAATGTTTTTTGAAATCGCTATACAAAATACCATCGTTGCGGTCGATATTTAGGGCATTAATGATTTGCGTCATTGCCGCCATTTTGCTCAAATTGCCATCAAAACTTTCGACAAGATTGAGTAAGATTTTATCAGCACCTGCGCGATTTTCACGTTTTAAAACTTGATAATAATCATAAAGCGCCTTGCTCTCTGTTTCATAATCAGCTGCTAAATCGGCAAGCAGCAAGCCGACATGGCTTTCTGTGTCGCTTTGTTGGAGCACCATTGCGTTAGAGTATTGTTTGAGAGATTCTTCATAATTGCCTCGTAGAAATGCATTTTCTGCTCGTTTTTTTAATGTGTTTAAGAGTCGCTTTTCATTGTGTGCTAAAGACTTTTCCATTGTTCCTCCATACCATGTGGGACATTGACAACTTCAATGTCTGGGTGTAGTTCCATTTTCAATGCGCGTTCAATGCCGTGTTTGAGTGTCGTTGCGCTGCTTGGGCAGCCTTTGCAAGCTCCTTCGAGGCGAAGATAGACTTTGCCTGAAAGGATTCCGATGAGTGTTACATCACCACCATCAAGCAGCAGATGTGGGCGCACTTTTTGCAACACACTCTGCGTGGGGACAAGCAATTCTTCATCGGTAAAAGGTAACATAGAATCTCCTTTTGATTCCATTTTACTCCATATCGGCTTTTAGAAAGCTTTGCTGAAGTGCTTGCAAAACCGCGCGTGGGTAGAGTTCATATTCGAGTGCATGGATTTTTTGCTCGAAGCTTTCAAATGTGGGAGTCTCCTCGCGGTGGAAAGCGGCTTGGTCAATGATTGCGCCGCTATCGAGCTCAACGCTCACCCAATGTACGCTTACGCCTGCAATTTTCATATTTGATTCAAAGCTTTCTTTGAGAGCATGCGCTCCCTTAAAAAGCGGTAAAAGCGAAGGGTGAATGTTGATTGCGGGATAGTGTTGCAAGAAATGAGGGCTAAGAATACGCATAAAGCCTGCCAAAATGCAGAGTTTGGGCGCAAAAGGTTTGAGTGCTTGCAAGAGTTGCGTTTCAAATTCATGCCGCGTTTTATGGTGATGTGATATAATCAAACAACGTGCACCTAGTGCTTTTGCACGCGTGATTCCATACGCATTTTCATTGTTACACAGCACAGCACAAACACACAGGCGCAACCCCATAAATTCTTTATGATGGAGCTGCTCATAGAGGTTTTGCATATTGCTACCATTCCCGCTAAAAAGAATGACGAGCGGAAAATCACGCATTTAACGTTCTCCAAAAAAATGTTTGTGGCTTTTGCGCAATCCTTGTATGAGCGCAATCATCGCGTCTCTGTCGTATTCCAAATCCTCATCTTGCGATTCGAGCGCCTTGAGATAGGCTTCTGTGGCTTCTTCAAGCGCTTGTTTGTGCACACCAGCAAAATAGAGAGCTGTTTGAATCAAATCGATGATTTCAAGTGCAGATTCCTCTGAAAACTCTTCGTGTTGCATATTGACTCCTTTATTCATCAATGTCTGCAATATACTTCGTTACGTTCTCTTTGATTTCGCGATATAGAAAACTTTCTTTGAACGAATCGATTCTGCCTCCCGATGCGTTTTTGTGTCCCCCACCACGAAAATAAATACGTGCCATCTCGCTCACATCGCATTTGTCGTTTGAGCGCAAACTCACACTCCCGCGCATGCCAACATCGATGAAGAAATCAAAATCTTTGCAGCGGTGCAAGAATGCGTTGGCAAGCACAGAGATATTCCCGATTCCATACGATAAGAATCCACGGTATCCATTGCAAAAAATCTCGCATTCTTTTTGCATTTTGCATAGCAATTCAACTTGTGCTTGTGAGCTAATATTATCGAGTGTATCGCTCTCCAAGCTGCCGCCTAGCAATTCTTTTTTGAGCCGATGAATAGCGTTATCAAGCGCAATATGCCCTTTTTCTTTTTGCAAAAATTCCTGCGCTTTGGTGAGCATATTCAGTTTGTATTCGCGGTGTGCAGAATCAAACATAAAGCGGTTGATTTCTCTTGTTTCAACAATCATGCGCATGAGCACCTTGCCCATTTCAAAGCCACTTTCGTCCTCTTTCCAAAGGTCAATGGCGTTGATGACTTCAACAAGAGCGGGTAGCCATGTCTGTTGCTTGTAGATGTCTGGATAAGATTGATTGAAAAAATGATAGGTGATTTTTGTAGCGCATAAATCATTGTTGAGATGATACCATTTGTGCGCGTTTGCCGAATCTTGCCCGCTTGCATGGTGGTCGAGGAGCTGCAAAGAAACGATTCTGCCCTCATTGTTGCGCAAATCGTTGATTTCTTCTTCGAGTGCAGCGCATTCTTCGAGCGTGAGATTCAAATCGCTAATCAGCAACATGGCTTCTTTATGTCCTGATTTATAGAAGTCATCGCACATTTCATAGAGTCGTGTCATCACCTCTTTACCATAATTTGCGTTGTAGAAATGCGTATTTGCAAAGACTTTGGGCGCTAAGAATCGCGTGATGAGCTGGCAGCCGTAGCCGTCAAGGTCTGTGTGAGAAAGGTGGTAGAGTTCCATTGTGTCTTTCCTTATTTCGATTTCATAATTTTAGCCAAAAATCTTTCAAAACCCAAAGTGTCTAGTTTATTGGGAGTTTTTTAAGCAACTTTGAGTTAGAATTGCGCTTTTGAATAAAGGAATATCTATGAAGCGAACCTATCAACCCCATAACACTCCACGTAAGCGAACGCATGGCTTTCGGGCACGCATGAAAACAAAAACAGGGCGAAAGATTATCAATGCGCGGCGAGCAAAAGGGCGCAATCGGCTTGCAGTCTAAGCTGATTACCCTCAAAGAGAGCAAGGAATTTGACGCAATCTACAAGCATGGCAGCAAATGGCATGGCAAATTGCTTGTGTTGTTTTTTGTCAAGCAATCTCGAGCGCGCGTGGGTTTCACGGTCTCTAAGAGAGTCGGCTGTGCGGTTGTGCGCAACAAAATTCGCAGGCAATTGCGTGAGATTTATCGCAGCAATCGAGGCTCGCTCCAAACAGGAGAATTAGTTGTTGTGGCAAAGATTAGTGCAGCGCAGAGTCATTTTGTGCAGCTCCATAAGGAATTTGTCGATGCGATCCATTATTTGGGGATTTGCAAGCCAAAAGATTTGCCACGATTCCACAACGCGAAGGCGCGACAATGAATATATTGGCTAGCCGAATCTATCGTTTCTTGCGCTGTTTGTTTGTCCGCGTGTCTGCATCTTGTAGAATCGGTGTTTGTGCCTTGTTGCGTGCTTATCAACTCTTTATATCGCCCATGTTTTTTGGCGCAAGCTGCCGCTATTATCCGAGCTGTTCGCAGTATGCGCTGTGGCTTTTTAGCGCAAATGTCTCGATGATGTTTGCATTTGTTTGTGTGCTTGCGCGTCTTGTGCGTTGCAATCCATTTTGTGCAGGTGGAATCGACTATCCCATTGTGTGGTATAGCCAGCGCACACTTCTGCCAAAGCCATGTTGCGTCCGTAAGTCCATTGTTGTGCATTTTTGGCTTGTTCCGCGCAAACCATTTTTGGGCTTGCATAGTTTTTATCTCATCAAATCTCAATATGAAGGAAAACTCTGTGTTTGATAAAATCAATCAACTTAGCCCACAAACACGAATGATGCTCGCTGTGGTTGTGTGTGTGCTTTTTTTTATTCCTTATAGCTATTATGTCGCGCCACCTGTTGCAGCGACAAATGCCACAAAACCAAACATTCAAGACCAAAGCGAAAGCATTGCACCAACACCAAGCACAGAAATTTCGGTTGCAACCCAAGCAGCCGTTCCTCGTATGGAAGATGTAGAGAGTAGCGAGATTCTTTTTGAAGTGTGCTCGCCTCATTTTCATCTCATCTTTGACAAACAAGGACAAATGGCGCAAGCAACACTGCTTGGCAATCGCTATGGCGAAAAGGGCAAGGTTGCGTTGTTGAATGCGAGCGATTTGCGTCCGCTTGAGTTGCGCTTTTCCAATAAAGACTTGATGCAACATGCCGCACACAATCCCTATCGCGTTCTTTCAGCGCAAACGCATATTGAGCTGACCGATTCTCCGCAAGAAGTGTTGATTGAGCAGAATCTTGATGCTGATAATTCTTTTGCTGTGCGCAAAAAATTTCTATTCTATCCTGATGGGCATTATGAGCTCGAAGTTTTTGGACAAAAATCAGGCGAAGCAGCGGATTTGGGTGCATTTTTTGTGAGTGTAGGTGCGCGCCCTGTTGCCGACAATGATTCGTTTGTATTTAAGGGTGCAATGGTACGTAAAAATGACGGCAAAATTGAAACTTTTGAAGATGGCGATGTTACGTCTGAAGTCAAGATTGACGCGGCAACATTCCTTGCTGCTGTTGATAGATACTATGCCAATGTGCTCTATGTGAACGAAGGGCAGAGTTTTCCTGCTGCTGTGGTTGTTGGTAGAGACAATAACCCCGCGATGTTTGCTTCGTTTAGCAACCATGCGCAGATTTTTGGCTATGTCGGAGCAAAAGATTTGCAACACCTCAAACACATTGATCCCATATTAGGCGATGTGGTTGAATATGGCATCATCACCTTTTTTGCGAAACCTCTTTTTTCATTGCTTGAGTGGTTGCAAGAATCTTGTGGCAACTGGGGGTGGGCGATTGTCTTGCTCACGCTCATTGTGCGCATTGTGCTCTTTCCGCTGACCTATAAGGGCATGGTTTCGATGCAAAAATTCAAAGACATTGCGCCCAAGATGAAAGAGATTCAACAAAAATACAAAGACGACCCGCAGAAATTGCAAACACACATGATGGAACTCTACCGCAAACATGGAGCCAATCCGCTTGGTGGCTGCTTGCCGCTGTTGCTCCAAATGCCTATCTTCTTCGCGATTTATCGCGTGCTCTACAACGCCATCGAGCTCAAGGGCGCTGCGTGGATTAGTATCACGTTCGGTGATTTTACTTTATGGGGGATTACCGATTTGTCCGTTATGGACCCCTATTTCGTGCTGCCCGTGCTCATGGGCGTGTCGATGTTTGTGCAGCAACACATCACTCCCACGAGTTTCACAGACCCCATGCAAGAAAAAGTCTTTAAATACCTGCCCGTGATTTTTACGATTTTCTTTATTACTTTCCCATCGGGGCTTGTGCTGTATTGGTTTGTGAGCAATCTCTTTTCGATTGCCCAACAATACACAATCAATAAGATTATGGAATCACGCAAGCAGGTTTTGAAAGGAGAACATGATGATAAAAATTGAAGCACCAAGTATGAATGAAGCATTGATTAAAGCATCAGAGGCATTAGGGGTTTCTGTTACAGAAATCGAATATGAGACTATCCAAGAACCTTCCAAGGGTTTTTTGGGCTTTTGCAAAAAGCCCGCAATTATTGTTGCGAACACCAAACAAAAACCGACAATTCCTGTCGTTATGCCTGTTGCAACCGCTCCTGCTGCCGCAACAACATTTGAACCGCCAAAGCGACCCAAAGTTAAGATTGTCTCAAAAGCACGAGATAGAGCGATTCAAGAAGTTGCCGAAGTCAAGACAAATGTGGAGTATAACTTCTCTCGTTCCGAAGATGCAATCTATGAGAATTTTTTTCATGAAGATACTGACAATACGACACAGCCCTTTAAACCGCACAAAGCCCCCGAAGCGAGCTGTGCTCCCGAACCAAAAAAACCTGATGAGCAGAAACCAGAAATCCAGCCAGAAACTAAGGAAGCAATGCCCCAACAGAAGGCTGCGCCAGAGCCAAAAACTATGCCGTTCGTGCAAGATTTTGCACCCAAAGCGCAGCCCATCGAATCAAAACTTGCCGAATCAAAACCCAAGAAACCTTTCAATCCACTCCCTATCGCCGAATTCGAGGAATACAAAGAAATAGAAGAGAGCAAAGAAAATCAAGAGAACAACAAACGTTCTCCGAGCGAAATTGCAGGCATTGCCCTGCAAGTGCAAAAAGAACTCAATGAGCTTTTTGCGCTGATGCCATTCAATATTAACTCTATCAAGGTGAGTGTTTTTGATGACCACACACTTTTTGTCGAGTTCCATGGTGAAGATGCTGCACTGCTCATTGGTAGAGAGGGCTATCGCTATAAGGCGCTTTCCTATATGCTATTCCATTGGATTAATATGCGTTACAGATTGATGGTTCGGCTTGAGATTGCTGAATTTTTGCATAATCAAGAATTGATGATTGCGCATTATCTCGCACCTATCATCGAATCGATTCGAACAACTGGCAGGGGGCAAACTCGCCCACTTGATGGTGTTTTGGCTTATATCGCCCTGCGTCAGCTCCGCGAGACATTTCCTGACAAATATGTCTCGTTTCGCAAAACTCCTGATGGTGGAAAATATGTGATTGTCAATGAGTTCTATCACTGATACGATTGCCGCAATCGCCACTCCTTTGGGCTCTGGTGCGCTTGCTGTGGTGAAGATGAGCGGCACAGATTGCTTGCAAGTCGCTTGTGCATTGTTGCAGATTCCTCTGCATGCGTTGCAACCCCGCTATGCAAGTTTGCGTCCTTTGTATGACCACAATGGCACAATTCTTGATGAGGTGATTGTGCTCTATTTTCAAGCGCCGCATAGCTATACAGGTGAAGATGTGATAGAGTTTCAATGTCATGGTGGCAGCTTTATTGCCAATATGATTTTGGATTCGGTATTGCAATTTGCGTGCGTGCGGCTCGCGCGCCCGGGCGAATTTAGTTTGCGTGCTGTCATCGCTGGGAAAATGGACATGACCCAAGCTGAAGCCATTGCCAAACTCATTAGCGTCAAAGATGCGACAAGCCAACATTTGCTTGTACGCCAACTGCGCGGGAGTTTGAGTGAGTTTGTCGCACGTGAACGCCATGTCTTGCTCGAATTTCTCGCAACAAGCGAGGTGAGCATTGACTATGCTGAAGAAGATTTGCCGCACAATCTTTTGCAATCCATCAGCAAAAGAATCCATGAGCGCATTGCACAATTTGAGCGCTTGCTTGATGTTTCACGAAGTTATGAGCGCTTTTCTAATGGATTCCATATTGCGCTTTTGGGCAAGCCTAACACAGGCAAAAGTTCGCTACTCAATGCCTTGCTTTTGCGGGAACGAGCAATTGTGAGCGATATTGCGGGCACAACGCGCGATACGATTGAGGAATCATGCATGATTGCACAGCATCAACTGCGGATTATCGACACAGCAGGTGTGCGCGAGAGTACCGATTCTGTCGAGCAGCAAGGGATTATTCGAAGTTTGGCAAGCTGCGAGCAAAGCGATATTGTGCTTGCTGTGTTTGACGCTTCTTCCCCGCTGACGCAAGAGGATGAAGCGATTATCAATCGACTCCCCACATTTGCACATGTGCTTGTTGTGTTGAACCAAGTTGATAAAGGAATCGCGATTGATACATCACGTTTTTTGCAATGGGAATGTGTCGAGGTGAGCGCCAAGAATGGACAGATTGCCCCTTTGTTGCATGCCTTGCGTCAAAAGCTTGAATCCAAGCCTGCCGAAGACATCATCTTGAGTTCAAAGAGACAGATTCAAGCCTTTGTGAGTGTCATTGATTGTCTGCGTCAATCGTTGCAGCCCCTTTCTTCTGGTGAGCTCGAGCTGTTTTCATTTTGGATAAAAGAGGCACTTAATGCGCTGAATGCTATCACATCGCCCCATCATACCGAGGAGCTTTTGGATATGATTTTTGGGCAATTTTGTCTAGGGAAGTAGCCTAGTAGGCACGTTTACGACATTTCCATTCAATTTTTTGCGCAGTAGGCGGTGGCATATTCTGTGTTTGGCTTGTCGCAGGAGTGGGGGCAAAGCCGCTATGGAGCAAATCGACCTCGACAATCTGCCCAACCTCGAGGTCTGCGAACGTCCCGCTTGTATCCCACAACCCAAACCAACCGCAATCATCACCCTTTAGTCGCGTGTAGGGCAACACTTGAATCGTCATTGTTGCGCCCCAGCCTCCAATTGTGATTGTCTTTTGCGCGTCATCAATGGAGAGAATCTGCCCCGTAATATCCCAATCTGCATGCACCATTGCCATAAACAACAAAAAGTACCATTTTTTCATCGCAATTCCTTAGAATTTCTTTTTATTCGCTTCATCAAGAATCATTGCCGCTGTCTTTTGGACATTTTCTGCAATTTTAGCAGAATTATGGGCAATCGAAAGGTTTTGCTGTGTGATGTTTTCGATTGCGCTAATGGAATCATTGATGTTTTCAATGCCAATCGTTTGTTCGTTGAGTGATGTTGCCATTTCGTTGATTCCTTGAATCAATATATTCGTGTTTGCCTCAATTTCGCTAAGGCTTTTTGTCGTGCGCTCGGCAAGATTGCGCACCTCGTCTGCCACAACGGCAAATCCGCGCCCATGTTCGCCTGCGCGCGCGGCTTCAATCGTAGCATTGAGCGCGAGCAGATTTGTCTGGTCGGCGATGTCGCGAATGATTCCAATAACACTTTTGACATCTTCACCTTGCGTTGCGATTTCTGATGTTTTTGCGCTAATGTTTTGAATTGCTGCTGTCATCTGTAGAATCGCTTGGGCAATCTGTGTGATCTTGTCTGCTTGGTCATTTGCGCTCATGTTGAGGCTCTGCACTACCTCACCGAGTTCTTTGCTATCATCGTTGAGCAGATTTGCAGAATCAAGTGAATTGCGCAACATCTTGCGAATCTCAAGCCCCAATGCGTTTGTCGCCAATTCAATTTTGCCATGTGCATTTTCGATTTTTTGCGTGAAGTCGGAATTTTCATAGGCACTAAAGAGTTCATGCAAGGCGTTGATGTCTGCGCCAATACTTTGTTCGACAGAATCGAGCATTGCGTTGAATATGTCTTTGAGTTCGCCTAGCCGTGGGTTTTGTGGTGTATTTGTGATTCGATGTGTGAGATTGCCATGCGTGATGCCTGTTACAATCTTTGCGGTTTCTTTAATGACGACTGCATCAAGCTCGAGCCCCTTGCCCGTTTTGTCGATGTTTTCATTGATTGTCTCTGCGAGAACGCCAAATTCATCTTTTGTGTTAATTTTGATTTTTTCGATTGTTTGCGTTTCGTTATTGAGATAGGCAAAGAACGAGAGTAGCCCATCTTTGATGGCGCGCATGCTCGAGACCATGTTGAGATAGAACAAGAGGCTTAGGGGCGTGAATATGACAGCGAACACGGCGAGGGCGATGAGGATAGCGTGAATGTTTGTCTCATTGATAAGCCCGCTGATGTCTTGTGATGCCATTTCTGCCTGTGCGCTAAGGTTGTCGATATAGACGCCTGTCGAAATCCAGATTCCATCTGTATTGGGGATAAAGCAGGCATACGCGAGTTTATCAGCAAGCTTGTTGCTGCCATCGGGTTGAGGTTTGGTGAAGACAAAGTAGACAAAGCCCCCATTATTTTGTGCGGCTTTGTGCAAATCGCGCACATAATAGACACCATTTGCATCTGCTGTTTGCCCCAAATCTTTGCCGATGAGGTCTTTGCGTGTGGGGTGGGCAACGGGGACATGGAGTTTGTAGGCAAAGTAGTAGCCCGATTTATCGTCTTCAAAGCGAAATTTTTCGATTGCTTGGGCAATGATAGCAATTTTTTGCTCTTCGTTTTGCACATCGACAAGCAAGTCGCCTATGGCATTTGCAATAGAATCGGTAGAAAGTTTGAGTTTATCCTTAACAGCTATTTCTAGGGATTCATAAGTTTTTATATGGAGTTGTTCTGTGAGATGGAGACTGCTGATGTATAAAATCACAATCAATACCGCGAAAGACACGATTGTACCACTGATAAAAAAGAGAATTTTGAATTTGAGTGATAGATCTTGATAGCGAAGTCTCATTATTAAATCCTTCCTCAAGGAAACTGGGGTATATTGTAGTGTACAAAGGCTTAAAATTTCACATTTTCAAGCACAATCCGAACCTTGCGCATAGAATCTTCAAAGACCATTTTATGGGCGCTGCGTGTGTAGACAATCATGCTGTCTTTGCGCGCGATTTTTTGCACAACGCTGCGTTCTAGGATTGTGAGATTCTCGCCACCATAAATATCCCGAAGCAATAGAATGTCTTCAAGAAGGCTGCTGGGCGCAAACTCTCCAAAGAGATGTTGGATAAAGAGATGTTTAGGATAGCATTCAGGCGTACAAATCTGATAATCATCAATGCTGATTTTGTAGAGTGGCTTGCCAAGCGCATAAATTTCGAGCACGACAGAATCAACGTTGTGTCGTACAAATCCCATGTCGTTGTAGCGCAATTGTGGGCTTAGGAACAGAATCTGATAGGGGGTGGTTGTCGGAACAAATTCGGGCTGTGGCAGGCGCGCACAACCCGACAATAAAAGCAGCCCTGCAAGGAGGAGCTGCCATAGCGCATTGAGCGTTTTCACGAACAATGCTTTCTAGCGGAATTCTTCACCGCTTAGGATTCGATACCATCGTTTGCCATCAAGCTTTAGCTCCATGCTGACTTGACAAAGACCATTTTCATAAACGGTTTCGAGAATCTCGGCGTTGCGAATGACGGCAAGCACTTTGGTTTTTACCGTTGAATTTTTAATCATCACATCACGCACGGTGTCTTGCGCATTGACGCGAATCCCATACATTTTCTCACCGATTTGGCGATACGCATCGACAATCGCGGCTCGTTTGGCGAGCGCCATTGCTTGCGCAGGGCTCGAGGTATTTTCGGGTGCGACACCAAGCCCAACGGCAGTGAGCTCAATCATGCTCGAAGGAGCGATAATCGGAGCATTTGGAATCACATATTCATCTGTTGAGATTTGATTCACATTCTGTGAGCGGTATGTATTCCTATCAGGATACATCGGCGCAGATTGAATCGTTGTTGTTGTCTGCACGGTCTCAAGGGGCATCGTTGTGCGAATATTGTTATTCACAGGTTGTTGAATACCCGCACTTGGAGCCATTTGAGGCGCTGTTGCAGGAGCAGGGTTGATTCCAGCGGTTGCGCCAAACACGAATGCACTAGATGCAGTGAACACTAACAGAGACTTTTTCATGGTCTATCCTTTGTTTTGAGTTGTTACAAAGGTTGTAGCAATCTCTGTTCCACTTTTGCGCTCTAGCCCACATCAGCCTCTATTAGGGCATCTTCGAGCATATCGTCATGCGTTTTTTTGAAAACTTGCAGCTCACGTTTGAAGATTTTGCGCGCTTCTTTGAAGAAGTCGGCAATGTCATTTTTGGGAATTGCGAGTGCACATAGCATGACGATTTGTAGGTAAAATCCGATACTCCCACCCATAAGAATACCCCAATAGGGCATTTGCTGTTTAAGGAATTGTAGTTTTGCAGATGCGCTATCGAGGAATACGAATAGCTCCTCTTTGGTCGTTACGTCGTCATCAAAAAGCGTGTGTAAGATTTTGAAAAATGAATCGCCCTTGTTTTTATAGAATGCTGTGATATGCTCAAAAAAGGCATGCTCTGCATTGCGGCTAAAGAAAGTCCGAAATTCTTTGAGCACAGCCTTTTTGTCGATTTTGTTGAGTCCAAATGTGCCGGGCTCAAAGGGCTTTGCGCCTTTGATGAATGCACCTTCACTAAGATTGAGCGTGTGGTTGGGCTCAAAAACGCGCAACACAGATTCGATGTTTTCGCGCGAGTTGAGGTAGAGTGCATCGCTATACACGGGCTTATCTTTGTTGGGCTGCACAGGGAAGCTATCAGGCGGTAAATCCTCGAGTGTAAAGATTTTCTCCTCGCCATAGAACGAATCCTTGGCATGCTTTGTAGAGCCGATAATATACCCACAATCAAGTCCACAGAGAATCACATCACTGCCCGCCATTGCCGCGAGTGAAACGGCTGCATTGCCCACAAAGGGTGAGGCGCCGATAAGGCGAATACGTGGTAAATGGATTTCGGCTGCACAACTGCCATCGCGCGAGAAAAGATAGGATTCATCAAAGAGTTCGAGCACTTTTGGATTCACGAGATTCGCACACACAAGCGTGATTCCGCGCAAATCGAGCCCCTCAAATGCCGTGTGGAGATAGTCTGTGCGTTCGATTTCGAACTGAAAATCGGGCTTGATTCCAAAGCGTAACAAGGGCTTAATCGCCGTTCCGCAGCTGAAAATGAGCATGCGATTCGCGTTTGCCTTGATGAATGGCAGCAACGCATCAAGGCTTGGACCATTGCCTACAACACAGATAGGCGCGGGCAGGCGGATTCCGCTTGCAAAAAACGCATGTTGGAGCAGATATTCACCCTTGCTATTGTGCTTGTAGCGCATATTGGCAAGCGCGTTTTTGATACCGATGAGCTCATCATCAAATGTCCCCCAGCCGCGCGCGTTTGCCGAATAGGCGCCCTTGATGAGTTCGCGTGCACCTTGCAGCTTTGGTGTGTCATAGAGCATGAGCTCAAGCCGCAGATAGTTTGCGCTGATTTTGCGCTGCTCAAAGAAATTGACGATGTTGTGTGTGCTCAAAAACGAGCCGATGAACAAGAAGCATGCGTTGTCATTTACTTGCCCAAAAAGGGCGGGATAATCGACAAAATAGCATGAGATTCGAAAGAGGTCAAGCGATTCTTCGAAAATGAGCAGCGCATGGATTGTTTGGTAACGTTCACGTAATGCCTCGAGCACGAGCCCACCACCAAGCCCGAGCAAAGTGAGCGTGGGCAAGAATCCATTGGGCAAATGCATACCTTTACGCATGATTCCATACGAAATAGCCGAGTAACACAGCGCGTTGTAGATTTTGCTCGTAATTGGAAACTCTTTTTTCTTGAGATAGCCAATCGAGAGATTGTTTGTGTGTAGCTTCCACATCGGGTGCGTGAGCGGGCTATCGCTAAGATTCTTCGCCCCCTCAACCATTGTGTATTTCCCCTCAATCTCTGGGAACATCAATGTGCCATTTTGGATATTGACGATATTAAGCCCTTTTTCATCAAAGAGTAGGTTATATTCTGTGGGCGCACTCGATAGCCCCTTGAAAAGCTCGGGCTCGCGCTGCTCGAAAAACTCGAGGTTTTTCATCATGCGTTCCTTAATCGCCTCTTCGATTGCCTGCGTGTCCTCGCCACTTAGAATCTCGAAAAACTCACCCAAGCTCGCGCTGCTTTGCGCATTCACGCCTTTTTTGATAAGCTCCTCGAGCTCTTGCAATGTTTCGATATTCTCACCTGCCTCGAGTGGAACGCCAAATTCTTCGTCAACATTTTTGATTGTTTCACTCATACCGTCTCCTCCCTCTGCTCCTCATGATAGGTTTTGTCGATTGGAAAATCGCTCGGAATCCCGATGGCGCCATCATCGCTTGGGCAATCCAAGAATTGCTTGTCCATAAAGGTTTGCGCATGGAGATTCATAAACGCCGCCTTGAGCGAGACGAACAGCTCTTTGTTTTGCTCCTCGAGCTTTTTTAACATCATTTTTGTCGCCTCACGCACATGCGGCGGCTTGTCGTGGATTGCGGGGCAGTTGCAGCGCGGCGTTTGTATCGCGTTTGTCACGACAAAGTCAATCATCTGCCGCTCACGCAGCCATATCAACGGGCGAATGACAACGATTCCATTATGCGCGCGATAAAGCGGGGGCATCGAGCGCAACGCGCCGTTGTAGGAGAAGTTCATAAAAAAGCTCTCGACCGCATCATCGAGATGATGCCCAAGTGCAAGCTTATTGAATCCCCCGCTAAGCGCCTTGCTATAGAGTGCGCCGCGCCGCATACGCGAACAAAAGCTACAAAAGCTGCTGCTGCCACGCCGCTTTTCTTGCATGATTGCCATAATATCGGTGCGATAGACTTCGTGCGGAATCTCGTTTTGTGCGCAATAGTCTTGCAGATAGCTAAAATCTTCGCCGATTCCATAATCAACCGTTACGGCTTTGAAATCGAACGCATAAGGCGCATGCTTTTTGTGCCGCGCAAGCAATGTCGAAAGCAGCAGCGAATCTTTGCCGCCGCTTAGCCCTATGAGGATTTTGTCATTTTCTTTGATAAGCCCAAAATAAGCATTTGCACGTCCAAACATGCTGATGATTTTTTTGCTAATCTCTATCATTTTAGGCTCTCCGCAATCTTTTGCTCTGTTGTGAGGGACGCATTATAACGAATCACAACATGTTTTTCGGTGTGGTTGATGTAGTATTCACTCACACCCTCTAACGCTTGGAGTGAGGAGAGATGCGCCAAATCGGTTTCATGATTGAAGGCATGGTAGAACACACCAAGCTTTGTGGGCGAATCGAGGAATCGCAAGACAAGCAGCCATGCGGCACAGACAGCAGCGATGATTCCAAATAGCAATGGCGCTTCGACAAATGAGAACGCGACCGAGCCAAAAAGCCCACCAAAGAATGAGCCCATATAGCCACAAGAGGTGAAGATTCCGAGCGCCTTGCCTTTTTGGTGCGCCTTGCAATAGCGGCTCGCGAGAGATTGGAGAATGGGTTCATGGAAACAGAAGCCAACAAAGAACAACACGCCGCCAACAGCGAGAAGCGCGAGGTTTGCGCCAAGTAGCAGCAAGCAGAGATAGGCGAGGACAAAAAGCACAATTCCGATTGCAAGCACGAGCTTGAATTTGCCACGTTTCTCGGCGAGGATTGCCGCAGGCGCCATTGCCAACACGCCAAGCAGTGCAGCGGGGATATAGAATTGCCACATCGATTCTTTCGCGATTCCATCTCGCGCAAGTAGCAGCGGAATGATGACAAACGCAAATGTCATGAACATTTTTTGCAAGAAATTGCTTGCGTTCATAATCCATAGATTCTTGTTTGCACCATCTGTTGCCTTTTGGCTATATGAGAATTGGACATGTGCGACATTGGGCACAAAAAAAAGCAGCAGGAGCGAGAACGCGCTCAAAATACAGGCGAGCACAAAGAGTGTGCTCGCGTCTTTTTCGATACTACCGATAATCATCGCGAACGCAAAGCTTAGCGAAATGGACGCGCCCATTGTTGCCATTGCTTTTGTGCGGCGCGATTCGGGGACGACATCGGCAATCATTGCGCTCACCACGCCACCGATTGCGCCTACACCCTGCAAAAACCGCCCAAAAACGAGCATCTGTGCGCTTTGAGCAAACGCACAAACGAGCGAACCGATGATGAAAATGATGATTCCAAGCGCGATGAGAGGTTTGCGCCCATATTTGTCGCTTAGGCTGCCAAAGGGGATTTGGAACAGCACTTGCGAGAGGGCGTAGATTCCCATCGAAAGCCCGAGCAATAGCGGCGTGCAATCCTCAAAGCTTAGGACATAGAGCGCAAGCAGGGGCATGACCACAAACAGCCCAAAGAAACGACAGGCAAGAACCAAGCTTAACAACGCGACACTCATGCGCAACCTTTTATAAATAAGCGATTATATCATATTGGTATGGCAAACGCGAATCGTGTTGGTGTTTTGGGGCGGCATTGTGTTTGTCGTTGCTTTGGAGTTGATTGAATGTCATTGCGAGCGGAGCAATCAACTGCCGTACAGCTAAAACCACATCTCCATTTGTGTCATTGCGAGGCGCTAGCCGAAGCAATCAACCGTGTTTGGTTACCCTGCACGGTTGATTGCCGCGCTCGTTATACTCGCTCGCAATGACACATAAAATCTTGTCATGTTGAGCGTTAGCGAAACATCTCTCTTAGATTCCAAATTGTTTCGATTCTATTTGGTTGGCATATTTTTTAACAATTCTTTTCTTGGTTATTTTTTCAAGGGGGACAAGGGGAACTACTTGCGAAGCATTCCCCTTATCCCCCTTTGACCCCCAATCCCCTAGCACGCTTTTTAAATGTGGCTCCGCACGGACTATGTCGCACTCCACAGCGCTGCGTCTCCATAATTGCCTTTTAGAATCGCAAACCAATCTGCATTCTAGAGCAAAAGCCAAGAAGTCGTGATGTGTCATTTTTAAGCGTTTTTTCAGTAGGGGGGGGGGTAGAATGTTTGGAGAAAAAATAAAGGAGAAGCGATGTTTGGCGGTGATGAGAAAGATAAGGCACTTAAGAGATACGAGAAGGCTGTGGCACGTTTTGAGGATTCTCGTGAAGAATGTTTGGAATCCATTGAGGAACTGCAGAATCAACGCGAACATGCACGTGGTAGATTGCGTGAATACTGGGATTTCTTGAGTTCTTTTCGGAATAAACCCAAAGAATTTTGCGTTAAACTGGAAAAAATTCAGGTCGAATTAGACTCTTATGATTCGAGGTTGCGCGAAGCTATGAAAGAATTGGACAGCAACCCCGAACTGCAAGCTGTCGGTGTCGGCGGAGCAGTTGGTTTGGCTGGTGCTGGTGTTGCAGCACTTGGACCAACAGCAGCAATGTCGATTGCAATGACATTTGGAACAGCTTCGACAGGAACGGCAATATCGACATTAAGTGGTGCTGCTGCCACAAAAGCTGCTTTGGCATGGCTTGGCGGCGGTGCGCTAGCTGCTGGTGGTGGTGGTATGGCTGCTGGTAATGCGCTTTTGGCTTTGGCAGGTCCCGTTGGTTGGGGAATTGCTGCTGTGGGTGTTATTGGTGGTGGTGTGTTATATCGAAAAAAGAATCTTGAACAAGCAGAAAAGGCAAACAAGGCAGCAGCGGAAGTAGAAATTGAGATAAGAAAATTTAAACTCATCTATCGAGAAAGCGAACTTTTACGACATGAGGTCATGGACAATGTTAAGCTATGCGATAAGTATTATAATAAATGTTCACGGTATAAATGTAATTATGATTCTTTGAGTGAGGAGATGCAATACGAGCTGGGTAGTTTCGTGCAAGAAGTCAATTCTGGGTCAGCATTATTAAATAGAAAGTTAGGGGGAATGTAATGGAAAATGCTAATTTAAGAATGAGTCATGCTTTTTTAGCATATCGAGAGGAGAATATAAGTGTTAATGATTCAAAGATGGCAGAATTTATGGAGTATTCGCAAAAAGAAATTTTGCAGCAAATCATCACAAATTTTGGTCTTTCATCGATGATTAATGCCTATAAGGCAGGAGGTGATGTGCAAACATTGTTTAATTTTAAAAAGGGAGTTTTTGCGGAAGAAAAATTTGAGCAGAGACATAATGAAGAATATGAACATAAAAATTATGAAGGTGGTGGTTTTGCGAAAAAAAGAAAAAAGATTTTTCAAGATGATACAAAGGGCTATGTTGTTGATGAGTATACAGGAAAAAAGATCAATAAAGATGGCACGATGCATCTTGACCATGTTGTGTCAGCAAAGAAAATTCATGATGACGTGTCACTGCGAATGGTAACAAGTGCAGAAGAGCGAGACAAGATAGCAACAGATGATAAGAATTTGGCAAAGACATATTCAAGCCTTAATCAATCCAAAGGAGAAAAGGATTTTGAGCAATGGGCAAATTCTACTAATAGAAAGGATAAAACTAAAACAAATGCAGAGTACTATGAAGTAGATAATATAAGAGCACAAGAAAAAGTCGCCATTGCAGAACAACATATAGAATCTTCTAGGAAAAAGGCTACTTACAACCATTATGTTGATAGCATTAAAGAACAAGGCATTAATCGAGGTTTTCAATCGGCAAAACGACAGGTTGTAGGCTTGTTTATTTATGAATGTACAGAGGTATTTTTTAGAGTTATGGTACCATTTGTCAGAGAATGGAATACGTATTCATGTTTGTCTGATAGGATTTATCGTTTTCAAGAACTGTTGCGGCAGGTAATAGAACACATTAAGAACAATATTTGGGTTAAATTCAAAGGTTTATTGCAAGCTTTTACGTCTGGATTTGCTTCTGGATTCTCAAATACTGTTCTCATGACATTTGTCAACATGTTTACAACAACGGCAAGTAGTATGGGGAAAATCTTGCTTGCTTCATTAGATGGAATTATGGGTGCTATAAAAATGGTCTTTCAAGCACCAAAAAATATGAGTAAGGAAGAGATTTTTAAAAATGCACTCAAAATTATTGGCGCGGCTATTATTGCTATTTTGGGAACGATATTTACGGAAAGCGTTGAAATTTTCATTAAAACGCATTTGCCCTTTCTTGCTCCAATATCTGATATTGTTGCAAATATTGTGAGTGCCTTAATGATTGGGATATGCTGTGCCATTTTGTTTTATACAATCGATAATTTTTCTACAATCTTAAAAGATTTTGGAAAACTTATAGGCTTAAACATGAGTGCAAAAGAAATTGAAAAGAAATATCAAGCCTTTCTTGCTAGGCTCTCTGATATTCATCAGGAGCTTTTAGAAACTATTGTTGATGAATATAGAAAAATTGGTAATCTATGTCAAATGTGTGGAGATTTTAATAAAAGCTCTCTGGAACGATTTCAAATAAGCATAAAATATGCAGAAGCAGTGGGAGTAAAAAGTAGCCAAATTCTTAGGAGCAAGCAAGACATTGATGATTTTTTCAATAATTGAGAAGATAAAGCGTAGTATTTTTGGGGAGTTAACAACACATGGTCGCGTTTTTTGTATCTCTGCGCCAATAGTTGGGTCAAGATTTACTCAACAGATGTCAAATTATTGCATTACCATTCCCAAATATTTTCCAATCCCAACCTTACCTTAATTTTTTATGTGCGATAGGTTTTAAAAGTAAGCCATTTTGTGTTAAAATCAATTCAATCATCACATTTGTAAGTTTTGCCTTTTTAATGAGATGTTTTGGAATCTGAATGCCCTGTGCATTTCCAATTTGTATCAATCTCACCATAAATCCTACCTCCTATGCAGCCCGCATTCTTTGTGCGCGGGGTCTTCCCACCACCACCGCCCGGCGCGAATGCTCTCCCCGGGCTCAATCGCGCGCGTGCATGGCGCGCAGCCAATGCTCGCAAAGCCTTGCGCATAGAGTGGATTCTTGGGCAAGTCGTGCGCGTTGGCATACTCCCACACCTTCGCATCGTCCCAATCAAATAATGGATTGATTTTTTGCAGCCCAAATTGCGTATCGTCTTCAACAAGCCCAACATGCGCGCGTGTCATCGATTGTGCAGCGCGAATGCCGCTAATCCACGCGCTCACGCCCTCTAGCGCGCGCTGCAAGGGCAGAATCTTGCGCACAAAGCAGCATTTTTTGCGCTTCTCCAAGCTCTCGCGCATGCCCCAATCGCCAATCTCGCGTTCGACTTTAGCGAGCTCCTCGCCCTCAATGCGAAACATTGTGATAGAGATTCCAAAATGTCGTTCAACCTCGCGTTGGTGGGCGAGGCTTTGTTCAAAAAGCTTGTGTGTGTTGAGCGTAAAAACGGCAATTCGCGGTAGTAGGCCACATTGTGCAAGCATATCGAGGATAATCACATCTTCGATTTGGTGGCTAAATGCAAGCTTAATGCTGCCATTGATTGTCGCGAGCGCGTCTCCAAGCCGTTTTTGGTCGTGTTCAAATGACATATTCGCTCCATTGTTCATTTTGATTGGAATATCCACGTATGTTGAGAAATTTTAGATACACAAACTCGGGCTGTTTTTGCTTAATCTCGCCCCATTGTGCCTTTGAAATCTCGGCTTCGATGGGCTCGCTGTGTTGAGCGCTCTCGGCGAGCTCGAGAATGAGCCGCACATGCGCGCCAAGGATTCGGTGGCTCAAAATCCGTGCGCAGTTCTCGCTGCCATCTAGCGAAACCTCGATTTCATGCGGGCGGATAAAGAGCATATCATGCTCATTTGCCTGCTTGGCGATTCTGCCAGAGAATAGATTGACATTGCCCAAAAATCCATATACAAAGGGGTTTGCGGGTTGTTCATAGACATCTTCGGGCGTGCCAATCTGCTCGATTTTGCCTTTGTTCATAATCACGATTGTATCGCTGACTTCGAGCGCCTCTTCTTGGTCGTGCGTAACAAAGACGCTTGTGATATGAATCTCGTCATGCAGCTTGCGTAGCCAGCGGCGCAAATCCTGCCGCACTTTTGCATCAAGCGCGCCAAAGGGCTCATCGAGCAGCAGAATCTTAGGCTCGACAGCCAGCGCGCGCGCAAGCGCAACACGCTGTTTTTGCCCACCACTAAGCTCATTTGGGTAGCGATGACTCATCGAATCAAGCTGCACCATGTGTAGGAGTTCCATAACTTTTTCGCGAATCTCAATCTTGCTTGGGCGCGTGGTGCGCGGGCGAACGCGCAAACCAAAGGCAATATTGTCAAAGACATTCATGTGCTTGAATAGTGCGTAGTGTTGGAATACGAATCCAACGCCGCGGTCTTTTGTTGGCGCGTTGGTAATATCTTTGCCAAAAAACTCGACATTACCGCTATCTGGCTCTTCGAGCCCAGCGATGATACGCAGCAAGGTTGTTTTGCCCGAGCCGCTTGGTCCAAGTAGCGCAGTGAGCTTGCCTTCTTCTATCTCAAGATTGATATTATCGAGCGCAATGAATTGTTCGAAACGTTTATTGATATTTGCGATTTTAATGCTCATTTCTTGCCTTTAAATCTTTTGCAGAATGATACACAACAAACCTTAAAATAACACTCGATATGCAAAAATCCTATCTAATGAACTCTACTATTTCACTCAATTTCTTGCGCAATTGCTTGCTTTGGGGTTTCGTGCGATACCCAAAGGTGAGGATATAGGCAAGATTGAACTCGCCACGTGCATAGCTGTTGGTGTGGCTCTTGAGAATCGCCTCGACCTTGGCGACATCAAAGCCTTCGATAGGGCAGGAATCGATGCCGATATACGCAGCGGCAGTCATCATGTTTGCGCTTGCGATATAAACTTGCATACGCGCCCAATCATCAAGACGAGAACCCCAGATGAGAGAAAAATCGTTAAAAAGATTGAGAATCGTTTGAAGTTTTTTTGTATTACCATGTGCTTTGCGTTCAAAAGATTCGGTGAGATAGGGGCTGCCTTTTTTGAATGTGGCTGCTTTGCGTGCGAGCAACACGACAACATGTGAGGCTGTCGTGATTTGGGGCTGGTCCCAACATGCAGGGCGCAAGAGTTCTTTGATTTTTGGGTTGGTTATCACCACGAAATGCCACGGCTCGAGCCCAAAAGACGAGGGCGATTTGCGCCCCGCCTCGAGGATAAAGTGCATTGCGTCATCAGACACGGTGCGCTTGTCGTCAAAGAGTTTGCATGCATGGCGAAAGTCCATAGCCTCTGTGAATTTGTTCATTGTTTACCCTTTATATATGAGAGATTCGGGATTGTAGCACAGAAGAGTAAATCGACAGGCTGCGGGGGCAGTAATCTATATTTTTTGAATAACCTATAAAAATAAAAAATGTATCTATAAACTCAATAAAATTCAATAAGTCCCTATTTCACGCATTTTTATAGAATATCAAAAAAATATTATATTTCTCAAAAAAGGCAAAAATTTTAGTTATATTTAAAGAAAATTCTGCTATGCTACCGCATCTTAAATCAAAGGAGGTTCTTATGGAATCCGCAAAAATTCTCAAAAACGCGGCGCTGCTTGCCACGCTTGGTTGGAATCTTGCTCAAGCAGCTGAATATTCATTGCTCAATGTGTCATACGACCCCACACGTGAGCTCTATAAAGAATACAATGTTGCGTTTGAGAAGTATTACAAGGCAAAAACGGGTGATACCGTGAAGATTTCACAATCGCATGGTGGCTCGGGGACACAGGCGCGGAGCGTCATCGATGGCTCGCCTGCCGATGTCGTTACGCTCGCACTCGCGTTTGACATAGACGCGATTGCGCAAAAAAGTGGTAAAATTCCAAACGATTGGCAGACACGTTTGCCCCAAAATAGCTCGCCCTATCTCTCGACTATCGTTTTTCTTGTGCGCAAGGGCAATCCGAAGGGAATCAAAGACTGGAGCGACCTTGTGCGCGATGATGTCAAGGTGATAACCCCAAATCCCAAAACATCGGGCGGGGCGCGCTGGAATCACCTCGCTGCATGGGGCTATGCGCTACGTGCAAATGGCAATGACGAGACAAAGGCGCGTGATTATATGGTGCGGCTCTATGAGAATGTCCCGGTGCTCGACACGGGCGCGCGCGGAGCGACAAACACATTTGTGAAACGTGGCGTGGGCGATGTGCTGATTGCATGGGAAAATGAGGCACTCTTAGCGATTGAGAAAATCGGCAAAGGCAAGTTTGACATCATCACGCCAAGCATGAGTATCCTCGCCGAGCCGCCCGTGAGCATTGTCGATGCTGTTGTTCAGCAGAAGGGCACGCGCGCTGTGGCTGAAGAATATCTGCGCTATCTCTATGAAAAAGACGCGCAAGAGATTATCGCGAAGAATTTCTATCGCCCAAGCAATGCCGAAGTGTTCGCGAAATACACGCATTATTTCAAGCCCATCGAGTTTTTCACAGTGGCTGAATTTGGTGGCTGGCAGGAAGCGCAAAAACGTCATTTTAGCGATGGTGGCGAGTTTGATAAGCTATTTGAAGTCATCAAAAGCAAAAAATAAATTTGACAACAAGGAGATTGCGTGCGCATACGTTTTGTAGAGCCGAGCATTCTGCCCGGTTTTGGGCTATCGTTTGGAATCGGCATTGCCTATATGAGCCTGCTCATCTTTATCCCACTTGCCGTGCTCGTTGCGTATAGTATGCAAATCGGCGCGGCGAGCTTTTGGCAGACCATCATCGATAAACAAGTGCAAAACGCGCTGTTTTTCTCGCTCACAACCTCGTTTTGCGCCGCGTTGTGCAATCTCTTCTGCGGCTTTGTAGTCGCATGGACACTTGCGCGCTATGATTTTTGGGGCAAATCGCTGATTGACGCGCTTGTCGATTTGCCTTTTGCGCTGCCCACAGCCGTTGCGGGAATCGCGCTTGCCTATCTTTTCAGCACCAATGGTGTTTTGGGCGGAATCATCGAACTCTTTGGCGAGGCACGCAAAGACTTCATCGGCGTATGTGCTGCGCTCGTGTTCATCGGCTTACCCTTTGTCGTGCGCACGCTCGAGCCTGTCATCGAAGATTTGGACACCCAGAGTGTCGAGGCTGCTCGAAGCCTTGGTGCAAACTTTGTCCAAACCTTTGTGTTTGTGATTTTGCCCTCGCTCCTGCCTGCTGCTCTCACAGGTTTTGCGCTTGCCTTTGCACGCGCGATTGGCGAATATGGCTCGGTGATTTTCGTCTCAAGTAATATTCCTTTTGAGAGTCAGATTTTGCCTGTTGTGATTGTGGGTAAAATTGAATCCCATGACTATATCGGCGCGAGTGTTGTGGGCGTGTTTATGATTCTTGTTTCGTTTGTGCTGCTGCTTGGAATCAATGCCTTGCAAAAATGGGGGCGACAATGAATGCTGAACCCAAAATCCTCAAGCCTCTTTGTGTCGCATTTTCGTTCGTGTTTTTTGCGTTTGTGTTGCTACTACCATTATTCACATTGTTTTCAGAGGCGTTTGCTGAAGGATTTGATGCCTATTTCGCAGCAATCATCGAAGAAAACACACTCAAAGCCATTCGCCTGACACTCCTTGTCGCTTGTATCGTGCTGCCCCTCAATAGCATTTTTGGAATCTTGCTTGCCTATGCGATTGCCAAATTTGATTTTCAAGGCAAAACGATTCTCACCACATTGCTTGAAGTGCCTTTTGCCATCTCGCCCGTCATTGCGGGGCTTATGTTTGTGCTTCTTTTTGGCAGCAGCGGCGTCTTTGGGCAAACGCTCGATTCTCTTGGAATCCAAATCATGTTTGCGCTGCCCGGAATTGTCCTTGCAAGCGCGTTCATCACTTTTCCATTTGTCGCAAAAGAGCTGATTCCGCTCATGAGCGAGCAGGGCAACGAGGAAGAAGAGGCGGCGCTAAGTCTCGGTGCGAATGGTTGGCAGACATTTTGGTTTGTAACTCTGCCCAATATCAAGTGGGGGCTTTTCTATGGAATGGTGCTCACCAACGCACGCACAATGGGAGAGTTTGGCGCTGTTGCGATTGTGAGTGGCAAGATTGTGGGGATTACCACAACGATGCCTCTTTATATCGAGATTCTTTATAATGAATACGAATATATCGCTGCGTTTGCGATTGCAACTTTGCTCACTTTGCTTTCGATTCTCACGCTTACGCTCAAATATGTGATTCGCAAGCTCGAATCGCGCCATGCCTAGCGCAATGTGCCAGCAATTGCGCGCGCTTTTGCGCGCACGTTCGAATCGATTGTTGCAATTGTCTCAAGCGTGGGTTTGCAATGCGCAAAACATTGCAAGCAATCTTGCACAATGTGCGCAATCTGTGTGAAAAGAATGTGCCCATGCAAATAGAGTTCGACAGCGATTTCGTTGGCAGCATTGACAATCACGCCAAGTTGTGGATTTGCGAGCAACGATTCTTTGAGCACCCAGAGCGGGTAGCGATTTGTGTCAATCTCCGAAAAACTTAGCGGAGGCATCGTGCATAGATTGAGCGATTCAAAAAACGGCTTGTCCGCAAGTGCTGTTTGCAGCGCCTCTGCGCCAAGTAGTGCATAAGCAATTGGCAGCCGCATGTCGTTTTTTGCCAGATGTGCGCTTAGGCTGCCGTCAATGAAACGCACGAGCGCGTGAATGAGCGAGTTGCGCTCAATCAGCGCGTTAATGCGCGTTGTGCGAAACAGCCAGAAGGCTTCGAGAATCTCAAACAGCTTATTTGCCATTGTGGCGCTATCAATCGTGATTTTTTTGCCCATCGCCCAATTTGGGTGGCGCAACATATCGGCTGCTTTTTGGGTAGCGAGCGATTCGAGTGGCACATCGCGCGCTGCACCGCCGCTTGCTGTGAGAATCAGCTCATCAAAAGGCTGTCTGCTTTGTTGCAAAAACCAAAGGCTAAAGTGTTCGCTATCAACAGGGATTATGCGCTTGCAGTCTATCCAAGCGCCGCCGACAACGAGCGATTCTTTATTGGCAAGCGCGATTGTTTTGCCGAGCGATTGTGCATAGAGTGTTGGCTCAAGCCCCAAGAATCCGCTAAGGGCGTTTAGAACAAGTGTGGAGTGCGATTCGCGCAAAGCTTGCAAGATTCCATCTGTCCCGACAAAAATGGCTTCGAGCGAATCGGTATTGACTTGATTCACAAGAGATTGTTTGGCGACTACAACAAAGCGGGGGCGGAATTGGTGAATCTGCTGATTGAGCAAGGTGATGTTGTAGCCTGCAACAAGCGTTTCGACAGGGAGGCAAAAATTCTGTGCGACATCAAGTGCATTGCAACCAATCGAGCCGCTTGAGCCGAGTATGATCATGCAAGAATCCACAAAAAGAGCGGGTAGAACACGATGACGGCAAACAGATAGCCATCGACTCTATCGAGTATGCCGCCATGCCCGGGCAGCAATGTGCCGCTGTCTTTGACGCCCGCAGCGCGTTTGAGCTGGCTTTCGTATAAATCGCCAAATACGCTTGCGATAGCACAAAGGAGTGCAAGCAAAATCGCTTGCCAAAAGCGCACCTCGACCCACCAAATGTAGGCGAAAAGCCCGCCAATGAGCGTTGCAACCCCGATTCCAATCAATGCGCCTTCTATCGTTTTGCCCGGCGAGCTTGGGCTAAGCGGGTGTGCGCCAAAGAGTTTGCCACCAAGCAACGCGAAAACATCGCTGCAACCAACGATGGCAATCAGTAAAAATAAGGATGCAATGCCGAATTGTTGGTAGGTTGCAAGCAACAAGAGGAAGGGAATGCTCGGGTAGAGTAGGGGCAAGATGTAGATGATTTCGCCCTTTTTTGTGAAGCCCTGAAAGCTGGCGAGACACATGAGCAAGAAAAAGAGAGCAAGGAAGGCAAAAAGTGGTGAGAAAAAGATAAGCAGAGCAAAAGCCCAAAGAATAGCGCCAAACAGCAAGCTAAGGCTCGAAATTTTGCCGAGATAGAGTTTTGTGGCTTCGTAGAGCGCGCCTGCATAGACGATTCCTAAAAATGCCCATAAGACCCAAAAATTGTGCATCGCGCCCACAACGATGACAAGCAGCAGCAGCACAGCAGCAGTATAGAAACGTTTGATGTCGATAGTTTTGAGCGCCTGCCATTTGTTTTGCATGGACTATCCTAACATGGTGAGAAGTTTTTCGGGCGAGATGTGTTGTAGCCACGAAAGGTCAAATCCAGCGACATGTGCGCTATATAGAGCAAATAGGACGAGGCAAAGATTGCCGATGCTTTTGTCCACAACGCTGCCTGTGCGGAAGCGCAAGGTGTAGGGCAGCAAGCCCATATTTTTCTTGCTAAATGGGAGATAGATAGGGCAACCGCTTTTGGTGAGCATATCGCCTGCAATATGTAAATAGCAGCCGAGCACGAGCCCAAAAAGCGCAGCGAGATTCCACGAAAGGGCGAGAAATACGAAATACAGTGCGATACCCACAACGAGCGGAAAGAGCAGGGTGTGTGTTGCACCACGATGTCCAAAGAGTGCTTTGAATGCATGCGAAATGATGGGCGTTGCCTTGCCAATGCGCGATTGTGGCTCGTCAATATCGGGCAACAATGCTCCTATGACTATGCCCGCAAAAAAGAGTATCATGTCTTTGTGTGGCACAGCCGTGGCGACTGCTTCATAGCTGATGATGCCGCATGAGGCGATACAGAGCGCAAAGGCTACATGTGTTCTAGCAATCATCATGCACCACCAAAGGCAATATGGATTTGTCCACAAACTTCAAAACGTGCGTTTGTGTCGATTTCATTGGGAGAGAGCACAACGATGCGCATATCGCTTTGTGAGAGTTTTTCGGCAAGGAATCGGCGCAATTGCTGTGGAATCAGCAACACAGGAGAGATATTCAAAGCCTGCCGCACGCGGTCGACTTCTTGGCTGATTCCTTGCAAAAGCGCGTTTGTTTCGCCGAGCGTGAGGACAATCTGCCGCAAGCGCCCGCTGCCATCATTTTGTTTGTTCAGTAGATATTGTTCGGTGTCGGGCGTGAATGTGATGATTTTCAGCACGCCATCATCATCTTTGAAAGTGTCGGTGATGACGCGTGCGAGAGACTGCCGCACGCGGTCGACGATGTAGTTGAAGTCGCCATTGGCAATCGGAATCGAATCAATCGTTGTTTCAAGGATTGTGAGCAAATCGCGAATGGGGATTTGTTCATGCAACAACGCCTTCAGAATCTGTTGGATTGTTCCGAGCGGAATCTTACGTGCTTCTTCGACAACGAGCGGATAGGACTTGGCGAGATTATCGAGTAGCTTGCTCACATCTTGGCGCGTCATCAAATCTTCGGCATATTGTTTCACAACCTCGACGAGGTGGGTTGAAATCACCGTTGCAGGGTCAATCACGGTGTAGCCATAGACAATCGCGTTGTCTTTGTCTTTTTGGTCAATCCATAGCGCATCTAGCCCAAAGGCGGGTTCTTTGGTGGGGATTCCTTCAATCTTGCCTGTTGCGCCTCCGTTGCCTTCAAAAGCGAGGAATTTGTCGGAATAGATTTGTGCGCCCGCAACCACAACGCCTTTGAGGTGAATCTGATATTCATCGGGTGCGACTTGGAGGATATTTTTGACGCGCACAACAGGCATCACAAAGCCGTATTCAGCGGCGAGATTTTTACGTTGAAGCTTGATACGTTCGAGCAATCCGCCGCCATGTTTTGGGTCGGCAAGTTTGACGAGGTTATAGCCAAGCATGAGCTCGAGCAGCTCGACTTTCAAAGCCTCTTCGAGCAGCTCTTCGTCAGATTTCGCTGGGGCTTGGGGCTTGGGCGCAGTGCCATCTGCTGCGCTCACGGGCGTTAGAGAGCCTCTGTCTTCGCCCATTTTGCGCTTGCGTCTGCTCTCAAGCGGTGTTGCGTGCGAGTCGCCCGCCTTTTTGTTAATCCAACGTTCCAAGATGGAGAATAGCCCTGTTTCGTCTTGACGCGAAAGGAGATATGCCATTGCCAAGAAGAGCATGCCGACAAAACCAAGCGAGAAGGTCGGCAAGCCCGGAACAAGCGCGAACAGTAAAAGAATGCTGCCCACAATCACGAGCACGCGCGATTGGTCGATGAGCTGGTCGATGATGCCTTCAGCAAAGTTGCCGCTTTCTTCAGTTTTGCTCGAGCGGGTAACGATGATACCTGTTGCGGTTGAGACAATGAGCGCAGGCAATTGCGAGACGAGCCCATCACCAATCGTGAGGATTGTGAAAGTTGCAGCAGAATCTGTCATTGTCATGTCGCGCTGGAACACGCCGATGAGGAATCCGCCGATGATATTGATAAACGTGATGATGATTCCCGCGACTGCATCGCCCTTGACGAACTTGCTCGCACCATCCATAGAGCCATAGAAACTCGCTTCTTGCGCAAGCATTCCGCGCAATCGTTTTGCCTCTTTTTCGTCAATCGCTCCCGAGCCCAAATCAGCGTCAATTGCCATTTGTTTTCCGGGCATTGCATCTAACGTGAAGCGGGCGGAGACTTCTGCAACGCGCGTTGAGCCGTTGGTAACGACCATAAAATTGATGATGACAAGAATCAAGAAGACAATAATCCCGATGACATAGTTGCCGCCCACGACAAACTGCCCAAACGAGGCGATAATCTCACTCACTGCCTCGATTCCGTTGTGCCCTTCGCTTAGAATCTGCCGCGTGGTGGCGACATTGAGCGCGAGGCGAAAGAGTGTTACGATGAGCAAAATCGTGGGAAAAGCCGTGAAATCCGTTGGTTTTTCGATATAGAGTGAGATGAGGATAATCAGTACGGATACAGAGATGGAGATTGTCAAAAAAAAGTCGAGCATCCAGCTTGGCAGCGGGACGATGATGATGGCGATGATGCAAACAATAAAGACAACAACCGTCAGGTCTTTAGATTCGCTGATACCTTTCAGAAAGGGCAATGTGCGCTGCAAAAAGCTCTTGTTGTCGCTTGCCTTTTTAACCTTTGCCAAAATATCCCTCGCCATTTTTTTGAGTTTTGTTTGGGATATGATACAGAATTTAATGTAAAATTTTGCTTTTTGTGCTAGAATTTATGTTCGCGTTTTGCTTTAGCGAAGGTGAACACCACAATACCAATCAAAGGAGGTCAGTTATGGCTTTGGATCTGGCGAAAAAGAAAGAGATTATCGCAAAATTTGCGAGAAGCGAGAATGATACAGGCTCTGCCGAAGTGCAGATTGCGCTTTTGAGCGAGCGGATTGCTTATCTCACACAACATCTCAAAATCAACACAAAAGACCATTCAAGTCGTTTGGGCTTGCTCAAGCTCGTGGCGCGCAGACGGCATTTGCTCAAATATCTCAAGCGTAATAATTATAATGCATACAGCTCGCTGATTGCAACGCTCAAGATTAAGGACAGATAGTGCTTTGGGGCATTGCCCCAAAAGCAGTTGCTCCTATGCTTTGATGTCAAGCAAACTCTTAAACATCTCCTCGTTGGTTTGGACACTTGATACGTTCGCTTCAACACCTCGTTGTGAAACCATGCTTTCTGTTGTCGCTTTTGCAAGGTCTGTGTTGCTTGATTCGAGCGCGTTGTTCACGCCGCTGATGTTTGTTTGCACGCCCTGTATATTGTTTTGCATTCCTGTTGTCAAGTTGCCACCGATTGTCATTTGTTCTCCTTTTTATTGTTTTGCTACCGCTTGCCTAAGCAATGTGTCACTCCTAGCTTCGCTCCACTCGCAATGATGTCTAGTGGAGTGCGGCTTTAGTTGCATTCTATAGCATGCGGGTTGAGGCGCGGTTTAACCGCACCTCCAACTGAATCGCATGCATAACTTGAATCACGCAATTCCACGCTACTTCACCACTCCACATGCAAAGCGTGCACCGCCACCGCCAAGTGCTGCGGGGTGGTCATGGTAATTGTCGCCACCGACATGCACCATAAGTGAGTGATTCTTGATTTCATCAAGAGTCTTGATTTTGGGCGCAAGCACAGGTGTTTTCACCTCGCCATTTGCGTCTGCATAGACAGCGGGCAAATCGCCCTTGTGCCCATTATCGCTCCATGGGAATGAATGTGCATTGGTGCTCTCTGGGTCCCAATGTCCACCTGCTTTCATGCCAAGCCCCTTTTCTGTCTTGCCGCAATCCGCATTTGCATGGATATGGAATCCATGAATGCCTGTTTGGATATTTTTGAGGTTGGGATAGAACGCAACGCCATATTGTGTTTGCACAGCAACGACTTCGCCAACGGGAGTGTCTTTCGAATCGCCTAGCATTGCCATAGGAATCACGATATGCTTTTTCTCGCTTTTGGGGTCATAGAGTTTGGTTTTATCAGCCTCTGCCGCCAAAAGTGTATTTGAAGCAACGCCTGCAAAAAGTGCGCTTGCCACAAATATTTTTCGCAACATTTTTGTTGCTTGCATGTTTGTTTGATTTTGATATGCCATTTTTTCTCCTTGCTATAAAATCAGAATAGTATAGCATTTTTGTGTTGACGCATTTCTACAATTTTGAATTTTATTGACATTCACTTTTGCCTCTTGCTAGAATCGTGCATCTTGAATTAGGAGAGGCTTCCATGGAATTTGATATTTATTCGTCTCATCTCTACAACGATGCTGCCGATTTGGACGACGAGGATTTCTGTGAGATTTTGGATAACCCTGAAATGTTCGACAGCGAAAACAGCGAGACTCTTAGCTAGAATCACCCTTAGGGATTGCAGCCGTGCTGCTTTCGATGATGTCGCTGCCATCGTGTAAACGCTCATGCCCTTTGGTGATGACTTTGTCCCCGCTATGTAGCGCGTTGGCTTCAACGCTGCGCACAAGGGCGAGGTTTCCGCTATATTGACTGACTTGCACTTCGACACGCAATGCTTTTGAATCACGCGCAATAAACACAACTGCCTTGCCATTGCTTGGCAATATTGCATCACGTGGAATGAGCAAGCCTTCGTTTTGCCCTGTGTGTGAGATTTTGACAAGTGCTTCGAGTCCTTCGATGAGGTGATGCTGCGAATCAGCAAGCGTGAGCTTGATGGGGAATGTGCGTGCTTTGGCGTCTCCGACAGGAATGAGCGCTGCAATCGAGGCGGTGTAGGGCTTGCCCGCTATGGTTGTCTCGATTTTTTGCCCGAGCTTGAGTGAGCGCAACACCGTAAAGGGGACATTGACATTAATCTCGAGCGATGTGAGATTGGCGATTGTGAAGAGCGAATCGCCAACATTCACCCATTCGCCTAGCTGGATAGAACGTGAGAGAATCATGCCATCATAGGGTGCAGTGAGCGTCTTTTTGTCGCGTTCTTTTTTGAGCCGTTTGAGTTCGGCAGCAATTGCGCCAGACGCGCCCTCTTGGGCTTTGAGGCTAAAAAGGGAATCCTCGTATTCCTTGAATGAAACCGAATTGCTTTTATACAAGCTCTCGAATCGCTCAAAATCCTTTTTGTTTTTCTGCAAAACGGCTTGTGCTTGTTTTAAAAGTGCTTCTTTAGAAAGAATGTCTTGATTGAGCAAATCGCTATTGAGTAGCGCGAGTTTTTGCCCCTTTTTGACTTTCTGCCCTTCTTCGACATAGACAGATTCGACAACGCCCGAGACTTCAGAGGCAAGATTAGAACGTTCTTTAAAAAATAAAGTTCCAATAAACTCTCCTTTTTCTTGAAGGCTACCTGCCGAGATTGGTTGCGTTGCAACAAGTGTTGCAGGATATGCCATTGAAAGACACAACAAAAGACCCCAGCAATATTTCATTGTCATTCCTCACTATCTTTTTTATATGACAAGCAAAAGAGATTCCTCATAGCAACGTGTGCGCATTATATCAAAAATTCATTAAATAAAGTTTGAATGTTACGATATGTTACGCTCACAAAAGTGGCATAGAAGCGTTATTGCGTGCCATATCGTCCCTTTATAAAAATAATCTTTTGATGAAGACATGGGGCAATCGTATAGCCTCAAGGCAAAATAGGCTAGAATCGAAGAAATCTAGAAACGGAGGTTGCAATGGAAAACTTTGAGGTGATGTATCAACAAAAGCTAAGAACTGCCGAGCAAGCAGCGAGTGTCATTAAATCGGGCGATTGGGTTGATTATGGTTGGGCTGTTACGACACCTGTTGCTGTCGATAGGGCGCTTGCAAAACGAGTCAAAGAGCTTAGTGATGTGCGGTTACGTGGGGGTGTTGTGCTGTGGATTCCTGAAGTGTTTAAGGTTGATAATCCCCAAAACCATGTTTCGTGGCACACATGGCATGCAAGCGGCATTGGCAGGAATCTCATCGCTGAAGGTTTGGGTTTTTATATGCCAATGCGCTATTCAGAGCTTCCACGTTATTATCGCGAGATGAAAAATCCAACCGATGTTGCCATCTTGCAGGTTGCGCCTATGGACAAACATGGCTATTTCAATTTTGGTCCAAGCGCCTCGCACATGCAGGCTTGTATCGAAAAAGCAAAGATTGTGATTGTCGAAGTCAACACGAATATGCCGCGCTGTTTGGGCGGTATGGGCGCTGATGTGCATATCTCACAAGTTGATATGATTGTTGAAGGCGATAATCCAAGCGTTGTCGAAGTCCCATCGGGAGCGCCTACAGAGGTTGACAAGCAAGTGGCAAAATATATTGTCGAGGAGATTCCAAACGGTGCATGCATTCAGCTTGGAATCGGCGGAATGCCAAATGCCGTTGGCGCGTCTATCGCACAATCTGACCTCAAAGATTTAGGCGTGCATACCGAAGTGTATGTCGATGCGTTTGTTGATATGACAATGGCAGGCAAGGTGAATGGTAGAAAGAAAAACATCGACTGCGGGAGGCAAACTTTTTCGTTTGCGATGGGCACGAAAAAACTTTATGATTTTCTCGATAACAACCCGGGTTGTATGAGCGCACCTGTGGATTATACCAACGACATACGCACGATTGCGAGCTTGGATAATTTTGTTTCTATCAATAATGCTGTGGATATTGATTTGTTTGGGCAGGTCAATTCCGAATCTTCTGGCACACGACATATTAGTGGGGCAGGGGGGCAACTCGATTTTGTCTTGGGTGCATATCTCGCAAAAAATGGCAAGAGCTTCATCTGCTGCTCCTCGACTTTCAAGACAAAAGACGGCACGCTCAAGTCGCGGATTCTTCCAACATTGCAAGAGGGCAGCATCGTTACTGCAACACGCGCAAATGTACATTATGTCGTTACAGAATATGGAAAGGTGAATCTCAAAGGCTTGTCGACATGGGAAAAATGCGAGGCGATTATCTCTATTGCTCACCCCGATTTTCGAGATGAGCTCATTGCTGCTGCAGAAAAAATGAAAATCTGGAAAAAGAGCAACAAGAAATCCTAGAGTAGCTTTGCTATTTCCTAAAACTCGCAGGGCAAGCGCGCAAAATGCGCTTGCGCAATGCTTCTTCATAGCCATCACGTGAAGCGATTTCGCAGAAAAACGAAAAGATTCGTGTGCGGCTTAACATTAGGTTGTCTTTTGGGCGGCTGGCGATAATAATCCCTTCGAGGTCGCCATTTGGACTCCATACAGGAGAGCCCACAGGGTTTGCGGGATAGAGATTCGAGAGGCTGCTCATTGCGTAGAGCCCCGCAATCGCCTTTTCTTTTTTCGCCTGTGCTGCAATCGCCTTGAGCTCGCTATTGACGTCAATAATTTTTGGCACAGATGGATTCTTTTGTTCAGTATAGAAGATTAAATCAGCTGGAACTTTATCGTATTCTTTCAGATAAACCTCGAGTTGGCTTTTGGTTACTTTCGCTGCGCCCGCGCGCGTGTAGGGATAAAACAGCATTGTTTTTGTTGTCTTTTCTTCGTTTGCAAGATAATACACGCCCGCTCTTACCCCTTTGGTGATGCGTGGAATTTGTGCATTGGGCACAAACCCTCCACCTATGGGGACATTTTTATAGCCCTTTTTACGTCGTGCTGTGCCTTCCTTGGGGATAAAGCTTGCACCGCGCAGTTTGAGCACTTCATAGTGGAATCGATTCATCTCAACCGCATTGCCATATGGGTCTGTGAAAGAGACGATTTTGTAGAGCACAATCTTTTGGATTCTGTCGATTGCATAGGGTTCAATGAGCGCGAAATAAATCATTGGTAAGCCGACAGAATCAAGGATTTTTATCCGATTGTTGCGTGCCCAGCCGTTTTGCTTGAATAGCGAGCTTTCGCTGCCAAGCACATAGCCGCCTTCAAGCAGTACGCCAAAGCTGTTTTTGGGCGGTTCGCCATCGAAATTGCTCTCGATTTGCACAGAATCAAAGAGCCGAAATTGCGGTTCTGCCGCACTGATTGCAAGGAGTAAGAGGAGGCATACGATTCGCATGTTTTAACCTTTTTTTAGGGCTTTTGCGCTAGATTATAAATCAAATTTTAGCACAAAGGATAGCAAATGAGTCATGAGCAATTGCCACTCAAAGAATTTGACCTCCCAAAAGAAGAGATTCTCAAGTTCAAAGAAGCACTCATCAAGACTTCTAAAGGAGACATCAAGCTAAAGTTGTTCCCAAATGAAGCGCCCAACACGGTTGCTAATTTTGCGAGCCTTGCGCGCGCGGGATTCTACGAAAACACAACCTTTCATCGTGTGATACCCGGCTTTGTGGCACAGGGTGGTTGCCCCGATGGCAGCGGTGCTGGAGGTCCGGGTTATCGTATTGCTTGTGAGATTCAAGACAACCCACACACCCATAGGCGCGGTTCACTCTCGATGGCACACGCAGGGCGCGACACGGGCGGCAGCCAATTTTTTATCTGCTTTGATGATCAGGCGCACCTTGATGGCGAACACACCGTATTTGGGCGAATCCCGCCAAATGAGCGCGCAAGCTACCAAGTGCTTGATAGCATTGAGCAAGGCGATACGATTCTGAAGATTCTCATCAACCCGCCTAAGGAAAACAAAGACAAAGACAAGGCAAGCAAAGGCAAGAAAAAAGGCTAGATTCTAGGGAATGCGGCATACAATGGGGCTGCGCTTGTGGAAATCGAGCATTTCTGTGTAGCCCACATCTTTTGCGAGTTTTTGCGCCGATTCTCTGCCAAAGCCCACTTGCTGCACAGCATGGGCATCGCTGCCAAAGGTAATCGGAATGCCGAGCGCAAAAGCTTTGCGTAGAATCTGCTTGCTTGGGTAAATTTCTCCAATGGGTTTGCGCAATCCCGCGCTGTTGATTTCAAGTGCCATGCCCGCATCTTGGATTGATTCGAGTGTTTGGGCGATTGCATCGCAAAGCGAATCATCTGGGGGATTGTTGAAAATTTTGAGCAAGTCAAAATGCCCCACAATCTGGAAAAGCCCGCTCTTTGCCATATCGCGTATAGTATGCAAGTAGCGCTGCCAACATTGCAACATATCCTGACGCATATATTCGCCGATGAGTTGTGGGTTGTCAAACCCCCAATCGTCCAAGAAATGTACCGAGCCAATCAGATAATCCACATCGGCATCAAGCACGCGTGAATCGAGGTGCTTGGGTAGATAATCCACCTCGAGCCCTTTGCGAATCAAGCAGCGCCCACTATAGCGCTCTTGCAATTTTTCGATGTCATGGAAATAGTCTTGGAGCTCATCAAAGCCCATGCGAAAGCCTGTGTCGTAATCCATAGGCGCATGGCAAGCAAAGCCATAGACAGACACGCCTTGCGTCAATGCTGTGTCGACATACTCGCTCATTGTGCCTGTGGCGTGCTTGCAACGTGTGGTGTGGTTGTGGAGGTCGAGCATTGTTTGCCTTGCAAATTTGAAAATCTTTGGGCAGGATTCTAGCACAAAATGCGAGATTTTGGAATCCTCTGCCCAAAATCTCGTTACGCTATTTTGGGGTGGATAAGAGTCGAAAATCGATGTTTGATGCGGCATATTGAAATTTCGAACCACCTGTGTCATATCAGCTCCGACTCTCCATATGCAGCAGCTGTGGGCTAAAAATTAGGCACTCCGCATTCCACGCAAAGATTGATAAGATTTGTATTGTAATAGAATCTCAAAAGCGAGATTCTATTACATATTGATTAGATATATCCTGCAACTTTTGCTAGAGCATATCCAGCCACACAAGAGCTAAATACCCCGATTAAGCCCGGCAAAATGAAGCTGTGATTGATAACAAATCTTCCAATATGTGTCGTGCCACTTCTATCAAACTGAATTGTTGCCAAGTCGCTTGGGTAAGTTGGCAAAATGTAATAGCCATAGCACGCTGCTGCAAAAGCTACGATGATTCCGGGTTCAACGCCGATACCAAGAGCCAAAGGCACAAATGCCGCAATAGCCGCTGCTTGGGAATTTACGAATTTGGAGATTAAAAGAAGCATAATCGCATAAGTCCAAGGCTGTGCTTTAACAATATCACCCAAAGCCTCTTTCATCATCGGCGTATGCACCGCAAACATTGTATCTGCCATCCATGAGATTCCAAACACCGCCACAAGGGCAATCATACCAGAGCGGAAAATCTCATTTTTACCAATCTTGCCTGTATCTACATTTGTAAAAATGAGTAACGCAGAACCAGCTAGAAGCATAAACATTTGAATGACATCTACCATACCCATAGGCTTCATTGCACCTTTCACTTCAAACTGCGGACGTAACTCTGGGAATGCTCCAAGCAATGCCACAACAACAATTGCACCTAGGAAAATCCACATAGCAAGCCAATCTTGGAAAGGAAGCTTAACACCTAGGAGTGTTTTAGAATCACCATAGACATATTTTTTGAACTCTGGATCTTTGATTTTCTCTTGGAAAACTTCATCTTTGTCTAAATCTTTGCCCCTAAACCAAGAGAAGATTCCAATACACAAAACACCAAAAAGTGTGCTAGGAATAGTGATTTGCAACAAATTGATATAGCCATCAAATCCTGCGAGTTTATGTTCAGCTTCTAAAAGCAATGCTGTGAGGCTCACCACCGCAACAGACACAGGTGAAGCGATAATACCCATTTGTGAGCTGATAGAGGCTGCTGCCATAGGACGCTCTGGGCGGATATTATTTTTGATTGCAATATCATAAATAATTGGCATCATTGTATAAACAACGTGTCCTGTTCCGCATAGGATTGTAAGGAAGCAAGTAACAAAAGGTGCTAAAATTGTCAAAAATTTTGGATTTTTTCTTAGTACGCGTTCCGCGATTTGTAGCATAACATCTAGCCCACCACTTGCTTGAAGTGTCGCACTTGCCACAACAACAGCCAAGATTGTAAGCATTACAGAAACCGCTGGTTTGCCCGGAGCGACATTGAATCCAAAAGCAAAGACTAAAAGCCCGATACCGCCTAAAAGCCCAAGAGCAATACCACCTTTTCTTGCACCATAAAAAAGACACACAAGCACGACAAAGAGCTGAATGCCAAACTGCCAACCTTCACTGAGATTTGTGAGAAAATCCATAAAAGCCCTCCTAGAGTAGAAAATATGCTAAAAAGCTCTGCATTCTACCCTAAAATACCATATATATAGCTTAAAAAGCGGTATTTCGAGTGTTTTTTTATGCTTAGTGTGTTAAAATGTAGCTATTATGCGCTGTTTGCCCTCTTGCTCCATGCCGCGGCGTATATCAGCGAGATTGCCCATATGGCACTGCCTTTGGTCAATAGGCAGAATGAGGCGGGGCTTTCGCTTGGATTCTCACGATTCTAATTGCTTGTTTATATGGTTTTGCCCCAAACATTTCTAAGCGCTTTGCCCTATCTTTTGAATTTCTTTGTGTTGTAAGTCAAGAATATCTTACTTGAATCTATCATCGTCCCCGAACTCATGGGGCTTGCAGACATCGAGTCGGGGTGCATATCACAATTTCTTGAGGTCTATCTTATGGCTGCGCTCCTCTATTGGGCATTATGCGTGGCATTGCGCTTGAAAAGCGGCTTTCGGCATCACAAAACGTGATAATGTGCGCTAGTTGCTACCGTGATAGATGGATTGTTTCCTCTTGCATCTCGTAGGGTGCAATCGGTACTTGGGGTGGCAAAGATTGAACACCGGATTGCTCTTGATGAGCTTGAAGTCTTGAGCTGTGCGAGGCTATGTCCTTTTGTTGAGATAGCGAAACAGCACCCACAACTTTGCCTTTGCGCGCATCAATGAGCAAGGCTTTGCCCGGATTCTTGCTTTGAGCAGATTCAATCTGTTCTTCGAAATGAATAGAGCGCAACATTGGCTTTCGCCCTTCTGCATTCACAGTTGGGACAGAACGCATCACATCAAATTCGCTTTTTTGTCGCGGTGCGCTTGGGATGGATTTGTCCTCGCCTGTTTTGACGTATGTGTCGGCAAATGCGCATGGTAACGAAAGCATAGTACAAAGTGCAAGCAAAGAGAACTTTTTCATCGAATCCTCCAGATTTTTAGGGTAGAATTGCACACATTATAGAGTCTTTTTGCTCAAATTTTCATAAAAAGGAATCCACGATGTCTTTGCAGATTGTTTCAACTCCTGATGCTCCCCAAGCGATTGGTCCCTATTCACAGGCGTGCATTGTTGGGGATATGGTCTATACGTCAGGGCAGATTGCGCTTGCGCCAAATGGTGAGATGAACAATGGCGATATTCACGCCCAAACGAGGCAGGTATTACAGAATCTCGCGGCGATTCTCCGTGCAAGCGGCACAGCACCTTCGAGTGTGGTGAAAACCACAATTTTTCTTACAAACATGGAACATTTCAGCGCAGTGAATACAATCTATGCCGAGTTTTTTGGTGCACATAAGCCCGCGCGCAGCACTGTGGCTGTCAAAGAATTGCCTAAAAATGCGCTTGTTGAGATTGAATGCGTAGCATTTAGGCAATCTTAAGTAAAATTGCGCTATCTTTCGCGCTTAAACCAAAGCAAGGAGTCTTTCCGTGTATGCAATTTTTAAGAATGGAGGCAAACAATACAAGGTGAGCGAGGGTGATATCATTTTGCTTGACAAGCTGAACCTTGAGCCAAAGTCATCTGTTGTGTTTGAGGAAGTCTTAGCGCTTTTTGATGGCGCGCTGCATATGGGTACACCATTTGTGAGCGGCGCAAAAGTCAATGCCGAAGTGATTAACGAAGGCAGAGGCAAGAAGATCATCACATTCAAGAAGCGCAGACGCAAAGACAGCAAAACCAAACGCGGATTCCGCCGCGATTTTACGCGCGTGCGCATCACCGCGATTAGCAAATAAGGAGAAAGCATGGCACACAAAAAAGGACAGGGGAGCACCCAGAATAACCGCGATTCAGCCGGGCGCCGATTGGGCGTCAAAAAATTTGGTGGCGAATTTGTGCGTGCAGGCAATATTTTGATTCGTCAGCGCGGCACGCAATTCCACACAGGCAACAATGTCGGAATCGGCAAAGACCATACAATCTTTGCGTTGATTGATGGAGTCGTGCGCTTCGAGCGCAAAGACAAATACCGACAAAAGGTATCGGTGTATCCAAAATAGTAGCACCATTTGGAATCGCGTTGGAATCGCGAAAATCTTTGGCTTTTGCTCTCGCTTGGGCAAGTGGATTGTCTAAGCTCGCTAAAGTTACGCGATAACGCCCACAAGTGCGTCTTTAATCGCCCGCTACACGCGGGGCGCAAAGGCAAGCAAGGCGGCGTTTGATTATGCGATGCAAAAGAGTGCACAATTTTCTACACTCTTGCGTGCTAATACGCAAAAATATGGAGTTGTAGCGGAAATACTTAACGACACATACAACCTCATCAATAGCAATGGTCTCACGGCTGGAGTTACTGACACAGCGGCAACATGGGCTGGGGGTGGTGCACGGCTCTTAGGAGATGCATTGGATTCCCAAGCACTCAAAGATTTTGCAGCCCGTGCCGATAATGTCAAGCGCCAAGTGCGCATCAACCACGACATCAATCGTGGTGATAGCACATTCAGCAACATTGTCTATGGCGCGGGGACAATTGCGCCCGAGATGATTCTGCCTGCTTCTCAAATCAAGCTTGGCGCGGGGATTGCGGGCAATGCGTTACGTGGCGCTGGCTATGGCGCGCTTGGTGGTGGGCTCACCTCGCTGCTCGATTCCGACCAAGCTGGCAGCAGGCACTTGGTGGCGCGGGTGCGGGTGCTATTGGCGGCGGGCTGCTTGGCGGCATTGGCGCTTCGGTTTTGGGCAAATTCACTGGGCATGGCTTTAGCAACTCTCCCAAAGCGGGGCTTCTCAACAGCACAATCGATGATGCGGGCAATATCAAGATTGACCCCATCGTTGGCGCAACAAACGCGAATGATGACGCGATTGCGCGGGCAATGAATGCGCAAAGGGCAGAATCGCAGCCCAACTTTGTTATGGGTAAATCGGGCGAAACAATCACAAATTACAATGTCCCAATTGAGTTTGAACAATGGGTTAAGAATGCAGCGGGCATAAATCCCGATAAAGAGATTATCGCAAATCTTTATACTCTTGCCAAAAAACACCCCGAAATGTTTAATAAACCAAGCGATGTCTATCGGCTCATTCGAGAAGTCAAAAATCCAACGTTCTTTTATCATAATAATCGCCCCGATATTGCATTGATGGGTAAGTTTTTAGAAGATGGAAACCTTGCAAAGCTTGGAGTAGTTAAAGATGGTGAGCCCTATAATGTTGTTGCACACATTACAAAAACTTCAAAAGGGCAAAAAGAACATGAAAAGCTCTTGGGAGAGCAATACCTGCCAATGGTGGAGTCGGCACCCCCCTCCACACCTTTATCGCCCGAAATTGCTCGAGCCCAAAGCACGCCTGGTGCAAACGCACGTTCATTAACAGACAATGCGAATCCTACCACATCAAACCTTAATAATAGTTTAGAAAATGCAGAGAATACAACGTCTTTGGGGCGAGCAATTGGCGAAACGAATGTGTATATCAACAATGATAGGGGCTACCATGCAACGATACAAATCGTGCAAGCAGACAAGCTCAAGCCGAGTTTTGAGGAAAATGTTGGTGGGCAATTCCGCACGCAAAAGCAAGACCATGTGATTCATAAAATCCGCGACCATTTCGACCCAATGCTGATGTTTGAACGTAGTGGAGATTTTAATGGAATCCCCGTTGTTGATAATGGTGGGATTGTTTTGGTTGGAAATCATCGCACGGAAGCCTTGAAGAGTTTTAGCCCCGAGCAATTTGACAAATATGCCAAAGCAGTGCAAGATAAATATGGAATCAAGCTAAATAATGGCGAGCTTATTGTGCGTGTGCTTGACCCACGATACAACAAAGAGGAACGTGAGAATCTCGCAAAGGCAAGCAATGTAGGGCGCGAGAATAACTTCTTTGAAAAAGAGATTGCAGAAGATGCAAAATATGCACAGAATCTTGGCGATTTTCTTGGCAACAAAAATGTTGTGATACGACCAGATTTTGATGAGGCTAGCGATGTTACGCGAATGAAAAACCTCGTTGCGGGCGCTCTAAAGATGCCGCTTGATAATGAACGTGCCAACTCTGTATTGTTGCATTCTTTGCTTCAGAGCGGGCAACATGGATTTTTAAAACGTCTCGATTCGCTTGCGCTTGATGATGCACGTACGGCAAGCGCCATTCACACGATGTTGCGCGATAATGCGGGCGCGCTCTATTTAAACAGAATCAGCCAAAATGCAAGCGCTATTGATATTGTTCCCTATCTCCATAGCACGCTCAATGCAATCCGCGCACAAAAGGGCAAAACATATCCACAAATTAAGAAATATATCGAAGAAGAGGCAAAGCATATCTTGCTGACAAGCGAAGAGAATCTCTACCGACTTTCGCGACTAAGCGAGCCACCAATTGATTATTTCGAGCAGCTTAAAGGCAACATGATTGCGTGTGCGCTTGGCAAATTATTGACACGTACAAATCCAAGCGAGGCTCTCTATGGAATCTTGAAACAATTTGGCAAAGAACAAAATCATGGAGAAAATATTTTTGGTGATGAATTTAAAATAACACTTTGGGATAATCTCGCTTATCTCAATCGTATTTCTGGCGAAAGTCCGCTAGGAAATATGCTAGAAAGCATTAAACTAAAAGAAAAAGAATTTGCACAATATGCAGCTATGCGCGATATGCAGGGCAACACACAGATGAGCCTCAAACCCAACATGCCCCTTGACCTCAAAACAATGCACAAACTCAAGGCTGCCGCAATTAATGCCCCAACAGCCACACAGCAACAATACGAGGCTTATTATAGGGCAATGTGGAGTGGAGACAAGCAACAAATCAGCAAAACATTGCCCTTTATCAAGATTGCTCATTTCAACGAGACATTTAGCAAGCTCTTTGGAATCGAAAAACAAGCAGTATTTTTTACAAAAAATAGCATTTACCATGCAAGACCAGAACGTAAAGGAATGTATGAGCAAGACTTACCCGAAGCATTTGTGAAAGACATTCCAAATATCATCAACAATGCGCAAGGGGGATTTTATGATAAAGCACATCGAAATTTCTTTATTGTTAAGCCATTGAGAGATTATGGAATTGATAGCAATCAACTCGGTTTTATTCATTTCAATAAAGATATTTTGGGGAATTATATCGTAACAATGAAGCGGGCAGACCCTATGGAATTAAATGGGGGGAATTTTGTAGAAGTAGGGCGTGGATTCGAACCACCATACAACGTAGGCAACCAAAATGGAAGCCCTTCAACGTCCCTCTCCCAACTGAGCGCATCGCCTACTTCTAATGCCAGCAATCCTACCACTTCTCCGCTTAAAGACGGCTTACAATCTAACACCCTCGCCCGCAACCTCGCCCACCAAGCAGCCACAAATGCGCTCGCAGGCACAGCGGGGGGAATCGCCAATGTTGCGCTTGATGATTCCGATGATGCCCTTGCAAAAAAGTTTGCCAAAGGCTTTGCGCTCGCTGTGGCAGGAAAGGTTGCGGCAAAGCACGGAATGCCCGCGGGCGCAAGGGCAAGCAAGGCAGCGTTTGATTTCGCGATGCAAAAGAGCGCGCAATTTTCTACACTCTTGCGCGAGAATCCGCAGCTTTTCACGCGGCTACTCAACAAGCAGCTCACAGATGATTTCGCGCAATTTGGGGGCGCGCGCTCGGGGCTATATGCCCAGCGTTATGCCGTTGCACAAGAGCTCGCGCAAAAGGGAGTGAGCGAAGAGGAGATTCTAAGCCGCACGGGTTGGTTTAGGGGACTTGATGGACAATGGAAATTCCAGCTTGACCTCGCCAAAGGCGCGGCATATAAGCTCAAAGAGGGCAGCTATCACCTAAGCCAACTCTTCAAGCAAGAATCCCTCTATGCTGCCTATCCGTTCCTTAGAGATGTGCGCGTGCAGATTGCGCGGCTGCCCGAGAATGTGAATGGCAGTTTTGAGCCCACAACGAGGATTATCACCCTAAACAGCGCCAACAACAAGCTTGATTTCACAAAGGCGCTTTGCCATGAGTTGCAACACATTATCCAAAAATACGAGGGCTTTGCGCAAGGCAGCAGCCCAAAAAATCCAAACTATTGGACAAACGCAGGCGAAGTCGAGGCACGCGCGACATTCAAAGGGGGCGAGCAAAACGCGTTGCGGAGGCTTGCAAACGAACGCAAAGAGGGCGAAATCATCGAGGCAATGGGCAGGGCGAGTGATTCGGAAATTCCGAACAGCTCAACGCTCGCACATTCCCAAAAGAATACGTCTCTCATCTCTGAAGCCAAGAGCAGGCTTGAGAAAATAGACCCCAACAAGCTCAATGCAGAGCAAAGGGAGATTCTCTCTGTTTTTAAGGGCGAAAAAGACCAAGCTATACTTCATGGCAAGGACATTAATAACCTCTATTCCCTCGAATCGGGCAGCAGAAAAAAGGGCGCAAAAAAGATATTGATTAAGCATTATGGTGTCGAAAAAACAGGGGGGACTGCAAGATGATGAGCTGCTAGGAATGATGAAGATTGTTAGGGACGGAGACATTAGGGCAGATAGCTTTTCAGAAGGCAAAGATTTTATACGCTATGCCTATGAGCTAGAGCTTGAAGATGTTCGGCTCAAGCTTGTTGTTGATGAATTTAACGATGGCAAGAAAATCTTTGATTTGTATAGCGACAGAAATTTTGTGGATTATATATCGGCTCACAGTCCTAAACTGCCCAGCCGACAAGGGAATAATACCGCAGACAACATTAAAAGCAGCTTAAATACTGACGACAACCCCCAATACTCCCTCAAATCTCCGCTCGAATCCCTCAAATCCGCACAGGGGCGCATCGATGGCTTGCGGTCGTTTGCCAAATATCTTGCCAATCCTCCCGCACATTTGCGAGGCGATGCGCAAAGGTTGCGTGCCGATGTGTCCGCAATGCGAGAACTCGACATGCACACAAGGCAGGCACTCACAGACAAGGCAAACGCGATAGATTCGCTCGCCTATCAAAACGGCTACCCCGAGCCGCAATATTCGCTCAAGAATCCGCGTCAAAAGCAGAAGTTTGCCGAAGATTCTGTGGGAATCTTGCAGCAAATCCGCGCTAAAAGCCGCGAGGGAATGGAGAAAATCTTGAACAACAGCTGGGTGAATAGCGCGCTTGGCACGCGGATTTATGGCAGAAACTTCGAGGATTATCGACATATCAAAGATGTGTTTGACAAGGACATTGCCGAGAATGCTAGCAAAGCGCTCGACCTACACAACAAGCTCAAGCTCCTAAGCGAGGACGCACAGCGCAAGATGCATCATTATATGAACGGCGACACAAACGGCGAAGATTTGAGCAGCGAACTCAAAACGCTTGCCGATTCTTTCCGCAAAGAGGTGCGCAAGGAGACAGATGAGCTTGTAAAGCTCGGGCTCTTGGACAAGAAAACGGCAGAAAAATGGGGCGATGTGTATCTGCTGCGCGAGTATTCGACACGTATGGTTGATAGAATCAAACGCGGACTTAGGGGGCTAAAAAGCGAGGATTATGGCATTGGGCTGGACACAATCCACATGCGCGGCAAGAAGCAAAAGGTCGGCGAGGCGCAATATCAGGAAATGCTGCAAAAGGGCGAGATTGGCGACATCACGAAGGGCAAATGGGAGGTGTTGCAAAAACCAAGCAAGCATGAGCCACATTATATCTTGCGCCGCGACTATACGCGCGCCGAGCGTGAGGCGAAGGGCGAGATTGATTTGATTAGCTATTCCCTGCCACGCACGCTCGCAAAGATTGCCAACCAAAAGAGAATCGCGACACTCTTTAGCGCAATCAGCAAAGAGAGCGATTTGGCGCAAAAGCTCGAGGCGGGCAAGGAGATTCCAAGCGGCTTTCGGCGATTGAACGGCGAGCAATATGGTGCGCTCAAGGGATTTGTCGTGCGCAACGAGGTTGCGGACGATATTGAGCGCACGACCAACAAGATTCTGGGCGAAAGCAAGGAGATTCTCAAACAGATTGCGGGCTTTGCAACCTATTGGAAAAAGACAAAGACGGTGCATAATCCGACTAGCCATATCAACAATATGATTGGCAATGTCTTTTTTCTCGGAATGGAGGGGAATATCAAGGGAATCGCCAATGCGTTTGCTGCGGTTAAGAACGGCTTGCCGCAAAACATTGCGCGCTATGAAGAGCTGTGCGCCAAACGAGGAATTGTGAATCTTACCCAAAGCGAGGCAAGCGAGCTCGCGAGGCTCGATACTGCCGATATGCGGCTTTATAAGACGCTCAAAGACAGAGGCGTGTTTGACAAAAGCAGCCTCAATATGGTGCTAAACGATTATTTGCGCGAAAGCGGAGTTGTGCCGCAACAGAGCAAGGCGACAAACGCAGCGCTAGGCGCGTTCATGAAGCTCGATTCAAAGCTTAGCAGAATCTATGGCGCAGAAGACCATATCTTTCGCTTTGGTAGCGTCAAGAGCCTGTTCGAAGCTGGACATAGCCTCAATGAGGCAATCGACATCACAAACAAGGTGATTCCTGATTATAGCAAGCCCATGCCCAAATGGCTCGACAATGCCGCGCGCTATGGTGTGCTGCCGTTTGTGCAATTCACCTACCACGCAACGCCGATCATGTTGCGGCAGCTCAACCCGCTTGCCAAAAGCGCAAAGGGGGAATGGAACAAGAAGATTGCGGCAATCAAGCTTGGCACAATGGCAGGGCTGTTTGGCGCGTATCAGGGGCTTGTCGAATACTTTGCAGATGGCGAAATGCCGCAAGGATTTAACGCAAAAGAGCTGCCCGTCTGGCGCTATCGCAATGGTGATGTGCAGACAGTGCGAATCGGCGCGGCTGTGCCACATCTTGCGCTTGCCGATTGGCTGCCCTTTAGCAGCAAGAATGGAATCTTGCCCGAGAATATCCGCACAACAGCCATTGGGGGGATTCCACAATGGGGCTATTATGCCACAACCGACAAGAATGCGTATTACGACCGACCGATTACAAGCCGCAAGGATGGCTGGAGGCATTATGATAGGGGCAAATATATTGCGCAGCAGTTCCTGCCCGAGTGGTTCAACAAGGGCTATAACCTCGCCGAAGTCGGCTGGAAAGACGAGCAGAAGCGCAAAAGAAGCAATGTGCTGAACGAACGCAGCGGGTTTGAAAGCGCGCTCGGGCTTGCTGGAATCAACACCAAAAGCTACAACCTCCACCAATTGCGCCTCGAAAACGAACGCAAGAAGCAGCTACAAAGCCTGCAATAGCGCCGCTGCAAAATGCGCGTTTAACAAATGCTATATTTGTTAAACAAAATCGAACAATGTTCAACACGATATATCCCAAAGTATATCCATAGCCTCTATAAATGCGGTGTAGTGGGAGTGTTATTGGTGTTGCGAGCGAGTGTAATGAGCGTGGCAATCAACCGTGCAGGGTAACCAAACACGGTTGATTGCTTCGGCTTTGTATGACGAGAAACAACCTTTTGTTTTTTGTCATTCTGAACTCGCGTAAGCGAGTGAAGAATCTCAAATGATAAGAATCTAAAGAGATGTTCGCTCATACTCAACATGACAAAAGAAACCCAAAAACGGAACAATATTTGCTTGAAAGGTTACAAAGACATAAAGACGAAAAATCCTAAATTTTAAAGAAATTTTGGATTTTTTTGTTACGATTGCAGATATTCTAATACAAGGAGGGCAGAATGAGAAACATTCTCAAACTAGGGCTTATCAGCGCAGTAACCGCAATTGCATTAGCACAAACGCCAGCAGCGCAAGGAATGGACGAAGATGTCCTTGCAATCGCAACACAAGGCGCATTGAGCGATTCGATGCAAGGCTTCCGCAAGCTTGCAGATGATGAGGCGAGTCAGGTTAGGGCAGGGATAGATGTTTCAAAAAATTATCTGATACATAGGTTATCAGATAATTTTGGCAATCCACAACGTCTTATGTATTACCAAGAGATTATCTTTTCGCCCGGTGAAGAAGGGTCTGGTTATGCTACTCTTAATGGTGTAACAAGCAAAAGAAATTATGCCGAGTTTAGTACAGAAAATCGCCCCATTAATGGAGCAACGCTTCACTTTAAGATTGTAAAGTTTGCAAATTCAGCAGAAACAGTGAATATTGTGAAGTTTAATCCCACTACCAAACAGGAATATAGTGTTTATCAGGGTTCAAATATGATACAAGCTCTTGGACAAAGTCTTTTTTCTAGGGTTTTGAATGACGGTCAGGGTCGTGGTTATATCCCTGAAAGACAACGGTTTTTTGGTAGATAAGGAAAATTCATGATAAGTACTCTCCAAGTCCAATATACAAATTCTAATCGTCAAAGTTGGTCTGTAAATTATGATAGCAGCAAAACCACAGGGAATGTGCAAAATTTTCAGGACAAACTTGTGCGGAATCAAAAAGAATACAAGGACAATGCACAAAATATTCATGAACTTGTTAGCATTATGAAAGACAATGTGCAGGCGAATTTTGAAAATTGTGCTATAAATGCATGGAAGTTGTTTGAATATTATGCAGAAAATCCAATCCCGACAACAATCGATGAACATTTGTCTAATATGGCTCATATTACATGGGTTTCTGATAGTTTTGCATATTCTAAAGACTATAAAGATGGAGTTTCATATTTGACAAATTCAATTCAAGATCGTCAATGGGGCTTGAGTGGCAATGAAAGACTCAATTCAATCAGTCTTGATACAATGGAATGGGACGCAATCGGGGCAAACAGTCTTGTCGATTCCGAACTCAAAAATAGAGGTTTTAAGAGCGGCGTTTCGGAATCTACATATCAAGAAAGCATGAATATTCTTACAAAACTGCTTGATAAAGTCTTGAGTGAAGAATATGCCAAAGATTCCAAATCATCGCTTACCAATGCGCTTTTGGTTCTTCGGGCAGAACTTGAGCTTTCGCCCGAAAAATGGGAAAAAATTCAACAACAAGCAGCAGAATCGGCGCAAGAAACGTTGACCGATGCACTCAATCCAAATGCAAATTTAGAAGAGATTGATAGAAAGCTCAAGCAAATTAATGACGCATTGAGTCGTTCTGTTGGAATTGGAGTTTTAGTACCTATCGAGAGAATAGCAGCTCTGCTCTCTGAACATCTTTCGCCAGATGAACAACAAGAAATGTTCGATGCGCTAAATCATGTTAGGTCATATATTCACGAAAATGCATCAAATGTGGTTGCTTTATTAAGCGATTCGGAAATGCAGCTTAAAATGCAAAATATGGCATTTTATAATAATCTCATCTCCCGATTTTCGGCAATTGATAATACCGAGATTCTCTTAAATCTCGCCTCTGATTCTAATTTGCAAGCAAATGCTAAAGAATCAAAGAGTTATGAAAGCCTAATCGATAGAATCCGCTCCAAGCTCAAGGGCAATGATGATTCGATTTTGCAACAAGTCATGAGCAAAATCACAAATGGTGTCAAAACGGCGGGAGCAAGCGGAATCGGAGAGGGCGTATAAAAAGCTTTTGTCTGTCATTGCGAGCGAGCAGCGCGAGCGTGGCAATCAACGAGCATTGAATCCCAACACATTCGATTGCCACGTCTGCTTCGCAGGCTCGCAATGACAGATAGGCAGAATCAAAAAGCCCAAAAGCGGAATAATATTTGCTCGAAAGCTTGCAGAGACAAAAAGACAAAAAAATCCTAAATTTTAAAGAAATTTTTAAGGATTTTCTTGTTGTGATTGCGGATATTCTAAAAGTAAAGGAGACACAGATGAGAAACATTCTCAAACTAGGGCTTATCAGCGCTGTAACCGCAATCGCATTAGCACAAACGCCAGCAACAGCAGCGCAAGGAATGGACGAAGATGTCCTTGCAATCGCAACACAAGGAGCATTGAGCGATTCAATGCAAGGCTTCCGCAAACTTGCAGACGATGAGGCAGGGAGTATTTTTGGGGGAGTCGAGTATGGTAAGCAGTTCTTTTACCGTGGCGTTACAGACAATTCCGGCACTGTACAATACTACAGGAGCTATTACAAAGTTAAGCTCACAGATGAAGAATTGAGAACAAGAAAAATCGATATAGGTAGCGGACTTAATGCTGCCGACTATATGAATTTTACATTCATAGAAGATACTCAACGCAATGAGTATGTATATATCGAGGCAAGCTATACACTTGGAAAAGGTGATAGCTATCAGGTCGTAAAAATTAATGAAGGCACAAAACAAGTAACTCCCGTTACTTACCTAACGGAATTTACTAGTCGTCTTGCGCGTCATGCGAGCACAAGAACAAACTATCAAAACGACAAACGCTATTATTTTAATGGTGGTAGATAGTAGTCGTAGAGGGAGAGTATCTCCCTCGCACTTTTTATTAAGGACATGCCATGCAAATCGCTAATACCGTGTCAAACAATCTTTTTGATTCGTATAAGATGAGCAAAAAAGAAGCTCAAATGATTGCACCGTTTGTAGATACAAACTTTAAGTTGCAAGCAATAGATGAGACAAAGCTTGTTATACGTTCTAAAACTGAAGAATTACAATCGCAAGTTGAGCAAATAAAAAAAGAATATCTCGATGGACGCAATGAAGTTCTTGATTGGGCAAATAAAGGTTTGGAATTAAGATTAAATTATAATCTAATATCGTTAGAGGAGATAGAAGAAAACTATCCAATGTATGCTCAAGCGCTTTATGCAATACATGAGGATAAAAATATGGCTAATCATGGTTGGGATTATGTATCAGCTGAGCATTCCCATCATAAAAATTACCATGAAAACAAGACTCATCAATATACAAAAGATGATTTTCATAATGCAATCAATAATATTGAAAAGTCTGTTACGCAAGTCTTGGAACAAGAATTTGAAAAAGACCCAACATCGGACTATACAAAGATATTGATTCTGTTTAAGGCACAAATTCAGGCAATGCCTGAAGTTTGGAAGCAAGAAAAACAACAAGTTTTGCAATTTGCAAAACAGAGTGAATACAATAAACATACATTAATCGATGAATATAGCATGGCTACAGAGGGAGAGCTTGAAAGGCTTAATAGGATTTCAGCACGTATTGGCAATGTTCACCCAGAACTCAAAGAGCAACTTAGCGATTCTGTGCGAATCCTCTATGATTATTATCATTCAAGCTTTGAAGATGCATTTAGTCTTGTTGACCCCAATGAATTGAACGAATCTTTTGAAGATTTTGTTCTAAATCTTTCCTCCCGCTTTTCAGCCATAGACAACACAGAGATTCTTTTGAATCTCTCCCAAGATTTTATGCAAACCAACACCAAAGAATCCAAAACCTATGAAAGCCTGATTGATAGAATCCGCTCCAAGCTCAAAGGAAATGATGATTCGATTCTGCAACAAGTCATGAGCAAAATCACAAATGGTGTCAAGACAGCGGGAGCAAGCGGAATTGGAGAGGGCGCATGAAAATGCTAAGTCGTTTGCGAGGGCATTGCATGAAGCAATCCACCGTGTTGGACGTTCAATATATTGAGCATTCAAGAATCGTTGATTGCCACGTTCGTTTCACTCGCTCGCAATGTCGTTAGATTCCATAATTGGGAACAAAATTTGCTTGAGTGTATGCAGAGATAAAAGAAATGAGAAATCCTAAATTTTAAAGAAATTTTGGATTTTCTTGTTACGATTGCAGATATTCTAAAAAGTAAAGGAGACACAGATGAGAAATATTCTCAAACTAGGGCTTATCAGCGCAATAACCGCAATCGCATTGGCACAAACGCCATCAGCGATTCAGACACAAGGAATGGACGAAGATGTCCTTGCTATCGCTTCAAGAGGCGCATTGAGCGACAAAATGCAGGGATTCCGCAAGCTTGCAGATGATGAGGCAGGGAGTATTGTTGGCGGGTTGGATTACAACGTTGGGCTTGTAAGACAATATGGATATGCAGATAGATATAATTTTCTCGCATACTACTATGCTGATTATCCCTTGAAATTAACCCCTAATGAGATGAGTGGTAAAAGACTTAATATTGGTGCTGGTGAAAGTTTTAGTGATTATAATACTTTCACCAATTTAACACGTTCTTTTGGTGGATTATATCTTAGGCTTGAAGTCAATTTCCAAACCAATCGCACTAGGCAGTTTGTTGTCAATAGTAGAGGGCAAGTTATCAATAATGCTTTCACAGAACGTTTAATAAACTTTAGCCGAATCTACTATCTCAATCAGTTTGGCAATGATAGAGCCCAATTTACACGTTCTCGCGGTTACTATTGAGCCACGTTAAGGAATCCCTATGTTCATAACGACCAACACAAATACATATTCCCCAACGATTGTTAAGCATCAAGCGCCAAAGACTAGAGAAACTCAAGAGTTTGCAAGCCAATTATCAACAGAAGAACCAAAAATATTGGATACTTCTGCAATCCAAAAACAAACACAAGAGTTTCCAAAAGGGCTTTTGCAAGACATTGAGAATCTCTCGAATCTCATGCTTGATATTGACACCTATACAAAAGTAGGAAAGGCACGAGGTGAGATTTATTCAAATGGAAATGGTAATACGAGCTTTGTGCTTGGTGGTTATGAATATATTGTATCAAAAGCTGATGAGAGTGTAGCCTTAAGTGATATGAAGAATTCATGGAGTTATGGTACAGCTTGGAATGCAATCACAAAAGATCATATTCATAACAGAACATGGATCGATATCGGCTCTAATAATATTGACGTGCTTTGGATTGATGATAATTTCGATAAAACTCGCTATCGTCCCTTTTCTCCTCATCAAATCTATGATGAAGCAACAGGTAAAAGCTTTTCTGTAGAAATAGAAGCCTTTCCCGAAGTTCTCAATCGACAACCCGATATGGGCTATACGTATGCTGACTTTGAAAGTAATCTTAGAACAATCGAAAAACTCGTAGATAAACAGCTTTTAGCCGAATACGAAAAAGACCCACGTTCTGATGAGACGCAACAGATTCTCTTTTTAAAGGCAAAAATCAATACAATATCTGAAGTAGTTGAAAAAGATAGAGAGGCAGCTATTGAACAGATTCCAACAGCTACTTTTCCATTGGAACTTATTTTTGAAAATCGAGACCTTTGGGCAAACCAAACCGCAATGCTTGCCGAGTTTAGCTTGAATCTGAATAAGTTTTTGTCAGATGATGAGCAGCAGCAAGTCATCGATTCGCTCAATGTGATTTTGAATTATAGCGACCATCATTGGTTTGAGGGTTTTGGAGCAGAAATCAGCTCGCTCTTTAAGCAAGACATTGCAGCTGCACAACTCAAAGAAAGCTCCAAAGAGTTCCAAGAAAGCCTTATTTCTCGCTTCTCTGCGATTGACAATACCGAGATTCTCTTAAATCTCGCCTCTGATTCTAATTTGCAAACAAACACTAAAGAATCCAAGAGTTATGAAAGCCTAATCGATAGAATCCGCTCCAAGCTCAAAGGAAATGATGATTCGATTCTGCAACAAGTCATGAGCAAAATCACAAATGGTGTCAAGACAAACGGAATCGGAGAGGGTACATGAAAAAGCTTTTGTTTCTTTGCTGCGCTGGTGTTCTTTGTGCCTCTGACCTCATCGGTGTCGATTCTTTATTTAAACAACAATCAGGCATTCGGAGCATTACGAGCCTTTCGCTACTAAGCACGGGCAATCCCAATAGCTACCGAATGTATCCCAACATCAGCGTTGAGGGCGCGGATTATGCTGTTGAGGACACAAAGGTTTTGTCTTTGCGGCAGACTTTGATATACACTTTGATTAAAGACTTAGATATTCTCACATCTTTTGGCGGCAACTATCGGCGCGAGGAAGTGTTTGATTTTAATACTTTTAGCTACACGGGTAATAACTTGTTTCAATTTAACTCGTGGTGGATTGGATTAATGTACACTGCTCCCAAAGTCTTTGACTTTGTGCCGCAAATCACCGTGCAAACGTCTATTATCGAGCGTGAGAAGATTCTTGATGAGAAACAGAATTTCTATGTGCATTCGCAATCCTTCAAGGCTTCTTTGAGGAGTTATAGCGACCCGATTGTCTATTCTGTCTATGCCTCTTTTGACCACAACAAGCAACGCAAGTTTCATAGCGGCAAGATTATGTATGGCAATGGAATCGGTGTTGGCGCTGATGCATCGCTCATTCTTAGCCCCAAATTTTCTTTTGATGTGGGGCTAGAACAACGAATCCAAACGCCACAAAAGATTGATGGCTATCAATCCACTGGCTGGCGCTCTATCCCAACTTTGTCTTTGGGTATGACATATAGTCTTAACTCCACTTCGGCTTTTTCTATTTCGGGAATGGCTGGGGGCTCGAGCTCTGCTCCTGATTCTGTCTTTGGAATAAGCTTTTGGAAAAAGTTCTAAGATTCTTTCTTTTTTCTCTTTGTTTTCTGCCCTTGTTTGCCGATTTTGCTGTGAAGTCTTTTCAAGAATTGCGCAACCAAAACCTTGTGCGCCAAAGCTATGAGGAATCATGTGGCGCTGCCTCGCTCGCAACATTGATACGCTTGATTGACTTTAAGCGAGTTGATGAGCTCGAAGTCTTAGAATATTTCACCAAAGATTCTAAGGGGAATATCAATACAGATATGGTGAGCTTTTTAGAATTGCAAAAGGCTGCACAAAAAATGGGATATAAAAGCGCGAGCTATCAAATGGATAGAGAAGCGCTCGAAAAAATCCAGATTCCATTATTGGTTAAGATTGAAGACGACCCACGATTTCCCCATTTTGTGGTGATTATCAACTATGTGGGCGATTATATCCGCGTCTTTGACCCAAGCCATGGCGAATATCTCTCGCTAAAGAATGAGTTTTATAGTGTTTGGGATAAAGATTTTAAGGGAGGCTATGCGCTTGTTTTGACGACAACAAAGGGAATTGCGCCCGAACAGCTCCCGCTCACAATGCCATTAGATGTGTTTTTTGAGGCGGGGAGGAGGTAGGCGAGGTTTGTTGCGAGGATTTGCCATAAGCAAACGTGAGCTTCTTTGCTCGTTGATTGCCACGCGTCCTTGCGGACGCTCGCAATGACAAACAGCCAGCATCAAAAGCCCAAAAGCGGAATAATATTTGCTTGAAAACTTGCAGAGACACAAAGACAAAAAATCCTAAATTTTAAAGAAATTTTTAAGGATTTTCTTGTTGTGATTGCGGATATTCTAAAAGTAAAGGAGACACAGATGAGAAACATTCTCAAACTAGGGCTTATCAGCGCTGTAACCGCAATCGCATTAGCACAAACGCCAGCAACAGCAGCGCAAGGAATGGACGAAGACGTCCTTGCAATCGCAACACAAGGAGCATTGAGCGATTCAATGCAAGGCTTCCGCAAACTTGCAGACGATGAGGCGGGGAGTGTTGTCGGCGGTTTAGGCTTTACGGGCGCATACTTTGGTTTTGGTGGAAGAGATAGTTATGGCTTTGAGCAATTCTTCAATGCCTACTATCAACTTGACCTTAATGCTCAAGACCAACGTAACTATTGGGCTATCACAAGTGCAGAACGAGGAGCAACACTTTATTATAAGGTTGGATTCTCATATATAACAGGCTGGCAATATCAGGTTGTGAAGTTTAATCCTTCAAATAGGCTGACAATTCCATTGGATACCTATGAAGCAGCAGGACGACTTCATAGTGCTTTGCAGGCTCATCGAAGCACAATTCAAGATATTCATCGAAATGTGATGAAGCTTTATTTTCAAAATCACTAATAAGGATACACAATGACCATTGCTCAAACAATTAACGCTGCATCGATGATGCAATCCTATCGGCAGCTCAATGCAAGCAAAGAAGAGAAAGAAGCTGAAATCACTCTCGATTCGTCCAGTTCGACTCAAGAAAGCAATTCTTCGCAAACTTTAGATTTGCAATATGAAATTGCGCAAATGAAAGCAACATGGCTTATGGATTCGAGTTTAACTTCCGCAACCTCCCCCGAAGCAAGGTTGATGGAGAAAAATAGTCTTTCAAGCTATTTTGACTATAATAAGCAAGGATTTCGAGATTCGCTTGCAGGAACGCTTAATAATGATGCAATCATGCAGAAAAAGTTTGGGCTTTTGGAACAAAATCCCCGCTATGCAAATGCAAAAGATTATCGCATGATAGATGACGGGGAAGTTGTGATGAGCAATCCAGAATATAGCGTTCAAATTAGCGTATTCCATTCTCCAACGGGTGAAATATCGATTGTTGATAAAGGCTATTCGCGTAGTGATTTTGATATTGCGGCAAATACTATCGAAAAAATGCTCGATAGAGTTTTGGAAGAACAATTCCAAAAAGACCCAGATTCTCAAGAAACAAATATTTTGCTACTTCTCAAAGCAAAAGTACAAGCAATGCCTGAAATCATCGAGCAGATTCGTGCTAATGCAACAGATTATACGCGCAAAGCGATTGACGAAGGAAATGAAGAAGCACTCGAGCTAGCGCTTTATACAGCAGATTTAGAAATTGCAAGCGAACTTCGCATATTCCATGATATTGGAGTGAAACTCAAGCAATATCTAAGCCCCGAGCAGCAACAACAAATTGCCAATGCAGACGAAACGATTATTAATTATTATCAAAACAATTGGGACAAAGACTTTGCATTTAAAGGTTTTGAGCCCACAACACGATTTGCACTCGAAGAAGCCGCAAAGGCTTTGGCTGAAAAAGTCAAGAATGTTGCGATTGAGGACAATACCGAAACTTTACTCGAACTCGGCGCAGAAAAACGTGCAAATTATGCAAGCATTATGGGCGAAGAAATCGCCCGCGAAAACGTGCTTAGTCGAGCAAAGAAACCCACGACTGATGATTCAATATTGCAAAAACTTATCAATAAAACAACCAACACTGCAAAAACAGCAGAGGCAAATCCATGAAACAGTTTCTATTCCTCTTAAATGAAAGGCAAAAATTTTTTAGTAGATAGGGTAAGATAATGCTCAATGGAATCTACGTAAAATACTATGATTCTGTGTTGCCCGACGTCGTTATTGCTTCGCTTCGTTCGCGATGATAAATGGGGGGGGAGCTCTCATAATCCCCAACTCACAACAACAAATGCCCCGCGTCCCGCACCCAAAAAAGGCGTGTTGCAAGTGGCGCAAAAAAGTCGCGCGCCTCTTTGGCGGCGATGATTCTATCTTTTTCACCCAAAAAGACTTCAATTGCGATTCCACGTTCGCGAATCTGTGTGAGTTCATCGGCGCAGAATGTGTAGAATAGTAATGTGCGCAAATCGTCTGCAAGCTCTTTTGTGCAAATCGATTCATATCTTGAGAGGCAGAAATAGGGCAAGACGAGCTCCTTTTGTGCCTCACTTGCATCTATGATACCACTTAATGCTTGTTGCAAGAATGTTTGCAGATAGCGCACTGGGTTGGCAGCAAAAAGCCGCAACTCTGCCTCTTTGCGCCTTGTTGGCATGCCATGAAAAAATGCGGGAGAGATGAGGCAGAGGCGGCGGATTGGGCGTGGAGAATCAAGCGCATAGCGCACAGCCTTTTGCGCGCCATAGCTAAAGCCCATCACATCAAATTCGCGCACATCGAGGCAGTCGCGCACAGCGCAGAAGGGCGCAACAAATAGCGCGCTTTCATGCGCAAAGCCAAAGCCACTAAAATACACAGCCGTCATATTGCGGAATCTCGGCATTGCGTGCGGCATAGAACGCGGCGCGAAATGCGCGATAGCTCCCTGCCAAAATGGCGCGGCGCGCGGCGCGCACGAGTGTAAGGTAGTAATGCAGGTTGTGAATGCTTGCGAGGCGATAGTAGCTAAGCTCCTTTGCCTTGAAGAGGTGGTGCAGATAGGCGCGCGTGTAGTGTGTGCAGGTGTGGCAAGTGCACTCTGGCTCGATAGGCAAAGGCGAATCTTTGTGGATTGCTGCCTTGATAGACAGCCGCCCCTCGCGCACAAACAGCGTCCCATTCCGCGCATTGCGCGTGGGCATCACACAATCGAACATGTCGATTCCATGCGCGATTCCCTCGATGATGTCTTCGGGCGTGCCCACGCCCATGAGATAGCGCGGCTTGTCGCGCGGCAGAATCGGCGCAGTATGCGCGATTGTCGCATACATCTCGATGTTGGGCTCGCCCACAGACAGTCCACCGAGCGCATAGCCGTCAAACTCGAGCTCACAGAGCGATTCAGCACAGATTTTGCGCAATGCATTGTCTGTGCCGCCCTGCACAATCGCAAACAGATTATTGCCCTGCGCTGCGCCTTCCTCGCGTTTGCGCGCTTGGTATGCAACGCTTTGTTTTGCCCAAGCAATCGTGCGTGCAATGCTTTGCTCGATTCGCTGTTGTGGTGCAGGCAACGCGATGAGGTCATCGAGAACCATCATAATGTCGCTATTGAGCAAGTGTTGAATCTCGAGCACTTTCGCAGGTGTGAAGAGATGCTTGCTGCCATCGATGTGGCTTTTGAACACGATTCCGTCCTCGACATAGCGAATGTTTTGCGCGAGGCTAAAGGCTTGGAATCCGCCGCTGTCGGTTAGGAAGCTCGCGGGAAAGTTGCAAAACCCATGCAGCCCGCCGAGTTTTGCAATCGTTTCAGTGCCCGGGCGCAAATAGAGATGGTAGGTATTCGCAAGAATGATTTTTGCGCCAAGCGCGCACATGTCGTTTGAATCGAGTGCCTTGATGCTCGCTTGTGTGCCAACGGGCATGAAAACAGGCGTTTTGATTGTGCTGTGCGCCGTTTGGAGAGTGAGTGCACGTTCGCGCAAAGACGGCGAGGAATCGAGTGTGATTTGCATGCGCTTGCCTAGGAGAGCTGTAACATCTTATGAAGCGCAGCAAAGGCGAGCTGGCGCACAGATTCGTCAAGGAAAACTTCGTTGTCACTCTCGCCATTTTTGCATGCGCGCAGGGTTTGCAGCACATCGTCAAGTGTGGTTTCGTTCATCGTGGGGCATTGTGGTAATGTGCTGCTAAGCACAAAGGTATTCTCTTTGCGCAAGCGATTGACAAGGTTAAATTCTGTGCCCACAGCGACTTTTTGTGTAAGCGGGAGGTTTTGTACAAATTTGATAATCTGGCTTGTCGAGCCAACAAAGTCTGCCTTTGCACACACCTTTGGGTCGCATTCGGGATGGACGGCAATCACGATGTCGGGATATTTTTGGCGGAAGAATTCGACATCATCTGTCGTGAAGAGCTGATGCACCGAGCAAAAGCCATTATAGCAGATGATGTCTGCTGTTCGCACTTTTTCTGGGCTATCAACTCCTAAGGTCGCATATTGGAGCGCGTTTTGAATCGCGAGATTCTGCCCCAAGCAGCGGTCGGGGAGAAAGAAGATAATCTTGCCCTCTTTGCGCGCATGTGTGAGAATCTTTGCGGCATTGGAGCTTGTGCAAACAAAGCCGTCCATTGCGCCCACTTTTGCCTTGACGTCGGCATTGGAATTGATATAGGTAATGGGCATAATCCGTTCTTTAGGGATTCCAAACGATTGTAGCAATGCAATCGATTCGTCAAAATAGCTGCTATCAATCATGCGCGCCATTGAGCAGCACGCCATCTTGGGCATGAACACGCGCTTTTGCGGGGCAAGAATCTTCACGCTCTGCCCCATGAAATGCACGCCACAAAAAATGATGATATTTTTATCCGATTCTTGTGATTTTCTGGCAAGCTCGAGCGAATCGCCTGTGATGTCGGCGATTGCCACGACTTCATCGCGTTGATAGAAATGAGCGGCAATCACAGCTCCAAGCTCATTTTTGAGTGTAATGATTTCTTGTTGTGTTGTCATGGTTATCTCCTAAAGTGCCGATACATTGCCCAAAGCGCACAGCCGTGTTGTCTTGGATATTGCAGCTTGCCTTGGCAAGCAAAACAATACTCGAACCCATCTTAAATTGCCCTAGTTCTTGAGCTTTTTGCATGGATATTGGCTTGTCATAATGATAGATTGTTGCGCCGCGTCCAGCATTGGTGTGGATTCTTGGTTCGGCATAGATGAGAATCTTGCCAACATTGAGCGCACCCACAGCAACGAAATAGAGCGGTTGGTCGCGCGAATCGATTGCGCGCAAAATCACGCGCTCGTTGCTCACAAACACGGGCGATTTGCATAGAATGCTTGGGCGCACCGAGCAAAGATTGCCATCGCAATAGGCGATGCTGACAATGTGCAAATCTGTGGGGGCATGGAATCGGTGGTAATCGCGCGGTGCAAGATAGAGGTTGAAATAGCGCATGCCCTCAATGCTTGATAGCTCGTGTGGCTCGAGGCTTTGGGCGAGCAGAGTAGACATTGCATAAGAGATTCCTTTGATTTGCAATGCCTGATTGTTGCAAACCACTCCGCTCGCAATCAGCCTGCAATCGGTTGGCGCAATCAACGAATCGGCGCTCATATCGACATCACGAGGGCGCGTCAGGGGGCGCGTGAAGAGTGCATTGATGCTCGCATAGTGGTTTGGAGGCTCATGCTCGCTCAAGTCAATCTTGAGAATCGCAACAACGACTTTGTTCACGAAATGTTGCAAACACATCGGGAGCTCCAAGTCAGCAAGAATGCCAAAGATTTTTGATAGCCATCGATTGATCATCTTGTTCCTATTTTGCAAAACTTTTTTTGGCAGTTGTTACTTTTTGTAAGTAGCGTCTGCCTTCGAGCGAGACAAGTTTGGTGTGGAGGATTGTGTAGATTTCTTGCGACGTTTTTGCATTAATCTGCGCAATGGCTTGTGTGCGATTGGCAGAAAAGGTTTGCAACACAGCACCTGCACCGGCATTATAGGCGGCAATCATGCAATATTCGAGACTTTGTGGGTCGCGCACACCTTTGAGATAGCGCGTGCTTAGAATATTGAGATAGGTTGTGCCATATTGAATATTCGTTTCGGGCACATAGAGCATGTTTGCTGTGGGTTTGCCTTTGCGGTTGTGGATTTGTTCATGCGCGTCTGCGCCCGCTGTGCTTGGCACAACTTGCATGAGCCCATAGGCTGGTGCTTTGCTTGTCGCATAAGGATTGAAGCTGCTTTCTGTTTTGATGATTCCAAGAATGAGCGCTGGGTCGAGGTTGTACTGCTTTGCATAGCGATTGACAATGTCGCCATATTGGGCATTTTGAATCTCGGGATAGTCTTTTTGCATCTCAAAGCGTACACTCCAAAGCTCCTTGTCGCCGTGCTTGCTTTTTTGCAGATTGTTAGCGATGAGGTATTGCGCATAGCGGTTTGCGCGCCATTCATAGAGAATCTCTTTGCCCTCATTGTCCTTGATATAATCAGCAAGATAGGGACGTGCTCCGATGTGAATCTCGCTATCGTTGGTGATTTCGATTCCATCGGGATTGAATGGGGCGAGCAACGTTGCGACAATTGCCCTTTGAAGCGCCTCTTTGGGGTTGTCTGATTCGAGCGTCTCAACTTGGACAACGCCTTTTTCAAAGTCGATAGTCGCGCGGTTTTTGTAGTGGTTTGTGTATTTGACAAACAACGTTTGTGTGGCAGTTTGCGCATCTGTTTCGCCCCACTGCTCGCTCACATAGGTGTGCAAAACCTCTTGAATCTTGCGCGCGCCCTCTTGCGTTGTGCTCAATTCTTCGTGGTTGCGCGCAACCTCGTCTGCGAGGGTGGCAAAAGCCTGTGAGTGCTTGTGTGTGCCTGCAAATGACGTGCTCGTTATGGGTGTGCTAGCAGGAAGATTTGGCTCAGCAAGCGGTGGAGGCGGGGCAGGGTTGGGGCTCACGTTTTGCTGTGCGCTTGGGCGCATCTCTTCGACGATTCGGGCAGGATTTTGCTCGTATTGCGAGCGCTTGGAATCAGCAAGTGCGTTGATTTGGGCGCGAAAATTCTCTGCGCTTGCCACTCGCACTTCAGGTGCGCAGCCAATAAACAATGCACTTACACAAAGTGCGCAGCCATATAAGAGAAGTTTTAGCAGCACGTTTTGAGCATTCCTGCTGCGAGCTCTTTTGCTTTTGGTGTGCCAAAGAGGACTTCGACAAGCGTGAGTGAGAATGCAAGAGCAGTTGCAGGACCGCGCGAGGTGATGATTTTGTCGCTCACAACAACATTTTTATCCTCGGTATAGAGCCCTCCAATTTGTGCATTGCAGCCCGGATAGCAGGTATAGGGGACATTTTGCAAGATTCCAGCGGCATGCAAGGCAATGGGTGCAGCGCAAATGGCGGCGACAAACTTGCCTTTTGCATGGAATTCTTTGATGAGTTTTTGAGGCAGCGCGTCTTTTGCAAGTGTTGTTGCGCCCTCGCTGCCTCCGGGTAATGCAATCATATCAAACGAAGAGGAATCAACAGAGCTAAGTGCACAATCGGACAAGACACGCACATTATGCGAGCTGCACACGCATTCAGAGCCATCGACACTCGCAATGACCACGTCTGCGCCCGCACGGCGCAAGACGTCGATGATAGAAACAGCCTCAATTTCTTCAAAGCCTTTGGCAAGCGGAACAAGGACTTTTTTCATAGCTACTCCTTATTTGACTTTTTCGATATATTCGCCAAGCTCGGTATTCACGCGGATTGTGTCGCCCTCGAGGACATGGTAGGGTACTTGAATGACAACACCTGTCGTGAGTGTCGCAGGCTTCTTGCTCCCGCTGCTCGTGTCGCCCTTGAAATTTGGGGGCGTCTCTGTAACGACAAGCTCGACAACAGATGGCGCATCGACAGAAATTGCTTTGTTGTTATGGAACAAAATAGAGACATGCATTCCATCGGTTATCCACTTGCTTGTATCGCCGACTTGGTCGTCTGTAAGCGCGAGCTGTTCGTAGCTTTCGGTGTCCATAAATTGAAACGAATCCCCGTCATGATAGAGAAACTGCATTTGTCGCTCGACAATATTGGGCTCTTCACATTTATCGCCCGCATGGAATGTTTTCTCGATGACTTTGCCGTCTAAGAAACTCTTGATTTTGGCACGTACGAATGCAGCACCCTTGCCCGGCTTAACATGTTGGTATTCGACAATGCGATAGGGAATACCATCGATTTCAATCTTTAGCCCCTTTTTGAGGTCGCCCATGCTGTATGCCATTTGTTCTCCTTTAGATTTTGCCCGAGCTGCCCAAAAGCTCCATACGTTCCGCGATAACTTTTGTGATTGCTTCGCTTGCTGGGGCAAAAAATTTGCGCAAATCAAATTCGCTGTTGTTTGCGTTCGCAATCTTGCGTACTTCTGCGATAAACGCAATGCGCAAATCTGTGTCGGTATTGATTTTGTTGATTCCGCCCTTCACGGCTTCTTGCAAAAATGCAAAAGGCACGCCCTTGCTGCCTTTGAGGTCGCCGCCACTCGACAAAAACGACTCGCGCACAGAATCAGGAATGGCGCTTGCTCCATGCAGCACGAGCGGAATTTGTGTGCGCTTCTTGACATCGAGCAGACGTTCAAAATCAAGCTTGGGTTCGCCCTTGAACTTGAATGCACCATGGCTTGTGCCAATTGCTGGGGCAAGGTAGTCGACTTGTGATTCTGCAACGAAACGTTCTGCCTCTTCAGGATTGACAAGCACGGCGTCTTTTTCGGCAACGCTAATATTATCTTCTATCCCCATGAGTCGCCCGAGCTCGGCTTCAACGCTCACACCGCATGCATGCGCAACCTCGACAACGCGCTTGGTCTCACGTAGGTTTTCTGCAAATGGGTGGTGGCTTGCGTCTATCATGACAGATGTAAAGCCCGCGCGAATCGCCTTGACGCAGGATTCATAGCTTGTGCCGTGGTCGAGATGTAGTGCAACAGGAATCTGTGGGTAGCGGGCACTAAGTGTGCGAACCAGCGCAACAGCCACATCAATGCCCATATATTTGATAGCACCCTCGCTTGCCTGCACGATAAGCGGGGAATTTTGCGCCACAGCAGCTTTGAAAATCGCTTGTAGCATCTCAAAATTGACAAAATTGAACGCACCCACACCATAGCCCTCGCGGTGCGCTTTTTGGAGAATCTCTATGCCGCTTACTAGCATTTTCTCTCCTTATTTGACAACGACTTTGGCATCTTTGCGAAGTTCTTGCGCAATCTGTCCGAGATTCTCTTTGAATTTTTGCATCTTGAGCCCTTGCATGACGCGTTCTTTGACGGTATCATAAGACGCCGTGCCGCTCGCTTTTTTGTCTTCGAGCAGAATCACATGGTAGCCAAAGTTTGTTTTGACGGGATTCTTTGTGAAGCTTCCTTTTGCAAGCTTAAAGGCAGCGTCTGAAAACTCGGGCACCATTTGGTCGCGTGTAAACCAGCCCAGTTCGCCGCCATCTTGTGCAATGCCTTCATCGATAGACTTCTCGGCAGAGAGTTTCTTGAATTCATCGAGTAGCTTGCCCTTGGGTGCTTTATTCAGCTGCGCGATGATGTCTTTTGCAGTTTTTTCATCTTTGACAAGGATATGTCGCGCCTTAATCTGTTCGGGTTGGGCAAAAATCTTGGGATTTTGGTTGTAAAATTCGCGTGCCTCTTTGTCGTTGATTGTGATTTTATCAAGTTGTTTTTTCATCCAAACACCAAGTGCCAGCTCGTCTTGCGCATCTTGCAGCGCTTCTTTGTATTCAGCGCTATTTTGGATTCCGTCTTTTTTTGCCTTGTTCATAAGCAACCGCTGCTCAATGGCTTGGTTGAGTACTTGCTGCTGAATCTCGGGCGGTAATTTGTCGTAGTTTGCTCCGGGCATTGCGCGCAAAATCATTGCGATGTCTTTGTCGGTGATGTCTTTGCCATCGACTGTCGCAAAGGTTTTCGCATTCACGAAGCCACCGAGCAAGAATGCTAAAATGAGGATAATTAAAGGCTTTTTGGGTAGCGCAACCGCACGTGTGGTGCATTGCAGATTGGAATGCAAATGTGAATGATTTCTCATGCATTTCTCCTGTTTTTAGGTTTGTAAACGGCACATTATAGCATGTTTTGTTAACGATAGACATGCGTAGTTAAGTATTAGCTACACGAATGTGTGTTCGATAAGCACCTTGATTCCAAGCGCGATTAACACGATTCCTGCGCCTGTTTCGAGGATTTGGGTGGGGATTTGGCGCAATGTTCTGCTCAATTGGTATGCAACCATGACACAAATGAAAGTGATTGCTCCAATGAGGCTTGCGCTCAAATAGAGCGGTGTGTTTTGGGAGAAAATCATCACACCTGCCGCCAGAGCGTCTATGCTTGTTGCGATTCCAATCATCAGCAATACCCAGAGTGAGAGCGTTTTGGGTGCTTGCTTCTCATCGTCATCTTCAGTGTGTGCGTCTTTGATAATCTTTAGTCCAAGCACAAAGAATATGGCAAATGTAATCCAGTGGTCAATGAGGCTTGCATAATCTGAAAATCCTTCGTTGGCAACCCATATCATATACCAACCCAAAACAGGCATGATGTATTGAAAAAATGAGGCTGTCATGGCGATTTTAAATCCATTATTTAATCTCCAAGGTTTGATGCACAATCCATATGAAAATGCTACGATACATGCATCAATTGCGAGAGAGATACCCAACACGATGATTTCGAGAGTCCCGGTCATCAATGCTTTGTCCTAGATGTTGAGGTTTGCCATGCCATGTGTCGGTGAGCTTGCACTTGCAAAGGGCTTTTTGGGGATTCTACCCGCAAGATAGCTTGCGCGCCCTGCACGCACGGCATCGCGCATAGCCTGTGCCATAAGGATTGGATCGCTTGCGCATGCAATTGCGGTGTTGGTCAGCACACCATCAGCGCCGAGTTCCATTGCAATCGCCGCATCACTTGCGCAGCCTACGCCTGCATCGACAATCACGGGCAATGTAACTGCATCTTTGATAAACGCGATATTGTAGCGGTTTTGGATTCCAAGCCCGCTGCCAATGGGTGCAGCCAAAGGCATGATGGCGCTCGCGCCGCAATCTTGCAGGCGCTTTGCGATAATGGGGTCATCGTTGGTGTAGGCTAGAATCGTAAAATTTTCTTTCGCAAGAATTTCGCACGCGTTTAATGTCTCTAGCACATCAGGATAGAGCGTTTTTTGCGTGTCGCCGATGATTTCGAGCTTGATAAAGTCAATGCCCGTTGCTTCTTTGGTGAGACGAAACAGCGCAATGGCTTCTTTTGCGGTTGTGCAGCCCGCCGAATTGGGCAAAAATTGAATTGGGTGGTTGGCAAAAAATGTGAGCAGATTCTCCTCGTTGGGGTTGGTGATGTTGACGCGCCGCACGGCAACGGTGATGATTTCTGCCTCGGCTGCCTTGGTTGCCTCGAATGTGGTTTGGAAGTCTTTGTATTTGCCGCTGCCAACAATCAGTCGGCTTTTGAAATGATAGTTGCCAATTTGTAAGGACATTTTCACTCTTTATTTGTTTTGGGGGTATGGCATATCTGCCTTCGCGCCCTTGCGGGCAATTTTGCAAAGGCTTCTTGTGGACATAAATCATAAGAAACCTTTCTGCATAATTATACTTAATTTTTGGCTTTTTTGGCTAGAAATTGAGGCGTATTTGACGATAAGCTTGCTGTTCTTGAAGGGTAGCTCTTTGTATTGTTTTTGCAACCATGCAAAACATTAAGATAATATTAATCATAAGAATAGGCTTGCAAGATGATTTCGGGTTCATTGGAATCGATAACGCGGATTTTATATCCCAAAACACAGCGTCCTTCGCTGTTTGTTTCATACACGACAAGCGGCAAAATTTTGGTGCATTTTGTCGGGATTTGTAGTGCCCTCGAGATTCCGCTCGTGAAACGTTCGCAAACATTCTCTTTCTCAAATCCTAAGACGCCGTCCATACAGCCGCATGCCCCTGCATCGCTTAACCCGAGCGTGCCATTTGCAATCTCCAAATCGTCTGTGCCGATATGCGTATGTGTGCCGATAACAGCGCTTACATGTCCGCTTAGCAGCCAAAACATGGCGCGTTTTTCGCTTGTGGCTTCGGCATGGAAATCGACAAAAATATGGCGAATTCCTTGTTCATGCAATGTCTTGACTGCGGCAAGAGCGAGAGTGAAAGGATTGTCGACAAGTGGCATGGCAAAATGCCCCATGACGTTCAGCACAGCAAGCGAATCGTTGCCAATCTGATAGATTCCAATGCCGCTTCCCGGCGCTGTTTGTGGGTAGTTGAGCGGACGCAAAATGGGCAAATCACTCTGCAATAGCGCGAGTATCTCCTTTTTATCCCAGCTATGATTACCCCCTGTGATGACATCGATGCCGCTATCGAGCAGCTCGCCTATCGAATCAGCAGTCATGCCAAAACCATGGCTTGAGTTTTCGCCATTGGCAATCACGACATCGAGTCGTTCGCGAAATTTGAGCCTTTGGAGGTGTTCTTTGAGAATCGTTCTGCCCGGTTTGCCCACAACATCTCCCACAAAACCTATGCGCATGCTGTTTCCTTTTGTCGTTTGTGTAGATAGCCTAGCAGCGCGTGCAATAAATCATCATCATCGCGGCTGTTCGCATCAAAGCTTGTACGTGTTTCACCCTCAAAAATAGTGATTTTTTGGTTGTAGTTGATGATTTTGGTGATTTGCAATTGTTTAGCAAGAATCTTGATATGGATAAGGTTAAAAAATTGTTGTGTAAAAATATCTGGTTTGCCAAATCTATCGTTGATTTCAAGCTCGATATTCGTTACATGTGCGCTTTCTTCGCACAGTGAAAGGCGGCGATAGAGATTGAGCCGCAAGCGTTCACTCGCGATGTATTCAGGTGAAATGAACGCATTCACCGACAGATTCATATCAACATCGCCTTTGTCGGCATTGCCCTTGTGGCTTAGGCTATAAATCGTGTCCTCAAGCATGCGCAAATAGAGGCTATAGCCAATATTCTTAATATGCCCGCTTTGCGCCTCTCCCAAGATGTTTCCGCCACCGCGAATCTCGAGGTCATGGTAGGCAAGAATTGCGCCGCTGCCCAGCTCGCTGTGCGCGCTTAGTGCGAGCAGTCGCTTTTGCGATTGTTCGGTCAAATTTTGTTGTGATTGATAGAAAAAATAGCAGAATCCTTCGACTCGCCCACGTCCTACGCGCCCTCGCAATTGGTGCAAATCAGCGATACCAAAGCGGTCGCTTGATTCGATAAGAATTGTGTTCGCATTTGGCAGGTGGAGCCCCGATTCGACAATCGATGTGCAAAGCAGCAGCTGATATGCGCCTTTGGCAAAATCGAGCATGATGTTTTCGCTCTCTTTTGAGGGAATCTGCGAGTGCAAAACGGCGATTTTGAGGTTAGGCAAGAGGCTTAAGAGATGTTCATAGACATGGGGGATTGTGGCGATGTTGTTGTGGATATAGAACACTTGCCCACCGCGGCGAATCTCGCGCATGATGGCTTCTTTGACAAGCGCATTGTCATAGGCTTTGAGAAACGTGCGCACAGGGATTCTTTGGCTTGGTGGGGTTGTGAGGGTGCTCAAGGATTTGATTTCGCTAAGCGCAAGGTTGAGCGTACGTGGAATCGGCGTTGCGCTCATGCTCAACATGTGAAGATTGCTACCGAGCGTTTTTATCTTTTCTTTTTGTTTGACGCCGAATTTGTGCTCTTCGTCGACAATCATCAACCCAAGATTGCAAAATGCGACATCAAGCAGCGCGTGCGTGCCGATGAGCACGTCGATTTTGCCTTCTTTGAGCGCGCAAAGCAGCGCAGCTTTTTCTTTGCCCACAACGAATCTATCGAGCTTGGCAATGCGCAAACCAAAGGGGGCGAGGCGCTCGCTTAGTGTTTGTGTGTGTTGTAGCGCGAGCAAGGTTGTAGGGACGAGCAGTGCGCTCTGTGCCCCGCTTTTATAGGCGACAAAAATGGCATTCATCGCGACTTCTGTTTTACCAAATCCGACATCACCGCTCAACAATCTATCCATCACATTACCACTCGAGAGGTCGGAAAAAATCTCGGCAATCGCGCTTTGTTGGTCGTCTGTGTAGGTAAATCCGCTTTGTGTCTGAAATAGTGCGAGCTCTGGCGGCGCGACATCAAACACCATGCCCTGCGTGAGCGTGCGCTTGGCAGCAAGGTCGATGATGTTTTGGGCAATCTTCAAAAGCTCTGTGCGCACCTTTTCTTTGAGACGTGTAAATTTTTTGTTGCCCAATGTATCAACAATAGGGATACTCCCCGAATCGGCGATGTAGCGGTCTATCATGTCGAGGTTTTCGACAGGCAAAAGCAGCTTATCTTCGCCTTGATATTGGAGCAAGATAAAATCGCGCAATGCGCCGAGCACCTTTTCTTGCGAGATTCCTCGAAAAATGCCGATGCCATAGTCTCGATGCACGATATAATCGCCCACAGCGATTTCGTCTAGCAAAATGCGCGGTTTGTTTTTTGGCTTTTTTTGTGCTATGGGTGTATTGAGCGAGAGAAAGAGTTCGGTGGGCGTCATGAATTGGACAAAAAAGGATTCTTTATTGATTGTGTATTGTTCTGAATCGATGCCATGTTGCCGCAACAACACATCATTGCGCGCGATGATTGTGATGTGTTTGTTGCTATGAATCTGCAAGAATGTGGGCAGCGAAGAAAGCGAGAGATCAAAGTCGACAAAGCCCTCTTTGGGCGCGAGCGGTGCGAGGGCGTGCATGTGCGATAGACGCGCGTATTCTTCGCTATTTGGCTCAAAAAGCTCGAGCTCTTCGCCGATGTTTGCATGCGCCTGCCAGCTTATGCATGCATTCTTGAGTGCGATTTCGACACACATTGCTTTGGGTAGATGCCATAGCCCGAGGCTTTGAATGTCTTTGTGAAAGCTTGTGTGAGGGCTTTCATGTACGGATTTGATGAGCGATTCGTAGGATTCTTGCGCAAGTGCAAACAGCACAGGCGGAATCTCAAATGATGTGCGCTCGGTTTTGGTCGAGAGTTGCGAGGTGATGTCAAAGGGGTGAATGCTTTCAATCTCATCACCAAAAAACTCGATTCGCAATGGTTCTAACGCGGGTGGATAGATGTCAAAAATATCGCCTCGCAGGCTCATCTCGCCTGCAAGCTCAATCATATCGACATGCGTATAGCCAAAGCAAACGAGCTTGTCTGCTAGCGCGCGTGGGGAGATGTTTTGCCCTTTTGCAATCTCAAAACCTTGCAGAATCGCAGGCGAGGGCAGGGGGTAGAGCAATGTGTGGAAGGGTGCAATCAGAATCTTGTTGCTTTGCGAACGATAATAGGTGCGCAATACAGACAGCAGCTCAAGCAGCTCATCGCGATATGCGCGCAAATCATCGCCTCTTTGGGCACGGAAATCGGGCAAAACAAAGGGCGTTTTGTGTTGGAGAATCGCAACACCAGCAGCCATTCTGCATTCATGAGAATTGGCAAATATACCAACATCGGGCGCAGAATGTGTGAGCAGGTCATAAAGCAGCGCTTGCACTTACTTGCTATCTTTAGAATCTTTGGAATCGTTTGGTAGCAGCGGGCTTAGTTTGTCGCCAAGAGACGGAGGATTTCGCCGCACCTTGCTCTCGCCGATGAAGAATCCTTCACGTTCAATCACGAGCTCATTGGTGGTTACTTCGCCATCAACGCGTCCATTGGGCATAATCTCAATCGTTTGACAATCTGCTTTGCCATTGAATTTACCACTCACGATGAGCTTGAGGGCAATAATTTCGCCCATAACGAAGCCACCTTGCCCGATAGATATTGTCGAATCAGAGAAGATTCTACCTTCGAATGTGCCATCGATATGCAAGCCAGACTTGGCAAGAATCTCTCCTTTAATACTTGTTCCAGCAGCAATAATTGTTGTGTCATTTGCCATTTGGGATTTCCTTGCTTGTTTTCTTGCGGCTATTGCCCACAAAAGAACCTCCGCGCTCAACTACGAGCTCATTGACAATGATTTCGCCTTTGTGGGTGCCTGAAGCCATAATCTCGATAACCTCACATTCACTCTCGCCTTCAAAGATGCCATTCACAACCATTCTATTTGCCTGAATCGTGCCTTTTCCTTTGCCATTTTCACCAATCACAACGGTTGATTGTGAGAGAATCTCACCCTCAAATTGCCCTTCGATAAAAATTTCCGATTGTGCGTTGATGTTGCCTTTGATAATTGTGCCATTTGCGATAAAACTCATACCCGCGTTATTGGCACTGATGAGTTGCTGTTTGGATTTTTTTTCACCACCAAATATCATTCCATTTCCTTTACTTCAGATTCTTCTATGATAGGCATAGAAATAAACTCACGAATCGTACTGATGCTATTGAGCAGCGATTGCCATTTTATCTCTTTTTCGCGTTCAAAAATATCATCGTAATTGCGCATTGTCCAATTCATAAAATGCTTTGGTTGTAATCGTTTGCCCAAAAAAATGACTTCGTAATGCAGATGAGGTCCTGTGCTTAAGCCTGTATTGCCAGAATAGGCAACAATTTGCCCTTTTTTGACAAATTCACCTTCTTTTACAGCCAATTCGCTTAAATGTGCATAGGCAGTGTGGAATCCATATGCATGTTCAATTTTGACCATATTTCCATAGCCGCCATTGTATCCTTTTTTGGAAAATGACACGACACCATCGGCTGTGGCATAAACAGATGTGCCCACAGGGACGCGCAAATCAATCCCTGTGTGAAACTCTCGTTTTTTGATGAGCGGGTGTTCACGATAACCAAAATTGCTCGAGACTTGGAAATGTTGCAACGGGCTGCCATTAGGTAGCATGCGCAATGTAAATCCCTTTTGTTCTGCCGTAATGCGCGCAACATTGACGCGTTCAAGCAGCTGCTCGATGTTTGTCTGCTCCTCGTTCGCGTTGGTTTCGCCATTGCTCACGCCCACAAAGCCCTCCAAATGCCCAAGTTGCCCACGAATAACGGTGATGTCATTATTTTTTTGGGCAATCTCTTCATCAAGGCTTTTATTGATGGCTTCGATTCGGTTGTAATCTTCGATGAGTTTGTTGCGGTTTTTTTCGATTGTTGCAATCTCGCCGAGTAAGAGGCGAATGGTTGCAAAAGAAACAAGAATCACGACAATAATGGAGAGTAAGACATAGAGCAGGATATGCTTCATAAACTGGTGGATATTGTATTGACGTGAACCCTTGATATCTGTGATAGTAATAATAAATTTATTGTCCATGCCATTCTCTATATTGTAAAATAAAGGATTCTACTACACTAAAAGAGCCAAAAACGGCATAGAATCGTTCTGGACGTAGCGGAAAAATCTCGTAGTCATATTGTATGCCTTCTGCCTCAAGCGCCTCTTGCAGCAATGCAAGCGGCACCGCTCGAGAGTGTGTGAGTTTTAAAACATGGATTTTACTCAAAAGAGGCTTAAAACATTGCAAAATGGCGCGATAATTTTTATCCTTGTAGGCATTATAGACCAAGTCAATTTTTTGCCCAGCCCACCTTTGTTGCAATGTTGCACACAGCGCGTGTGCTGCATGCAGATTGTGTCCGACATCGACAATGAGGTTTGGAGCAAGCTGTTGCGCTCGCCCTCCCAAATCGAACATCGGCATAGAATCAGGTGGTGTGAGTTTCAAAAAGCGCAGCGCCTTTTGCGCTAACGCGAAGTTTTGTGCTTGATACTCGGGCAGCGCATTGTCCGATAGATATTGTCGCAGAAGCACCTTTTCTTGTGTTGTCACAGCAGTGCATGAATCTGTCGCCGTGTTTGGAATGCTGTTGTTATGCAATGCTGTGTTGAGCTGTGCATCGATTGTGTCTAGGAAGCAATAGTGAATGGTGCGCTCATTTGCGACAAGCTCTAGCGCAGCACGTACAGCTTGCTCATCTGGTTGGATTCCGATGATGGCATGCGCGTTGATGCTCCGTAGCTTGGTGAGTGCGATTGTAAAAATATCCCTGCCAAGCCGCTCCTCGTGGTCGAGATGAATGGGTGTGATGAGGCTTAAGCTGCGGGGAAGCGAGCTTGTCGAATCAAGCTCTCCGCCAAGCCCCGCTTCGATGACGGCGTATTGGTGAGGGAAAAAGAGAACATATGCAAGCAGTGTCGCGTATTCAAAATAGCTTACCCTGTCGCAATAGCGCGTGCCGTTCGAATCGACAAGGCTTTGTAAGAAATGGTGCGCCTCTAGTAGTCGTGTTGTGCTCACCACAGCACCATTTTCCCAAAATCGATCAGCAAATGAGAATAAATGTGGTGATACGAAATGCCCGACTTTTTTGCCACATGCTAAAAGCATGAGCGCGAGAAATCTCCCTGTGCTGCCTTTACCATTTGTGCCGACAATATGGACAATGATTGGCGGCGGCTTGGCAAAATGCGAATCGATGAGTGGACGTAGTTTTGCAAAAAGTGCAGGGAAACGCGCAGGGTCGAAATTGCGATATTCTTCGTCTTTGTGTGCCATATAGTCCAAGAGAATCTCCAACACTATGTCTCCTCATCTTCTGTGGCAATGCGATTATAGCCAATCTTTTTTGCGCCCAACATGCGCGCTTTTGCGCGTGCAACCACGTTGTCGAAGTTGCTTGCTTCATTGCGGTCTGCCACACCAATCGTAACACTAATTTGCATTTTATGTTGTCCATAGACAAATGTGCTTTCGGCAATTTGTATGCGGATTTTTTCGGCAAAATAGGACGAATCAAAATGGTCCATTCCCGCGAGGAAAATCAAAAATTCTTCACCATCAATCCGAATTACATAGTCATTTTTCCGCACAATATTCTTGAGTAATTTTCCAAAGGTTGCGAGAATCTTGTCCCCTGATTCATTGCTATGCGAATCGTTGATGTGCTGAAAATTGTCAATGTCGATGTAGAATACAGAATAGCTTTGTTTGTAATGCGCATACATCTCTTCGTGGTGCGCAACCTGCTCTTTGAATGCAGCGAGCGTATAGACGCCTGTGAGCTTGTCCAGAGATTCTTTTGGTGGTGGGGCTTCGCGCTTGCTTTCGCCGCCAATCTTTTGTGTCATTGCGTCCAAGCCACTCTTGGTTTGGTTCATCGCCTCTTGGATATGTTGGAATCGCGTCTCGGAGCTGCTAAGAAGTGAAAGCATGTCGTCTTTGAAGCTCAAGAGATTGTTTTCTTTTGGGGTGAGATTCTTCAGTTGTTTGTTGCTTTCGGTGATTTCGTTGAACATCATCTCGCCCGCAATCTGCAATGAAGCAATCTTTGCCACAATCACCTCGAGGAGATTCTCGAGTTCCTTGCTATGCTTTTTGACCGTTGCAAGCAATAGGTTTTTGTCGATTTGAATCCGTTCTTTTAGTGCTTTTTCCAGTGCATCGATGAGCTTGTCCTTGACAATCAGCGTAAGGTCGAGTTTGAGCATAGCCGCCGCAGTGTCAATCGCTTGTTGTTTTGTGGCTTGTTGTGTGAGCGAAGGGCGCAAGAGGTGGCTAAAGAAATCGAGATTCTCCTCACGTTCTGTCGCATCATCTTTTGGATTTTCTTGCGTGGGCTGTGGCTTTGGTGGTGTGTCTTTTGATTCTTTGGGTAAGTTTTGTTTGAGAATAACAGACCAACGTTCCTTGATGATTTGCCCATTGATTTGCGAATTGCCATCGATGAGCTCGCGGCTATCCTTGATGAGGTTTGGATTTGCATTGGGGTTGTGGGACGCATAATAATAAAGAAACATCGAACAAAGTTCTTTATAAAGCAAAAATTGTTCTTTGGTGTCATTGTTTTGCAGCCGAGCAATACTTGTTGTAAGGAAATGGATAAAGTCTTCTTGAGTTTTCATAGGCAATCCCCGAATCTGATTGCGCGTTTTGCTATCAAGCTGTTTTAACCATTTTGTTTTCCATTGATAGGGTTCGATGTTCAAACCGAGCTTTTTTGCCTCTTCACAAAAGGCGTCTTGATACACATCAGGTGTTGCAACTTGCCCATTTTTTTGGATTCGTATCAAAGCGTTGCGTACAGCATCTTTGAGCGTTGGCATGGCTATCCTTTTGGCTTTGGAAGTGTTGCAATTTTAGCAAAAAACGCATCGAGTGCTTGGATACTTGCTTCTTCAATAGCTTCTAGTCTACGTGTGTCTGTCAAGATGGAATGTGTGTCGATAGAGAATGTGTGTCGCCCTATGGTGTCCATCTCGGTTACTTTGCCAGCTTTGTCATAATAGCGAAAACGAAGTGTTACAAAGATGCGATAGAAACTCGTGAATCCTTCTGTGTTTTCAGCCAACGAAGCAAAGCGTACATTATGGAGCGTAACATGGATTTGCGAATCGGCTTCTTTGGGGCTGATTGCAACCTTTGCTCCTAGCCGCTGCACGATAGAACGCAATATCGCGTCTTTGATGAGAACGCTGTTTTCGGGGTCGCGATAATTGATGCTAATATCGACATAGATTCGTTCGCCAAATTGTTGCTCGCTATATCGCGCAAGTGGTTGATAGCCGCAGCCAAGAAGCAACAACGACAAGCAGATCCCCCATAATCTCGCCCACATCAACATACCTATTTTTGGGGCTTGATGACAAAGTTGACCAATTTGCCCGCGACAAAAATTTCTTTCACAATCTCGCAATTTTGTAGCCAACGCGCCACAGATTCGCGCGCAATAGACAGAATCTCGGCTTTGTCAAGTGATGTGGAAACTTCGATTTCGGCACGTTTTTTGCCATTAATTGTAACGGCGAGTGTGAGTGTATCAGAGGCAAGGGCGTTTGTGTCAATCACGATGGGTGCAAGATTTGTGCATTCAAAGAGTGCGGCGCTAAGCTCACTTGCGGCATGCGGGATAATCGGCTCTAAGAGATTGAGGAGGACAAAATATCCCTCTGTCCAGATGTCTTTGTTGTCTTGGTCGGCAAGTGCGTTGTGTGCTTCCATACAAGCGGCAATCAATGTGTTGAACGCGTATTCATTTTTGCGCGCATACAGCTCCTTTGCCTTCAATGCTGCCTCATAGACTTTTTTGCGTGCGATTTTTTCGGCTTTGGTTGTTGCATTTGGCTTGGGACATGTTGCTGTTTTGGTGCAAAAATCGGCGCGCTCAAACAAGCGGCGGATAAAGCGCCATGAACCCTCAAGCGCGTTATCGTTCCATTCGAGCTCTTTGGTTGGTGGGGCGGCAAAGAGGATAAATAGCCGCGCCGTGTCGGCTCCATAATGTGCGATGATGTCAGATGGATTGACGATATTGCCCTTGCTTTTTGCCATTTTTGCGCCGTCTTTGAGCACCATTCCTTGCGTGAGAAGATGTGAAAATGGCTCGCTTGGTGTTGGATAGCCTAAATCGCGCAAGACTTTGCTAAAGAATCGGGCATAGAGAAGATGTAAAATGGCATGTTCGATTCCACCGATGTATTCATCGACACTCCCCCAATAGGCGAGTGCTTCGGCATTGAGCGCCTCATGCTCCCAGAGTGCGTGTGGGGTGGTGTAGCGCAAAAAATACCAGCTTGATTCCATAAATGTGTCCATCGTGTCCGTCTCGCGCAGCGCGTTCGCGCCGCATTTGGGGCAGCCCGTGTGCTTCCAGCTCGGGTGCGATTGTAGCGGATTGCCCTCGCCGCTAATATCAATGTCAAAGGGCAGCTCGACAGGCAGACGCGTTTCGGGCACGATTCCACATTGTGGGCAATGCACAAGCGGAATCGGTGTGCCCCAATAACGTTGGCGCGAGATTCCCCAATCGCGTAATCGGTAGTTGATGATGCCCTTGCCATTGCCCTTGTGCTCGAAAAAGGCGATGATGTTTTTGATTGCCTCTTCACTGCTCTGCCCGCTAAACTCGCCAGAATCGCGCAAAATCCCGTCTTTTTCACAATAGGGAATCTCGGTGCCATCTTTGTCAATCACGCGCTTAATGGGTAGGTTGTAGAGTTTGGCAAATTCATAGTCGCGCGTGTCGTGCGCAGGAACGCTCATCACCGCGCCGCTGCCATATTCATACAGCACGAAATTAGCGACCCATACAGGCAGAATCTCATCTGTGAGCGGGTGGCGCACAAAAAGCGGCAGCGGGCAGCCGCATTTGGGGGCAATGGAACGTTCTTTGGGCGAGGTGTTGCGCATCGTCTCGATGGTGCGTGTATGTTCGCCGCAAAGCCCCTTTTGCAAGAGTTCGCTCACAAGATGGTGTTCGGGAGCAAGCGCGATGTAGCTCACGCCATAGAGCGTGTCGGGGCGCGTGGTAAAGACATCAATTGTGCCGCTAAGTTTCGAGCGTTCATCAAGTGTGAAGGCAAATTCGAGCCCAAAGCTTTGCCCAATCCAATTGCGTTGCATTGTGAGCACTTGATTGGGCCAGCAGCCCTGCAACAAATCGAGCGATTCGAGGAGCTCTTTGGCATATGCCGTAATTTTGACATAGTATTGTGCCATTTCTTTTTGCACCACTTCAGAATCGCAGCGCCAGCAGCGCCCATCAATGACTTGTTCGTTGGCAAGCACAGTGTGGTCTTTGGGGCACCAATTCACAAGTCCATTTTTGCGATAGATGAGCCCCTTTTGCCACATTTGGATAAAGAATTGCTGTTCCCAGCGCGAATAGAGTGGGTCGCATGTCGCAAATTCACGTGTGCGCGAGAACGACAAGCCCAAAGAATGCAGCTCTTTGCGCATATCGTCAATGTTGCTATATGTCCATGTTTTTGGGTGAGTGTGGTGTTTGATGGCGGCATTTTCGGCAGGCAACCCAAAGGCGTCCCAGCCGATTGGGTGCAAGACATTCTCGCCTTCTTTGCGAAAATAGCGCGCGAGTGCATCGCCAATGCAATAATTGCGCACATGCCCCATATGGATTTTGCCGCTTGGGTAGGGGAGCATGCTAAGGATATAACGTTTTTTGCGCGTTGTGTCATCAAGCGGTTCAAAGGCATGGGTTTTGTCCCATGTTTGCTGCCATTTGGGTTCGATGAGTTTGGGGTTATATTCCATACGAAAGTCCTTAATATTCGACATCATCGTTGCGGACGCTGTCGATGACGATGAGTATGACAGAGAAAAGGTTGGCAACCAATGCTCCAATTGCAAGCGATGTGGCATGCGCTGTGTTATTGAATGTTTGCTCGAAGATGAACGCAGGCACGAGGTGCAAATCTGCTACAAGCGAGCTTGCGAGCATTTCAGCAGCAAGCGTGTTGCGCACACCGATTTTGAGAATGGTCGAGATGATATTCACGCTCGCAGCGATGAATAGCATAATCGATGTTTGTTCATAGAGATAGCCTGCAGTTGAGGTTAGACTCATGAGGCTAAAAAAAACAAAAACCACTTTTCCCCAGTCCATTTTGTGTCCTTATAATGTTCCTTTTGCATACAACGAACGCAGTTTTTGTTTTTCACGTTTTGCTGCTTCTTTTGCACGCAACGATTCTTGATATTTTTTGAGGTCGAATCCAAGCCAAATTGCAAAAAGCATGGCGATAAAGATAGAGCTATACGAGCCCACGAAAGTGCCAACAAGCATGGGGAGAGTGAAACCAATGATGATGTCTCCGCCAAACAAAAAGAGTGGCACAAGTGTGAGCAAGAGTGTGAGCGTGGTGAGCAAGGTGCGCGAAAGCGTGCGCGAGACAGCTTCATTCATGACTTCTTGTAACGATTCTTTGGTGCTTTTTTGCATACGTTCGCGGATTCTGTCAAAGATAATGATGGTGTCGTTAATCGAATAGCCAAGCAGCGTCAGCAATGCGGCGAGCACATCGAGTCCGAAGTCGATATTGAAGATAATCACAGCGCCGCATGCGATGATGATGTCGTGTGCAAGCGCAAGCAGGCTTGCGAGCGCAAAACGCCATTCGTAGCGAAAGGCGACATAGACAAGAATGCCAATGCTTGCTAGAGTGAGTGCAAGGATTCCTTTATTGCGCAGTTCATCGCCGACTTTTGGACCCACAACATCAACGCGGCGAATCGTCAGTTCGCCTGTCGTTGCTAACAAGTCGGCGAGTGTTGCGCCCAAATCACTCGCAACATTGCTTGTTGCAATCGGCAGGCGGATAAGAATCTCATTTGGTGCGCCAAACTCGCTCACGGTAAAGCCATCGTAGGATTTTTGAGTGTTCAAAATCGCGCGCACGTCGGCTATGGGTGCGACAGGGGCTTTGTATTGGATTTGCACAATGCTTCCACCGCTAAAATCGATGCCATAGTGGAATCCTTTTGTGATGTACAGCGCAATGCTACCTGCTACAAGGATAAGAGACAGCCAGATTGTGTATTTACCCATACCGACAAAGTCATAGACACGTTGTGATTTGAAAAGTTCCATTATGCCGCTCCTTTGAAACCAAACCACAGATTCAAGTTTTTACTTTTTGTGATGCGAGGGCTTAACCATTGGTAGATTCCATGTGTGCCGACAATCGCTGTGAGGATTGAAGCAAGAATACCGATGCTGATTGTTACAGCAAAGCCTTTAATCGCACCTGTGCCAAAGCCATAGAGCAAAATAGACGTGATGAGCGCTGTGAGGTTGGAATCAAAAATCGCTCGTTGTGCGTTTTCATAGCCGAGTTCAATCGATTGGAGAATCGTCTTTTTCTCGCGCAAGCATTCGCGGATTCGCTCGTTGATAATCACGTTTGCGTCAATCGCCATACCAATTGTGAGGACGATTCCAGCCATACCCGGGAGCGTGAGCGTTGCACCAAAAATTGCCATCACCGCGATAATCAACAAAAGGTTTACGAGCATGGCAAAGCTTGCAATTACGCCCGCAAGCCCATAATACACAACCATAAAGGCGATTGTGAGTGCAAAACCAACGATAAGCGCAATCATCGAGACACGGATACTATCGCTCCCAAGACTTGGTCCCACGCTGCGCTGCTCGAGCAGCTCGATGGGGGCGAGCAATGCACCGCTACGCAAAGCAATTGCGATGTCGCTTGCCTCTTGCACACTAAAACTACCGCTAATCTGCCCCACACCAGCACCGATTCTCTCGCGAATGACAGGCGCGGAATAGACTTTGGAATCCAGCACAATCGCCATACGTTTGCCGATATTGTTGCCCGAGAAGTTCCCAAAAATCTCTGCACCTTGCGCGTTAAGCGTGAAATTGATAACGGGTTTATTGTTTTGGTCATACGCAACACGCGCATCTGTCAGCATTGAGCCATCAAGGATTGGAATGGACTTTAACAAAATCGATTCGCCGCCTTGCACAAAAGGTAGGAGCACATCGCCGAGCCTCTCGATTTCGAGCGGGGTGAGATTGCGCATAATGTTGTCCTCATCGACTGCCATCATCTGCAGCACAGCTGCACGTGCGATGAGGTCTTTGGCACGTTGTTCGTCCTCTTGAGTCTTGATTCCTGGAATCTCAACCAAAATGGAGTCCTCGCCCTGCCGCGTAACGCTTGGCTCGGCAAGTCCAAATTGGTCGAGGCGGTTGCGGATTGTGTCGATTGCCTGCTGTGTCGCGTATGTTTTCGTGAGCCGCGCTTCGTCTTCGCTCATTGTGATATTGTAGTGCCCATTGGCAGAATCGACGATAAAATTGCCATTTTTGGCAATCAGCGAATCGATTTTTTCAGCATCGTCTGTATCGAGCAGCTCGAAGCGCACACTCGTTGTATCGCTTGTCAAGTCGTCAATGAGAATTTGATTTTGTTGCGCATAGAAGCTGATAGAGCTTGCTAGAGAGCGCATTTTCGACTGCACCGCCTCATCGACTTTGACGCCCAAAAGCATTGAGAGCCCACCTTGCAAATCAAGCCCAAGCGTGATTTTTGGACCCATTGTCCCAAAAAAAGATGGACAACACAGCACGATTCCAAACAGAGCAACGAAATAGAGCGTGAGTAAACGTGGATTCAAAGCACCTTTCATAATATCAAGACCCTAGGTTATTCCGAATCGTATTTTTGGCTAATGTAGTCTTTCGAAAGCTTTGCAATGGTGTCATCATTGAGCTTAATCGTAAAATATTTCTCTTCGACCTTATAGACTTCGGCAATCAAGCCACCCGTTGTGATGACCTTGTCTCCCTTTTTCAGTGCAGCAATCATCTCTTTGTGTTTACGTTGTTGGACTTGTTGTGGACGAATGAGGAAAAAATAAAACACCGCAAAGAGTACCGCAAAAGGCAATATCGCACCTATCAAACCTTCAAAACTTTGCATTCTGTTCCTTTGTGTCAAATAAGTTTTAAGTATAGCATAGAATTGATAAATGGAATGGATAATGTGTCTTCGAGCGCCTGCTTTGCGTGCTTTGGTGAGAAGCAAAATATCTATTCTCGTCATTGTAAGCGAGCAGCGCAAGCGTGGCAAACAACGACGTAAGGTAACCAAACACGGTTGTTTGCTTCGCTAACGTCCGCAATCAAACAACCCTACACAAAGAATTACGAGACGACTTATTCCCCAATATAACATACAGCACACTTTTCAGCAAAACTTCAGCGGGGGGGGGGGGTATATTTTCTTTTGTTAAACCAAAACAAAAGGAAATAAAATGAAAAAAATGGCATGCATAGCCATTGCGGCAGTGCTCATTGCGGCTGCAGCAGCAGACGGCGCGTTTGTCGGAATCTCGCTTGGACGCACACAAAGCAGGGCGAAAATCACGAACGATTCGGGGATATTTGGGGCATCGAGTTCGGGCGGGCAACTCATCGAAACCAACACTACAATCTTAAATCCTGACGGCACATGGACTTCACAGATGGTGCCCGGTGTCTCACAGATTGTTACGCAACTCACGCGCAATTTTCTACAAAGCAGCGACAGCCATGACACAAAGGCAGACTTTGCGTATGGAATCCTCGCGGGCTATCGCTGATTTCTGGGCGAGAACTTTGCTGTGCGCGGGCTTGCGGAGTTTGACTATCAACCCGCAAAACTCAAAGGCGAGATACCCGGCAGCAACAAGCTGAACACCATGATGTTCATTGTTGGTGGCGATGTGCTCGGTTATTTCAACCGCGACGTTGGGGTGTTTGCCGGTGTTGGTGTGGCGTATCATCACTATGATTTGAAGCTCGACTTCCTCGACAAGCAGGACTTCGACTCATTTGGCTTTATGGCAAATCTCGGCTTGCATGTCGATGTTGCAGAACATCACGGAATCGAGCTTGGCGCGCGATTCTTCACCAACGAGGCAAAGGGCAATAGCACAATTTTCCAAAACGCGAACAATAGCGCGAGTTTCAGCAAATACGACATCGCAATCAAACAAAAGCCCGCATTCTTCTTGCGCTACATGTACCAATTCTAGGCATTCCTAGTTAGTCTGGGGGGGGGGATTTCTTTGTAGCAAATCACGTTAGGATTTGTCATATCTCCAATGTTGCTATCTAGCGAGTTTTGCGAATCTGCTGTGTCATTGCAAGCGCATGAAACGAGCGTGGCAATCACATCATTGGAATCTTTGTCATGTTGAGCGTTAGCGTTGCATCCATGATTGATACAATCCGAGATTCTTCACTCGCTTAATGCGAGTTCAGAATGACAAATGTTAGGGATTCTTTGCTTATTGATTGCTTCGTGTAGGCTTGCAATGATGAATCTTTGTCATGTTGAGCGTAAGCGAAACATCTCATGATTCTTACAACATGAGATTCTTCAGCCTAAAGGCTTCAGAATGACAAAGCATTAGATTTTTTTTTGAGATTCTCAATGTGGTTATTTTCTAAGGGGGACAAGGGGGTTTATTTGCCAAAGCAAATAACAACATGTTTGCGTTTCTTATGATAGTTTATCCCCTTATCCCCCTAACACCTCCAAACCCCTGCACGCTTTTTAAATGTGCGCTACGCTTGTATATGTCGCACTCCACAGCGCTGCGTCTCTATTATCGCCTTTGGCAGGAACGTTGTCACGTGCGCTGTGGTTGGGACGTTCACACAATGAGCAATGGCAAATCGGAGGTGCGGTTTTAACCGCACATCATAAATATGTGCGACTCAAGTCGCACCTCCATTTTCCCCTCCCTTGCGGAGGGGGCAGGGGGGGTGGGTCATCGCAGCAAAGCGCGAGCGTGGCAGGTTAGCAAAACCCCTCCTCGCACGTGAGCACAAAGCGCAGCCCCAAAAACACAAACTCCAACCGCTCTGCGTGCAGCATAAGCCGTTTTGCGCCAAAGCTTGTCGTGTATGCATGTCCCTCAATCTTGTGATTGAGATAGGCTCGCGCAAGAGAATGGGGCGCACCATAGAGTGGGTCACCCACAATGCGGTGTCCGATGGATTCGAGATGTACGCGGATTTGGTGTGTGCGCCCCGTGTGTGGGATTGCTTCAATCAATGTCGTGTTGGTGGTGCTGTCGTAATGCAGCGGCACAATGTCTGTGATAGAGGGTTTGCCATGTGGACTCACAAAGCTTTTAATGGACAAATCCCCGCCCTTTTGGGGGCGGTAGATAGGCGATGTGATACGCATGGACGTTTCGATTCTGCCAACACAGAGTGCGCGATAGACTTTGCGAATCTGCCGCGTTTCAAACAGCGCGCCCAAAGAGCGGGCATGTGGCTTTTTGCTCGCCAAAATAAGCCCGCTTGTTTCTTTGTCGAGACGATGTAGCAATACCGCATTATTGCCCAACGCGGCATAGACGCTATCAAGCAATGTTGGTGCTTGGAATCGCCCCTTTGGGTGGCAGAGCAAAAACGCTGGCTTGTTGAATGCGACAAAATAGGGTGTTATAAAAAAGGGAGCAATCACGGATTCTCTATCGTTTTGAAGCATTGCAACCTTGATGGTTCCGCAGATTTCTTGCCCTTTAGCACAAGGTTTGCCATTGCTTGTTACACGCCCCAAATCAAGCCATTGCTGTGCTTTAGAATGCGGAATCTGGAATTGTTTGGTAAGAAAGATGCAGAGTTTTGTGGGTGTGGGCAGAACAAAGGTTTGTTGCACGAATCGCATAGTGTCCCAAAATACCTATTGCAAAACGATTTGTTGATAGAATGTGTGCCATGGGAGCGAGCCATGGCGCACGACTTGTCTTGCTCGAAGCAAGAACCCCTGCACATTCCTCTCCATCGCCCTGTGGAGTTCCTCTAGGAACGTCGACTGAACCTGTGTCAATCATCTGGTAATGCTCTACCAAATAGTCTCTCATTGTGCATTGTCTAACGCACTACTAAAGACCAAGATAATTATACCAAAAAACCCATGATTTGTAAAGGGTTCAATGTGTCTTTTGTGTTGCTTTTTTGAGTTTATCGGAAATCAAAAAGGCAAGCTCAAGTGCTTGTGTGGCGTTTAGACGTGGGTCACAATGTGTGTGGTAGCGGCTTGAAAGATCATCTTCAGTGATTTTTTGGCTGCCACCAACGCATTCTGTAACATCTTGCCCTGTCATTTCGAGGTGGATTCCACCTGCATGACTCCCTTGTGCTTCGTGAATTTCAAAAAAGGCACAGACTTCTTCGAGGATTGCGTCAAACCGCCGCGTTTTATAGCCGCTGGTTGCCTTGATTGTGTTACCATGCATTGGGTCAATGCTCCATAGAATCTTGCGCCCTTCTTTGCAAACGTTTGCAAGCAGCGGAGGAAAATGTTTGCGAATGTTGTCGCTGCCCATACGTATGATGAAATTCAGGCGTCCTGCTTCGTTTTCGGGGTTGATCTTGTCGCAAAGCGCAATCAAATCGTTTGCATTTGCATTGGGTCCAATCTTCACACCCACAGGGTTTTTGACGCCGCGCAAAAACTCAACATGCGCCTCATCAACGCCACGTGTGCGCTCACCAATCCACAGCATGTGTGCCGAGCAGTCATACCAGTCGCCGCTTAGGCTATCTTTGCGTGTCAATCCTTCTTCGTAGTTGAGCAGCAATGCTTCATGGGATGTATAAAACTCGGTTTCGCGCACTTGCGAGAGTTGTGCGTTGATTCCGCATGCTTCCATAAAAGCAAGCGATTCGGTGATGCGTTCGCTAATGTGTTTGTAGCGCTCTTGGCTTTGCGATTCGACAAAGTCGAGATTCCATCGTTGTACCTCATGCAAGTTTGCAAATCCGCCCTGTGCAAAGGCGCGCAAGAGGTTGAGTGTCGCGGCAGATTGGTGATAGGCTTGCAAGATTCGCTCTGGGTCGGGCTCGCGCGCCTCTGCGTTAAACTCGATACTGTTGACATTGTCGCCACGATAGCTTGGCAAGCAGATGTTGTCGATTGTCTCTGTGTCGCTGCTACGTGGTTTGGCAAATTGCCCTGCGAGCCGCCCAACTTTGACAATGGGGCAGCGCCCTGCAAAAGTCAGCACGACTGCCATTTGGAGAATGACTTTGAATGTGTCGCGGATATTGATGGCGTTAAATTCACTAAAACTTTCGGCGCAATCACCGCCTTGCAACAAAAAGCCTTGCCCACAAACAACATCTGCAAGCCGCTTTTTGAGTGAGCGCACCTCGCCTGCAAACACAAGCGGTGGATAGCCTCGCAATTTTCTTTCAACCTCTTCAAGTGCCTGAATGTTTTGATAGATGGGCTGCTGCTTGATGGGCTGATTGCGCCAGCTTTGTGGTGTCCATTGATTCATCTAAGAGTCCTTTTTAAATTCAGATTCTAACCTATTTTGACTTAAAGCAATACAACTTTTTAAGAGAGTGCTGCTATAATGCGCATCATTTTAGTATAAAGGAAAGACAATGGAACTTTTAGGAATGACAAATACAGCGTTGATTTCGGGCAACCTTTTTGCAATAAAAAAAGCAATGGAGACGCAAGAAATCCTTGTTACGAAACTACTTGAAGGAATGACACTCGCCCAGATTCCCTCTGCTCTTGCCACAGAAAGCGCTCCAACAACGGGTGTTAATATGGCAACTGATGGTGGGCTTGATATTCGAATCTAGCCCCAACTTGAGGCAAAATGTGATGTTCAAAAAATCTTTTTTTCTGTTTGTATTTTGCCTGTGTTGTACATTGTGGGCAGAGCAGTCGTTTATCGAGACATATATCCGCAACAAGCCCAAAGGAATTGTGCGCGATTTTTATATTTGGCAATATCTCCACAAGCACAATCCAAGTGCGCATGAACTCCAGAATCTCTATGATTTATTGAGTGCCACAAATCCCTATTTGCGCCGTGCGATTGCGCATTTGAGCAAGACAACAGCCCTGCCGCGCGATGTGCAATGTGCAAATATGGAATTGAAATTCGCCCTGCAAACCGACACGACATGCTTTGAGCGCGCGCTCAAAGGCAAATTTGCAAGCGCGAGGTCGTTCAATACAAAAGAACAGCAACGTGCCTTGAAACTCACAAAGGATTCCACGCTCAAGGCGGCTTTGCAGGTTTTGTTTGCCAAAAATCGTCTCCAATTGCTTGCCAAAAGCGATGCAGCGGTGTTTGCACGCGTGTATCCCGCGCTAAATGGCAGCGAAAAGCAAAAGATTCCGCTCACGCCGCAAATCCTCCAAACGTTGAGTGCGCAAAAAAACAATGCGTTTTATCGGCTGCTGCATTCTGTTGCAATGTCAAAAAACAGCCCGCTCAAGCCGTTGTTGTTGCAGAGCGACATCTCCACAGCACCACACAATACACTTTTTGCGTTTGGGCTCAACGAGCTGCGCTTTGGCAGCAAACAAAAGGCGATGCTATATTTTGCACGTGCACAAATGGCGACTTCCTCGGCATTTTTTGTTGATAGAGCGCTGTTTTGGCAATATCTCGTGAGTGAGGATTCGCGCTATCTGCACGAGCTGCTCAAGAGCAAGCATGTGAATCTGTTTAGCCTCTATGCCGCCGAGATTCTAGGGAAGAAGCCCGCGTTTAGCATTCGGTATCATGTCGCAAATCTCTCGAGTGCCGCGCCGCCGTTTAACCCGAGCGACCCCTACCAATGGCAAGAGATTGCGAGCGCGATTGCTGCAGCAGATCATACGCGCCTTAGCGAGATGATTCCTTATTTCTCCTTTGAAAGCACATTGCCTCATCTCGTCTATTTGCTTGATAGAATCGAAAAATTTCAACATCATTATTTCATCGTCCCATACGATGGGCTTATCGCTTGGGAGACTGCTGCACAAAAGAGCCTTACACTTGCGATTGCCAAGCAAGAAAGCCTCTTTTTACCCGCGCTCATCTCGCGTAGCTTCGCGCTTGGGCTCATGCAGATTATGCCCGCAAATATCGAGCCTTTCGCGAAAGAAATGGGGCTCAAAAATGTCCAATACGATTCGCTTTTTGAACCTGCAGTCGCGCTGCAAATGGGGCGATTTTATTTGAGCAAGCTCGAACGTGAATATCGCCACCCGCTTTTTGTGGCGTATGCCTACAATGGCGGTCCCACATTTTTGCGCAAATTGCTTGCCAGAGGCGAGCTTTTTCGCAAGAATGCGGCTTTTGAGCCATGGCTTAGTATGGAGCTCATTCCGTATGAAGAGACGCGATTCTATGGCATGCGCGTGCTTGCAAACTATCTTGTCTATCAGCAACACTTTGGGCAAAAGACGAACCTACAGAATCTCTTGAATGAGAGCCTCGTCTATTAGGATTCGAGCAGCTTTTGAATCATTGCAGCAATCACGAGTGCATAGAGTGCAACGAGTGCATAGCGATGTTTCTTCGCGTCAATGACACGAAGTAGCGCGATTCCAATCGAGACGCCAACCAAAGACGCGACACCAACGGTCGCACCTTGCACATATTGTACATAGCCATGATAAGCGAGGCTTGCAAAGCCAGAGACTGAAGCGAAAATGATAAAAAATAAAGAAATTGGGATTGCTTGTTTGGAATTGATATGCAGATAGAGGCTAAGGAGTGGGACGAGTATGAGTCCACCACCGATTCCAAGCGAAATGGCAAACACGCCCGTGAGCGCACCGATTGTGATGAGGACAAGCTTGTTTGGATTCTGCCGCCTCACGCCCACAACATCGCTTGCTTTGAAAAGAAAGCGCCAGAGTGCGCCGATTGCAAGCAGCAAAAATAGAATCGTGAGTACAAACGCACTCAATGTGTCGACAACAACCCCACTAAAAGCCGCACCAATCAGCCCGCCAATACCAACCCATAGCCCTTCATCAAAATTGAGATTGCCTTTTTTGTAGTTCATATACGAGCCCCACAGCGAAGAGAACATCATTTGCATGACCGAGATTCCAATCGCTGTTTTGATGTCGAGCCCTAGTAACATTATTGCGGGCACGATGAGCGTTCCGCCTCCGATACCAAAAAAGCCAGCAAAGATTCCAGACAACAGCCCAAGCCCAAGCAATATAACACTATCCAACCATTCCATTGCATGCTCCTTTTATCGCGATTATAGCATTATCAATGAAGTTGTATGGAAATTGCATTCTTTTTAGGGAGTTTTGAGAAACTGCGGTGTAGAATCCAACGAAGAGAAATGGAAAATTGTGGAATGCACTTTGCTAGCGATCCATACAATAAATGCATGCGTTTGTGGTTACAGAGGGAGTGAAAGACATGATGAAAGTCGAGTTGTTGCAGCAATATGTTCAGATTAGCGTGAGTCGCTATTCTGAATTTTTGCCACGTGCAATTTCGTTCGCGATGCGACATTTTTCTCGTAGCTATCGGCTTTCTAGCTCGATTCTCATTCTCGATGATGGCGAGCGGTTGAAAAAGGATTATTTTCTCAATTGGGCATATCATGTCGGCTTGCAAAAAGAATCGATTGAGGAGAGCGCGAGCTTTGAAGAGATTTTGCAACACAGCTATCTGCCAATTCGGATTAAGATTGTCGATGAGACAGGCATGCTCGAGCAAATCCGCGTCTCGCTTCGTGTGATAAAAACCCACCAAGTTGCCATTTTGCTCGACCACCCCAATCGCCTTGCTCGCCGCTATTTGCTTGCGCTGTTCAAGGATTTTTTGTTGGGCTACAACAACAAGGAGTTGTTTCTTGATTCGAGCATTGATGGCTTTTGGGAAGTCCTTATGGGGCTCATTTCGCAAAAAATTATCCACAACATCGTATTGAATTTTGACTATGAGACTTTCAAGGCATGCGCGGGCTTTGAGAATAGCAATCTCGAATACCTCACCAAAGACGAGGCGCTATTGCGCAAGAGTCTCAAAACCCTAAGCTGTGGCATTAATGATGATTGGGAAACGATTAAAAACCGCTACATTGACCTTGCACGCACCTATCACCCAGACCGCGTTTATGGACAAGATGAAGCGATTGTTGAGAGCTATGCGGAGAAATTCCGCGACATTCAGGCTGCCTATGAAGTCCTCAAAGGGCGGCTGTGTAGCGTATGAGACAATTTCGCAATATTGGCGTGATTCTGCGCCCCAACATGCCATCTTTGGCAGCCTATTACCACGAAATCAAGGCGATTTTCAAGCATTACAATCTCACAACCATACTCGATAGCTCGAGTGCAGAGATGATTCAATGCGATGAGGGGCTCACATTTGAAGAATTGCTGCAATGTGTCGATTTGCTGCTTGCTGTTGGCGGGGACGGAACATTGCTTGCGCTCATTCGCCGTTCATATGGTTCGCAAATCCCTGTAGTGGGCGTGAATATGGGACGCATGGGATTCTTAGCCGAAATCTATCGCAACGAAGTGAGCCTATTGTGCGAATGCCTCGTGAATGATGAATATTCTATCCATGAAGCCCTCATGCTCGAGGGCGAGCTGCAATGGCATGGTAAATATCCGCTGCTTGTCGATACAATCGGTGTGCATTATGGCAAAACAGCATGTATACATTCGGCAGAAGAAAAAACCATTCATTTTTTCGCTTTTAACGAATTTACGCTAATGCGCAGCGACACATTTGGCATGATTTACCCGCAAATTTCGATTGTTACCGAAGAAGACTGCAAGCCATTCAGCAGCTTTGGCGGTGATGGGTTGCTCATTTCAACACCGCATGGATCGACAGCCTACAACATCAGCGCAGGAGGACCAATTCTCTATCCCTTTTCTGAAAATATTATCCTCACGCCCATCTGTGCGCATTCACTCACGCAATGCCCTCTCGTGCTTTCTTCTGACTTTGTGCTGTGTTTTGAGCTGCTCGAGCCAAGTGCGGCGAGCCTGCTCATTGATGGACAGAGGCGTACGAAATTTGAATTTGGTAGCCGCCTTTTTGTGCGCAAAGCCACGCAGAGCGCGCTATTGTTGCACACCAAACATTATGACTATTTCAAAATCTTGCGCGAAAAATTCCGTTGGGGTTGAGCGTATCGAAAGTAACAACAATGATTTATGAAATCCTTATTAAAAATTCTCCCGTTTTCAAAGAAATCCATCTCGAGCTAAGTAGCGGCTTTAACGCGTTTAGCGGCGCGAGCGGTGTGGGTAAGTCAATTCTTATGGAATCCATACTTGCACTTTTTGGGCATAAAGACAGCAATGCGTCTGTGATAGAGGCGCATTTTGATAGGGCGCTTGACCTACAAGATTGGGGGATTGAGAGCGAAGAGGAAACGGTTCTCTCGATTCTCAAAAAAGACAAGACGCGCTATTTTATCAATTCCCAAAGTGTTTCAAAAAATCGCGTCATTGACATCACATCGGGATTTGTCAAATATCTTGGCTCGCGCAATGCGCACATCGAGGACGGCTATATCCGCACATTGCTCGACTTGTTCATCGCGCAAAAATCGCCAACTTTTGCGGAATCTCTGGGCGCTCATGTAGAACTTTTTGCGCGCACACAAGCGCTCGAAAAAGAGCTGGCTGCCTTGCAACAAAAGGAGCAGCAGCTCGAAGAGCTCAAAGAGTTTGCACGTTTTGAGATTCAAAAAATCACGTCTATCGCGCCTAAAGCGGGTGAATATGACAAATTGCTCGCCCAAAAACGGCTGCTTTCAAAAGCCGAGAAGCTCGGCGCACTTGCGCAGCTCACTGATGATTTCATCGACAAAGGCGATTGCGCTATGCAGTTGCTCGCGCTTGTTGAGCGCGATGGCGCATTTTTGCAAGAGGCACTTTTGGAATTGCGCAACATTGTCGAGGACGAAAAAGAGCGGCTCGAGGATTTACTCGAGATTGATGCAGGCGCGCTGCTTGAGCGTATTTCGCAGCTTTCTGATATTCGCAAACGTTATGGTAGCGAAGAACAAGCGCTCGAACATCTTGCGCAAAAAAAGGTCGAGCTGCAATCGTATGAGAATCTCGAGCAGAGCAAGATTGCGCTCGAAAAAGAGATCGCACAATCGCGACAAAAACGTGATGCAAACAGCCAAAGATTACATGATGAGCGCGCAAAAACCCTCAAAGACTTCGAGAGCGCCTTGAATGCGCTGTTGCAAATCTTGCATTTGCGCCCCTCGATTCTGTCGTTGCAAGAAACGCATGAAATGCCCAGCGGGCATGATGATGTGGCGCTGTGCCTCAAGGACACCGAGCTCAAAAAGCTAAGTGCAGGCGAGTTTAGCCGTGTACGCCTCGCGCTCATGGCGCTTGAGGTGGGGTTGTGCAAGAAGGTTGGGGTGCTCATTCTCGATGAGGTCGATGCGAATCTAAGCGGCGAAGAATCCGAGGGAGTCGCCAAGATTTTGCGCATGCTCGCCAAGAGCTATCAAATCCTTGCGATTTCGCACCAGCCGCATATCCCAATTTTGTGCAACAGGCATTTTTTGGTCTATAAGTCCAAGAATGGTGACAATATGAGTGCAATCAAGCAGCTTGATAAAGATGGGCAGATTCAAGAGATTGCGCGCATGATTAGCGGCGCGAAGATTACCAAAGAAGCGCTACAATTTGCGGCAAAAGCTTTGGGGCAGAAGTCGTAATTGCGATTTGATACTATTGCCAAAACCACGCTTTTGTGCTATAATCTATGCCATTTTTTGCCAAAGGGTGCGTTGTGTCCGAGATTGAGATTATTGGTGCAAAAGAAAACAACCTGAAAAATATTCACCTCAAAATTCCCAAAGACAAGCTGATTGTTTTTACTGGTCTTAGCGGCAGCGGCAAATCAACACTTGCTTTTGAGACGCTCTATGCCGAAGGGCAGAGGCGCTATATCGAATCTCTAAGCAGCTATGCGCGCCAATTTTTAGACAAAATGGGCAAGCCTAATGTGGACAAAATCAACGGACTCATGCCCGCCATTGCGATTGACCAAAAAAGCACAAGCAAAAATCCGCGCTCAACGGTTGGGACGATTACCGAAATCTATGACTATCTCCGCTTGCTCTATGCGCGTGTTGGGACACAACATTGCCATTTATGCGACAAGCCCATTTCGCAGATGAGCGCAAGCGACATCATCAATCAAATCTTGCTTCTACCACAAGATTCAAAAATGCTCATTCTCGCGCCGATTGTCAAAGACAAAAAGGGGACATTTGCTGATAGGATCGAATCTCTAAGGCGCAAGGGCTATGTGCGCGTGCAGATTGATGGCGTGATGACGCGACTTGATGAGGAGATTGAGCTTAGCAAGACAAAAAAGCACACAATTAAGGTTGTGATTGATAGAATTACGCAAAATAGTGAGAACAAAGAACGAATTGCGCAGGCAGTTGAGCGCGCACTTGTCGAATCTTATGGTGAGGTGGAGATTGAGTGCATTGGTGAAAATGGGCAAAAGCCCGAGTTTCTGCATTATAGCGAGCATCTGGCGTGTTTTGATTGCAAGGTGAGCTTCGAGCCGCTCGAGCCGCTTAGCTTTAGCTTCAATTCACCCAAAGGTGCTTGCCCTGAATGCGATGGACTGGGTATGCGCTATGCAATTGATATGAAAAAAATCATCAATTCCCACCTGCCGCTTGCTGATGGTGGTATCAAGGTGATTTATGGTTTCTCGCGAAGCTATTATTTTGAACTCTTTAAGGCACTCTGCAAAGCCGAATCGATTGACATTTCCAAAACCTTTGAAGATCTCGAAGAATACCAACAAAAAATGATTCTGCATGGCAGCGCGCAAGAACTCAAGTTTGCATGGAAAGACAATATGATTAAACGGCAGTGGGAGGGGCTGTTCAAGATTGCGTATGATATTTTCAAAGACAAAGCAGATTTGAGCGATTTTATGAGCGAAAAAGTCTGCGATATGTGCGGTGGACATCGGCTCAACCGCGCTTCGCTAAGCGTCAAGGTTGCTGGGCGTGGAATCGGCGCACTACTTGATGATAGCATTGCCGATAGTTGCCGTTTTTTTGAGCAGGATTCCAATTTTATTTATCTTAGCGCACAAAATCACACCATTGCCGCACCGATTCTCAAAGAAATCCGCGAGAGACTATTCTTTTTGCGTGAAGTCGGATTATCATATCTTAGCCTCGGACGCGATGCACGCAGCATTAGTGGTGGAGAATCGCAGCGAATCCGCATTGCAAGTCAAATTGGCAGTGGTCTCACGGGCGTGATGTATGTACTCGATGAGCCGAGCATTGGGCTGCATGAGCGCGATACAATGAAGCTGATTAAGACATTACGCAATCTCCAAGAGAAAGACAACACGGTGATTGTCGTTGAGCATGATAAAGAGACAATCATGGCTGCTGATTTTGTGGTTGATATTGGACCAGGAGCGGGCAAGAACGGAGGTGAAGTGATTTTTTCAGGAACGACCGATTCGCTGTTGCGCACTAACACAATAACAGCACAATACCTCACAGGAGTCAAAAAGATTGAATATTTTCACCGCCGCGCGCAAAAAAAGTGGCTCAATATCACGAATGTCAATATCAATAATATTCATAACCTTAATATACGGATTCCGCTTGGCAATTTCGTGTGTGTTACGGGCGTAAGCGGCAGCGGCAAAAGTTCGCTTGTGCTTCAAACTCTTTTGCCTGTGGCACAAGAGCTGCTCAATAATGCGCGCAAAGTGAAGAAGGTTGATGGTGTTGGGATTGATGGGCTCGAGCAGCTCGACAAAGTCATCTACCTTGACCAAAGCCCCATCGGGCGCACGCCGCGCAGTAACCCAGCAACCTATACGGGCATAATGGACGAGATTCGAAGTCTTTTTGCTGAAACAAAAGAATCCAAGATTCGTGGGTATGGTGTCGGACGCTTTAGCTTCAATGTCAAAGGTGGACGTTGTGAAAAATGTCAAGGCGAAGGTGAGATTAAAATCGAAATGCACTTCTTGCCCGATGTGCTTGTGAAATGCGATAGTTGCATGGGGCAGCGCTACAACCCCCAAACGCTCGAAATCACCTATAAGGGCAAGAATATTGCCGAAATCTTGAATATGAGCGTGAGCGAAGCACTCGAATTTTTTGCGCCATTGCCACGAATCGCGCAAAAACTTCAAACGCTCGATGATGTTGGGCTTGGCTACATCAGCCTCGGGCAAAATGCCGTAACGTTAAGTGGAGGCGAGGCACAACGAATCAAGCTCGCGCGTGAGCTTGCACGCAAAGATACAGGCGCGACACTCTATATCCTAGATGAACCCACAACAGGGCTGCATTTTGCCGATATTGATAAGCTTACGAAAGTGTTGCATCATTTTGCGAGTTTGGGAAATAGCGTGATTGTGATTGAACATAATCTCGATATGATAAAGAATGCTGATTATGTGATTGATATGGGACCAGATGGCGGCATTGGCGGTGGTGCGCTCGTGGATTGTGGCACACCCGAAGAGATTGCCAAGCGATTTGAGCAAACAGGGAGCTATACGGGCAAGTTCTTGGCTGCCGAGCTTGGGCTCTAGGGATTTTTATGCGCCTCACAGATGAGCAGCAAGCCATCATAGAATCGGCTCGCAATTTGCCACAAGGTGGGGTACTCAAGATTCAAGCAGCTGCTGGTTCGGGCAAAACCTTTATTCTCTTGCAAATCGCGCAGGCTCTGCCACAAGCCTCGTTTCTCTATCTCGCCTTCAATCGTTCGATTGTTGACGCAATGCACAACAAGGCGACAAAAAACATGACCGTCAAGACCACACATGCGCTTGCGTATAGCCACATCTTGACGCAAAACTATCCCGATATGCAGCCACGCAAAGACTACACCGCATTTGAGATTGGCGAGATTTTGGAGAATCGCAACTACCATTACATCGCACGTGTGCGGCAGATTCTCTATGATTTTTGCAATAGCAGGCTTGAAGACTTCAGCATGCGTTTGGGCGAAGGCTATCAAGATGCGCAAAAAATTTACACAATGATGAGGCGAGGCGAGATTCCCTTTACACATTCTTTTTATCTCAAGGAATATCAGCTGCTTCCTACACAAAAACGGAAGCTTGATTATGATTATGTTTTGCTTGACGAAGCACAAGACACAAACGAAGTAACGCTCGATATTTTTTTGCAAATGCCATGCCGCAAGATTTTGGTTGGAGACGAGCACCAAAGCATTTATGGTTTTCGGGGAGCGTTCAATGCCCTAAGTCATATCAACACGTCCTACAAACACGTGCTCACGCATTGCTTTCGCACACCGCAATGCTATCTCGACAAGGCAATCTTTTTTCTCAATCATTTCAAAGATTTGCCACAGAATGTGCGGATTGTGTCTGTGATTTCACAAAGCCGCGATTGTGCTACAAGCGCGATTTTGACGCGCACAAATGCAAAGATTGTCGAGATTATCGCCAAGAATGCGAGTAATACATTGCAACTGCTCAAGAATCCCGATGAGATTTTTGCAACGATTCTCTCGCTCAAGGCGTTGCAAGAAGGCAGCAAAGAACACATTGCTGTGCCGCATTTGCAGTATCTCAAAAAATTTAGAAATCTTGACGAAGTGCAGCAATATGCCGAGGACACGAATGAGCCCGAGCTGAAATATTCGATTTTTGTGCTCAATCAATACGGCAGAGACATTGTGCATTTGTATCGCAAGGCAAAAAAACTCTATCAAAACAAAGAGGGCACGGCGCTCATGACGACACACACGGCAAAAGGATTGGAGTTTGACTGCGTAACAATCGAAGATGATTTTAGCAATCTCTATGAACAACACCAAAAGCTCTTTGCACAGGGGAGAATCGGACAAATCGCATTCCAAAAATTTTATGAAGAAATCAATCTCTACTATGTCGCCATAACACGTACAAAAAAGCAGCTCATTGACAAAAGTCAAAATGATTTTTTCTACAAAATGAATCTTTAATGTGGCAAAACAAGACGGCGCAGCGCTGTTATCAAGCAATCAATCTCGGCTTTTGTGTGCGTGTAGTGCAGGCTCGCACGTACCCAGCCGTGTTTGTATGCGGGGACAAAGTCCAAATCGTCCATGTGCAGCAAATCATGCGCATAGGGTCCAGCACAGCTGCAACCAGCGCGCGTGTCGATATGAAATCGCTTGGCGAGCAAGAAGCTTACATAATGCGGCGAGAGATTGTTGAGATTGAACGCAAAAATGCTGATTCTAGGGACATCGAGATTGCCATAAAGCGTGATCTCGGCGAAGTCATGCACGGCATGCAAGAAATATTGCATAAGCTCATTTTCGCGCGCCGCAATCCATGTGCGTGAAATTTCTTCGCGCAGACAATAGGCAAGGGCAGCGCGCAAAAGCTGCAATATGGGCGGTGTGCCCGATTCTTCGCGCGTTTCGATGTCGTCCAAATAATATTGCGCATTTCGTGAGACATATGCAACACTTCCGCCGCCTGCAAAGCTCGGCGGCAAGGAGCAATCAATGAGATTGCGGCGCATAGCAAGAAGTCCACAGCTTCCAGGTCCGCCTAGAAGTTTGTGTGGTGCGAAAAATGCCACATCAAACAGCTCGCATGGAATATTGAGATGAGGTGAGCTGCTCGCCATATCGAGCGCCACGATTCCTCCATAGCGGCGCACAAGAGTGCTGAATCGAGCGCAATCAAGCAAGATACCGCTGACATTAGATGCGCTCGCAAACGAGGCGATGATTTCGCGTCCATTGTTGGCGTGCAACACCGATTCGAGCGCATTCAAATCAACCAAACCACGATTGTTGAGCGGAATCCGCACCACTTCGCACAACCCCTCACGAAAGCTTAGTTCATTGCTGTGATGTTCCATTGCCCCGACAATCACGAGCGGAAGCTGACTTTTGTCGGGCTTTGCAATGCGCAAAAGCGCGCGTGGTGGGACATAGATTCCAAGCAACTCTTGAAATTTTTGAATCGCCCCACTCGCGCCACAGCCTGTGGCAATCAGCGCAAAGTCGGCGTTCAGCTCGAGCGCGTCTTTAATTTTTTGCTTGGCAACCTGATAGAGGTTTTCCATTTTTTGTGCATAAAGATTTGAATCAGAATGTGTGTTGGCGTAAAAGGGCAATAGTTTTTGCAAACGCCTTTCTATGGGCGCAAAGCCAAGCCCTGAAGCTGTCCAATCGAAATAAAGGCGGTTTTTGGGGCGCAATGTTTGCGCGCGCAATTGCGCCTTTGGCTCGTCCTCTTGCAACAAAGGCGCAAAAAATTTTTCGGCTTCCAATGTTTTAGCTGTATAAATCTGTACTCAAATATCTTTCGCCTGTGTCGCACAAAATCGTTACAATGTTGCGGTTATTATAACGTTTGCCTAGCTCAATGGCGCTCCAAACATTAGCACCTGATGAGATTCCGACAAGCAAACCTTCTTCTTTCGCAAGACGTTGCGAGGTTGCGTAGGCATCTGCCGAAGCAACTTTTATGACTTCATCATAGAAAGATGGATTCACAATCCCCGGAATAAAGCCTGCACCAATGCCTTGAATCTTGTGAGGCGAGGGCGAGCCACCAGAAAGCACAGGAGAATCGGCGGGCTCAACGGCGACAAGCTTGATGTTTGGATTCTTGCCCTTAAAGACTGTACCACAACCCATAAGCGTTCCGCCTGTGCCAACTCCTGCAGCAAAGATGTCGATTCGTCCTTCCATGTCGCTCCAAATTTCAAGCGCGGTTGTTTCGCGGTGAATCTTGGGGTTAGCAGGGTTTTCAAATTGTTGCAAAATTACAGAATGTGGAATCTCTTTTGCGAGTTCCTCTGCCATTTGTACAGCGCCTTTCATACCCTTCTCTGGTGGTGTGAGTTCGAGCCGCGCACCGAGTGCAACGAGCAGTTTACGACGTTCCAAGCTCATCGAGCTTGGCATCGTCAAGATGAGCTGGATTCCAAGCGATGCGCACATCGCGGCAAGCCCAATGCCTGTATTACCACTTGTGGGTTCAATGATGATGCTTTGGCGCGTGATTCTGCCACTCTCTAGTCCATCGCGAATCATTCCAAGCGCGATTCTGTCTTTGACAGAGCTTGTTGGGTTCATAAACTCGCATTTTGCAAAGATGTTTGCTCCACTCTCTTTCGAGGCAAAATTAAGGCGAATGATGGGTGTGTTGCCAATCAATTCTTGATAGCTATTTGCTACTTTCATAGTACTCCTTTTGGTTATCAAACGATAGTGTGTAGATTCTACAATATCTTTGTTTCTTTGTCAAGCAAGTTTTTTTATTCATTATTAAATTTATAATTTAACTAATAAGGCTTAAAATAGTGATTTTATTAGATTTTTTAGATAAAGGATACTATTTTTTCTGCTTTTATGGACAAGATGATGATTTGGAAAAACTGCCTAGAAGTGCTACAATATGCACACAAAAGATACTAAAAATCATAAGGAGTCATTATGGACTTTTTTTCCACCTATAATCAGCAAGTGAGCGAGCGCGCCGCGCAGAATGTCCCACCATTGCCGCTTGACGCTACACAAACTGCTGAAGTCATCAGATTGCTTTTGACAAACGATAGCCGCAGCAAAGAACTCAAAGAATTGTTGAGCGAACGCGTTTCACCCGGTGTTGATGAATCTGCAAAAGTCAAGGCTGATTTTCTCGATTCGCTTGCTCAAGGCAAGCAGTCATGTCAGGCAATCAACCCCAAAGAGGCGATTAGGTTGCTTGGCACAATGCTAGGGGGCTATAATATCGCCCCGCTCATTGGTGCGCTCAAACTCGCACCCGAGCTTGCACAAGTCGCAGCTGATGCGCTCAAGAAAACCTTGCTTGTCTATGACGCATTTGGCGAGATTGTCGAGCTTGCAAAAAGCAATCAATATGCGCAAGAAATCTTGCAGAGCTGGGCAAAGGCAGAATGGTTCACAAGCCGACCCAAAGTGCCTGAAAAGCTTACGCTCACGGTGTTTAAGATTGATGGCGAAACAAATACAGATGACCTCTCGCCCGCAGGCGATGCTTTCACACGAAGCGATATTCCGCTCCATGCACAAGCCATGCTCAAAAGCCGCACACAAAATGCGCTAGGACGCATTGAAGAACTCAAGAAAAAGGGTAATCCGCTTGTATATGTTGGTGATGTTGTGGGTACAGGGAGCTCGCGCAAATCCGCATGCAATTCGCTTGTTTGGCATATTGGAGAGGCGATTCCTCATATCCCCAATAAAAAGAGTGGCGGTATCGTGATTGGCGGTGTGATTGCCCCAATCTTTTTCAACACATGCGAAGATAGCGGTTGTTTGCCACTTCGTGCTGATGTGAGCGCGCTCAATGAGGGCGATGTGATTGATGTGTATCCCTACAAAGGCGAGATTCACAAAAATGGCGCTGTCGTAAGCAAATTCGAACTTTCTCCCAATACACTTGCTGATGAGATTCGCGCAGGTGGACGTATCAATCTCATCATCGGACGTGGGCTCACAGCAAAAGCGCAAGAAGCAACTGGGGTAAAAGACGATAGTATTTTTGCTAAACCCACAAACCCAACCACGCAGCCTAAGGGCTATTCGCTTGCACAAAAAATGGTCGGCAGGGCATGTGGCGTTGCTGGAATCGCTCCGGGTACATATTGCGAGCCCATCGCCACAACTGTGGGCAGCCAAGACACCACAGGACCAATGACGCGAGACGAAATCAAAGAGCTTGCTTCGCTTGGCTTTAGCGCGGATTTTGTGTTGCAGAGTTTCTGCCATACGGCTGCATACCCTAAACCTGCTGATGTCAAGAATCATGCAACATTACCCACATTCATGAGCTCTCGTGGTGGTGTGTCGTTGCGCCCGGGCGATGGTGTGATTCACTCATGGCTTAATCGCATGGTGTTGCCCGATACTGTCGGCACAGGCGGCGATTCGCATACACGATTTCCGATTGGAATCAGCTTCCCTGCTGGAAGTGGGCTTGTTGCTTTTGCTGCTGTTACAGGTTCTATGCCACTCGATATGCCTGAATCTGTGCTTGTGCGTTTTAGCGGCAAACTCCAACCCGGAATCACTTTGCGTGACTTGGTCAATGCAATTCCGTATTATGCGATTAAGCAAGGTTTGCTCACGGTGGAGAAAAAGGGCAAGAAAAATATCTTTAATGGCAAGATTCTCGAAATCGAGGGCTTGCCTGACCTTAAGGTTGAGCAAGCATTTGAATTGAGTGATGCGAGCGCTGAACGTAGCGCAGCAGCCTGCACTGTGGCACTCAATAAAGAACCCATCATCGAATATCTCAAATCCAATATCGCGCTCATCAACGCAATGATTGCAGCAGGCTATCAAGATGCAAAAACGCTTGCACGACGTGCGCAGAAAATGCAAGATTGGATTGATAAACCCGAATTGCTCGTTGCCGACAAAGACGCTGAATACGCTGCTGTGATTGAGATTAATCTCAATGAGATTACCGAGCCTATTTTGGCTTGCCCCAACGACCCTGACGATGTTGCGACATTGAGCGAGATTCTAAACGACAGCAATCGTCCGAAAAAGATTGACGAAGTATTTGTTGGAAGTTGTATGACAAATATTGGGCACTATCGTGCGCTTGGTGAAGTTTTGAGAGATGAAGGAATGGTGCCCACGACACTATGGGTAGCACCTCCTACAAAAATGGACGCAAAAATGCTTGTTGATGAAGGCTATTATGCGCTTTTTGGAGCAGCAGGAGCGCGCATTGAAATTCCGGGTTGCAGCTTGTGTATGGGTAATCAGGCTCGGGTGCGTGATAACACAGTGGTGTTTTCCACCTCAACGCGCAATTTCGATAACCGCATGGGTAAAGGTGCAAAGGTCTACTTGGGCAGTGCAGAGCTCGGCGCTTTGTGTGCAATCTTGGGCAAGATTCCAACCAAAGAGGAATATCTTTCGCTCATTCCCAAAAAGATTGAAGGCAAAGGTGAGCAAATCTATCGCTATTTGAATTTTAATCTGATTGAATCATATAGCCTCTAGTCTCTTTCCCGCCTCACGGCGGGGATGATTGCTAGCGCGATTTTTGTTTGATGAGGCTTTGGAGCTGCGCGATTCGCTTTGAATCGCTCGGGTGAGTTGAGAAAAAGTCAAAATCCGAGCTTCGATTAGACGCTGCCATTTTTTGCCAGAATCGTGGTGCTGCTTGTGGGTTGTAGCCCGCTTTTATCATGATCTCGAGTCCTGCTTTGTCGGCTTCAAGTTCTCTGTCGCGTCCATAGGGGAGCATGACACCATATTGACTCACAACTGAATATACCCCGCTCACAAGCGGCGCATAATCGGGCGCAAAATTTGCTGCAAGCGTGCTTGTGAGCTGTTGTCCCATATCAGAGACTTGTGCCATGCTCATACGTTCTGCTCCGTGTCGCAAAATCGCATGCGCGATTTCATGTCCCATAATCGTGGCGAGATCATCGTCATTGCTGACAAAAGGCAAAATCCCTGTATAGACAAAGACCTTGCCTGTTGGCAAACAAAAGGCATTGACGCTTTTATCCTCGATGACATAAAATTCCCACTCAAAATCAGGTTGGTTTGCCGCTTTGGCAATCTTTTGCCCCACACGCGTAACCTGCGCAATCGCTTTTTTGTTTGTGCTCAATGTGGCTTGTTGCAGAATCTCATCGCGCCCACTCTCGCCAATTTGGCGCTCTTGTTCTGGTGTGAGCAACATGAGCTGCGAGCGCCCATAGGTTTGCGTACAAGCACTCAACAAAAAGACGAGCAATGCCGCAAGGCTCGTTTGAAACCAATATTGCATTTGCATTCCTTTTTGTTTATGACTGCAAAAATGATTTGAGCAATGTGCTATGTAGAACGGGCGTGAATTCGAGAATCTCATAACGTGCGAGATTCTGTTGCACAAATGGGTCTTGTTTACTAAAGCTTTCTGCAGCGGCTCTGTTAGCAAATTTGCCGATAATCACGCCCCCTTCGCGCGGAGTGCGCGGACCTGAAGCGAGCAAAAAACCTTTGTCATAGCCTGCTTGCAAATAGCTACGATGCGCGGCGAGGTTTGCCTCGATGTCCTCAAGCGGCGCTGTGTATTGAACGAGTAGGACAAAAAGATGACTCATGATGTATTCCTTGATGTTGGTTTGATACTCCGATTCTAACATATTTTGCATGGCTGCTTTATGTCTTTGTGAGTTTTTTAGCAAGAGTTACACATGCTTGAAAGCTCGGTTTGGGTGCAATCTGTGCATTTTGTTGTGCTTCTTGACTTAGGCTTGCAAAGGTGCTTTTGCCAATCGCAATTGCGTGGTAGCTAGGCTGCCAACCAAAGCGCAAGACAAAATTTTTGTAGCTCGAAGGCGCACCAAAAATAATGATGGAATCATGCGGTGGTGGCGCGAAGTTTTGCGGATTTGGTATGCTTTCATAGACAACAATCTCGTTTGCAGCAATCCCCTCATTGCGCAATATCCCGACAATATCGCGAAAGCTTTCGCGCGCCTTGCAATACAGAATCGGTTGCGCTGGTTTCGCGGCGCATATCAGCGCAGCGAGGCAATCTCCCGTTGCGTTTTCGGGCATTCCGAGCACGATTCCTCCCGCTTTCACAAACGCGTGGCGCGTGCTCTTGCCCACAACAAATCCCCGCTTGCCCCGCAACGAAATGCCCGCATTTTGCAAGGCAAACACGGCATTTTGTGAGCTGAACACAAGTGTAAATTTTTCTAGTGCGCTGTCTAGTGTATTCTCGCTTGCTAAAGCATCGCCAAGCGCGCTGCGCCATTGTGCAAAATCAGGTTGCAAAAAGACGATTTGTAGTAATGGAAGAGTGATAACCCCTTCAAATTGGGCAACTCCGATGAGGTAGATGGCGCGTTGCATTGTATTCCTTTGTGTCGCCATGTGCATTTGTGGTACTATGGCAATGTTTTTAATGATAGCTTAACATTTTTTTGGGCATAATGAGACAATCTTTCGTGAGGAGAATGGCTATGTTAGATAGGGTGTTTAGTATTGCGGGGCTGATTTCGCATGACAAAAGCTTTGAAATTGGGTTCTACACTGTGTTGGTTGCGGTTATCGCGCTTCTTTTGGCGCGCGCGGCAACAAGCCGACTGCAAACGGTTCCCGGACCGATGCAGAACTTTTTTGAGACATTGCTTGGTGGAATCATCAGCACGGCAAAAGAGGCAATTGGTGAAGAAAAAGCGCGACATTATCTCCCGCTTACAGCGACTTTGGCAATTCTGATTTGTATCGCAAACTTGCTTGGAATCATTCCGGGATTCGAGGCGCCAACGTCGAATATCAACTTCACACTAACGCTCGCACTGATTGTTTTTGTGTATTACAATTATGAAGGAATCCGCACATTTGGTGTCGCACGCTATTTTGCGCATTTTGCGGGTCCGCTTCCCATTCTAGCGCCGTTTATGTTTGTGATTGAAATCATCTCACATTGCTCACGCGTGATTTCGCTCTCGTTCCGTTTGTTTGGGAATATCAAGGGCGATGATATGTTCTTGATTGTGATGCTATTCCTTGCGCCTTGGTTTGCGCCTCTGCCTGCCTATTTGATTCTAACCTTTATGGCATTCTTGCAGGCATTTATCTTTATGATTTTGACATATGTTTTTCTTGCAGGCGCTGTGCTTGTTTCTGAAGAGGGGCATTAGAAATTTTGAGCAAGGCGCTCAAAGCCTATCTCATCACCTCGCCTACCTATTATCCACCCGAGTGTGGTGCATTTACGCGCGCTTTTACGCGCGCTTTGGTGGTGCATCGTCCGTATGCTGCCCTGTTGCGTGGATATGCAGAATCGGCAGACTATGAGCAAATCGCGCATGCGTTTGTAGCGCTATGTCGCGAGTTTGCTTGTTTGCCTTATGTGAGTGCTGATGTTGCTCTAGCACGTAATCTTGGAATCGGCGTGCATTTGCGCGCTCATCAGCGTGATTCTATCGCATTGCTCGCAAAAGAGCGGCATGTTTTTTATAGTGCGCATAGCCTCAATGACATGCTGCTTGCGCAGGAGCAGGGCGCGCATGCAATGACGATTAGCCCTATTTTCCCCACGCCGAACAAACCCCCTCCGCTCGGGCTTACAAAACTACAAGAAATCATGCGTACTTATTCATTTCGGGCTGATGTTTTTGCGTTGGGAGGCATTATTAGCACAAAACATTGTGAATCTTTAAGAAATTCTGGTGTTACAGGTTTTGCAAGCATACGTTACTTTATCACTTAGCGCATTTGTATAGAGATAATCTCTATCATTAACAATTTTTATTCCATGCTATTTTTTCTTTGTTGCATTCTTTTTGTTATTTTTTTGTGTTAGAATCACTTGTTTAGATTTATCACCCCAAAGGAGGTTCTAGTGAAACGATTTGTGATGTTTTCATCAGTTGTCATGGCATCGATGTTGTCTTTGAATGCTGCCGATTTGGTAGAGGAGGCAAAAGCAGTTGGATTGCGTCCATTGCCAAAAGACCAGCAAGGCATAGAGGCAGTTTTGAAAGAGAATGGCATTGAAGTCAGTAAATTTACCAACGAGAAAGCAGAGCTTGGTAAAAAACTCTATTTTGAGCCACGTCTCTCAAAGAGTGGACTCATTTCGTGTAATACCTGTCATAACCTAGGTATGGGAGGTGCAGATGGAATCTCTGCAGCCGTAGGGCATCGCTGGACAGCAAATCCTCATCATCTCAATTCGCCTACCGTTTATAATTCGGTGTTGAATACAACACAGTTTTGGGATGGACGTGCCGGAAGTCTTGCAGACCAAGCTAAAGGACCTATCGAAGCCGAGCCTGAAATGGCAACACCTGCAAAATTGGCGGTTTCAAAAATCAATTCGTTGCCCGAATATGTGAACGAGTTTAAAAAAATCTATGGCAGAAGTGGTGTAACATTTGACAATATCGCCGATGCGATTGCGACTTTTGAACGCACGCTCATCACGCCTTCACGTTTTGATAAATTCCTTGAAGGAGACGAAAAAGCACTAAGCAAAGATGAGCAAGCAGGCTTGAAATTGTTCATTGACAAGGGCTGTATCGCCTGTCATAATGGCGTGAATCTTGGTGGTTCTATGCAGGCTTTTGAGATTGCAGGTAAGTATAAATTTGCAACACTTGGGGATTTCAAGGGCGATGCAAATGGTATGGTCAAAACCCCAACTTTGCGTAACATCGCCGAGACAGCACCATATTTTCACAATGGTGCAGTTTGGTCGTTGACTGAAGCGATTCAAGAAATGGGTAGCATTCAGTTAGGAATCAATATTAGCAATAAAGAAGCAAAGAGTATCGAGACATTCCTCCAAGCACTCACGGGCGAAAAACCTGTGATTACCTATCCACAGCTTCCGATTGCAACAGACAAAACTCCCAAACCAGAACTCTAATGTAACCTGCACTAGGTTTTGGTCTTTTTATTGCGAGCGCCCGCAGGGCGCGTGGCAATCAATATAAATATTATGGTTTCCACCCAAAGCAGCTTTAGTTTTTTGTGCTCATAAATGTGTTACAATGCTCAAAAAGGAATGCGCTTGAAAGTCAAAATCTGCGGAATTACAACATTCGAAGATGCACTTTTTGCCGCTGATTGCGGTGCTGATGCGCTTGGCTTTGTGCTCTATCCACCCTCAAAGCGTTTTGTCTCGCCTTGTGTGGTTGCGCAGATTGTGCGTGCGCTTCCGCCTTTTGTGCTTTCTGTTGGTGTGTTTGCACAAGAATCTGCCCATGAGGTTTGCGCGCTTGCCAAACAAGCGGGCGTGCAGCTTTTGCAATTGCATAATGCTGCATTATTCGATTCTTCTTATCCACTGCCCACACTCAAAGTCGCACGCATTGCCTCAAAAGATGATGTCGCTGCGCTTAATTCAGCAGACTTTGTGCTTTGCGATACCTTTTGCGAGAGTTTTGGGGGCGCTGGATTGCGCTTGCCGCTCGATTTTTTCGCCGGAATCGACTGCTCGCGCATGATTCTTGCAGGAGGGCTCACTCCCGACAATGTTGCCGAAGTCACAGAGATGGGATTCTATGGTGTCGATGTGAGCAGCGGCGTGGAGAGTAGCGCGGGCAAAAAAGACCACAAAAAAGTGCAGGATTTTATCAAAAATGCCAAAACGCTCTAGCTATCAAAATCCCTATGAATCGCTGCTTGAGAAGCTTGCAAATATGGACATGCCGCGTGAGCAATTTATGGAATCTTTGCAACGTTGTCGAGGGTTTGGCTGCGGAGACGAGGAGCTGCGGCTGCTGCACATCATGGGCGCGCCACTTGTGTGCGAGGGCGATTTGGTCGCGCTCACAACGCGCACAACGCCAATTGCAGAGCAACGATTTTGCTTTGTCGATGTGGAAACCAACGGCAGCGACCCAAGCAAGAGTCAGGTGATTGAAATTGGTGCTATACTCTATGAGAATGGCGCAATCATCGATAGATTCGAATCGTTTGTGTTTTGTTCGCAGATTCCAGAGAGTATTACAGAACTCACAGGGATTTCGCTTGATGATGTCATAAACGCACCCACGCTCGCTGTGGTGATGGAACAATTCCACCATTTTTTGGGCACAGCACTCTTTGTGGCGCACAATGTCGAGTTTGATTATGGCTTTTTGAATGCCATGCTGATGCGCTGCAATCTCGGCTGGCTATGCAATCGCAAGCTTTGCACAATTAGGCTTGCGCGAAAGACAATCCCCGCAACACACTATGGGCTTGCAGCGCTCAACACACAGCTTGGAATCGGCGCGCCTGTGCTGCACCGCGCGTATGCAGACGCGCTCACGGCGCTCAAAATTTTTGAGTATGCACTTGCGACAGTTCCGCCAAATGTGCGCACAGCAGAGGATCTCATCGCCTTTTCTCTTGGCTCATTTTGTGCGGAAATCTAACACCAAGCGCCCATCGATAGCACCCTTTTTCATTCTCGCAAACACATCATTGATGTCTTCGAGCTTTGCAGGAGCGACATACGCATGTACCTTTTCTTCTTCGGCAAAGCGAATCGCCTCTTGCAAATCGAGCCGTGTTCCCACAATCGAGCCACGAATTGTGATTCCATTCAAAATCATGCCAAAGATATTGACAGGGAAATCGCCCGGCGGCAAGCCATTGAGCGAAACGGTGCCACCGCGGCGCACAACGCCTACAGCCTGCTTGAACGCAATGGGGTGCACAGCGGTAACAAGTACGCCATGTGCGCCACCGCCTGTTTCTTCGCGAATTTTGTCAATTGTGCCTTGCTCACCGAGCGTCTTGGCGTTGGCAACAACTGTTGCGCCATATTTCTTGGCAAGCTCAAGCTTCTCGTCTGCGACATCGATTGCCGCGACATTTAGCCCCATTGCCTTAGCGTATTGCACCGCCAAGTGCCCGAGCCCGCCGATTCCAGAAATGGCGACCCATTGCCCTGGGCGTGTGTCGGTAACCTTGAGCCCCTTATAGACCGTAACACCTGCGCATAGAATCGGCGCGATGTTGAGAAAATTTGTGTGTTTTTTGAGGATTCCGCAATATGTCGCGTCTGCCACGGCATATTCAGCAAAGCCACCATTGACAGAATACCCGCCGTTTTGTTGGCTTTCGCAAAGCGTCTCCCAGCCTGCCATGCAATGCTCGCAATGCCCACATGCGCTATAAAGCCATGGGATTCCAACTGCATCGCCCTCTTTGATGTGTGTAACACCCTTGCCAACCTTGACGACATAGCCCACGCCCTCATGCCCTGGGATAAAACCACCGCCGGGCAGTGCCTTGAGATTGGGCTTGACAGGCCAATCGCCCTCAACTGCGTGCAAATCGGTGTGGCAAACGCCGCATGCTTCGATTTTGACTAAAACCTGACCATCTCCGGGTTCGGGAATAGCAATTTCTTCAATCATCAATGGCTGACCAAATTCTTTGAGAACCGCTGCTTTCATTGTTTTTGTCATGTTTTGCTCCTAGAAAAATCCAAGCTTGTTGATAGAGTAACTCACCAAAATATTCTTGGTTTGTTGGTAATGTTCCAGAATCATCTTGTGGGTTTCGCGCCCGATTCCGCTTTGTTTGTAGCCTCCAAACGCCGCGTGTGCGGGGTAGGCATGGTAGCAGTTTGTCCAAACGCGCCCCGCCTTGATTCCGCGTCCAAAGCGATAGGCGCGGTTGATGTCGCGCGTCCAAACGCCGCTGCCAAGCCCATAAATAGTATCGTTCGCAATCTCGAGCGCCTCTTTGTCATCTTTGAAAGTCGTGAGCGCAAGCACGGGACCAAAGATTTCTTCTTGAAAAATGCGCATTTTGTTGTGCCCTTTGAAAATCGTGGGTTTGATATAGCAGCCTTTCTCGAGCTCGCCTCCAAGATGATTGCGTTCGCCGCCAATCAGACATTCTGCGCCTTCTTCTTTGCCGATTTTAATATAATTAAGAATCGTGCTGACTTGATTCTCATCGACTTGTGCGCCAATCATTGTCGTTGGGTCGAGCGGATTGCCTGCCTTTATCGCCTCAACGCGCTTGAGCACCTTTTCAATAAATCTATCATAAATGCTTGCATGCACGAGTGCGCGGCTTGGACATGTGCAAACCTCGCCTTGGTTGAATGCAAAGAGCACCAAGCCCTCGATTGCCTTGTCGAGATACGCGTCTTCGTGGTCGAAGATGTCGGGGAAGAAAATATTGGGCGATTTGCCGCCGAGCTCGAGCGTTGAAGGAATGATGTTTTCTGTTGCAAATTGCATAATCTGTCTCCCAACACTCGTTGAACCCGTGAAGGCAACTTTGGCGATTTTGGGGCTTGTGGCGAGGTGCATGCCAATCTTGCTGCCGCTGCCATTGACGATATTCAGCGTTCCTTCGGGCAGCAAATCGCCGATGATGTCAAGCAGCACCAAGATGCTCGCGGGGGTTGCCGAAGCGGGCTTCATCACAATCGTGTTTCCTGCAGCCAAAGCCGGGGCGATTTTCCATGCTGCCATAAGAAGTGGGAAATTCCAAGGGATAATCTGTCCCACAACGCCGAGCGGCTCGTGGAAATGATATGCCACCGTGTCGTGGTCAAGGTCGCTGATTGTGCCATCTTGCGCCCGAATGCAGCCCGCAAAATAGCGGAAATGGTCGGCGGCAAGCGGAATGTCGGCGTTGAGTGTTTCGCGGATAGGCTTGCCATTGTCCCATGTTTCGGCATGGGCGATTTTTTCGAGATTCTCATCGATTCTATCGGCAATCTTGAGCAGAATCGAGGCGCGTTGTGCCACGCTCGTGTTGCCCCAGCTCTCTTTTGCCTTTGTGGCAGAATCGAGCGCTTTTTCAATGTCGGCAGCGCTCGAAACGGGCACTTCGCAGAGTATTTGCCCATTGATGGGGCTTGTGTTTTTGGTGTATTGCCCATCAGTTGGTGCAACCCACTTGCCGCCAATGAAGTTCTCATAACGGGATTTGAAGACTTTGCTGCTATCTGTGTATGCACTCATCGTGTATCCTTTGTCATAAAATTCGGCAATTGGGGGCTATATCCATTGCCTTAAAATGATTATATCCCCAAATGCAGTCATCTGCATTGGCAAAATAGATTTGTAATGCAAATGGGAAATCTCAATGTTACAATTCTACAACATGGGTGCAGGAAAAGATTTTTTCAGCAAAAGAGTCGTACAATGTGTCTGTTTTTAAGGAGGCAAAGATGAAAAGATTTTGCAAAAAGGCTGTTGTTGCGGCAGCGGCATTTGTATTTTGCACACATATGAGCGCAGAGCAAAAGAGTTTGAGCGATTTTGCGATTGAACAAGGTACAGATGTGTTGATTAAGAATCAAGTTGAGGGTAAAAGCCTAAAACAGATTAGCAAAGAAAAAAAGGCAGCAGCAAAACAAGGCGTACAAGAACGTGTCGATGCGTTGAAGAGTGAGCATGGGCTAGATAAAGGCACACAATCCACAGAGACTAAAATGCCAAGCAAAGCAGAAATCAAAAAGGAAATCAAAGACGAAATCAACACACGTACTAAAGCAGCAAAGAAAGAAATAACTACAAAAGCGCTTGATAGCGCAAATGAGAAAACAGGCGGTGCAGCAGGAGTGGGTGTTGATGTCTATAAGGCTGTTAAGGACGCCAAAAAGGCGCAATAGCCGAGCAATCCACCGCCTAAGCGGCGGATTGCAATTAGATATAATTCATGAGCGAGAGCTGATTGATTTTTGCTGTTGCACTCAACAATGCTTGATAGTTCATTGTGAGCTGCACGAAATAGGCATAGGTCTCGGGAATATCCGCATCGATTGCGTCAGAGCGCAACTCTTTGGTTTGGACAAGGAGTGTTTCGGCGCGTTCGATTTCATAGCTAAATGCGTTACCTTGCGAACCTGTTTTGGTGTGTACCTTGATAATCTGCTCTTCTACATGCTCAAGCCATTGCTTGCCGCCTTGCATACCAACACTACGCAAGCTATTATTATAAGTACCTTCGTTCACATCGCCTGCGCGATAAATCTCGAGCTCGATTGCCTCAATCGCCGCATCAATTTGCTGGAAGATATTCACATGTGGGTCGTCAAGCACCAAGGCATTGTTGCTTTGGAATGTTAAAGAGGAACCTTCTCGGTAAGGAACGGTACTAGCAGGAGCAAGAAGTGCATTTCCATTAATATCCACAGCTGTTCCCAATGTTGCGGGTGGGATATTGCTGTAATCAGCAGAGCCCATGACCATATAGGTTTGTTGATTCCCTTGAATGTTGGTGTAGGTAACCTGCCGTTGTGTCTCGCTAAGCGAGAGACTTAAAAGGCTAGGCGAATGTGTATTATCTTTGACTTCTAGCTGCCCATAGAGGTTGATTCCAACGTTAAGGTTTGATTGCGAATTCACAAGCAATCGCTCATAAGCATCTTTTTTCTGCTGGGCGTTTGTTGCCAAAGCTGGTGTTGAAGCTGTACCGATGTTCGCATCAAGCAAATCATCTCCGAGATTCCTTGCACCATTGAGAATCACGGCAATCGCATCAGAGAATTGGCGATAGGTCATATCATCTGGTGTGATATTTTGGACAGTGACACCATCTGGTGGTGGCATAGAATTATTGTCTAGCGGGCGATAGAGCGGAATCTCAATTGTCGCACCAGCTGCTGCATTTGGCGATGTGTTGTCAAGAGTAATCGTTACACGATTGCGCAATTGAGCAAGTGAAAGCCCGCTTGGGTGAGGGTTTGCGCCTCCTTGTTCGGTATAGAGCACTCCATTTGCATCTGCTGGATTGTCGCCATAGAAGTTAATCATTGCTGTTCGTGGTGTGCCATCAATGTCTTTGTAATGCAATGTATATTTGGTGTCTTTGAGTGAGCTTCCTGCAACCTCGGAAAGCTTCGTGCTATCCACGGCGTATTCACTCGTTCCATTTACGACTTGTGGCACATTGCCTGTGAGTCCGCTGCCATTTTGTGTGAATTGCACGCGGTCATATTCGACAGTGTAGTCGTTTGCAAAAACATTAAAAGCTGTTTGTGCGCCACCAGCTGTTGTGAGGCTTGCGCTCAAAGTTACATGGAGCGAGCTCGCGCCATCATAGGGCGCGATTCTGTTTGCAGGGAGCTCGGGCTCAAGCTTTTGTGTTACATGTTGGTCAACAAGTGTGATTTTGCCATTAACAAGCTCAACTCTAACTCTATCATTTCCGCCATAAACTCCTTCCATAAGGCTCATCAAATCTTGTATTGTAACGGTATGCATATTGTTTTGGTTAATCGTCAGTGTCGTTCCCGCAGCACCTGCCACAACGGGTGCGCCGGGCAAGGGTGGGTTGCTGTTTGTGTTTGCTTCTGTTCCCGAGAGGGTGAGTGTGATACTGCCACCATTGCGTACTTCTTCGAGTGCTTCTGCTCCTAGCACATCAATGAGTTTTGTCGAGCTTTGTGCGAGCACATTGCTTTCTGTGCGTAGAGTGCCTGATAGAGTGTTGCGGCGATGGTCATTTGGATCTTGTGTGCTATTGATGAAGCTACTCGTTTTTTCACCCAAAAAATTACTTTGGACATAGGTTGTAATGCGTGCGCCAAAACGTGCAAGTTGGTTGATGTCTGTTACACCTTCACCAATTTGTACAGGAGGGGTTGCGTCTTGCCCAACAAATGAATAGAGTTTTTCTCTTTCTCCTGTCGCTGGATTGATATAGGAAAAGACATTGTCTTTTTCATACGTGACGGGGACATTCACCCCATTAATGACGATTTCATACTTGCCTGTTTGTAGATTTGCAGTAGCAACACCAACATTTGTCCCACCTGGTGTGCCATTTGCAGTGTCCATCGCGGTGTAAAATTCTAGATTCACATTGTTGGTATCAGATAATGCCAAGCCCCCCGCGCCATTATCAGCGACATGGTAGGTTTGTCGGTTGCTAGACACCATATAAAAATCAAGATTGCTACGTCCATTTGTCAAATCTTTGATATTAATCGCGCCATATTCATTGATTGTAACATCAACGACTTTATTTGTGCTTGTATTTCCATAGACCTCGCCAATTTTATCGAGCAAATCTTGAACTTTGGTCGCATCTTTTTTGTCGACTTGGTCAGAATAATTGATGTCAAGATTGAATTTTGCCTTAAAAGATGTACCATCGGGGCGCACACCTTGAATATAGAATGTCTCGGGCTCGTTGTTGGTTGTGTCCCAATCATCATCGCCCACAAGGTCGCGCAATGTGTCTTCTGCAGTGATATAGACTTCTTTTGAAAGCTCTGTATGGTTGATTTTGTCCATAATACCCGGATTCAGCTTGCTTTGGTTATAATGCTTGACATTGGTTACAATCTCTTTGTTGTGGTCGCGATTCATGCCAAAAAAGAGCTCAAGCCCCGTGATGTTGTATGGGAGTGAATATTCATTACCCAAAACAGCCCGAAGCTCTTGGTTGTTGCCATAATAGCTGCCATCAGCACCAAAGGGCTGGCGAGTGAGCGCACTGCCTGCAAAGAGATATTCTCCACCCACAGCTGTATTTGCTACGGCGAGCAAATTGCTACGATAAGCACGCAAGTCAGATGCAATAGCACGCAGTGATGTTGAGTCATGCGAATTTGTTGTGGCTTGCACCATTTTGTAGTTGATTTTCTCGAGCAGCTCTGTCATATTTTTGAGTGCTGTATCAGTATGTTTTGTGAAGAAGTTTGCATTTGAAGCAAGTTCTTTTGTTTGTTCAAGCCGTGTAATCGCATTGTCCATTATCAAGGCTTTATTGAAAGCTGTACTATCTTGATAGCCAAATTTGATGTCCGAGCCTGTTGACATTTTGTTCAGAGAGTTGTTGAGATTGGACATGATGCTTTGTTGGTAATAACTAAGCCCACTATAGCGTCCGCTGAAACTAATTCGCATCGTTTTTTCCTTTGTTATGAAATCTCTATATGCACAATCAAGCAAATAGTATTCCATTTTGGTCCCGCAAAAGCTTTAAGCTTTTGTAGACTCTATAAGCAGTCTATCAAGATTTGCATTGTAGAATCGAGTTACCAAAGTTTCCAAATCTGTCTTTGAAAAAGGTGAGCAATGCAGTACATCAAATTCTTTAAAGAACTGAACAACAAAGATGTCCCGTTGGTTGGGGGCAAGAACGCTAGTATCGGTGAGATGTTTCAAGAGCTTGTGCCAATGGGAATCCATGTCCCAAATGGTTTTGCAATCACGAGCGATGCCTATTGGAAATTGCTCGAGGTGGGCGGCATTCGCCAAAAAATCTACGATTTGCTTGATGGAGTCGACCCAACCGAAATCGATGTACTCAAAGTGCGTTGCAAAAAGATTCGCGATTTGATATTCCAAACGCCTTTGCCTGCAGATTTGCGTGCTGAAATCATCGAAGCTTATGCGATATTGAGCAAAGAATATGGCATGGAACAAGCCGATGTCGCCGTGCGCAGCAGCGCGACAGCAGAGGACTTGCCCGATGCGTCCTTCGCGGGGCAACAGGATACCTACCTAAGCGTTCAGGGGCATCAGGAACTCATCCACTATGTCAAATCATGTCTCGCCTCACTCTTCACCGATAGGGCGGTGAGCTACCGCGCCTCCAAGGGATTCGACCATTTCAAGGTCGCGCTTTCTGTGGGCGTGCAAAAAATGGTACGCGCCGATAGGGGTAGTGCGGGCGTGATGTTCTCCATCGACACCGAAACAGGCTTTAAAGATGCCGTATTCATCACAAGCAGTTGGGGGCTTGGCGAGAATGTCGTAGGTGGAACGGTGAATCCCGATGAATTTTATGTCTTCAAGCCCACTCTCGAGCAAGGCAAGCGCCCGATTCTCAAGCGCCAGCTAGGCAATAAGCACCAAAAAATGGTCTATGCGCCCGCAGGCAGCTCGCACCCAACGCACAATATCCCCACAACCGAAGAAGAATTGCAAACATTTTCGCTCACCGATGAAGAAGTGCTCACGCTCGCACGTTATGCGATTCTCATTGAGCGGCACTACACCAAAGAGGCGGGCGAATACCGTCCAATGGACATGGAATGGGCAAAAGATGGCGTTACAAACGAGCTTTTTATTGTTCAAGCGCGCCCTGAAACGGTGCAGAGCCAAAAGATGAAAAAGGGCGGCGGCAAAACGATTGAGAAATTCTATTTTGTCAACGAAAATGAGGAACGTGAGCTGCTGCTCACGGGCAAGGCTGTGGGCGGAAAGATTGGGCATGGCAAGGTACGTGTGATTGATAATATCATGAACATGTCCGAGATTAAACCGGGCGAGATTCTCGTAACCGACAACACCGACCCCGATTGGGAGCCCGCGATGAAAAAGGCTGCGGCAGTCATCACCAACCGCGGTGGGCGCACATGCCATGCAGCGATTGTTGCGCGCGAGATTGGCGTGCCTACAATTGTCGGTGTAGCAGGCGCAACGCAAAGACTTGAGACGGGCATGGATATTACAGTGTCATGTGCTGAAGGTGAAGAAGGGCGAATCTATGAGGGGATTTATGAATACCGTGTCGAGAGCATTGATCTCTCAAACTTCGAGCAACCCAAAACAAAGATTTATATGAACGTGGGTAACCCCGAAAAGGCGTTTGGATTCTCGATGTTGCCAAATCATGGTGTCGGGCTTGCACGCATGGAATTTATCATCAACAATTATATCAAAGCTCACCCACTCGCTCTTTTGGATATTCAGTCGGGCAAAACAGATGTGCAGGATTATCATAAGATTTGTGAGATTATGCAGGGCTATGCGTCTCCCAAAGATTTCTTTATCAACAAAATCTCTGAAGGTGTGGGAATGATTGCTTCAGCATTCTATCCCAATCCAGTCATCGTCCGCACGAGCGATTTTAAAACCAATGAATACCGCCGCATGATAGGTGGTGCTGCGTATGAGCCTCACGAGGAAAATCCGATGTTGGGCTATCGCGGCGCATCGCGCTATTATTCTGAAGCTTATCGCGGCGCATTTGAGTGGGAATGTCAAGCACTCGCGAATGTGCGCAGCGAAATGGGGCTGACAAATATGCGTGTGATGATTCCATTCTTGCGTACACCAGAAGAGGGCAAAAAGGTGCTCGAGATTATGCGGCGCAATGGGCTTGTCTCTGGCGAAGATGGGCTCGAGATTTATGTGATGTGCGAATTACCCGTAAATGTACTGCTTGCCGATGAATTTTTGAATATCTTCGATGGATTCTCGATTGGATCAAACGACCTCACGCAGCTTACACTTGGTGTGGATAGAGATGGTGAGCTTGTGAGTCATGTCTTTGACGAACGTAATCCTGCTGTGCTCAAGATGTTTGCGCAAGCCATCGAGGCGGCAAAACGGCGCGGCAAATATTGCGGAATCTGTGGACAAGGACCAAGCGATTATCCCGAGGTGGCAAAATTTCTTGTTGAGCAAGGAATCACCTCGCTCTCGCTCAATCCCGACACTGTTTTGAGTACATGGCAAATGGTTGTGGAGCTTGAAAAGAATTTGGGACGCTAAAGCGAGATTTTATCTTATGGGCGTATAGATATGGAACTCTTTGCTATTTGTGTATTTGGGCTGGGTGTCGCTCTTGTCATCAATATTCTATTCAACCGCTGGGGCATTCCTGTTGTGATAGGCTATATCACAGCAGGAGTTTTTATTGCGTCCTATCTCCATTTGACAGACTTTATCGACCAAAACTTGCTTGATCATATCGCCGAATTTGGAATTGTCTTTCTCATGTTCACAATTGGGTTAGAATTTTCATTCCCAACATTGCGCAGCATGCGTCAAGAAGTCATCGTTTTTGGCGGACTGCAAGTCATCATAACCACTCTAGTCGTCTTCTTGATGGCTTTTTTTGTGTTCCATTTGCATACGAGCACCTCGCTGATTATTGCAATGGCACTTTCGCTTTCGTCGACTGCCATTGTGCTCAAGAGTTTCAATGAAAGCAAGGAAATCAACACGCCGCACGGGCGCAATGCCGTTGGGATTCTGATTATGCAAGACATTGCTGTGATTCCCATGCTGCTTCTCATCTCAATCCTTGGTAGCAGCAACGCGCATTTGGAATTTCTCATTATCCATACCACACTCAATGCGTTGGTGCTTGTTTTGCTTTTGTTTTATCCTGCAAAATGGGTGATTGCTGTGTTGCTTCAATACGCTGCACATACGCGAATGGATGAAATTTTTGTCGGCGCGATTTTGTTCATCATCTTTGCAAGCTCGCTGCTTGCCCATCTCTTTGGTTTTTCATATTCTTTAGGCGCATTCATTGCAGGAATGATTATCGCAGGAACACGTTACAAATATCAAGTCGATTTGGACTTGATGCATTTTCGTGATTTATTGCTTGGAATCTTCTTTGTTACGGTGGGAATGCAAGTCAATATCGCGTTCCTTTTCGCAAATATTCATTGGATTCTCGTCTTTCTTGTTGGGATTATGCTCCTCAAAGCAGTTGTTCTCTTCTCTATCGTTCGCTTTTACCGCAGCACGCGCACATCTTTTAAGACTGCGCTGTCGCTGTGCCAAGTTGGCGAGTTTTCGTTTGTAATCTTTTCTCTTTCGAGTACTTCGCTAGGGCTCATCGATTCTGATACGCATCAATTCCTTGTGCTATGCGTGATTTTCTCAATGATTTGCACGCCGTTTATCCTGAAAAAAATGGGCACAATTGCCGATAAAACATTGGGGCTTTTTGGCAAAAAGGGCGATTTTCTCGAAAACGAAGGCAGCTATTCTGTGTTGCAAGACCACATTGTTGTGTGCGGCTATGGCGTGTATGGCAAAGAAGTTGTGCGCTATCTCAAAGAACACAACACAGGTTATATTGCTATCGATTCAGATATTGAACGTGTGAATGAGGGCTACCGCAACAATGATAATATTGTCTTTGGCAGTATGCGACAAAAGAGCGTCTATGAAATTTTGCGCATCGATGAGTGTGCTGCTGTGGTGCTCACGCTTGATGATTCGGACAAGACGCGCATGATTTGCAGCGAGCTTTTGAGCACATTTCCCGATTGTCATATTATTGTTCAAACTCCCACCTATGACGATATGCAACATCTAAGCGGGCTCAAGTTGCACACCCTGATTTGTGCTAAGGCAGAGATTGCGACAATCCTAGGCAGCGCTGCGGTTGAATGCGTTCAGGAAAAAAGTGCAAGTGAGAGCATGGGAATCTAGCGAAAGTTTCATCTTTGGAATCACAAATGCGAAGTTGTCGTGTTTCGGCTGCGATTTTGAGCGCTCCCTAAAGTGATGCGACAACGCTGTGCAAGTGAATCTTTAGTCGCTAGCTTGTATTCAGCACAATGTAATATTTTGATGTGCGACTGAAATCGCACCTTTGATTCTTTGTGTATAACCCACCCCCTTCGCAAGGGAGAGGGAGATTGTATCCCGCAACAGAGATTAGAATCATTTGGATGCTCAACAATACCATCACCGCTCGCATAGAGAGGCAACGAAAGACAACAAGCGTTAGTATCGTTATATCACTTGGAGAATGTTGGCAATCCCAATCATGGAACGCGAAATGCTTTATCAGCTACAAAAAGGAGTAGATGATGAAAAAGTTTCCATTGATAATCGCTTCCATTGCGCTAGCAATAGGCTTGAATGGTTGTGCCCCAAGAGCCGAAGCATTTCTGATTGGCTCGGCTGTGGGTGTTGGGGCAACGTGCATGTTTTTGTGGGGTAATGTCTTTTGTCAAGATGGCAGCCAATATAACAGCCGCCCGCAAAATATCACCCCATTGTGGCGTTTGCATGACCCCTATTTCCCAGATGCAAGCGTACCTTATGATATGCCCTAGTGCGCTTTGCTTCATGGGTTTTTCAGAGAACGCATGCTAAAATCTATGCAAAATCTAAAGGCATGAGAGATGATTGATAGCAAGCTGTTATTGCAAGATTTTGCGCTTGTTGCTGAGCGATTGCGAATCAAGCAGGTTTCGATAGAAATTTTGGAAGATTTACAAAGCGCCGTGCTTGTCTATAAAAAAGCCAAACTTGAGCTTGAGGAACTGCAAGCGTTTCAAAACAAGCATTCTAAGCTGTTTGCGCAATACAAACAAGAAGGCAAAGACACAACACAACTGCAACAAGAGCTCGAGCACAATAAACAAAACCGCATTCTCGTGCAGCTCAATGTAGATGAAATTGAGGCAAATTTGTTTGAGCTCCTTTCGCTTGTGCCAAATTTGCCTGATATGGCAACACCAGAAGGCGTTGATGAGAATGATAATGTCGTCATCAAAGAAGTCTTGGAACGTCCAAGCTTCGCCTTTGCGCCCAAAGAACATTGGGAGCTTGCCGAGCAAAATGGTTGGATAGATTTTGAGGCGGGCGTCAAGCTTGCCAAGAGCCGCTTTTCTGTGTTGCGCGGAATGGCTGCACGGCTGCATTTCGCGCTTATTCGTTTCATGCTCGACCACAATCAGCAAGCAGGATTCGAGCTTGCCGTAACGCCTGCGATTGTCAATGCGCAAATGCTCTTTGGCACAGGGCAGCTACCCAAGTTTGAAAACGATATGTTCCGTATCACATCGCCGCTTGACGAAGAAGATTGGAAAAACGAACTCTATCTCATCTCGACATCGGAAATCACGCTTACAAACCTTTATAATGACACAATCATTCCTGCCGATTCGTTGCCTATTTTGCTCACCACACAAACACCATGCTTTCGCAAAGAAGCGGGTAGCGCGGGGCGCGATACGCGTGGTATGATTCGCCAACATCAATTTGACAAAGTTGAGCTTGTTGCGATCACAAAACCCGAAGAGAGTGCGGCGATGCAGCAAAGAATGATAGAAACCGTGAGCTCTCTTTTGAGTAAGCTCGGGCTTGCACATCGTCTCGTGCAGCTTTGCGGGGGCGATTTGGGCTTTAGCGCAAGCAACACGGTCGACATTGAGGTTTGGCTACCCGGGCAGAACAAATACCGCGAGATTAGTTCGATTTCCAACACGCAAGATTTTCAGGCGCGCCGCGCTAAGATTCGCTATAAAGACAAAGGTAAGAATCGCCTTGTCCATACGCTCAATGGCAGCTCGCTTGCTGTGGGTAGGACACTGATTGCGATTATGGAAAATTATCAACAAAATGATGGCTCGATTCGGATTCCACAAATCTTAGAATCCTATCTGTAAGGAATATAAAATGGCAGATGACAAAACCATACAGCTAGGCGATGACGAACCCAGCAGAGACGAAGGCACAGCAGAGAGAGAAGACGTCAAGGAACTTATCGACAACACAACCAAAGAAGCGATGGACCAATCGCTCAAAAAATACACGATTATGGACAAAATGCGGCGGTTTTTCCTCGCAATCGTCAATCTCAAAACGACACTCAAAGATGCCACCAAAAAGTTTGACAAGCTCCCAAAAGAGGCGCGTTGGGGAATCTACGCTGGTGGTGGAATTCTTGCGCTTTTGCTTGTGTTGCTCATCGTAGGCACCGTTGTGAGCAAGTTTTTTGACGATGAACTCGTATTGCCGATTTTGCCTCCAAAGCCCACTCTTGCGCCTTCAAAGCCGCAACCGCTCGACCTTTCAACCGTTGAGCTCATGATTACAAAGGCAAATCTTCTTTATGAACAGGGGCAAAAGGACGAGGCGCTTGATTTGTTCTCGAATATTTCGCGCTATTCCGAAACTCTTAGCAGCTTCAATCTAGGCGTTGCACAATTGCGAGAGCAGAATTATTATGCCGCACTCGAATCATTCCAAAAGGCGATTGATGCGGGCGAAGACAGGGCGATGAGCGCTGTAAATGCTGCGATGGTTGCGTTTATTTTGCGTGACCAAAAGCTGTATGATTATTATGTCGACCTCGCTGAATCCTATCTTGTCGAATCAGGCGGGTTGCCACTTTATCCCTATATCTACGCACTCGTGCAGTATTATAAGGGCAATTATTACGAAGCCCTCTCGCCGCTCACCCATGATGAGAGCCCATTCTACAAAAAAGAACGTAATGATTTAATGGCAAAACTCTTTCTTTACTATGGCGATTCACAATCTGCGCTTGAATCCTTTGCACGCACAGCAGAACTCAAGGATTATTTCGATTTGGGGCTACTTTATGCGCGTGTGGGCGATTATGAAAGCGCGCGCCGCTATCTTTTGAGCTATATCGAACAAGTCGATGACAAAAGCATTGCGCCTAAAATGGCGTATCAACTGACTGCACTCAAAGATGGCAGAATGGCGATTGCCGCCACGGTGCTCAATGCACTCAAGGGTGATGATGATGAGGCAAATGCGTCCGTTTTCCCTATTCGCGTGCGGCTCAAAGAATCGTTGTTTGATGTCCATGAATCCCAGCGCAATTTTTGGCGCGATTTCTCCGAAAAGCGATTGAATGGATACAAGATTTTGTTTTTCTATGCTCCCTATCGTGTGTTTGACGCGCAACAAGCACTTGGTTTTATCCGTGATGGCGGAATCAATGTCGAGCTCAATAACTTTGAAGAAGCAAAAAGTGCGCTTGCAAAGGGCTCGACAATGTCCAATGTGAATCTCAACATCGCGATGGCTTTGCGTGCGATTCTGCGCAACAATATCTACGAAGCTAACGCACTTTTGATGAAGTCTGCCGAGCAATACCCCCAGCATGCAATTTTGCAATACAATCTTGGGCTTTCGTTCGCCCAAAAGGGCGATTTTGACAATGCCTATCGGCATTTTTTGCGTGGCTATAATCTCGACAGGACCGACTTGCTCTCGGCAATTTTTGCCATGATTTGCGCTGATTTGACGTATCGCAACCGCGAACGAATCAACGAAAGCTTTGCAACAGACTTTGAGGCAGCGAATCTCACGCCCCAAGAACGCGATTTCTATCGTTCGCTGCTTGGCTTTGCCAATAGTGTCTTGCAGCCGCCGCTCGAATGGATAGAGGGTGCGCGTGATTTACGCAATATTGACTATGCGCTTGATTATGTTGTTGCAGTACAGAATGAAAACAAGGCGCGCATGCGCCAAGCGGCAGAATATCTCATGCGCGGCACAGATGCTGATTTGGTTTCGTCATTGTTGTGGCTTATGGCAGATAATTATGGTACAGATCCACGTGAGATAGCCAGCGGCGTGAATGTTTTCTATAAAGATTCCAATGTCTCGCTCGATGCGCTATTCTATGGACCATCACTTGCGCGTGAGCTCTATGTGCGTGTGGGCTATAATATCGGTGCATTGCGCCGCGTGGAAGAATTGCTTAACCAAAAAGTGTTGAGTTCCGAAGAATCAAGCGTTGGAATCATGCAAGCCCTCGCACTCACGAGTATCTACCTGCGCGAGTTTGAAAAGGCGTATGTGATTTATAATGCCCTGATTGACGAAGCAGGGCAGACTGATTCGCAAACAATGTTCCTCGCTGCTGTTGCTGCCGTGGGTGCGGGACATCATGAAAATGCTGCAGCGCTGCTTGCGCTCGCAAAATCTGAAGCGCCCACAAACTATGAAAGCCGCTATGGGCTTGGAATCTTGCACCAAGAGGCAAAGAATCTGCGTGCAGCGCTCATTCAATACGGCGCAATGGCACATGTGCAGTTTCGCCCCGAATATTTTGATTTTGAGATTGACACACGGCTTGCAACTCTGCCGCTTGATTTGTCATGGGATTTATTGCCTAAACCAGAGATTGCCACAAGTCCAGTGCGCAATCCGCAACGCGTGAATATCGCCGCACCTGCGCAAACAGAATCGTCTAATCCACCAGCAAATATGCCAACAGGGCAGCCCACAACAGCTGCACCAGCTCAACCCACCACACCTGATTTTGCACCATCACCCTAAGGAGACATGATGAGTATCCTCGATAGTTTGAACGCCAAGCAGCGCCAAGCAGCGAGTGTGATTGATGGTGCGCTGCTCATTCTCGCGGGCGCGGGCAGTGGCAAAACGCGCACAATCACAACGCGGCTTGCCTATTTGGTGCAAGAAATCGGAATCCCTCCAAGTCAGACGCTCACGCTCACTTTTACAAACCGTGCTGCAAGCGAGATGCGCCATCGTGCTTTAGCGATGATTCCACATTCTGTCGAAACGCCGCTACTTTGCACTTTTCATCGTTTTGGGCTTTTGTTTTTGCGATTTTATATGCGGCTTTTGGGGCGCTTGAATAATTTTATCGTGATTGATAGCAGCGATAGAAAAAAGATTTTGCGCGACCTCATCGCAAGCCTCAAAGTTAACGCGTCAGACGACCAGATTGCAAACGAAATCTCACGTTTCAAGAACGCAAGCCTCTTGCCAGCAGTTTTGCGTGAGCAAGACATCGAAGAAGGCTCACATATTGCAGCGACACTCTGTGTCTATGAGGCTTACCAAAACTATTTGCAAGCCAACAATCTTGTTGATTTTGATGATTTATTGTTGCTGCCATTTCAGATTCTTTCGACCAATCCAAATGTTGCAAACGACGTCAGTTTGCAATATCGTTACATTATGGTTGATGAGTATCAAGATACAAACGAATTGCAAAATAACTTGCTCGATTGCCTGCTTGTGGCGCATAAAAATATTTGTGTTGTGGGCGATGACGACCAAGCCATCTATGGTTGGCGTGGCGCAAATGTCGATTATATCTTGCATTTCCAAGAGCGCTTTGGCGCACAGATTGTGCGGCTTGAAGAAAATTATCGCTCGACTGTGCAGATTCTTGATGTTGCAAATAAGCTGATTGCGCACAACACCAATCGATTGGGCAAAACATTGGTGAGCCAAATGGGCGAGGGCAAAGACGTGACCGTGCTCAAGAATATCGCTGATTATAGCGAGATTGAAGACATCGCACATAGAATCAACAAGCTCATTGCAAGCGGCACACAACCCAATGAAATTGCGATTCTTTTTCGCCTCAATGCTTTTAGTCGCTCTATCGAAGAAGGGCTTATGCGCACACGTATTCCATTTCGGCTTATTGGCACAATCCGATTCTATGAACGGCACGAGATTAAAGACTATCTTGCCTATTTTCGCCTTCTCATCAATTTCAAGGATAGCTTCTCGCTTAACGCTATCATCGACCGCCCCAAGCGCGGCATTGGACGTGCTAGCTTGCGCAAGGCGTTTGCGCGTATGCAAGAATTAAATATCGAAACATTCTATGAGTTTAGTCATCATGAGGAGGTGAACGCAACGCTTGGACAAAAGCGCGCAAAGATTGTGCGCGAGTTTTTTGCAACACTTGAAACATTGCATACGATTCTCACAGAATCCATCGCCGATTTTCTTGACCAATTTGAGAACTATATCCCGCTTCGTGCCTATTATGCACAGCTTGGAGATGGCATAGAACGCGTGGCAAATATCGATGAACTCTTTGGTGTGATTCGCAGTAAGATTGCTGAAAATCCCGACATTCTGCTTGAAGAAATCCTTAATGAATTTTCACTCTATTCCAATGTCGATGACATCGATAGCGAATGTGTGTTGTGTATGAGTATTCATAATAGCAAGGGTTTGGAGTTTGAGCATGTTTTTGTTGTGGGGCTCGAAGAGGGCTTTTTCCCGCTGCTCAAAACAGGCAGTCAGCTCGAAGAGGAGCGAAGACTCGGCTATGTCGCTTGCACGCGCGCCAAAAAGACGCTCACACTTAGCTATGTCGATAGGCGCTATTTCCATGGCAAAGAGCAGAATCTCCGCCCCTCACGTTTTCTTGTCGAAGCTGATTTGATTTGCGATGAGAATATTCCGACAGAAACTGATGTATTCCAAAAGGGTGATTTGGTGCGCCACAATGTCTTTGGCGCGGGCAAGGTGGAATCGGTGTGGGGCAGGGGCGAATCGCTCAAGCTTACAATCAATTTTGGCGGCTTGACACGTGATTTGCTCGCCTCTGCTGTGAGTAAGATTGTGTAGAGTGACGTATGGAATCTGATTAAAAATCCAGCCTTCTGTCATTGCGAGCTGACACGAAGCAATCAAATGTCTTTGAACACTCGACACAGTCGATTGCCACGAGGCTATCGCCTCTCGCAATGACACATGGAATCTCGCACAAGATTCTAGCTTTTATTATTGCCTAAAGAGATACCGGAAACATATCGTAATTATAAAAATCACAATTGGCAAGGGACATATCCCTGTCAGAGAATAAGGAGAAAATATGCTTTACACAATGAAAGATAAAAAAGACAATAAAGTCCATATTCTAAAAAGTATGGACGAAGTAATATTAAAAGACGATAAAGATTTATTTGTCGTTAGGCTTGATGGTGCAAAGTTCCATACCTATGATGAATTTGAAAAAGCCGCTAAAGCTGCCTTTCAAACACCCACTGATGAGAGTATGATTTGGCTTAACACTCCGGGAAATCCTTTTTGCTGGATAGAATATTTAGATTGGCTCTTAGATTCTGGATTCAACTCTTTTGCCCTCATTGTAGAGAATTGGAGTAAGGCATTAGAGGGAGAGAATGAAGAGAAAAGAGAGTTTATTTCATTTGTTTTTCAGGAAGTTTGTAATTTTTGGGGATATGAGATTTTACGCATTGCGGGCAATGGCTACCTAGAAACAGAATCAGAGTATTGCAAACCACGAGAATTTAATATCTATTTAGTAGGATAGCAAGAAAAGATACAATCTAATGATTGCAAACGTGTTGAGTATTCAAGCACGTTGGATTGCTTCGCGTCAGCTCGCAATGACGGATTTGGCAGATTCTAAATAAAATTCCATTCATTACAAAAATTCATTATTGTCAAAATTTCCCCCCACATGGGTGGGGGGGGGGCGAGGTGAGAAACCTAGAACATTCGCGCTATCGGCTCACAAGCCACTAAAGCAATTTGTAAGGCAAGATAGATTATAATCAATAATGTTTTTGGCTTTCATTTAGCATCACCTCCTTTCGACACTTCGACAAGGAGTGCCTAGCTCCTTAGTCGAAGCTTTGCACCTTGCGATATTATTCTACCAATTCTTGCCTTAAGAGTTTCAATGTTTGGAGTTGCGATTAGTCGCACTTTGGCTTCTTAATTGTGTGTGATTCCAAATTCTCGCCCCAAAAGCCGAAATTTACAGTATAATACGCATGGTGTTTCTTATGAATCCTTATTCTAAGAACTCCTTTTTTATCCAGCAGCCCGCAGGGGCAGCGGACGTCATGATAACCAAAATTTGAATCTGCCACCCTTGTAATATACAAAGGATTCCTCATGTCATTATTCTCCTCCACCACAACCGTAACCTTTGCCGACAACAACACAGCACGGCAGCTCTTTATGGCGGGCAAATACCAAGAAGCCCTTGCCGAGTACAACAAACTCATTGCGAGTAATCCTGTTGTAACAAACTATCTTGGTTTAGCGATGACATATAACAAGCTCAACTACAATATCCACGCTATCAATGCACTCCAAGAAGCGATTCGAATCGACCCATCAAATGTCGAAGCCCTCGTTCTGCTCGTGCAAACCTATATGTCAATGCACAATTTTGCTGCTGCAAAGGAGATTATCGAGCCCCTCTATGAGGCGCACAAGGAAAATGTCAACATCGTTGCACTCTATATGAATTTTCTCATCGGTATCGGCGATTACAAAACCGGGCAGGGACTCATCGACTTTTTGCTCGAAAACAGCAGCCATGCGGGGATTCTCAACAACGCGGGACTCATCGAAATCGAATTGGGCAATATGTCCAAAGCCCTTGAATATTTTCGCCGCGGATTCCGCACAATCATCTCCAAACCACTGCCGCCTGCTGCGCCAAAGCAGCAAGAGTTTATGGATCCCGAAATAGGCAAAAGGGGACTGCTTGCGATTAAAAAGGTGCTCGATGAACTCGGCGTGCCGTTTTTGCTCGTTGCGGGGACGATTCTTGGAATCTATCGCGATGGCGATTTATTGCCGCATGACAAAGACGTGGACTTGGGGCTTCCTTGGAATGTTCCACGTGCCGAGCTTATTCATACTGTCTGCAAATATAATTTCGCCTGCAACTACACCGAAGAAGACATCGCGGGCGAAAAAGGGCAATGGAACATTAGCATTGTGCATGTCCCCACAGGCACGACCATTGACTTTTTTTTTCTGAAGCCCGAAAGTGACAAGATTGTGCTAGGAATCCACAAGAACGGCAAGACATTATATGGCAGGCAAAGCAACACGGGGCGCATGCAGATTGACTATGCGGGCACGACATTTTGGACATTTGGCAAGCTCGATTCGTATCTTGGTGAGCTGTATGGCGAGGGTTGGCGCACGCCGCAGGCGAACTACAATACATTGATTCTCTCCGAAACCGTCGATGACCCCGATGGCGTTGGAATCGCGCTGTGCTATAACCATTGTCTTGGTGCACTTTGTGAGTCGTATTATAAAAAGGGGCATGGCTATGCCATGCAGCTTCTAAGCGTCATCGATGACCCGTTGTTGCAGGAAGTCAAGGACTATCTTGAGGCAAATCTGCATGAGAAATGGTATCCGCCTATTCCTTTGCGCGCAGAACGAAGAAGCATAAAGGAGTTTGGAATCCAAGATTGAGTTTACCGCATGTGTATATATAAATTGATTCTATATGGCTAAAGTTTATTGATATTTTTCTCAAAACTCTTGACAAACAGAGAAAAATACGCTATGATTTCCGTATCAAAATGCAGGAGTGCACACATAGCCCGCGTGTTTCGTGCTTTCGTGCTTCTGCATTTTGGCAAGTTTATTTTATATCTGGAGGAATTATGGAATTCAAACCACTTGGAGAACGAGTTCTTGTCCAAAGGCTCGAAGAAGATACAAGGACAGCTTCGGGAATCATTATTCCTGATAATGCAAAAGAGAAGCCTTTGTTTGGCGTTGTCAAAGCTGTAAGCAAAGAGGTCAAATCGCTCGAAGAAGGCGACCAAGTCGCGTTCACCAAATATGGCGGAACTGAAATCAAACTCGATGGCGCAGAATATTTGATTCTTAAACTCGAGGATATTTTGGGTGTATTCACATCTACAACAAAAACAAGGGAGAAAAAATAATGGCAACCAAAGAGATTCATTTTTCAGATAATGCACGCAACAAACTCTATGAAGGCGTGAAACAACTTGCAGATGCTGTGAAAGTAACAATGGGACCACGAGGGCGCAATGTACTCATTCAAAAATCGTATGGCGCACCTGCAATCACCAAAGATGGCGTTTCTGTCGCCAAAGAAATCGAGCTTGCTGATGCGTTGCAAAATATGGGCGCGCAGCTTGTCAAAGAGGTTGCGAGCAAAACAGCAGACGCAGCAGGAGATGGCACAACAACTGCAACCGTGCTTGCATACAGCATCTTCAAAGAAGGCTTGCGCAATATCACAGCAGGCGCAAACCCCATCGAAGTCAAGCGCGGTATGGACAAGGCATCAGATGCAATCATTGCTGAACTCAAAAAAATCAGCAAAAAAATCAGCGGCAATGAAGAGATTGCTCAAGTTGCAAGCATTTCGGCAAATTCTGACAACGAGATTGGCAAGCTCATCGCGGATGCAATGGATAAAGTCGGCAAAGACGGCGTGATTACTGTTGAAGAAGCAAAAGGAATCAATAATGAATTGAGCGTTGTTGAAGGAATGCAGTTTGACCGTGGCTATTTGAGCCCCTATTTTGTAACCAACAGCGACAAAATGGAAACCGTGCTTGAAAACGCATATCTTTTAATTACCGACAAAAAAATTACATCAATGAAAGATATTTTGCCTTTGCTCGAATCCACAATGAAAAGCGGCAAACCACTCCTTATTATCGCCGAAGACATCGAGGGTGAGGCACTCACGACACTTGTTGTCAATAAATTGCGTGGTGTTTTGAATGTTGCCGCTGTTAAGGCGCCCGGCTTTGGCGACCGACGCAAAGAGATGTTGCGCGACATCGCGACACTCACTGGCGGTGAGGTAATTAGCGAAGAAGTTGGTAAAACACTCGAGGCTGCAACGATTGACGATTTGGGACAAGCCGCACGTATCGTGATTGACAAAGACAACACAACCGTTGTAGATGGCAAAGGTACGAAAAAGGCTGTCGAAGAGCGTGTCGCACAGATTCGCAAACAAATCGAGGTTACAACAAGCGATTATGATAAAGAAAAACTTCAGGAACGACTCGCAAAGCTTAGCGGTGGTGTTGCCGTGATTAAAGTCGGTGCGGCGAGCGAGGTTGAGATGAAAGAGAAAAAAGACCGCGTTGATGACGCACTAAGCGCGACAAAGGCTGCCGTTGAAGAAGGAATCATTATCGGTGGGGGTGCGGCGCTCATTCGTGCTGCTGCTGAAGTGAATTTGAGCCTTAGCGGCGATGAGAAAATCGGCTACGAAATCATCAAACGTGCGATTTCTGCCCCACTCAAACAAATCGCGCAAAACGCTGGATTTGATTCAGGCGTTGTCGCTAATGAAGTCGAGAAAAACAACGATAAACATTTTGGTTTTAATGCCGCAAAAGGCGAGTATGTCGATATGTTCAAGGCTGGAATCATCGACCCACTCAAAGTTGCACGCATTGCATTGCAAAACGCTGTTTCTGTCGCAAGCTTGTTGCTCACAACCGAAGCAACCGTAAGCGAAATTAAAGAAGAAAAACCCCCAATGCCCGATATGGGAGGAATGGGAGGAATGGGCGGAATGGGCGGCATGATGTAACCCATGCGGAGATGATTTGAATATCCTCGTGCGTTTGCCGACATGGCTTGGCGATGCCGTCATGGCTTCGCCATTTCTTGCAACATTGCGCGCACATTTTGCAGACGCGCAGTTTTGCTTCGTGGGCTCGAGCGTTGCCATAGCGCTCTTTGCTCGCGATTTCCCACATGCACGTTTCGTGCTCGACAACACCAAGCAAGAAAAGGTGCGCCTGCTTGCTACTCTGCGCCTCGCAAAAGAGCTTGGCAGATTCGACATCGCCTTCACGCTCCAAAATAGTTTTCTTTCTGCATTTTTGCTGTTTCTTACCCGTTCGCCCATGCGCATTGGTTTTGCCAATGAAATGCGCTCGTTTTTGCTCACCGATTCCTTGCCCAAACACAAGAATTTGCATCAAGTACAACGTTATTATGAACTCTTGCGCCCATTGGGCATTTGCGGCGAGGCGCCCAAACTCGCGCTTTTTGCACAAAAAGAGACAACCTTGCACGCAAACAAACGCATTGGAATCAACACTGGTGGCGCGTTTGGCAGCGCAAAGAGATGGAGCAAGGAACAATTCATCATCACAGCACGTGCGCTACTTGCTCGAGGGTTTGAGGTGATTCTTGTGGGTGGTGCTGATGATGTCGCGACAAATGCTGCGATTGAGCGCGAGATTACGCACGCAAACCTCCACAACCTCACAGGCAAGACGAGCATTGAGCAGCTCATTGACACCATTGCTGGGCTTGATTTGTTCATCACCAACGATAGCGGACCCATGCATATCGCTGCGGCGCTTCAGATTCCGCTTATCGCGCTGTTTGGTCCCACAGACTACCGCGAAACCTCGCCTTGGAAAGCGCAAAATGCGTTCTTGCTTTCACTCAACCTCTCTTGTTCGCCATGCAAAAGGCGCACATGTCCGCTTGGACACCATGCATGCATGGAAATTTTGCAGGCTGATTCTGTACTCGCCCATGTTGAGAAAGTATTAGATTCGTTTTAGGACTATATGCTATAATCCGCTTTCCTAATTTTCATTTTACAAGGAGAAATCATGAAAAAGGCACTACTCGCTGCGGCGATTCTCGGGCTTTTGGGCACACACAACCTCGCTGCGCGTGCAAATTCAAACGTTGGTTGCGGGCTTGGCTCGTATCTCATCGACAAACAAGGGCTTGTTTGGAATATTTTGCAAGTTACAACAAACGGAACTTTGTTTAACCAAACCTTTGGTATCAGCTCGGGAACTTTAGGCTGCAAATGGGAAGGAATCGCGCTTGATGAGCGCACACAAGAGTTTGTGGCAGCAAACATGGACACGCTTAGCAAAGAGATTGCGCAAGGCAAAGGCGAAACACTCGATACATTTGTTGAGCTTTTGGGTGTGAGCGACAAAGAAGGATTCAAACTTGCAATGCAAGAAAACTATCACCGCCTCTATCCAACCAAAGATGCACAAAGCCTCGATGTGATGCAGACTGCTGTAACATTGTAGAAATTAGGCTCATCTCTTGTCTTGTCAAAGATGCTGGATTGCTTCGGCAACGCGATAGCGTTCTTGTGGCAATCAAGCATGCTGAATTTTTGCCCATTGTTGCGCGATGCGCACGGCGTTTGTTGCTGCACCGATTCGAATTTGGTCGGCTGCACACCATAAATGAATAATGTTTGGATTGTAGCGGTCTTTGCGAATGCGCCCGACATACGTTGAATCTGTGCCGCTTGCAAGCGAAGGCATGGGGTAGAGATTTTGACTAGGGTCATCGCAAAGCACAACAGATGGCGCATTTCGCAAAATCTTGCGCACCTCATCAAGGTTGGATTCTTTTGCGAGCAAAATTGTAATCGATTCGCTATGGCTTCGCAAAACAGGAATGCGCACACATGTGGCACTAATCGGAAATTCGGAATGCAAGATCTTGTGCGTTTCGCGAATCATTTTGACTTCTTCTTTTGTGTAGCCATCGTCAAAAAATACATCGATATGCGGAATTGCATTGAATGCGATTTGATGTGGAAAAACCTGCGCTTCGCACTCGTTAAGTGTGAAATCGAAGAATCGTTGCGTTTGGGCAATGAGCTCTTCCATACCCTTTTTGCCCGCACCGCTCACGGCTTGATAGGTGCTGACATCAACGCGCTCAATGCCAAAATGTTTGTGCAGCGGTGCGAGGATATGTACCATTTGAATTGTTGAGCAATTAGGATTTGCGATAATCCCTATTTCTTTGCATCGTGCGATATCCTCTGGATTGACTTCGGGAACGACAAGCGGGACATTCTCTTGCATGCGAAAATGGCTTGTATTGTCAATGACAATCGCGCCAGCTTTTGTCGCGTGTGGTACAAACTCGGCGCTCACACTCCCACCGGCGCTAAAAAAGGCGAGCTCAATTTGATATTCCGCAAAGACATTTGGTGTGAGCTCCACAACAGGAATCTCGCCGTTTTTGAATGCGACATTTTTGCCAAGACTGCGACTGCTTGCGAGCGGAATGAGCTTTTTGACAGGGAAATTTTGTTCTTCTAAGATGAGGGCAATCTCTTCGCCCACAGCGCCTGTTGCGCCCACGATTCCAACATTATACTCTTTCATCTCGTTCCCTTTGTTTTCTATAAATATGTGGTGATGAGCCTAGCGACAATGGTAAGCCAACAGATAGCTAGCAAGAAAATCTGCGCCTAGCTCATGTCATCTTGCATCTTTGTGCCGAATTATACCACCTTATAGCTTTGTGCCTGCTTAGGCTGTGTATACCACGTCATGTTCTTTATGGTTTTTGTATAGTCTTTATTAGAGATGATTAAGGTTAAGAATAATAAAATGATGCTTTTGCATTTTATAGTGTGCTTGTATATCTGAAGAAGGGAAAGAAACATGTGGCAAAAGTTTAAGAATCTAGACATTGGGATTAAAATCATCTGTATCGTCTCATTGATTGTGATTGTCTGTATCACTGGAATGACGGTTGTGACGACAAAACAGACTTCTGAAATCTTGATTGACGAAGCAGAGAAACTTGCGAGCAATGTTGCGGCGCGCATGGGCAGTTTGATTGTGGGGCAAATGGACCAAGGATTTTATTCCGTGAAAACCTCAACAATCACCCTTGAGGCATTTTTGCACAACCCAAATAATGAGAGTCAATCCGTTATGGAAACAATTGTCTATGCAATGCTCGATAGTAGTGATATTGGCGCGTATGCGTATGTCTATCTCGACAGAGACGATTTTGCAAACGAGAGAATCCAAAATCCAAAACATCGACTCCCGAATGGGCGATTTCAAATATTAGTCGCCGACAAGAATTCGGGCACGGATAGCGCAGTAGAAGTTGTGCAGGCAAATGAAAAGATTTTGAGTATTCCTAGTGTGCAAGCTGCATTGTCAAATGGCAAACCAAACATTGGCGTACCTATGGAGATTGACATCGGAGGGGGGACACAGTGTATTGTCGCATTCAATTTTCCGCTGCTAATAGCGGGCAAAGTGCAGGGTGTGGTCGGTATGCTCGTCAATCTTGATGCTCTTGGTAAAGAGATACTCTCGCAAAACTTGTCTGTCTTTAAGGGTGATTATCGGTTTCTTGTTACAGACGATGGGATTGTTGCGGCACACCCCAGAAGTAACTATTTTGGTAAGCGCATGTGGGATGTCAACAATAATAGGACAACGCAAAATATCAAACAAGTGGTTCAGTCGCATGAAAACGGTGTGTTTGAATATCTCAATACCAACGGCGATTTGAGTTATGCCGCCATCTATTCATTTGAGATTGGGCATGGAATGGATGAATTTTGGTCGGTACTCGTAACAATTCCACGCACATCTATTTTTGCATCTCTGCATTCTATCATCACAATTTCGGTTGCGAGTTCGATTGTTGCGCTGTTATTGATTGTGGGCTTACTCTACTGGTATGTCAAAACACAAGTTTCATTGCGCATTCGCAATGTTTGGCGCGTTTTGGTTGAATTTTTTGCTTATCTCAACTACAAAACCGATGTTGCACCGCGAGAATTGCGCCCACGTGCATTCGATGAGATTGGCAAAATGGCAATCGCGATTAATGAAAACATCAGCCATACCAAAGAAAATTTAGCAGCAACTGGGCAGATTGTTACCGAAATTTCGCAGATTGTTACAGACGCAAAAGAGGGGCGCTTTGGTAAAACCATTAGCGCTGCAAGCAAGAATCCATCAATCGAGCAGCTCAAATGTGTCCTGAACGAAATGTCTACCACACTTTATGATATAGTCGGCGACAATCTCGCTGACGTTGCAGCTGTGTTTGACGCATACAAACACAATGATTTTACCAAACGTGTGCAAGATGCAAAAGGGCTTGAGGTCGGCTTGAATGAGCTTGGTGATTCGATTGCTACAATGCTGAAGCTTTCAAATGAGTATGCCAATGCTCTTGAAGAGAGCACCCATGCAATCAAAGATGCTATGAATCGACTAATTGAAGGCTCGCACGCCCAAGCGAGCAATCTCGAACAAACTGCAGGCGCGATTGAAGAGATTACAAGCTCTATGCAGAATGTCTCCGCACGTACAAGCGAGGTGATTACGC
>CAJTQL010000004.1 GCA_910578285.1 uncultured Helicobacteraceae bacterium
ATGGTGCTGGTGGTGTGGATAAGTTCAATATTGAAGCTTCAAGCTTCACAAAAACATTGACCATTGCAGGAAACCTAGGCACAGTGCCTAACTATGAAGAGGCAAACAATAACTATGATACAGTCAGAATTGACCTCTCTAAGACAAGTGGAGTCAATCTTGACATCTCCAGACTCCTTGTCAGCAATCCTAACAATGAAGGCATTGTGATTACTGCAAGTAAAGGGGCTGATAATATCACCCTCACAACTGGAGCAAATCATGATGTTGTTGAGTTTAGTGCGGGCGGGGAAAATGTAATTGCAAATCCCGAAGTGCATGTCGTTGACCTCGGGAATCTCCGACTTGCGAATAATCAAAGCTTCACGATTGACGGGCTCACGATTACCAACATTGATAGCGGCAACACCATTTACCGCGCCACAGATATTGCACAAGCGATTGCCCAATATGCCACAACAGGCAAACTCGACACAAGCTTGCAAGACAAATTTAACGTCACTGGCAGCTTTGCGAGCCTCAAAGGCGACTGGGCTGGCGCAACCGTTGCGGCAAGCGGCAGCGAGCTAAGCTTTACAAGCACGTCCAACCGCGACATTCGCGATTTGAACCTCACCTTTAGCGGCAATGGCAATAGCGATGTTCCCGCCGACATCACCGCGCAACTCACTGTTAGCAAAGGCGCTTCTAGCGCAAACGTTTCAGGCGCTAATGTTACCCTTGACAACATTGGGCAAGTGGGCAAAGAGTTTATTGCAGCAGCGGGGTTTGCCACAGCAGGTGGTACTCCCAACATATTCTTGAACTACGCAACTACCAAGCTCGAAATTGCAAGCGGGTCATCAAGCGGCTCTTTCACATTCAAACTCCCCGATTCTAACGGCAATGAGCAAAGCTTTAAGCTCACGGTCACAGCGACAGCAGCGGCGACACAAGCCACAACCTTTGCCCAAGCAGACTTGCTCTCAATCCTCAATGGCACAGCAGCAAGCGGCAGCAAAACTGGGCTTTTCACAACAGCTGGGGGCACGAGCGTGAAAGCGAATTGGACGATTGAAAACACCACCGCAGGTAATCCCGGCTTTGACACCGTCAACTTCGCAGCGCTTGGAATCAAATTTGTACCCAATACCACCACAAATACCAATATCAATGTCGACACCTCTGGCCTTGCAAAACTTGGACTTACCGACGTGGCAATCGACCTTGGCGGTACGTCTACCACCGTTAGTTTCCCCGCCGGCAACCCCGCAGGGATAACCCAAGGCAACCCCGCAACGTTTAGCACAGTGAGCCTCAAGGCAAACAGCACGAAATACGAAGATGTTGCGACTTTGACCGTTGATGGGCTATCATATAAGCTCCAAATCATCAACAAAACCGCAAATGATTTCACGCTCGATGCGGACAAATTTGTGAAGTTGATTAATATGGGCTCTGCAGACACAAATGCCGCTGCTGCGCTTGACTATGGTAAGTGGAATGCTACAACCTCAGCTTGGAGCGGCTCTGCGATAAACGTTGATGATGGCACTACTGCTGGGGTGTATTATAAGATTGTCTCCGCCGATGGCAAGACAGAAGATGTCGGTGTCTCGTTTGGTGGGTTGCTCAACAAAGGGGTTGGAATCAAAGCCGAGCTTGATGGCAGCTTCCCGCTCATTAATGGATTCAAGTTCGCGAGCTCTGACCCTACCAAATGGACAGCAAACCATGATGTCAAGCTCACCACAGGAGCGAACTTTGGCAATGTGAATCTCACCGGAACGATTACACCCAACGCACCCGAGTCCGCAAAGACTGAGACAATGAAATTTGAAATTGCAAACGGCGGGACAACAAACACCGTTACTATCACTGGCGCGGGCATTACCGGAAGCGCTGCTGCAAAGCAAGTCTATAAGCTTCTTACCGATGGCATGATGGACGCAAGCTTCTTTAATCTCCCCACAGGTGCAGACCCCGCCGTAACCCCCGCACCCGTTGTAACCGTTAATGGCGTTGCATATAGCGCAAGCAATACGAATACTTATAAAACCACATTTAAGCTTGCCGAGGGGCTTGAATACACTAGCGGGACTGGCACTGTGGGCATTGGGCTTGCTGCTAACGCAACAGCCGCGCAAAAAGCCGCGCTTCAGGACGGCACGATTACACTCACCCAAACCATCGGACAGAATGCGCCCGTTTCGGCAGATGTCAAAATTACCGCATCGAGCCCTGCGACAAACGGCGAGATTACCGTAACCTTTGGCGAGCTCAAGGCGGGGCAGAGCTATACGTTTAACGACAAAACCGTTGTGGCAACCAAAGACCTAAGCGCTGGCGATGTTGCGCGCGCATTCACGCTCACAAGCGATGATAGCTTCGATGGCGCTGTGATTCTTGGCGGGTTTGACACCAATGGCAAGATTGTTGAAAGCGAGGTGTTGTATGGCTTTAGCGGCGCGGACAGCAGCACGCTCATTATCCGTGGCACAACGAGCCAAAGCATTACCGCAAACGCCGATACGAAGGTTACTGGAACAGGAACGATTGGCGTTGATACGACTGGAATCAGCCAAGCCACCAAGCAGCAAGGCTCTGATGGCAGCGCGCCAAACGCGGACAGCTATGTAACGTTTACCGTTGCTAACGCGGGCGGAGCGAGCGCGGCGACACAGATTACCGCAAACACCGGCGCGCTTGATACGATTAGCAATTTTGATATTGCAAATGACGGGTTGCGACTCAAGATGCCAAACGGCAGCTATTATGGAGACCAGCAAGCGCTAAACGGCAATGTGAACGCTAATTCTATCTATGTTGATGCTGCTGGCAGCACGCTTGCTGCAAGCGCAGCGAATGGAATCATTAGCTTTAGCGCTGTGAATGCGAGCGGCGCAACGACAAGCGGTGATAGCATTACGCTCGAGCAAAAGCTTTATGTTGCTACCAACAACATTGGCGACAACAAAGTCGCTGGCTTTGAGCATGCTGGCGATTTCTATGTCATCGCCACTGGCGGAACAGCCAACAGCACGACTGATGACATTGTCGTTAAACTCGCCGGCATTACGGGCATTACGGATATTACGACTTTGTTGGCGTAGGGAAGCTGAAATGTTTATAAATTTAAATATTAAGAATTCAAAGAAGGCAAGAGTATTGTCATTAAATAATTTTTTAAATAAAAAAATACTTAAAGGAGAACATGATGGAATTAGCTTTTTCTTTCATGGAATGGCTGCAAAGCCTTTGGTCACGGATAGATGTGTCCTATCTGTTCATTTATCTAGGGATTCGGCAGGTAAAATCGAAAAAACAATTGATTTCGAAACCGAGAAACACAAAGGGCAAAAAGCGCAAGCGATAGGTGTTTCTATCTGCTGCAATCAAACAATAAAAGCTAGTTAGCTTCTTGGGGTGCGTTCAACCGCACCCCTTGTTTATCTCTCTCGCTTTGGGAAATATTAATACCATAAAGGATAACAAAATGGAAACTCGTGGATTTGTAATTCGTAACTTTAGGAATATTGGTCTTTGCGAAGGTAAGAAATCGCAAGAAGCATTTTTGCGTTTAGCAGAAACAGGGGAAAAGTTTGGAGGATTGGTGATTCTCCTTGGCAAGAGCAATTCAGGCAAAAGCAATCTGTTGAGAGCTTTGGAAAAATTTGGAAATTCGTATTTGTTTTTGAACGGTTTGAAAGAGTTTGAAGAATCAAAACTTTTATCGCAAGACGATATTCCCAAATCGCAAAGTACTTTGCCTAGTATCATACTAGAATCTCAAGAGCCTGCTTATTATCTACATTATCCTCAAGATATTGCGCAGAAAAGCGGAGTAGCACGAAAAAAACAACAAATGGGAGAATCATTTGATTTTGGCGAACATATTGCAGAATTGCAAGATGATTTTGATAGTCTTGATGTTTATGTTGAGCAAAACAAACATGAAACCATTAGCCCAATTAAACTTCTTCTAAAAGATTCTTCGACAGGTGGCGGTCGGTTTATGCGCTGCACGATAGAGCCACTTAGAAACCGAGATGACCGTTCAAGCGAGGAGCTGAATGTTTCTTACTCTGAAAAACTCACTTGCCCTTTTGTCGTTGGGTATAAGGCGCTCGATGTGAAGCAAAATTTTGTTGATTATATTAACGACACTTCGCAGCCCATTTTATCATCGGCTTTTAAAGAGAATCGCTTCGCTATTTGTCTTGACAAGAATCAGGAATTGCAACAAAAATATTTTGTTGGGAATGCGATAATTCAAGGCGGCGCGATTGTTTCTTTGTCAAGCCATCAAGTCCAAGAGCTTCCAGACGCAAAGCGCGAACAGCTCTGCGTTCCACACATTGTGCTTTATGATGAAACGCATTTTTGTGATGATGACCTTTTGACAACACCAGACAAACTTAAAGAATCCAAACTTTTTAAGGGTGGAATCACAAAAAAACTTATACAAATCAATCAAGATTTTAGCATGTTATATGGTGAAGAAAGCTATTGCTTTGAGCTCAATATCGACACCGATAAGTTTGCGCTTGAGATTTACAGGGGCGAACAATTGTTGTCGCTCGAAAAGCAAGGGAGTGGCTTTAGAAGACTCTTTGATTTTATCTTTAGCCTTGCTCAACAAATCGATGGCTTGCAAAAGGGCGATATTGTGTTGATTGACGATGTCGAAGAATCTTTGAGTGTTCCAACACAAAAAAGATTACGCAAATATTTAAAAGAACTTGCACAAAAAAATGGCATTCTGTTTATCGTGAGTACGCATTCACCATTTATGATTGATTGTAATCACCTCGATGAGATTCGGCTGCTCAAACCAAAGGAAAATGGGCTTGGTGTAACGATTGTAAATGATGTTTCGCTGGCTGCCACAAATCAAATGGATAGCTTGCTTGAATGTGCAATTCATACGCAACAGCCCGAGCCATAGTGTTTGTTGAGAGTATTGCAAATAGGCGGATTGCTCGCGTGCTCAAATCGGGCAGCAGCGGGCATTATCATCTGCAATCCCATAATGAGGTAGATGCAGCTGCAGATTATAAAATTTCGCGCACACCTTTGCTGTTGGGTGCGGACAAAAAGCCTTCGCGCTCAAGCTCTTCGATGATGTTTGCTGCTTTGTTATAGCCAATTCCAAGCCTACGTTGCAGATAGCTTGTTGATGTTTTGCGGTCGTTGAGAATCACCTGCTTTGCCTGCTCATAGAGGTCATCGCCCTCAAATGCGCTGTTGCGCGCGCTGGGTTCATTCCCCTTGAGAAACTCCTCGTCATATTCTGGCGCACCTTGTGATTTGAGAAATTCAACAATGCGCGTGATTTCGTCTTCGCTGCTCCAAGGGGCGTGCAATCGCACAATGCCGCTGCCATCGGGCTGGTTAAACAACATATCACCTTTGCCAAGCAAAGTTTCAGCACCAAAAGTATCGAGGATAACTTTGGAATCCACCTTTGCTCCCACTTTATAGCTGATACGTGCAGGCAGATTTGCCTTAATCGAGCCTGTAACAACATCGACACTCGGACGTTGCGTGGCGATGATGAGATGGATTCCGCTTGCACGTGCCATCTGCGCAAGCCGTGCGATATGGAACTCAACCTCTTTGCCGCCTGTCATCATCAAATCAGCAAGCTCATCTATCACGACAACGATATAGGGCAAAGCGGCGTCTCTGCCGACTTTTTGATTGTAGGTTTCGATGTTTTTTGCTTGCAACGCGCTCATCGCTGCATAGCGTTTTTCCATTTCGCCCACAGTTGCTGCGAGCGCAGAAATTGCCTTTTTGCTTTCAGTAATCACGGGCGTAAGCAAATGCGGAATATCGTTATACACACTAAATTCAAGCATTTTGGGGTCAATCATGATGAATTTCAGCTCGCGTGGGGTGTTGCGATAGAGCAACGAAAGAATCATCGCGTTAATCCCCACACTCTTGCCGCTGCCTGTTGTGCCCGCAATCAGCAAATGTGGCAAACGGCGCAAATCGGTAACAAACGGACGCCCGATGATGTCTTTGCCAAGCGCAAGCGTCAGTGGCGAAAGGCTATGCACAAAAGCCTCGCTTTGCAACACATCGCGTAGTAGAATGATTTCACTTTGCGAGTTGGGAATCTCGATTCCCACAACATCTTTGCCCGGAACGGGCGCTTCGATTCGTAATGTCTTTGCTTGCAATGCCATTGCCAAATCATCGCTAAGGTTGAGAATGCGCGAGACTTTGATATGTGGCGCGGGGCGGTATTCAAACGTTGTTACGATAGGTCCTGTGTGAATCCCGACAATATCGCCTTCGATTTTAAAAAGGCGCAATTTACCAAGCAAATTGTTCACCTTGCGGTCAATCTCTGTTTCGTCTATCTCAAAATGTTCGCTTGTTGGAGACTGCAAAAATGCAAGTGGGGGGAGCATGAAACGCGCACGCAATTCGGGGTTTTGAAACACAAGAGGCGAGGCGGCATGCTCTGCTGCTGGAGTGCTATGTCCAAGATTTTGGGGTGGATATGCAGCGGGGGCGACAGATGGCTGCGACACAGCTGATGTTGGCGCGGGAGCGGAGCTTTGCTGCGGCGCAAGCGTTTGGGGCGGAATCGTGAGTGCGAGATTCTGCGCTGGCTGGGGTGTTGATGTGATAAAAACAGCGGGCAAGACAAAGGGCGTTGCGCTTGGGCGCGTTTGCGGCGCAACCTGCGAAGGCTGCCAAGCGTCAAGATAGCTCTGCGCGTTCTGCTGCCATGTGCAATGGCTCTGCACTGCCGCTGTGGGCAAAGGCGATTTTGCTGGAATGGATTCGAGCTGCGCGGGGGGAGCAGCAGAGTCTTGCGGCTGCGCAGGCGCTGTTTGGGTGTCGCAATCTGATGCTCTCTCCTGCTCTTGTGCAATCGGCTGCGCTATGGGTTGAGCAAGCTGTGTTTGTGGCAATGGAGATTCGACAGATTGTGTCGCGTTTGGCGTTGGCGCGTCATGTAGGCGTTGGATAGCGGCAAATGATTCATCAAGCAGCTCTTGATATTTCTGCCATTCCTGCTCTTGTATTGCGTCCTGTGTTGTGTCATTTTGTTCAGCCATATCTTGCTCTTCCTCACACTCGAGCGAATCGCCGAGCAACGATTGATAAAAGCGTTCTGATTCTGTGGTAACAAAATGTGGTGTTGGCGGGTTAGGAAGCCTTGGACCATTATAGGGCGGGCTCGAAAGGTCGATGCGCAAACTCTCGATAATCCCCGTTTCGCGAAATGGAGAATAATCACCACTCACCTGCACATCAAATCCCGTCATCTGCTGCTCACGCATTGCAGCATTGAGCTTGTCTGTATTTCGCTTGTGTCGAAGTGTGGGCATATCGAGATTCTTGCGCATCGATGTGTGCGAACGATAGATAATGGTTTTGGGCAACGAAGAGTCAATTTTATATGGGTGAGTCTCATTGTTTGCGGTTGACTGCGTTGTTTGCGGTTGCTCTTTAGCTTGTTTGTCAGTTTTTTGCGCAGGGAGCAAACGCACACGACTGCTGTATTGAGCATCAATCGCGGGAATACTCTTTTCTTTGCTTGGGAATTTCTCTGATAGAGGAATGGCGAGATATTCTGGAATATGCATTGCAGCACCCTTGTGTTTGGGCATATCAATGGGCTCTGGGTCATAGCGCATAAAGGCTTGTGCGCGTAAAGGTTTCATGTGAAACATTTTATCAGATTCCACATCGCGCTGCTGCTCTTCTTTTTGTGGTGGTTTTGAATCGACATCATATATAGCTGGGCTCTTGGGCGATTCTGGTGTTTGCACATCTCCATTTGCAGATGTTGCAAACGGCAAAATCGATTGCAGCTCGCGCGCTGAATCGTTCATTTCGTCAATCCCGCGCCGAAAAAAACTCCCCATTTTTTCCATCACGGTTTGCGTTTTTTGCTTGACGCTGCTCCATTCCTCTCTTGCTTCTTGCGTTACCTTATGCGCAATGTCCTTGAGACTCAATGTGATTTTGGAACGTGTCGAGGTTTCGTCCTGCTCCCGCTCTCCATAGATTGCATTCACAATTTCGCCCCAATCCTTCTCGGGCTCGTGCGATTCATCATGCAGATGATTCTTTGTATCTTCTAGCTTGAGGTTTTCAGCAATATTCTCGAGTTTCTCAAAATTTTTGGCTTCGCTTTCTTGGGTGGATTGTGTCAATTTGTGCTGTGGAAGGTTTGTTTCGGTTTCCTTTTGTGCCTTTGCCGACTCGAGAGCCTCCTTGACAGTGGGAAATTTCTCTTTCACTTTAACAACCCCAGCGTTTGATGTTTGTCATTTTTCTCAACAATGCCTGCATTTTTAGCCATTCTTTATGCTCATATGAGGGATAGCCGGAATAAACCTTGTTTGGAGCAAGGCTTTTTGAGGCGGTAGAACGCACTGTGAGTGTGGTATTGTCCCCAATATGCAAATGCCCTGCTGCACCTGTTTGTCCAGCCATCACGACATTCCTGCCAAGCGTTGTCGAGCCTGCAAGCCCTGCCTGCCCAGCAATAAGCGAAAACTCGCCCACACTGCAATTATGTCCAACCTGCACGAGATTATCAATCTTTGCGCCTTTTTTGATGCGCGTTTGCCCAAAAACAGCTCTGTCGATTGCGCTATTTGCACCAATCTCAACATCATCTTCGATATATACAATACCATTATGGTAAATTTTAATATTTTCGCCTGTTTTTTTACAGCGCGCATAGCCAAAGCCATCGCCGCCAATCACGCTGCTGGCATGGATAAAGACACGATTACAAAGCACGGTATCGGCATAAATCACAACATTGGGATAGAGAATGCAATCCTCGCCAATACGCACATTCTCTCCCACAACAACGCCCTGCATAAGAATTGTGCGCGCACCAATAATCGAGCCATTGCCGATACTCACGCGTTCGAGAATCTGCGCACTTGGGTCAATCTGTGGTGGATTCTTCCCACCAAACAAAGGCTTTGCAAACAACTTTGAAAGCCGCGCAATAGCCACATGTGGGTCATCACACACAAGTGGGATAATCGATGCATTGTGCTGTTTTAGATTGACAACATCACACTCACGCACAAGCAATGCGCTCGCCTGACTTTTGGCAAGCATTGGGATATATTTGCTATGCATCACAAAGCTGATTTGCCCTTGTTTTGCTTCATCGAGCGAAGCGAGAGAATGGATTTCTATTTCGCGCCCGCTTGAAAGCGGAATCTGAAGATATTCTGCAATTTTTTGTAGTTTCATGCTTTCCCCTAGCTGCGCTCCATCGCCAAAACACCGCTGCGAATGATTTCCTTAGGCTTAAATCGTTTTGCAAGCGCAATCAAATCATCGATTCGTGCGGGCGAACGTGTGGCAACCAAAATGACTTGTTTTGCGTCTCCTGCGGCAATCTCGCCACCAAAGCTGCGCGCTAAAGCCTCGATTTCAGCAAGCGGCGTTTGTGGTGGGAACTTGATGAGCGCCATTTCTTTAGCAACCATATCGCTATGCTCGGTAACAGTGAGCACAGGAATGAGCTTGTGCAATTGTTTGAGAATCTGCTCAAGCACCCTTGAATCGCCACTTGTGCTAAGGGTAATGTGCGACAAATCGCTATCGGGTATGGGCGCGACACATAGCGATTCGATATTATAGCCCCTGCCCGCAAAAAGCCCAGAAATACGGGACAAGACACTGCTTTCGTTGATAACCGTCACTGAAATCACTCGCCGTTCATGCATAGAAGCTCCTTTTAGCGCGGGCACTTGGCTGCCATAGTATTTGTTGGTGTTGCTTCGTCATGGTAATCGAGCATCATGCTTGAAAGCCCGCTACCTGTAGGCACCATCGGCAAAACATTCTCGAGCCGATGAATGCGTACATCAAGCAGCGCAACCCTGCCGCTCTCTTCAGCCTGCGCAAGCGCGACATCAAATTCTTCTTTGGTGTTGCAGACAAATCCGATTCCACCAAATGACTCGGCGAGCCGCACAAAATCAGGCTGCAAGCTCAAATCAGTATGCGCATAACGCTTGTCATAGAAAAAGGTCTGCCACTGCCGCACCATTCCAAGATAGTTGTTATTGAGAATCACATTGATAACAGGAATGCGCGCCTCGACAGCTGTCATGAGCTCTTGGATATTCATGAGAATCGAACCATCGCCTGTGATATTCACAGCGATTTTGTGCGGACAAGCAAGCCGAACACCTATTGCAGCGGGCAGCCCAAAACCCATTGTGCCAAGCCCACCGCTTGTGATGAACTGCCGCGCAAAGCTAAAGGGATAGAACTGCGCTGCCCACATTTGGTGCTGCCCCACATCAGTCGCAATCATCGCGCGTTCGCCCAGAATCTGCCCAATTCGCTCCACAACCCACTGCGGCTTGAGCGGCGCATTGCTATCGACATAGCCAAGCGGATGAAGCGCATTGTAACGTTCAAGCTGCATGCGCCAGCCCTTCCATGCCACGCGCCAATCTTCATGCGTAAGCGTGATGAGCTCGCTGATGACTTCGTTCACATCGCCCACAATCGGATAATGCACATCAACAATCTTGGCGATGCTGCTTGGGTCGATGTCGATATGCACAATCTCGGCATAGCGCGCAAACTCGCTCAATTTGCTCGTTACGCGGTCATCAAAGCGTGCGCCGATAGAAATCAGCAAATCTGTCTCGCTCATCGCGATATTAGAGACATAATTCCCATGCATGCCAACCATTCCAAGCAGCATTGGGTCCCTTGATTCGAGCACACCGCGCGCCATGAGCGTCTCAACAGCGGGCAGCTGCAATTTGTGCACAAACGCACGCACGATTTCGCTCGCGTTTGAATGCACAATCCCGCCACCAAGATAGAGCAGCGGCTTTTTAGAGCGCTTCAACGCATCGGCAACTTTCTTGATTTGTTTTGCATTGCCTTTGTAGTTGGGCTTGTAGGTTTTGAGCGTGATTTCTGTGGGGTATTCAAACTCGCCGCTTGTCGCTGTGATGTCTTTGGGAATGTCGATGTGCACAGGACCTGGGCGTCCACTTTTTGCGATATAAAACGCCTCTTTGAGAATGCGCGGCAAATCTTCGATATGCCTCACGAGATAGTTATGCTTCGTGCATGGACGCGAGATTCCAACCGCATCGATTTCCTGAAAGGCATCTGTGCCAATGAGCCCTGTGGGCACCTGCCCGCTGATGATTACGAGCGGAATCGAATCGGCATAGGCGGTGGCAATCCCTGTGATGGCGTTTGTAAAGCCAGGACCTGATGTGAGGATTGCCACGCCGACATCACCACTAGCGCGCGCATAGCCATCAGCTGCATGCACGGCGGCTTGTTCATGACGCATGAGAATGTGCTCAAAATAGGTTTGTTTATAGATTGCATCATAGATGTTCATGACAGCACCACCGGGATAGCCAAAAACGACCTTGACGTCCTCGTTTCGCAGTGCTTCAATTACCATTTCAGAACCATTTAGCCTCATCGCTTCTCCTTTCATAGATATGGGATTCTAACAAAAAATTCCTAAAAATACTTGATATGCAGTGCAGCGCCCTCGCGCAAACTCTCTTGCACAACGAGACATTGTTGCAAGCCTAGCGCACGCAAGACGACATTAAAAAGCGCGATTCCGTGCAAAATCAAGCTTTCGCGTCCCGCGCCCACACGCGCAATCTGCTCGGATTTGGAAAGTGTGGGGTAGAACGCACTCACGCGCGCAATTTCATCTCTATGCAATGTTTGCGGCATATGCTGTGGCATATCGTTTGCGAGATTCACAACAGCTTGTGGCACGCCGCCTGATGCAAGAAGCGTTTGAGGGAGCGGCATTTGCAGTTTTGCAAGCCAATACTGAAGATGCGCATAAAAAGAATCAAGCGTAGCATTTTTGTCGGCTTCATCGCGCTCACTCAATGTTACGATTCCAATATCAAAGCTTTTGGACAACAGCAAGCAATCCTCAAATGCGTTTAGATATTGCCCATCGCCACAATAGAAGCAAATCTCTGTCGAAGCACCGCCGATGTCAAGCAGCAGAAATGGCGCGCCAAGTTTCTCGGGCGCAGCGCGGTGTAGCGCAAAAAGTGCAGCATTGAGCGTGAATATCACTTCTTGTTCTGCTGTGATGACACGAAAAGGGATTCCAAGTCCAGCAAGAATGGCTTGCACCTCTTGCTGATTGCTCGCCTTGCGCAAAGCCGCTGTGGCAAGAGCAAGTGTGGGGATCTCTGCAAAATCTAGCTGTGTTTTGTTGTATAAATCGGATTGCATTGCGCGAATGTTTTCGCACAATCGCGCGATGGTTTGGGGCAGAATCACGGGCGACTTGGCAAACCCCTCTGCCGTGCGCACAACGCATTCAAATTCCCACAGAATCTCGTTTTCATCGCCAAGCAGCGCTGCGCGTAACGTGTTGCTGCCCAAATCAATTCCCATAGCCCGCATTGATAATTCCAAAGCATTTTTAGCAATTGTACTCTAAAATAGTAACACAAAAAGGAGAACTGATGAAACTAGGTGTGAATATTGACCATATCGCCACGCTCCGTGAATCGCGGCAGATTAGCGAACCCAATCCACTCTATGCCCTGCCCTACCTGCAAGCAGCAGGAGCAAATCAGATAACAATCCATTTACGCGAAGATAGGCGGCATATTTGCGAAGATGACGTTTGTGCGATTCTTGCGCAATCAAGCCTGCCTGTGAATATCGAATCGTCCTTGAATGCGGAGATTCTCGATTTTCTGTGCGCACAGCGCCCGCATAGCATTACGCTTGTGCCCGAGCGGCGCGAGGAAATCACGACTGAAGGCGGATTGGAATTGTTTACAAATGAGCATGGAATCGTTCGAGCAATCGAAAAGATTGCAAACATAGGAATCATACCTGCATTGTTTGTCGACCCCACACGCGCAAATATGCAAAAAAGCTATGCGCTTGGCGCGCACAAAGTCGAGCTACACACGGGGCATTATGCGAATCTTTGGCTTATGTTGTATGGCAATCTTCCACGCACGCGACACAGCATCAAGGCGCTGCAAAAAAGCCGCGAGGAGCTCAAAAGCGAGATGAATGCATGCGTGCAAAATCTGCATGAAGTTGCCGAGTTTGCGCGCAACCTCGGACTCTCTGTCGCCGCTGGGCATGGGCTCAATGCACAAAATGTGGGCGAAGTTGCACAAATCGAAGCAATCAGCGAGCTCAATATCGGGCATAGCATCATCGGGCGCGCTGTGTTTGTGGGGCTCAAAGAGGCAATTGGCGAGATTCTTTGCGCAATCGACAAGGAACGCAGCAAAAACTAGCCCGTGCGCTGCTTGGTGAAGGCACTCAAAAATTCTTCGAGGTTGAACTTTTTGCGATGATTCTCGGTAAAGAGATGAACAAGAATGTCGCCCAAATCGACAACAATCCAATCACTGCCCTCATCAACGCTTAAAAACTCCTCGCCCAAAGGTTTGAGATGTGTTTTGAGCTCATCGAGCAACGCAAGCGCATGCTTGTCGACAAAGGCTGTTGCGAGAACAACAGCATCGACAAAATAGTCGCTTTCGCGCAAGTCAAACCATCGCACAGATTCGGCTTTTTTGTTTTCGAGTAGAGACACAATGTTCTCAACACGTTGTTGCAAGAAATCTGCCAAGCGAATCCTTATAGCTCGATGAGCTGTTCAAGATTTGCGCGCGCCTTGTTTGGAATCCGCTTCACAAAATTATCATAGTTATAATGCACATCTCTATCGCTTGCTTCTTTGAAAAGCCCCTTGACAACGCTCATACGATAGACGCTACCTCCATCGTAGGGGTCAAAAACCTGATTTGCAATCGCAAGCGCATAGACATTGCGTTTCACTTCATCTGTGGCTGCATGGGGTGCTGGGATATAGGCAATCGTTTGAATGAGTGTTTCGTCAAATTTCCAATGGTCAAACAGAAAACCAAGAAATGAGAGACTATCAACCCCGCAAAATTCATCCTCGAGTAGCGAGATATTTTTGAAATTATTGACTTTGAGCGCAGCGAGAAATTCTGTGTCTTTGTGGCTTGTAATGAGAATATTTGCAATGAGAATCATGCCAAGACGCATGAGCATAGAGCATGGCACAAGCAGCTGTGCAAGCGCTTTGTCCTCTTCGTTGAGCCATTCTGTGATAAAATTGGATTCGGCGCTGCATTGCGCCAAAAAAGCCTTAGTATCAAGCCCATAAGGTGAAACATCGACTTGCATTTTATTGCGAATCGAGCTCGCAAGCACTGCATTTTTGACGTTGGTTACACCAAGCAACGAAACAACTTGCTGGATTGTTGTAATTTCACGCGAAAATCCATAGAATGGAGAGTTTGCAAGCCGCAAGAGCTCCGCTGTAATCAATGGATCTTTAGAAAGAATATCAACCACTGTTTGCATATGCACTTCGCATCCTGCTGCAGCCATATAAGACTGTAGTTTGGTTACAGTTTCTGGTAAAGGTGGAAGACTATCAATCACATTTGAAAGTATTTCCTTCATCAATACACTCCTTCAAGGGCATAGCCGCAATACTCATATTTTGCCCAAACAATCCGACTTGGGGTATCCTCCTCTTTGAGGATTTGGGCATTTTTGCGAAATTATACCACAATTTCCTTTTGAGTCTGAAGCAAAATGGATTCCACTCCATGCATTTTCTTTCATTAAAAAATATTTACATTAATCACAAAATGGGATATAATAACAACTTACCATAGCATAAAACACCACAAACGCCAACGCCGAAGGACATTAATGCGCTTTAGTAATCTCCGTATAGGCACAAAAATTGTTATCATTGTTTCGATTGCCGTGTTTGGAGGCACTATCACCCTCTCAAGCACCATTATGTTCAATGTTTCATCAACAATGATTGATGAATCCAAACGCACACTTAGCATCAATTCTGCTCGCTATGCAAACTACATTCAGGGCAATTTTGAACAAGCCATCACTGCGCTGCAAACTACAGGTTATAACCTCACAGATGAAATCGATTCGCAAACGCCTGAAATCGCAATGCTTGAATATAAAATCAAGAACATGCTCGAAAGCAATGCATGGAGCAACTATGGCTACATCTATCTCACAAATCCTGAAGCACACTTCTCCAAAACAGACAATGAAGATTTTTTCACTCCAAACGGCAAATTCCTCATTCTCATCGATAAACCCGAAATCAACAAACGAGGCGTATCAACGATTATCGAACCAACAGATGTCATTCTTGCAACACCTGAAATTGCTCAAGCGATGACACAAAAACGCATCATTTTTGGCGAACCTTCGGAGCTCATCATTGATGATTTGGACGTTTTTGCTGTCAATATCGTGATGCCGATTATCAACAAAAATGGCAATGTCGTGGGTGTTTTGGGCGTGATTGTCGATTTGTATACAATGTCTAAAGCATTGCTCAATGAACGTTTCAATGTTTTTGAAGGTGATGCGCGTTTTGTCATCACCCAAAATGGCACGATTGCTATCCATAGCAACCGCGACATTCTTGGCAAAAATCTAAGCAGCATCAACCAAGACCAAAGCGTACAATACATCTTACAAGCAAGCAAATCACGACAAGAAAGCGTGGCAAAATACAAAAATAGCGAAATGAACTTTGAAAGCTATGCGGCTATCAAACCTTTTGCAATCGGCAACGACAACGGCACACCGCTGATGACATGGGCAATGGTGAGCACCGTTCCGTTCTATTCTGTCCTTGCGCCACTTTTAAATTTGCAAATCATCTCCATTATCATGACAATTATCTTTATCGTAGCTGTGATTCTTATCGTTTTCTTATACACCAAAAACACAATCATCAAGCGTTTGAATGTACTGTTCAATACCCTTATGGACTTTTTTGCCTATATTAACCATGAAAAAGAGCAGGTTACGCCACTGAAAATCCACGCAAACGATGAACTAGGCAAGATTGCACAAGCTATGAATGTTAATATCACCAAGATTCAAGAATCTCTACGCAAAGACAATGAAACCGTCAAAGAGACCGTTGGCGTTGTCAAAGCAATCGAAGAAGGCAATTTGGATATGTCTATCCACACAGAGCCCATGAATCCACAATTATTAGAACTGCGCAATATGCTCAATCAAATGATTCATGTGCTACAAACCAACATTGGAACAAATATCAATGAAATCAAACGCGTGTTTGAAAGCTATCGCAATCTCGATTTCACGACACAAGTCGAAAATGCGCAAGGTAGAATAGAACTCATCGCCAACATCTTGGGTGAGGAAATCAAGAAAATGTTGCACTCTTCAAATGAATTTGCAAACGAACTTGCAAACAAAAATGATAAGCTCAATGAAGCCATGCAAAAGCTCACGTATTCAAGCGAACAGCAGACTGCTTCGCTCACACAATCGGCATATTCGCTCGATGAAATCAACGATTCGATGCAGATGATTAACGAAAAAACAATTGATGTGAGCAAACAAACTGACGATATTCGCGGGATTGTAACAATCATTCATGACATCGCTGACCAAACAAACTTGCTCGCGCTCAATGCCGCGATTGAGGCAGCACGTGCAGGCGAACATGGACGCGGCTTTGCCGTTGTGGCTGACGAGGTGCGCAAGCTTGCAGAACGTACAGGCAAAAGCCTCAATGAAATCGAGGCAAATATGAATATCCTCGTACAGGGCGTTACAGACATGAGCGATAGCATTAAAACGCAATCCCAAAATCTCACGCAAGTCAATGATTCGATTGCACATATCCAAGAAATCGCTCAAGAAAATGTCCAGATTGCAAACAATACAAACGAGATTACGCGGGAAATCAGCTTGATTGCAAACCAAATCCTCGAAGATGCAAACAAGAAAAAATACTAAGGAAAATCTAGGATTGTGCCGCTTGGATTTTGGCAATCACAGCGCTGCTGCTTCTACCGCTAAGCAATTTTGCAAGCCGCACTTCGCCCGCAAACTCTGCGCCCACAATCTCCTTGCCTTCATAATCGCTGCCCTTGACTAGAACATCGGGTTTGATAGTCTCGATGAGCACAAGCGGAGTTTGCTCCTCGAAGCTGACGACAAAATCAACAGCACTTAGCGCACAGAGGACGCCGATTCGATCTTCGAGCATGTTGATGGGGCGGCTTTTGCCTTTGAGCGCACGTACAGAATCATCGCTATTCACGCCCACAATCAGCACATCACCATAATTGCGTGCCTCTTGCAGATAGGCAACATGCCCGTAATGCAGAATATCAAAGCAGCCATTCGTCCAAACGATTGTTTTGCCCTCGCTGCGAAGCTTTGCCACAAGTGTGGCGAGATTCTCGGCAAACACGCGCTTGCTGTGCGCCCGATTCACATGCGCATAGCGGCGAATCTCGGCTAAAGTCGCTGTTGCGCTCCCAATCTTGCCCACAACAACAGCGGCGGCGGCATTGGCAAATTGCACCGCCTTGACAATCGATTCGCCACAACAGAGCACAAAGGCGAGCGCAGCAATCACGGTATCGCCCGCGCCCGTAACATCATAGACCTCACGTGCGATAGTCGGGACACGCAAGAGCTCGCCATTATGCAAAATCCCGATTCCTTCTTCGCTTAGGGTGATGAGCGGATAGGTCAGCGCGCATTGCTCATGCAAGGCGAGCAATGCCTGCTGCAAGCACTCATCATCGCCACGTGCAATCGCGATTCCCGTTGCGCTCTGCGCTTCTTTTTTGTTGGGTGTGAGCAGAGTTGCACCGCGATATTTGCGATAATCGCTGCCTTTGGGGTCAACCAAAACGCGCTTGCCTGCCGCATTTGCCAATGCAATAATCTGTGGTGTGAGCGAGGACGTGAGCACACCCTTGGCATAGTCCGAGAGCACAACACAATCAACACGCGCAATAACATCGCGCACAAACGCAAGAATCTGCTCCTCACTTTGCGCGCTAATGTCATGCCTTTGTTCCCAATCCACGCGCACAACCTGCTGATTGCTAGCGATAATGCGCGTTTTTTGCGTGCTTAGACGATTGTTTTGCGAGATAAGCCCCGTTGTGTCGATTCCCATTTCGCGAAATTTGCTACAAATCTCTGCGCCCACCAAATCATCGCCCACGACACCGCATGGAATCACAGACGCACCAAGCGCAAGCAGATTGTGCATGACATTACACGCCCCGCCAAGCCGCCGACTCTCGCTTTTGACATCAACGACTGCCACAGGTGCTTCAGGCGAGATTCTCTCGCATTCACCCCAAACATAATGATCAATCATCACATCGCCCACGACAAGCACGCATAGCGCATGCGCTTCGAGCAAATCAAAAAAGGCAGTTTCCATCATGCGAGGCTTTTTGCTGTGCGCAAGAGCGAATCTTTGTAGGCAAGAATGCCGTCTTCAAGGCTAAAATGCGGGACATAGTCGAGGTCAATTTTGGTGCTGGCAATATCAGCGCAAGTATGCTCTTGGAAAAAGACATAGGGATTGTCGATATATTTAATCTTGAAATGCAGTTTCAAAATCTCCTTGAGTGCTTTTGCAATCTCATTATAACTGCGCGCAATGCCCGAACCGACATTATACACGCCGCTACGTTTTGCGAGCAATGCCTTGATATTTGCCTGAATCACGTCTTCGATATAGACAAAATCGCGCCTTTGGTTGCCATCAGTAAACAGCCGCACTTTGTGGTGCAAAAACGCCTGAATGGTCATTTGCAAAATCATCGAAGCTGTCTTGCCTTTGTGTACCTCGCGGTCGCCATAGACATTGAAATAGCGCAATCCAACAATTTTCATTTGTGGGTTTTGTGCCGCAAATTGCATCGCGATTCTGTCCATCGAGAGCTTGGAGAATCCATAGATATTTTCGGGAATCTCGCCCTCGCCCACACAATTTGGCGCAGGAGTGTTGCCATACACACCAGCACTTGATGCATAGACAACATGTGCTTGTTTCTCATTTGCAATGCGCAAAAGCTCTAAGAACGCATTGACATTTGTGCGCACCATCAGCTCTTGATTCATGCATGTTGTGTCTGACACTGCCGCCTCATGGAATATAGAATCAAAGGGCAAGCTCCGCAAAAGCTCGAGGTCTCTTTTGTTGGTGATGTCGCCAGCAATCACCTCGCCGCGAAATCCGTTGAGATTCCGAAAATGCCCAAGACTTAGGCTATGGTCGCCCTCGCGAAATTTATCAAAAACAATCACGCGCGCATTGTGATGTCGCTGCAAATAATGCGCAAGATTGCTGCCGATAAACCCTGCACCGCCTGTGATGAGGATTGTGCGCCCCTCTAGCGTATCGCTGATATATTGCATCGCCCGCTCACTAAGCACCAATCATCACGGAAGTCGCCTTGATAATCGCCACAGCCTTTTTGCCTTCTTTGATTCCAAGCTCCTTGACTGATTCAAGAGATATGGTTGCAGAGATGATATTTCCACCACCAATATCGAGTTTGACAATCGCATTGACTGCGCCTTTTTCGATTTTGACAACCCTGCCTTTGAGTTGATTGCGTGCACTGATTTTCATTGATTCTCCTTGCGTATCCTTGCGTAAAATGGCTGATTTTAGCAGCTTGCGGCTTCTATCTGACTGAATCCAATCTTTGAATTTTTGTGCTATTATCACAAAAAGGAAAGATATGGATTTATTTTGGCTTGGGATTTTCTTTGTATTTTTTTGTTTTATCATCAAAAAATACTCGTTGGTTACGAGCATTCATGAGACAAAAATTGCATTCCAAGATCCCGAGATTCCAAATAATTTTGACCCACTCTCCACACAGGTTGCGCAGATTTTTACTCAAATGGAGCAAAATGCAGACAAAGTCGGCGCACTCTTTGTGAGCAATGCCACCGAAGCGCTCCTGCATAGAACGGCACTTGCGCGTATTGCCCAAAAAAGCATTCTCCTCCAAACCTATATCTATCAAAACGATTCTGAATCGCGGCTGCTGATGTTTGAGCTTTGGCGCGCGGCAAACCGCGGTGTTTGCGTGAAAATTCTTATCGATGATAATGGGCTTGATTCGGATTTTTCGGATATTATCGCGTTGCATTCGCACCCTAATATCGAAGTCAAGATTTTCAATCCCTACCGCAGCCGTAATCGTTTGTTGCGCCTCTTAGAAATGGCACTCGACTTTTGGAGAATCACACACAGAATGCACAATAAACTTTTTGTGGTTGATAATTTTGCCTGTATCGTTGGAGGGCGCAATATTGCTGATAATTATTTTGATAGCGATAAGAATGTGAATTTTGTCGATACTGATGTGGTTTTTGTTGGTGCGCTCGCCCAAAAAGCCACAGAGAGTTTTACATTATATTGGCAATATCATCGTTCTGTCCCCGCAACACTGATTCCCTCAAAAGCTTCGTTAGAACACTATCTCAAAAACCTAAGAAAAACAATCCAACATAAAATGGAAAAATATCCAAAAGGTTGGGAAAAATATCATCAGATTATGGAAAAATTCCTCGAATCCTATCAAAATGGAACATTCAAAATTTTTTGGGGTCATGCAAAACTCATTGCCGATGTGCCACAAAAGATTGAAAAAGGAATGGCTGATAGCCCTATTACGCGCGCTCTTGTCAGTATTACACAGCACACCAAACACAAACTCGACATCGCTGCTGCATATTTCGTTCCGGGCGAAAATGGGCTGCAAATGAATAAAAAACTTTTGGAACGAGGCGTGCAAATTCGCGTTCTCACAAACTCACTTTCCTCTGTTGATTCGATTGCTGTTTATGCAAAATGGGAAAAATATCGCAAACAACTCTTGGAAAATGGTGTTGCGATTTATGAATATCCTTATTGTGGCAAAAAGAAAAAATCTGGCATTCGTGGAAAGATAAAATCGGGCTCATCTTTGCATAGCAAGGTTTTGGTGTTTGATGAAAAAATCACATGGATTGGCAGCTTCAATCTCGACCAACGTTCTAATTGTCTCAATACCGAGATTGTTGCCATTTTTGATAATGAATGTTTTGCAAAAAACGTTTGTAAAAGCATCACTGAAGATATGGAAGCATCTTGGAAAGTCTCGCTTGAAAATCAACAGACTATCTGGCAAGGATATGATAGATTTGGTGTTTTTAGAACATATCGGCATGCTCCTGATACGAGCATTTTTCTCAAAATCTTGAATCTCTGCGCAAAGATTCTGCCCGAAAATCAGATTTAGCAAGGAAAAGTGATGTGGAAAAGGTTGGGTTGCGAAAATCTGCTTGAGCTCGCGCTGCTCGTGCCAAAAGGCTATGACAACCAATTTCTAAGCAACGACTTGATGCAATCGCCGCTTGTTGCAAAAGTGGAGATTCTACGTTATGTTGCGCATGCGAAGTTTGCGCACATTGACGTCTTCTTGCCCGATTGGAATCGCTATGCAAAGATGCTTATTTTTCACCCAAAGCACTATCACATGATGGTTTTTCGCGCGGGCAACTCCCATATTGTGAGCGCAAAAACCGACCACAAAGACGGGCTTGTGTTAATGCAGCCAAAAATTCTACAAAAAAACGAACGAATCGTGCCACGTATCGCTTTGCCCAAAGGAATCGCGCAACACAAGGCGCTTGCCTTTTTGCAAGAACACATCACCAAAGATGCGCTAGCCCATGAAGGCATTCCTGCGCATTATGCGCGCGCCATCGAAGCCGTCTTTCACCCCACGCAAGAGTTTGTGCAGGCTTTTTGCAAAAATGGTGGATTTGACACGCAAACACTCGAGGCGCTCAAATTGATTGAAATCAGCAATTATTTGCGCAAGCGTCCTATTGTGCCCGAGTTTCCTGCCCCCAAAATCCCATTGCGCTCACCCCAAAGATTCATCGATTCCTTACCCTTTGTGCTCACAAACGACCAACACAAAGCCATTTTGGACATCGAAAACGACCTACACAGCGAGAAGGCGACACGTCGAGTCGTGATGGGCGATGTGGGCTGTGGCAAAAGTGTCGTGATGTTCGCATGTGCGTTTATGGTTTTTCCAAACCTTTGCGTTTTGCTCGCTCCAAGCGTCTTGCTCGCACACCAACTCTATGAAGAGGCACAAAAATTTCTGCCAAATCTCGACATTGCGCTCGTTCTTGCAGGCAAGAATCCGCCCAATTTCCAGAGCGCAAATCTGCTCATTGGCACACATGCATTGCTTTCGCGCAAACTCCCGCGAGAGCCTGTGCTTGTGATGATTGACGAACAACATCGTTTTGGCGTGCGCCATCGCAATCTTCTCGCCAAAATGCCCATTCGTCCGCACATGATACAATTTTCTGCAACCCCGATTCCGCGCACTCTTGCAATGATAGAATCCAATTTTGTGCGGCTTAGTCTCATCAAACAGCAACCCTTTGTGCGCAATGTTACGACAAAGATTGTCCGAAAAGATGGATTCCACAAACTCTTGTCTCATCTACACCAAGAAATCGAGCAGGGTCGACAGGCGGCAATCATCTATCCCTTACGCGAAGAGAGCAACACGATACCCTATCGTTCGCTCGCAGAGGCGCAAGAATTTTGGAAAAAAGAATTTGGAATCGTGCATTTAACACATAGCAAAGATAAAGACAAAGACAAGGTTTTGCTCGATTTTCGTGAAAATGGCAAAATCCTACTTTCCACAACGGTCATCGAGGTTGGAATCTCGTTGCCTCGTTTATGCACAATCGTGATTTCAGGAGCAGAACATTTTGGGCTTGCTACACTGCACCAGCTGCGTGGACGTGTGAGCCGTACAGGGAGAGATGGCTACTGCTATCTTTTTACCCATAGCGACAATATAAGTCGCCTCGAATCCTTTGCTGCGACAAACAATGGCTTTGAAATTGCCGAGCTCGATTTGAGCCTGCGCAAAAGCGGAGATATTCTTGGTGGCGAGCGACAGAGTGGCATGGGGCTTGTATTCTTCGACCCCACAACTGATATGGGAATTCTAAAACTTGCCCAAACAATTTGCAAACAGGAGAAAGAGAATGCTTGATATTATCTTGGTGGTTTTTTTAACATTAGTTGTGCTCATCGGTATAGGGGGATTTCTCTATTGGGCATACAAAAACTAGCACTAGCATGCAATAAAAAGCGGCAGAAATAGGCTATAATGCGTTATTAATTCCCTTTTGAAGGTTGTTTATGCGCTGGGTTTTTATATTTGTCTTATGTTCTATTGGTTATGCGCTCAATATCGTCAATGGGATTGCTTTCTATGTCAATGACGAACCCGTAACACTCTATGAACTCTACAAAACCGCACAAATGGCAAAAATCGACAAAGAAGAGGCAGTCGAGCTGCTCATCACTCAAAAAATCCAAGACGAAGAAATCGCACGTTATCACCTTAGCGCAAGCGAACTCGAAATCGATGAGATGCTGCACGAAATCGCCGCGCGCAATCGCCAGAGTGTCGAATCGATGCGTGAAAACCTGCAAGCACAAGGTATCGATATGGAATATTACCGCAACGATGTCAAAAAGCGCGTCTTGCAAAAAAAACTCTATGCGATGATTGTCTCACAAAACCTCGAGCTTGCCGATGAAAACGAATTGCAACAATACTACGAACAGCATCGTAGTGATTTTATGATTCCAACACACATTAAAATTATTCGCTATGGCGCAAGCTCGCGCGAGCTTTTGGAGCACCTTGTGTCGCAAAAATATCCGCTAGGTAGCGTCCCACCAACTCCAAGAGGCGTTTTGAGCGCACCAGAAGAAATCGAAACAGCAAGGCTCAATCCGCAGCTCACAGCGCTGCTTATGGAAGTGCCCGTGGGGAAATTCACACCCATTTTCAATATTGGTGGAGAATTTGTTGCATTTTGGGTGCTCGCAAAAAGCGGTGGCGTTGTGATGCCCTTTGAAGAATCCAAGCAATTGATTTTTGGCAAAATTATGCGCGAAAAAGAAGGGAGAGTGCTTGCAGAACATTTTGAAAAATTGCGTGCAGCGGCAAAGATTACAATTTTGCGCCTAAACTAAAAGGGAGAGATGGTGAGACGAAGAAAAAAGAGATTCCATACCAATAACGAAGTACGCATTGCTGCACAAACATTGATTACCTCCAAAACTGATTTGCATGGTTATATCACCTATTGTAATGACGATTTTATCCATTATAGCGGCTATACCGAAAAAGAGTTATTCATGCAGCCACACAGCATCATTCGCCACCCTGATATGCCACGCACAGTGTTTAAGCTATTATGGGACTATGTTCAAAATGGCAGAGAGATTTTTGCCTATGTCAAGAATCTCTCGAAATCAGGAAGCTTCTATTGGGTGTTTGCAAACATCACACCATCATATGATGCCAACAATAAAATCATCGGCTATTATTCTGTACGCAGGCAACCCACTGCCATAGGCATACAGACTGCCGATGGACTCTATAAGGAAATGTTAAAAATCGAGGAAACAGAAGGAATGGAAGGCAGCGAAGCATATCTCAACAATGTCTTAAAAAGCCTCAAAAAATCCTACAATCAAGTGATTTACGAACTCCAATACAAAGGACAACCATGATGCAAATCGCCTCATATCTTGCATTTGTTTTGGTGTTGGCTGCTGTTGTATTGGGATTTTTGGAAATCTATATGGCTGCCATGTTTGTCGCTATCGCTGCGCTTATTGTTTTGGGCGCAATGCTATGGCTACAACACCAAACCTACAAAAGCCTCAAACAGCTCCTTGCTGTGCTCGAATATGCACGTGATGGCAATCTTGAACCGCGCGCTGTCCTTGTCAATGGCGATTTTATCGTTACAGACATTGCGCGGAATCTCAATATGCTCCTCGACCATCTCGAGGCATTTTTGCGCGAGATTGACACAGCGATTGTGAGCACAGAGAAACATGCATACTATCGCAAAGCAATCGCTGACGGACTGCGTGGAACATTTCAGAAAAATATCCATTCGCTCAATCTTGTATTGCAATCGATTGAAAAGCATCATAAAGAAAGCCTGCAAAGCAAGTTTTCGCATGATTTGACAGACCTAAGCCTCGAATCTCAAAACAATAATCTTTCCAAAATCACCACTGACCTCAACCAGAATATCAAGCGCATGCATGATGTCGATAATTCTGTGCGCTACATCAAAGACCTCTCTGAAAAAAGCATGCGCGATGTCAACAATATCGCCCATTCATTTGAGGAACTGATGGAGCTGATTCATAACTACAACAACGCAATTCGCCAGCTTGCTGACGAATCACAAAGCGCGAATAACATCATCGCACTCATTCGCAGTATCGCTGAAAAAACAAGCCTTTTAGCACTCAATGCCGCGATTGAGGCAGCGCGAGCGGGCGAATATGGCAAGGGTTTTGCCGTTGTTGCAGGCGAGGTGCGCAATCTTGCCGACCACACACAAAAAGCAACACAAGAGATTTCGGCTGTGATTCAGGTGATTCAGCAAGGAATCACGAGCATTCAAGAGGAGAGCGAAGAGATTGTCGAGATTGCACAAGGTTCGCACAACAAAATCGCAAACTTTAACACCGTATTTGGCGATATGGAATCCCAAAGCCAGCGGCTGTCCTCACTCTTTAGCAATTTGTCCAACGCGATTGTTCTTTCTGTTGTCAAAATGGATCATATTTTGTTCAAATCAACTCTTTACCTAAGCCTGCACACATGCAAACAATATCAGATTCCAAAAGAACCTATCTCGCCTCTATTTACCGACCCAGACACCATACGCTTTTTGGAGCACACACTTGACAAAGAAAAAGAGGAGCAATTTGCAGCAAAACTCTCGGAATCTGCTAATGTTGCGTTGCAATATCTTCAAAATAGCGATTCGCAAGAAAACTTGCAAGCAACACTTGATAGCGTGAAAAATATCGAGGAAGAAAGCGCGAGAGTGCTTAATGCTCTAGAATTTCGCCCTGAAAATTTATCGGATTCCCCAGAACCGAACAGCCTAAAAGCGGAGGATACCCGTTAATCGACTTGCGCCACTTTACACAAGCCTCTGATTCAAGCTCGCCTGTACGAGGCGTGAGCGAACAAGCACCAATGAGCGCACTAAGATGAGAGATATTGCCGCCCTTTTGCGCACTGATTGCTGACATAAACAAAATCTCGCGGTCAATCACCCAACGATTTTCCCAATATTTCTTGCCATTTTCTTCGCATGCAAAAATGAATTGCGGTTCGAGCTTGCGCAAAATGATGGGCAGTGTTTCATCATTTGCAATTGTTATCTGCCGCAAATTCGCCTTCACATGTGCAATTTGTTGTTCAAAAAAGGCATTGAGCTGTTGTAAGCTATCGTAGTATTCAAAGCTCAATTGGTAGGCATCATCTGCTACATCATTTGGCGTGAGATTGCCCTTGATAGGTTCAAAAGACAAGCTTATAGGCTGAAATGTAAGGGTAAGTCGACCCAAAAAAAGCCGAAGTTTGCGCGCAGAAAGATTGCGACAATTCATGCACGGCGAAACATCGCTTATAACATAGAAATGGATTTTGTTTGGATTGGAACTTGACGCTTGTACAGGAAAAAGCTCTAGAGGCACGACATTTTGCGGCGCAACATCATCAAGCCCAATATTTGAGCGATTGATTTGGCTAGGCTTTAGCAATTCATGTGCTGGTGCTGGCATCATATAGCTTGGCATATTCGAATCAGACGATTCAAGCAAAATCGGGAGATTGGAACGTTTGCGAGCAGGCGCTGGGGATTGTTGTTGTGGCGCATTTTGACTTGCTTCGCCGGGGATTGGAATATGTTCGACAGGTTGCGCATAGATTGCCGCGCTTAACAATAAAAACCCGAATTTTCTCATGTCTCCCCCTTTTGCCATGATTTTCTTATTATACATTAAAATCGATTCAAAACTTATTTTTGTCCCTTCGCCCCAAAACTTCTTGCCAAACCTCATGAGCAATGCGAGAATCAAGCCCACGTAGAATCTCGCGCCTGCCTTCAAGCAACCCTTGTCGAATCTGTGTCGAGCTGTAAGGACAAAAAAAGTCAACCCAGCAAAAATCGATTGTCTGCAAAATCGCAGCATCACATGGGAAATTGGGACGCGCAAAAACGACAAACACAGCCTTTTGGCGCAGAATCTCAAATCCAAACCACTCATGCAACCGAGCGAGCTGGTCAGCGCCAATGACGATTCCGAATTTTTGTGTGTTGGCAATTGCATGATGTAGATAGTCGAGAGTATGCAGGCTCGGCGTGGACGCACCACGCGCTATCTCAAAGTCGCTCACAACAATCTTAGGATTGGCGAACACGATTTTCGCCCAACGCAACCTCAACTCGGCGCAAAAGAGACTTTGCGTCTTGAAAGGGCTCAAAAACGTAGGCACAACAAAAAGCCGCTGCGCTCCACATGCACACAGCCGCTCTGCCATCGCGCTATGTCCCACATGTGGCGGGTCAAATGAACCTCCAAACATCACATGTGTAGGAATCGTGGTCAGTTGTGGCATTTCTTTCCTTTGCGATATTATACACTAGCTCACAGCTTATGCTATAATGCGGAACAAAAATGGCTATCATCAAGAAAACAGCCGAATCGAGGAAATATGGCATTTCGCAAAAAATCCAAACTCAAGCCCGCAGCAACAACGGCTTCTTCCAGTCAGCCTATGGAGGTTAAAGCACATAGAGGATTTGATCTTGCTTCGTGGATTGTCCCAACACTTGGCTTTGTTGTGTTTGCCTATACAATGATATTTGTGGCAATGTATACAATGAAAGTCGGAGGACCCAATGTGAGTCTCTATATCCCACCAGAGTCAGAACAAGTACGACCGAACACGAGTGTTGATAAAGTCTTGCAGGGGATTAATGACGCATTTGACCCTAACAAAAAATAATATTGTGTCGATATAGTCTATGAATCGTTTATGAAAGGAGGCATTATGATTGGCTCTATCCGACATGACAATGCGTTTTTCCAAGCCGCAAGTCAGGCTGTGAGCAATACGCAAGGCAATGAACAAACAGCAAAACGTGCAAACAAAGACGATAAAATCGAGACTTCGCGCGTTGCTGAAATCAAAGAAGCCTTAGCAAAAGGCGAATATAAAATCGATATAGGAGGCAGTGCAGCAAAAATGGCACGGAATTTGCTTGGGAAGTAGTAGCTAAACTTTAAGGAGCGACAGATGCTACAAACCCATATTCAAGATTCCATTGCCGATGTGCAAGCACTCATTGCCATCACCAAAGAAGATATCGAGGACATCAAACAAGCAAAACATGAAGCGGTTTTTGCGCGCATGAAGCCCAAAGAGTATTTGATTGATGCTTTTTTCCACAAAAAAGAGCTTGCAAAAGAAATCATTCAAGGGCTCGTGGAGCAGCGCCCCGGAGTCGAGGTGCGCGAACTCATTGGTCCTGAAGCCGTTGCGCTGTTTGACACATTGAACACACATCTCTTTGAGCTCAAAGAAGAAAATCTCCGATTTGCACGCTTGTCTGCTGCGGTGGGTGAATTTTATCATTCGATGCTTGACAATCTCATTCCATCTGAAAGCGATTATCGCGGTAGGCATATTTCCAAAGATGTTAGCTTCATCTCTGTTGATGCTTAAGGAGTAGAATATGCCAAGTATTTTTACTTCTCTCAACACTGCCTATACAGGATTGAACGCTCATCAGACAATGGTCGACACCACAGGGCACAATATTGCTAATGCAAGCACAGAGCTGTATAGCCGACAAGTTGTGCAAACTAGCAACACATCGCTCAACAATATTGGACATTTTGGCACGTATGGAATTGGCGTCAATGTCGATACAATCAAGCGCTTGCATGATGAATACGTCTTTAGCCGCTATGTAACAGCTGCGGGCGAAAAAGAGTATAGCCAGACCAAATATGATGTCTTGCGTGAAGTTTCAGCCTATCTCCCCGATGTGCAGCAAAAGGGTATTTACAATGATTTGCAAGAATATTTCAACGCATGGAAAGACTTCTCGGAAAAATCCAGCGACCCTGCGCAAAGAATCGTGCTAGCAGAAAAAACGCAAACGCTTGCCACAACGATTCGCGAAACACGCAATCGCCTCTATCAGCTCCAGCTCGACATCAACGAAGAAGCAGCGGACATCATCAAAAAAGTCAATGATTTGGGGCAGGAGATTGCCAATATCAACAGACAAATCACGATGTATGAACGTGAAGATAGGCTTGCTCCAGCAAATGATTTGCGCGATGAGCGCGACCGAAAAGAGTTCCAACTCTCCAAGCTTATCGGCGGACAAGCATTCAAAGAAGCACTCAAAGTCGATGGCATGTTTACAGATTCTGTCGACTTTACAGAGGATTATAGCTATAAAATTGCGCATGGCTACACTCTTGTCGATGGTGTAACCTTTCACCCGCTTGCTGTCGATAACTCGAAGAATCCCGAAGGATTCTACAATTTCCTCTACACCAAGCAAGATTGGAAACACAAAGACCTCACCTCCGATTTACGTGAAGGCAAACTTGGCGCATTGCTCGCCACAGGTGTGGCTGATGTGAGCAAAAGCGCAACTGCGTCACTTGGAGATATTCAGCGCTATATCAATATGCTTGACACCTTTGCTGCTGGGCTCATCGAATCCACCAACAACATCTATGCCCAAAGTGCAGCGCCCAATATTCGCGGCGACTTTATGGAGAATCTTGATGCTAACGAGGCTGTTGTGAGTTCCGGGTATCCTTTCCGTGAAGGCAGCTTTGATGTTGTGCTTTATAATAGCACAGGCGATGAGATTGCGCGCAAGACAGTTACCATTGATGGCAAAACCACAATGAATGACATTTTGACGCAGCTCAACACAAACTCTGACGACAACAACGATGCCAACGCAAATAATGACTTTGATGATTATTTTGAAGCTGTGTATAACAACAAATCGCGCACATTCCAAATCAACCCCAAGGCTGCTTTGAATATTAAAGAAATCACCATTGGGATTGAAGACAAAGGCAGCAATATTGCTGGTGCGCTTGGACTCAACAGATTCTTCTCTGGGCGCGATGCGCGAGACATCGACCTTGCGCTCAACTATAGCAAAGACCCAACAACAATCAAGGCATACAAAGCGAATGTAACAGGCAACCATGATGTTGCCAATGCAATGATTCAGCTGCAATACGATAATGTTACATTCCGCGAATATGACGGCACAGACCATGTGTTCAAGCTCTTTGAATATTACAAAAACCTCGCTGGACAAGTCGCAAACGACACGGCAGATGCAAAGGCAAACAATGAGCTCAAAAGTGCTGTTTTGGTGTCTGTAAAAGAGGAACATGACGCCATTTCGGGTGTGAGCCTTGATGAGGAACTCACTAATTTGATTCAATTCCAAGCAGGCTATACGGCAAATGCGAAGGTTGTTTCGACACTTGATGAAATCATCAACACGCTCTTGGGCTTGAAACAATAGCTTTTTTCTAGCCTAGAATCGACCTAGCACTCACAAAGCCCATGATAGAGTGCGCGCCATTGTGGGATTATTTGCTTGGGGAGGAATGCTTGGCTTCGTTCCTGTGCGCCTTGTGCAAGCTGCGCATAAAGCGCCTTGTCATTTTTGAGAGTGCATAAGGCATTGGCAAGTGCTTGTGAGTCACACATAGGGACGATAAGCCCACTTTGCAAATGTATATTGACAAAATGCACACCTGAACGTTGAATCTGCGTTGCAACAACGGGTTTGCCAAAGCCCATTGCCTCGAGCTGCACGATTCCAAACATCTCTGTGCGCTCGATTGACGGCAGCACAAATACATCGCATTGCTCAAAATAATTGCAGATTTCTTGCGTGCTCAACGCACCCAACAAAAATACGCGATTCTGAAGATTGTGGTGCTTGATTTGTCCTGCTAGCTTCTGGTATAATCCGCCATTACCCCCAATGAAAATGCGAAAATTTTCATCGAGCATGTTTGCTGCATTAATCAAATATTCAAAACCCTTATAAGAAACCAAGCGTCCGAGCGCAAAAATATTAAAAAATCTTTTATCAAGCTGTATGCAATTTTCTTGTGGCACAAGTGGCGTAATGGAATAGGGAATCACTCTACTTTTCTGTGCAAATTGTGGGGCATAATCTGAATCTTTGATATGCGCATGCGTTGCGCCAACAACCACATCAGCACGTCGAATGAGCCATTGTAAAAGTGGCGCATAGAATCGCAAAAGACGTTTCTGCCGCACGATGTCGGCATGCCATTGCAAGACGATTTTTGCTTTTGGACGCACCAAAAATAGAGCAAGTGCTGCCATAGGGTCTGGATGATGCACATGAATGATGTCATATTGTGGAGCGAGCGAATGCAATTGTGCAATCATCATCGGCGCAATCGCTGTTCGTGCAAGCTTGCCAAAACTTGCCGCGCGTGTGATTGTATAGAGAATCTCGCCGTTTTTGTGGGAGCTTGTTTGCGAACGCAATATCTCATTTGCACAAAGAACATCGGTTTGCAATCCCACAGCATTGCAGCCCTCGACAAGCTCGGCAATCACGCGCTCCACGCCACCATGTGTTGGGGGGTAGAACTTCCCCAAATGTAGGATTCTCATTATCCTTGTGTGTGCAGATTGTGTTGCATGTCTGCTTCGAGCATGAACTTGCATAGCTGTTGTAAATCACAGCTAGGCTTCCAACCAAGCAGTTTATGGGCTTTGCTCGCATCGCCAATGAGACAATCCACTTCACTTGGGCGGTAATATTTTGGGTTGATACGCACGCGCACAATGCCGCGCTCATCGCGCCCAATCTCATCAGCTCCGCTATTTTCCCATGTGATTGGCATCTTTGCAAGCGTGAAACAATACTCAACAAATTCTTTGATACTATAGCTCTTGCCTGTCGCTAAAACAAAAGTTTCTGGCGTATCATATTGCAACATTTGCCACATTCCCTCGACATATTCTTTAGCAAAGCCCCAATCACGTTTCGCATAGAGATTACCAAGCTCTAAACATTCTAGCTTGCCTAGCGAAATCTTGGCGACAGAATCGGTGATTTTGCGTGTTACAAATTCGATGCCGCGCAAAGGAGATTCATGATTGAATAAGATTCCGCTACATGCAAAAAGATGATAGCTTTGCGCATAGTTGATTGTAAGCCAATGCGCATAGAGTTTTGAAGTGGCATAAGGACTGCATGGGCAAAAGGAGGATTGTTCATTTTGTATGGGTGAGCCTGTATTGCCAAACATCTCGGAGGTTGAAGCTTGATAGAATCGAATCTTGGGGTTGCAGATTCGGATAGCTTCGAGCAGATGGAGCGTTCCAAGTGCATTGGTATGCATTGTAGCAAGCGGCTGGGTGAACGAGCTTGGGACAAAAGATTGTGCTGCAAGGTTATAGATTTCATCAGGCTCAACACTTTCAATCAGTGCAAAGACAGCGCTACTGTCGGTGATGTCGGTCTCAATGAGCGTCAGCGCGGCATGCTCCTCGATTCCAAGCGCTCGCAAACGCCAAAAGTTTGGGGTACTCACACGTCGATAAATCCCATAAACTGCATAGCCTTTTGCCAACAACAACGCCGCAAGGTATGCACCATCTTGCCCAGTAATCCCCGTTATGATTGCCTTTTTAGACATCAACGTCTCGCCCCTTTTGTCTCATTACAAGCAAAATTCTAACACAACTAATCTGAAAAAACATTAAGTAATAATATGCTACAATCGTTTACATATTTCTTGTTTTGTTGTTAGAGGAGTTGTTGTTGGACCTGCATAGTCTCTTTATGCTATTTTTAGCTCTCCTGTTGGTTGCTTTGAATGCTTTTTTTGTTCTCTCCGAATTTTCGATTGTCAAAGTGCGGCGCTCGCGTCTCGAAGAGCTTGTCAAAAGAGGCAATAACACTGCGCGGCTTGCGCTTAGAATCTCCGATCATCTCGACACCTACCTTAGTGCCAATCAACTTGGAATCACGCTAGCCTCGCTTGCGCTTGGGTGGATCGCCGAACCTGCCGTGGAACATTTGTTGATTGCCCCTCTAACCTTTCTTGCAGGCGGCAATGCTGTTTTGGGCAAGACAATCAGCATTGTTGTTACATTTACAATCATCACCTTTTTACATGTCGTGCTTGGCGAGCTTGTCCCCAAATCGCTTGCGATTGCCAAAACTGAACGCGTTGTATTGCTCATCGCTCGCCCGTTGCATCTTTTTTGGGTGCTTTTCTATCCCCTCATTCGGCTTTTTGACCTCACTGCGCTTTTCTTTTTGCGTTGTTTGCGAATCGAGCCCGCCAAAGAAAGCGAACTCGCACATAGTGAAGAGGAGCTCAAAATCATTGTCGGCGAATCGCTCAAAGGCGGGCACATCGACATGCTCGAGGGTGAGATTATGAAAAATGCCGTTGAGTTTTCAGACACTGTTGCAAAAGAAATCATGACGCCACGCAACGACATGATGTGTCTCAATGCGCAAGCCTCGCTCGAACAAAATATGGACATTGTCATGCAATCGGGCTACACACGTTTTCCATACTACACAGATAGCAAAGACAATATTCAGGGTATCATTCATATCCGCGATTTGCTCAAACTCGCATGCAAGAACGAGCAAATTGATTTTGAAAAAATCATTCGCCCTGTGATTATCGTCCCAGAGAGTGCACCGATTGCAAAGATTCTCACCACAATGAACAAAGACAGAATCCACACTGCGCTTGTGATTGACGAATATGGTGGGACATCGGGAATGATTACAATGGAAGATATTGTCGAGGAAATCATTGGCGATATTCATGACGAGCATGACACACGTGTTCTCGATGAGTTTCAAGAAATCGAGCCCAACTGCTATGAAGTCGATGGCAAACATGAAATTTTTGCACTCGAAGAAAAAATCGGCTTTGAATTTGATGCACACAAAGATGAAGTGAGCATTGGTGGATATGTCTTTAGCCTCATTGGCACAGTTCCAAATGTCGGAGACACAATCAGCGACCTCAACGCTGATTTTGAAGTACTCGAAATGGACGGGAATCGCATCAAGCGTATTAAAATCAAACGTAGAACCTAGCAAAATCTTTTGGAGTAGATTGTGAGTATTGCATTATTTATTGAAATTGGCACAGAGGAATTGCCTGCCATTCCATTTTTGAAAGAACTGCCAAACATCTTAGACAAATTCTATGCTGCCTTGAACACACAACAAATTGACGGGCAATGCCGCTTTGACTACACGCCACGGCGGCTCGTTGTGCGCGGGCAGATAGACGCAAAGCAAAAGGACGGAATTGAAGAATTTTTCGGTCCCCCTGTGAGTGTTGCCTATCACAATGGCACACCAAGCAAAGCCTTTGATGGATTTTTGAAACGTACAGGCGCAAACAAAGATGCGATTCGGACAACACACAAAGATGGGAAAGAGGTGTTGTACTATCAAAAACACAGCAAGGGACGCGAAACACATTTGGTCATTGCCGACGTGGTGCGCGACTTTGTGCAGCGGCTGCATTTTGGCAAAACAATGCGCTGGGGAAGCCTCTCTGAAAGCTTCATTCGCCCTGTGCGCACGCTTTGCGTTATGCTTGATAACACACTCATTGACATGGAACTATTCGCCATCAAAAGCGCAAAGAAAACTTGCGTGCATCGTGCACTTGGATTCGAGCCGCTTGGATTTGAGACACAAGCTGAATATGAAAGCCTGCTCGAGCGCAACGGCGTGATTTTGGATTCGGAAATGCGCAAACAAAGAATCTTGCAACAAATACAAACGATTGAGACGAACAATAACATTTGTGTTGGGATTGATTCTGAATTGCTTAGCGAAATTGTCGCAATTACTGAATATCCAACAGCACTGCTTGGGCATTTTGATGCACATTTTTTAACAATCCCTAAAGAGATGATTATCACATCAATGAAGGAGAATCAACGTTATTTTCCACTCTTCAAAGGCGAGAATCTCTACAATGGATTCATCGTTGTGAGCAATGCCTTTAGGGGCGATGATTCGCTGATTGTCAAAGGCAATGAACGCGTCCTGCGCGCACGGCTTTCAGACGCGCTGTTTTTCTATCAAAACGATTTGCACAAGGGCTTTGCGCCTCAATCTCTCCAAAACGTACGCTTTGTCGAAGGGCTTGGCAGTATGGCAGACAAAATGCAACGCGAAAGCACAATCGCCCTATCGCTTGGCACACTCTATATGCAAAAATTACAAAATCTCACAGGGAAAGATGAAAAGACAGTTCAGAATCTTTTGCAGCAAGCAGCACAGCTAACCAAAGCAGACCTCGTGAGCGAAAGTGTGTTTGAATTCACTGAATTGCAGGGAATCATCGGCGGCTCGATGGCGGCGCATTTAGGCTATGATGCGCTTATTGTAGGCGCAATTGCCGACCAATATTTGCCTAAAAGTCAAGACGACTCTCTGCCACGCAATCTTTTTGCCGCAATTTTTGCACTCGCCTATCGACTCGATAATCTCCTTGCACTCTTTAGCATCGGCAAGATTCCAAGCGGCTCAAAAGATCCATTCTCGCTGCGGCGAGCCGCAAATGGAATCATACGCATTGTGCTTGCCTTTGGCTTAGAATTTGATGTGCAGCAGCGATTGCAGCAATTCGCGCAGCATTATGCAGCCTTTGACACTGCTAAACTTGTGCAATTCATCTTGGAACGTCTGGGGGCATTCTATGATGTGAATGCTTCGCTTATCACAGCTGTGCTTGCAAGCGGCGAGCGGGATTTGTGCGCGATTGACAAGCGGCTTGTTGCGCTTGGTGCAGCGAAGCAAGATGAGCTTGGCGCACTTGGTGCGATATTCAAACGCGTGGCAAATATTACACAAGATCTCAATCTTGACAATCTGCCAGAGATTCAGACAGAGATTCTCAATGCAAGCGAAGAACTCGAGCTCTACCATGCCTTTGAAGCACTCAAGGCGCGCAAATATGCTAGTTTGACCGAAGAATTGCATGCACTTTTAGCGCTTCGTGAGATTTTGGACCGCTATTTTGACAAAGTGCTTGTGAACGCACCTGATTCGACATTACGCAACAACCGCAAAGCATTATTGGCGCGGATATATAAAGAATTCCTAAAAATTGCAGATTTCAAAGAGATTAGTATCAGCTAGTCTTTTCCGCCACGCAAAGCACTAATCGCTGTCTAAACTATTGCGCCGTTGCTTAGATGGCGCATGATTGAATCTCGCTAAATTGTGCATGCGCATATTCGTTGGATTTTTGTGTTCTCATTCCTGCCCTTGTTTGACAATCCGTTCGAGACGCACAATGCGCAAGAAAGCATCAAGAGGAATTTTCAGCACTCTATCAGCGCTTTTGGCTAGAAGGAGATTCTGCTGCTCAACCGCCTGAAATTTCACGCCTTTTTGGAGAATCTCAAAAATCTCATCTTTGTATTCATTCTCGTAAATTCCACGATGATGCTGTGGGTCAATCAGTGTGCGAATGATGGGCGTGATAATCGATTCGAGCTTGATAGCATTGAATGGCTTTGTGATAAAATACTTCACGCCATCGTTTTGCAACAAGCGATATTGAGCGTCATTAAGCTGATTGGAAACAAGAAAAATGGTGATTTTATCTGTAACACCACGTCCCTTCATCTTCGTAATGAGCGTATGATAATCCATTCCTGTAACATTCGAGTTCAAGAATAGGACATCAAATTCCATTTTTTCATCGAGATATTCGAGCACGGTATCACCATCTGGACACTCAAGAATATGTGGAACACTCAATTTTTTAAGAGCACCCAAAATCAATTTTTTTGTAATCGGGCTACTATCCGCGACAAGGACACTGATTTGTGGCATTGTTTTCCTTAGGCTTTTTCTAATTATAGCGCAATTTTAATAATCAGGCATGAGTTGGAACGATGTATGACTATATGGCACCATCAGGGTCGATGAATCAACAAAGCCATCATGAAAACTCCGTATTGCCGCACTTTTTGATGTTGTGCTCTGCTGTTTTTGTTGTTGTGCGGTTCTTTTTGCCTTAGGCCGCACCGAGTGCAGCTGCTGCTTGAGCTGCTTATAACGTATTGTAACATCGCGCAAATAGGCATTAGCAAGCCTATCTTTTTCTTTGTCTTTTTGCCAGCTAAAGCCCTTGTTGTAAGACTTGATAATCTTTTCCCAATCGCCATTATGCACTTTTCTCCAATATAGCAGCTGCTCAATCGCTTCTTTTGCAGCAAATTCATCATCGCGCACAAGCCGTTCACCAATGCGATTCTGCGTGAATCCGTCATTGCCAAGGTGTGGATACCTCTTGAGCACAGTCGGAATATGTGCATGAAAAATCCCCGCGCTTGGGTCTTGGAAATTCATGCGGTATTCGCCCGCGCATGATTCCTTCCATGCAATTGCCGCAAGCGTGTAGCCCAAATCAAGCTTTTCACCATATTTATAGACTTTGCGCAAGAGTTTGATTTGCTGTGCCGAAAGGTCTTCGATATTTTGTACACATCGATTCTCAAGTCCAACGCCAAACGAAAACGAAAAGAGCAGCAATACAATCCATCTCATGGAACCTCCTATTTCTCTATGCAAAGCAAGTTTTATGCCAAATTGCTCCGAATCTCCATAAGTTTGTCAAGCACAGCTTTGGCATGGTCTTTTACTTTCACTTTGTGCCACATAAACGCAATTTTGCCCTGTGGGTCAATCAAAAATGTGCTACGCAATATGCCTTCATAGACTTTGCCATACATCTTTTTCTCACCCCATGCGCCATATTGGAGCGCAACAGAATGATCGCCATCACACAGCAAGGGGATTGTAAGTGTGTGTTTATTGATAAATTTTTGATGAGATTGTATCGAATCGGGGCTAATGCCCAACACACAAGCGCCATTCTCGACAAAATGCGCGAGACTCGCGCTAAAATCGCATGCCTCTGTTGTGCAGCCCGGAGTAGAATCTTTAGGATAAAAATAAATAACCACAAAAGAATTACGCAAATTTTGCAAACAAATCTCTATGCCATCAGAGCTAGGCAAACAAAAAATCGGCGCGGTATCGCCTATTGATAACATTATGTTTCCTTTAAAAATAAAAAGTGAACAATACTAGCACAAGCAACAAGGCAATGTCAAGGGCATATTTCTTTTTTGCCCATTTGATAAATACATTCTGCTCGGGAATTTCATAGCTTGTAATCACGCGTTGACGCTTGTAGCGCCGAATCTCATTGTATATGATAATTGCGCTTGCAGCTGTCATCGCCATCGCATGTGCGCTATAATTTTGCTGCATGAATGCGAGGATAATTCCCGTAAAGACAGCAGAGGCAAGCAAGAAATTGTATGCGGGCGTGAGCAAGCGAATGCGCCGCACAAGATGCGGAAACGAACGCATCTGGAATAAAAAAAGGAGCGCTAGGGCAGGGGGAACAAAAAGCAAAAAAGCAAAAATTTGGTGATAGCCTAAGGTTTCTAACAAGACGGCTGTGGGCATTAATTCTCCATTAACAAAAATCAAATACCATTTGGTTTTTGGAAATCGTATTATACCAAAAACTTTAGTTAATCCCTGATTTTCAAAGGAGTAGATTATTAAAGCCGTGCTGCTTCTCAATATGGGTGGTCCCAATCATCTCGATGAGATTCCACTCTTTCTATACAACATGTTTTGCGATAAAAATATACTAACGATTTCTAATCCCATTATACGCTCCATTATCGCACGTTGTATCGTTGCTTTACGTGTGAAAGAATCAACGCGCAATTATTCCCTCATTGGTGGCAAATCACCCATTATTGCACATACAAAACGTCTCATTGAGGCTCTTAGCAAGCAGGATTCTAAGACCCATTTTGACTTTGCAATGAGCTACACACCGCCATTTATCCATGATGTCATTTCTCGTTTTAAAACAGCAAACCTTGAAGAAATCATACTTTTTAGCCTATATCCCCATTATTCTACAACAACAACTCTCACGTCATTAGAATCCGTGCAAAAAGCATGCAGTGCATGCGCATATTATCCAAAATTTCGCACAATCGACCGCTATTATGATGACACATATTATAATGACGCCATCGTAGCGCGCATTCAAGAATCTTTGGTGGCATATTCTATGGAATGCCAAGATGTTATATTGCTTTTTTCGGCACATGGACTGCCTGAAAAAATTGTACAAAAAGGCGACCCATATATCCAAGAAATCTTGGAAAACATTGCAATTTTAAGTCAAAAGCTCGAAACAAAAGGAATGAAGTTTAAAAAAATTATGCATGCATTCCAATCCCACATTGGACCTGTGCGTTGGACGAAGCCTTTTATATCAGAAGTGCTCGATACATTAAGCGGCGAATCGGTGCTTGTTTATCCTATTGCATTCAGTATTGATAATTCTGAAACAGATTATGAACTCTCGATTCAATATCGTCAATATGCAAAAGAAAAAAACATCAAAAAGTATGAAGTCTGTACATGTCTCAACGACTCTCCTCTCTTTGTGCGGGCAATCTTAAATCTTATCCAACATTAAGGAGTAGTAATGCGCATTTGGCAAACTCTTTTTATTTTAGCAGCATTTATGGTGAGTGCTTGTGAAAAAGAATCGGACAATATTGTCTCGTTGGGCAGCGAGATGAGCGCAACAGAGATTGAGAAAATCAATAATCTTGATAGAGCCTCATATGCGGAGCTCGAAGGAATTATTAAAGACAATCGCACGATTGACCCTGAAGGAAAATATCTGATGATTATCTTTGGAGTTAATGGCTGTCTCTATTGCGACCAGCTTAAAAAAACAATTAAAAATTCCGAAGAGATTCAAGACAAACTCAAACAAAATTTTGCACCTTATTATATTAACTTTAGCTACATCAAACCCCATCAATTTGTAACGAATCTAACGCCCAAGCCGATTATAACCACCGATTTGGTACGGATTTATCGCGTAGGACCCACGCCAATGATTATCTTTGCCAATCAAGATTCACAAACAATTTTCACACATACGGGAGCAATTGATGAAAAGCAGCTTCTTGCTATGCTCGATTTTGTTGCAAGTCAAGAATGGAAAGGGGCAAAAGATGAAAAAGACATCAATACGCGACTTCTCAATTTCATGCAGGAGCGCCTACAATGATAAGAATTCTCATCGCGCAACTCGGCTCATTTTGGCTTACGTATCTCCTGCTTTTTGCTTATGGCACGGCATGTGCTGTCGCAACTTTTATCGAAAATGATTATGGCACAGAATCAGCACAGGTCATCATTTATTCAAGCAATTGGTTTGCCGCATTACATGCCTTTTTGCTCATCAATTTATTGTTGATTCTCTATCGATTTAGTCTCGCAAAACGTAAACGTTATTCCGTCTTACTTCTACATGCTTCTTTTGTTGTCATTCTATTTGGTGCTGCATTGACACGTTATATTGGGTTTGAGGGAATGCTGCATATTCGCGAGGGCGAATCAAGCTCCGTTATGCAATCAAGTGAAAAATTTCTACTCGTACGAGCGCTTAAAGGAGATGTGAATAAAGAATTTTCTGCTGTTTATTATGACTTTCCACTCCAAGTTTCCTATCTCTATTCCAAAGATTTTACCTATGACCTTGACATTGGTGGTGAAACCATCACTTTTTCGTATGGGGGCTTTGAACATAGCAGCAATCCTAAAGACAATCAATCGCGTCTTCTTATCAATATTAGCTACAAAGGCAACCAGCAAACCATTGCCGTTCGTGATGGACAATTCAAACGCTTTTTATTTGGTGACATACGCTTTATGGTGGGTTGGGGAAAACGAGATATTGAATTGCCTTTCGCAATCAAACTTGAAGATTTTGAGCTAGAACGTTATCCCGGTTCCCATGCTCCCTCGTCTTATTCATCTCATGTCGTTGTCATCGATGACCAAAAAGGAATCACCATGCCCTATCATATCTATATGAATCACACGCTTGATTATGGCGGCTATCGCTTTTTTCAAGAATCGTATGACCCCGATGAACTTGGAACACGTCTTTCTGTCAACAATGACCCAGGCAAGATTCCAACATATATCGGCTATACAATGCTTATTATTGCCTTTATCTGGATTCTTTTTGACCCAAAAGGACGATTTAAAAAACTATCGAATTTCGTCAAACGTCAAAACATGACAACCTGCTTTGTTGTATTGATTCTTTGCAGTTTTATTCCCTCGACTTTGCGCGCCGAAACGATTGCCGAATCGCATGAAAACATGCCCGAAGCTGCCTTGCTCGAAAACATGCGTGCGCAGGCAAGCACTCTGACAAAAGCCATTGTTTTTGGTGTACGCACGCGCACAAAAGAACATGCGAATCATTTTGCGCGCCTGCTTGTACAAGATTTTGGCGGGCGCATTAAGCCCATAGATACTCTAGCGAGCGATTTTATCCACAAAATCACCAAACGTGATAAATTTTTGGAGATGAACAATATTCAACTACTACTTGGAATGCTTGCCTATCCCGAAGAATGGAAAGGCGTAAAAATGATTTACATTAACACACCTGCTCTCAAACAAATCTTGGGCTTGAATCCTAACGAAAAATATGCATCGTTTTATGATATGTATCAAGATGGCTACTATAAACTTTTTAATCTTGTTGCCGAAGTTAATCTAAAAAAGCCCGCTGAACGTGGGACGCTCGACAAAGACATTCTAGCCGTCAACGAACGTTTCGAGGCAATGTTTGCGATTCTAAGCGCTGAAATTTTGCGAATCCTGCCTCTGCCACCAACTCAAAGCCACGTTGCAAACGACCCGACCTTGCTTTCAAAATGGTATTCACCTGTCGAGCTCGCGCTTTTCAACGAGAATGAACGTACTAAAATTCTACACATGATTCGCAACTATTTCCAAGCGCTCGATAATCTCGTTGCAGGTGGGAGCGAAGATGAAGCGAATGCTGCTTTGCAACCCTTGCTTGACTATCAAGCCGAATATGGCGCGGCATTGTTGCCAAGCAGCGCGAAAATCAGCGCTGAAATTCTGCTCAATCGTTCCAATCCCTTTCAGATTCTATGCTATCTCTATCTCCTGTTTGGCTTGCTCATGTTTATGATTTGTTTTGTGCGGATTCTGCGCAACACAAAGGGTAATGATACAATAGATAAAATCCTCGCTGCATGCATCGTGCTTGTGTTAGCTCTCAACACTGCTGCACTCGGCATACGTTGGTATGTTGGTGGGCATGCCCCGTGGAGCAACGCCTACGAATCGATGATTTATATCGCATGGGCAACAGCCGTCTGCGGCGTGCTTTTGTTGCGCAAATTTTTGCTTGCGTTTGCGACAGCATCTGTTATGGCTGGAATCGTGCTTTTTGTCGCGCATTTGGGCGACATGGACCCACAAATTGGCAATCTCGTCCCCGTGCTCAAATCCTATTGGCTCAATATCCATGTTTCCATTATCACGGCAAGCTATGGATTTCTCGCACTTTCGTTTCTGCTCGGCGCGGTGATTTTGTTGCTTTTTTTACTACGTTCGCCCAAACGTGCACAACTCGATAGCTCGATTCAGACGTTAAGCGCCGTGAATGAGTTGAGCCTGATTGTTGGGCTTGGAATGCTCACCGTTGGGACATTTCTTGGTGGAATCTGGGCAAACGAAAGCTGGGGGCGCTATTGGGGTTGGGATTCCAAAGAAACATGGTCGCTGATTTCGATTGTTACCTACACGCTCATTTTGCATGCGCGCTTCGTGCGCGGCGGCGATTCGCCCTATATCCTCGCTTCGCTAAGCGTTGTAGGATTCTATGCAATCCTTATGACCTATTTTGGTGTGAACTTCTATCTTTCGGGGCTACATTCTTACGCCGCTGGCGACCCTGTGCCAATCCCCACGTTTCTCTATTATCTCGTGGGCGGCACAATCGCGCTCATCGTTTGCGCAGGATTCAAAAGCAACCTGAAAAATGGTATCACATAAGGCGCAGCGCGCCTTTGCGCAGCTCGTAGAAAATCACACATAATGCAATGAGGCTCGATGCCATCATCGCAATTGGATAGCTCCACCAGATGCCATCAATACCCCAAAATTTGGGCAAGATGAACACAAGCGGAATCGCAAACAGCAGACTTGAACTCAACGTAATCAACAATGAACGCCAAGGACGTTGAATACTTTGCAGCAGAATCGCGCTACAAAGGCTCACTCCAAGCAGCACGAAGCCGATATAATAAATTCCGATTGCATGTGCGACATCAGCAGCAAGCATTGGGTCGTTGAGAATCGCAGCTTCACTTACAAAAATGCTCACAAGCAGTGGAGAAAAAATACTTGAAAGCCCATACATCACGATTCCAAGCATGAGTGAAAACACAAGCCCAAAATAAAATACAGCACGAATGCGCCCAATACAGCCCGCGCCATAGTTGAAGCTCGCAATAGGCTGAATGCTTTGCGCGCTTGAAAGAATCACGGTAAAAACAACAATTCCTGTGTACATTAAAATACTATAAATCGAAATACCACGTTCACCCGCAATTTCGCGCAATGCGTGGTTGAAGGCAAGCATCATGAGTGCTACACTTATCTCTGCCACAGATTGTGGGATTCCATTTTTTGCCGAAACAAGACAAGCGCGAATATTGAAATACCGCAAGAAATAAATCTCACCATGTCGCAACACAAAATGGTGCAACAGCACAAAGAATCCAATCGCATTCCCAAGTACCGTGGCGAGCGCTGCGCCAAAAAGCCCCCAGCCCCATAAAAAAATAAAGATATAATTTAATATGATGTTAAGTAAAGATGCAATAATTGTCGCGAACATCGCAAGGTTAGGGCGCTTGTCGTTAATCGCGAAAATATCAAGCATAGGCTGCAACACGATGAAGATTCCACCCAAAAAAATCACACCAATATACTCAACCACGAGCGGCTCGAGCACGGCTGAAGCGCCAAGGAATCGCGCCATTTCATAGCGAAAGAGAAACAGCACAACACCGATGATACTGCCGCTGACAAGCGCAAAATAAAAAATGGAGCTAAAAATCATTCGGGCGCGCTGTGGTTTGCCTTTGCCGATATAATATGAGCTCAAAGAAGCGCCGCCAATGCTAAAAAGCAATTCATAAGCAATCATCACAGGAAAGAGTGGCCACGCGATTCCAACAGCCGCAAGAGCATTTGGTCCAATCATCTGCCCCACAAAAATGCCATCGATTGTTGCATTGGTCGAGAGGGCAAGCATTGCACAAACAGAAGGGATAAAGTAGGTAAAAAAGAGACGAACAATGGATTGATTACGTAAATCGATTTTGTTGCCTGCCATAGGATTCCTCCAAAATAATGTAAAATTATAATGCGTCTGCACTAAAAATTCAAAGGAACACAATGCGAATCAATCAATACATCGCCCACAACAGCACGTATTCACGCCGAGAGGTAGATAAGCTCATCGAGCAAGGACGCGTACGTGTCAACAAGGCGCTTGCAACCGCCGGGCAGAAAGTCGGAACACAGGATAGAATCACCATCGATTCTAAACCATTGAAGCCAACCAAGCATTTTACCGTGATTGCCTACCATAAACCCAAAGGTGAGATTGTGAGCAAACGTGATGAACACAATCGCCGCGTGATTTTCGATTCTCTGCCAAGCGGCTTTGCACATTTTCGCACGATTGGGCGACTCGATTTTGCAAGCGAAGGGCTCTTGCTGCTGACTGATAGCGCAAAAGTCGCCGATGCACTCATGCATAGCAATCTCGTGCGCAGCTATTATCTCAAGCTTGGCGGCAGGTTGACACCAGCAGTTTTTGAAGCAATGGAACAAGGGCTGCATTTAGACAATGCACACAAGGGTGCGCACCACAAAAGCGAGATTGTGAGTATGGATTTTGCGCCATTTGTGTCGTATAAAGTGCTTGGTGAATCAAAGAATTATGCGCGCATACGCGTGCAGATTAATGAAGGACAAAACCGCGAATTACGGCGATTCTTCGCAGCTTTCTCACTCGAAGTACTCGACCTCAAACGCGTGGAATTTGGGTTTGTTTCTCTGTCTTCGCTTCAGCCAACCAAATGGCGATTTTTAAACAAAGCCGAGTATAATAAGCTCCATCGATTTTTAGAGGGAATGGAATGAAAAAAATCCTGTTGTCGGCGATTGTGTTTATGATTGTGGCATTTGGTAGTGTTGTGGCGCTCAATCCTGATAGTTTTGAGAACAATCCTCCGCAGATTCATGTTACAGACGAAGTGTTTTGGAATTTCAAAGATCCCATCCAAATCACCCTTAGCGATGAAAGCGGAATCCAAAATTACCAAGTCTATATGGTCTCGGGCAATGAAAGTCGGCTTGTCGAGAGTACCAATCCGCCAAACAACCCAAAGCGTGTCGAGATTCAAATCCCTGCACCAAAAAATACGATGTTTCTTTCAGATGGTGGAGTCGAGATTCAAATCACCGCGACAGATAATAGCTATTTTGGCTTTGGTAATACGACCAAAAAAACGATTCGCACAGTGCTAGACACACAAAAACCATTTATTGATATTCTTGCACATTCTTACAAAATCGTTCGCGGAGGTAGCGCATTTGTTGTTTTTCAAGCGCTTGATGATAATCTTTCCGCAATCACACTTGAAGGTGGCAGGTGGCAATTCAAGCCCGTGTATTTTGCCGAGGGCGGATATTACGCCGCGCTCGTGGCGTGGGACGTGCGCGACAACGACTTCAACGCACGCGTGATTGTCGAAGACAAAGCTGGAAATAGAAGTGTGATGCCTGTGCCATTCTATCGTGTTAAACGCGAATATAAAACATCGACTATTAAGATTAGTGATGACTTTATTGATGGAAAAATCACAAGCCTTATTAGCGAGATTAACCAAGTTGCACCCGAAAGCTTGGCACTGCCTGCGGATAAGTTCAATTATATCAACAAGACCATTCGCGATAAGAATGTCGAGATTGTCAATCTTGTTGGGCAAAATTATAATCAAGCAGCGATTTTGCCATCAGATTTCACACTCTCAAAATTCTATCCATTGCGCAATGGCGCTGCTGTCGGACGTTTTGGTGATCATCGCTATTTTGCGTATGAGAATAATATCATTGGTGAATCCTATCATTTAGGAATTGATTTTGCTAGTATCAAGCAAGCACCTGTGATTCTAAGCAACGGAGGCGTTGTTGCATTCGCCGGTTTCAATGGAATCTATGGCAATATGGTCATCATCGACCATGGGCTTGGGCTTATGAGTCTCTATGCACACCTAAGCCGTATTGATGTGAATGAGGGACAACATTTAGAAACAGGAGCAAAATTAGGGAATACGGGTTTAACAGGGCTTGTATTGGGTGACCATTTGCATTTTGCCACGCTTGTTCAAGGGGTTGAGAGTAATCCAACAGAGTGGTTAGATTCTAAATGGATAAATGATAATCTCTTTAAAATTATTAAAGATGCAAAGATACTAATCGAATCTCGTTCCCGCTAGAGAGGAATTAAAATGGTCAAAGGCAGACAAAGTCATTTAAAGATATTTGAGATAGAACCATGCGAGGAAAATCGGCTCATGGAATATATCAATCGCAATTGCGTTCTATTGCAAAATTTTTTGCTTTTACTTTCGCAGGAAATTACACCAACGCTTGTTGCCTTTCTCGAGGAACGTGGATTGTTATTTATGGAATCCAAAACTCTTGAAAAACTCAAACGTCCTACCAAAAAGCAAGAAACGACTTCAGTTATAGACGAAGTACATCTTGAACACCAACCGAATTCAGAATCGATTCAAGCACAGATTCTTAATCGTATTATTCGCAGTGGCGAGGAGATTCTCTGTGAAGGCGATTTGATTATTTATGGGCGAATCAATAGTGGGGCACGTATTTATGCTAAAGGCAATCTTCAAATCTATGGTGAAATTGATGGTGCTGTGGAATGCGAAGGGGAATTTGTCTTGCTCACCAAAATTGGACAAGGCAGCGTGCTCTTCGCAGGCGAATTTCTCGACCCGAATGCTTTTGATGGCAACAAAAGAGCCATTTTCAAAGATGGCAAAATGCTTGAAATTATTTAAATCATTTGAATTTCTGTGTTAAACAAAGCGAAACATTGCAATGATCAAAAATATGTGGCTTGATAATTTCAATTTCAGAACAATAGATACTTGGAAACAAATCTTTTAAACCCTCTGTCAGAAACACAACTCCTTCTTCAAGCTTTTTGAATTGTTTGCGTTGGATTGTTGTGATGAGATAATCTTTGACAAGCGAATAATCAATAAAAATTTCATTTTTGCATTGATAATAGAGTGTGCAATTCACAATAACACGTTGTGGATTTTCACGCTCGATTGGTAATAATCCAATGATTGTATCAAAAGTTAGATCACGTATTCGAACTGCCATTTCTTGTTTAGATTTCATTGTTTCTCCTAGACAATTTTTTGTTCTTTGCTTTGCAAGATTCGTTGGATATTTGGGATATGTTTCCAAATAATCACCACAGCAATAATAATAATAGGTGCATGGGATTCAATCTCGGGAATTGTGGGATTTAAAAAGTAATGACTTACCAAAAAACCACCTAATCCAGCAAGAGATGCAAGCGAAGAAATTTTGCTCCATTTGCCAACAATAAACCAAGCCAAAAGCCCAAGTATTGCTTCAATCGGCAATAAAACAAGCATAACACCCACACCTGTGGCAATTCCTTTGCCACCATCAAACTTGAGAAATGGGCTATAACAATGTCCAATCACACTCAAAACAGCAATGCTCCATTGTACATCAGCGCCCAAATTATATGCGCGCGCAGCGAGTACGACTATTGCACCCTTAGAAGCATCAAGAATGACTGTGAGCAATGCCATAAGCTTTGCATGCGCAATATTGTTTTGTTGCAATGCACGCAAAACATTCGTTGCGCCAATGCTTCCACTGCCGACTTTACGCAAGTCAATTCCATAGAAAAGCCGAAGAATAACAAGCCCAAAAGGAATCCCGCCAACACAATAAGCAATGAGGTAGAATTGAAAATTCTGATTCCCTAAAAGCCAAAAAACCGTATCAAGCAACCAAGCAAGGATTGTCATACCTGCTCCTCGCTATTAATTTCAATCACCGTATGTACATTGCCGCGCGGGTTGAAATCGGCACGAATAAGAAGCTTTTGGGGTGCAAGCTTGTCCCACAAAAGCGCATAAATTTCGTTAATGCTGTCTTCGTGGCTGATATAGCGATTGCGAAAAGAATTAATATAGAGTTTGAGCGCTTTGAGCTCCACCACGAATGCAGCAGGCACATAACTCACAAAAATCTCTGCATAGTCAGGATAGCCACTGCGCGGACAGAGGCACGAAAACTCTGGAAGTGTGATGTTGATTGTATAAAATCGTTCATGTTTGTTCTCCCAAAGCTCAATGCTTTGCGGGTCAAAATTGGAAATTTCTAATTCACCATAGCGCATTGAAACCCCTAAATATCGAGATTCTTAACATCATTTGCATGCTCTTGAATATAATTTCGTCTTGGTTCGACTTCATCGCCCATAAACAACGAAAACACAGAATCTGCTTCATTTTCATCATCAGCACGCAATTGCTCATCGAATGCATCACTAATACGAATGCGCAATAGATGGCGATTCTCTTTTGTCATCGTTGTTTCCCATAGTTGTTCGGGATTCATTTCACCCAATCCTTTATACCGCTGGATATGCGCACCTTTTTTAGCGCTTTCTTCGATATTTTTAAGTACATCAAACATGTCTTTTCCTTCAAGGAAATCCAAATCGCGTTCAATGAGTGTCGCATATAATGCCTTTGCTTGTCGTAATAACGGATCACTAAAGAATGCATGACCAAAAGCGATGTTATGTAGTCCACTCGTAGTTTGGATATAGAGCTGTAACATCGAATCATCACTATTGCTATTTAAGATATGATAATCAAGCTCGGCAAGATATAGCGCAAGGTTTTTTTGCAAAACATCTAGTGGCAGATTCTCACATGGATTTTGCACGAGATATTGCACAACTTCAAAAATACTAATTTTTTTCGTGAGATTACGTAAAAGTGAACGATAAAGGCTCAAATTTTTGAGAAAGTCGAGCAGCTCTGCTTGCCCAATGCCTTTGAAATGAAAATTTTCAATGCCATTTTCAATCAGATAGTCACTCATCGCTTTATCGTCTTTAAGATAGATTTCAACTTTTCCTTTTTTAAAACGATAGAGTGGAGGTTGAGCGATATAAAGATAGCCTTTGTCGATAATGGGCTTGAGATAGCGGAAGAAAAAGGTGAGCAGCAATGTCTGAATATGGCTACCATCAACATCAGCATCAGTCATAATGATGATTTTTTCATAGCGAATCTTGCTAATATCAAATTCTGTACCAATCCCACAACCAAGCGCAGTAATCATATTTTTGATTTCTTCGCTTTTTAGAATCTTATCGATACGGCTTTTTTCGACATTAAGAAGTTTTCCGCGCAAAGGTAAAATCGCCTGAAACGAGCGGTCGCGTCCGCTTTTTGCACTTCCGCCAGCGCTATCGCCCTCGACAAGGAAAAGTTCGGATTCGCTTGGGTCTTTGCTCTGACAATCAGCGAGCTTGCCCGGCAATGTCCCAACGCTAAAGTTCTCTTTTTTGCGTGTGAGCTCGCGTGCCTTTTTCGCCGCCTCGCGTCCACGTGCAGCAAGCAATGCCTTTTGCATAATCGCTTTGGCATCTGTGGGATTCTCCTCGAAAAATTTCATGAGTTTTTCATAGACAATCTTTTGAATGAGTGGGCGCACAAATGAATTGCCAAGCTTACCCTTTGTCTGCCCCTCAAATTGTGGCTCACTGATGCGCACAGAAACAATTGCAATCAAACCTTCGCGAATATCTTCTCCGCTCACCTTTGCGTCTTTTTCACGTGCAGAAGCATTAGCATCGATATAGCTGATAATCGCTCGCGAAAGTCCTGCACGAAAACCTGCCTCATGTGTGCCACCTTCGGGAGTTTTGATATTATTCACAAAGCCTAAGAGTTTCTCATCAAATCCTTCGTTATATGCGAGCGCGATGTCAACTTCACATGAATTTTCGCTATGTATCTTATCACTGATTGTGATGACTTGTGATAGCAGAGTTTGAGTGTTGAGCGTATGGATAAACTCGCTCAATCCACCTTTAAAATTGTATTCTTCTGTTTTTTGGATTCGTTCATCATGGAATGTTATGGTGATGTTTGGATTGAGATAGGCGATTTCTTTGAAGCGTTTGGAAAGAATCTCAAACTGAAAATCAATATCTTCAAAGATGTCCGAATCGGGCAAAAATTCGATGGTTGTGCCTGTTTGATTTGTAGAAGCAGTGGTTTGAAGCTCGCTTGTGGGGTTTCCACGTTCAAAAGTCTGTGTGTAAATTTTTCCCTCACGATAAATCTCCATCTTGAGTTTTGTGCTCAAAGCATTAACAACAGAGATTCCAACACCATGCAATCCGCCAGAGACTTTGTAGATATTGTTATCAAATTTGCCACCTGCATGGAGCGTGGTGAGAACAACGGTGGCGGCGGGGAGATTTTCTGTGGGGTGAATATCTGTTGGGATTCCGCGTCCATTATCTTTAACAATAGCTCTGCCATCATTACAAAGAGTGATTTCGATTTGATTGCAAAAACCTGCCATTGCTTCGTCAATGGAATTATCAACAACTTCGTAGATGAGATGGTGAAGACCTTTAGTACTCGTATCACCGATATACATTCCGGGGCGCTTGCGAACAGCCTCTAGCCCTTTGAGGACTTTTATTGTATCGGCAGAATATTGGTTTTGCATGAATGTCCTTATGTGATGATTGGGATAATCACTGTGCTAAAGTTTTCAGATTCGACAACAAAAGGGCTATGTGAATCTTTGATTTTGAACGAGAATTCTGGTGTTTGGATATGTGCGAGAAAATCGGCAACTTGTTTGGAATTGATGCCAATCAACACTTCATCATTAATATTGGTTGAAATCTCGAAGCTTGTTTCAGCTTTTTCATCTGGACCGCCGTTGATGGAGCTAAAGAAAACTTCATTGCCTTTGATTTTGAGCTCGATGATGTTGCTCAATGTTTCGATGAGGCGAATGGATTCAAGGAATTGGTCGCGTGGAAGTGTGATTTCATGGGTGAAGCTTGTGGGGATAATCTTTTCATATTGGGGATAATTGCCGTTGATGAGGCGCACAAAGCATTGCGCTTTGCTATCTTTGAGAACAAGGATTGTTGGGGTTTGATAGACTTTTGTATTTGGTTCAAAGTCGAGCTTTTGTAATTCAAGAACGGCTTGTTTGGGGATAATGAATCTTGTTTCTGTATTGCTTGATGGATGTGTGATGATTCCGAGTCGTTTGGTGTCTGTGCCGACAATGTCGATTTTTTCTTTTGTGAATGCAAAGAGCATTCCTGTGATTTCAACGCGTTGGTTGTTGGTGTCGATTGCTGGTGAGATTTTTTTGAAATCATGGGAGAGATCAGCAAATGTGATGTCAAGCTCATTGGCATCTTCGTAGTTTGGGAAAGTAGGGAATTCTTCTGCAATGAAGCTTGGGAGTTTGAAATGACTTTTGCCTTGAGAGATTGTGAGGAGATTATCATCTGCTTTGAGGTTGATAGGGGTGTTGTTTTTGAGGTTGCGCACAATATCAAGGAGTTTTTTTGCGTTTGCGGTGGTTTGCCCTTCTTGCTTTGTGGTGATTTCTTTTGAGTGGAGCTGCAATCCCATTTCAAAATCGGTTGCGTAGCATATGAGTTGTTCTTTGCTCGCTGTGAGCATTACATGTGATGTGATTTGTACAAACTCTTTTTTGTCGCTGAAGGGCTGCAAAACGTTGAGCAAGGGTTCGAGTGTTTCCTTGTTGATTGTGCATTCCATCTATTGTGTCCTTTATATTAAAGATTTCTTTTTTAGTAGTAGGGGACGTGAAAATGTGAAAAACCCTTTGATGATTGGGTACAATCGCTCCATGTGTTGTGAAATGTATGGGACAAATTGCTGATATTGCGCCCCTGTTTTCACAGCATTCAAAAGCGCATTGTACCATATTTTTGTTAGTTTTTCAGCCGAATCTTGCTTTGCAATTCTTCGAGCTTGAGTTTGAAATCTTTGTTGATTTTGATTTCAGATTCGATGGCTTTGTAGGCTTTGCTTACAGAGCTGTGGTCTTTCATACCTAAACCTTGTGCGATAGATGGCATCGAGTTGGGTGTGAGCAGACGAGCGAGATAGATGACGATTCGTCTCGAAAGAACGATTTTTTTCCGCTTTGATTTGCTGCTAATCTCGGAGGGTTTGATATTGAAATCGAGCGCCACGGTGTCGATGATTCGTTCCAAAGTGATGTTTGTGCTTTCTTCAACGATATGTTCCTTGAGCTGCTGGCGTGCAAATTCGAGTGTGATGTCTTGCCCAATGATGTTTGCGGCAACATTGAGCTGCAAAATATTCCCGCCAATCTCGCGAATATTATTATTGATATTTGTAGCAATGAACTCAATCACATCATTTGTCAGAAAAATTTTATCACGTTGGCAGATGTTTTTGATAATGCGAATCTTTGTTTCGAGCTCGGGTTGCAGAATCTCACACACAAGCCCTGAAAGGAAGCGGCTTTTGAGTCGCTCATCGAGTTTGTCAATATATTTTGGGTGTTTGTCTGATGTCATCACAATCTGCTTTTTGTTGTTGTGTAGTTCCTCGAAAGTGTGGAAGAATTCTTCTTGAAGCATATCTTTGCCTTTGGAGGCAAAGAATTGAATATCATCAATCAGCAGATAATCGTTTGAGCGGTATTTTTCTTTGAATCTATCCATCGTCTTGTTGCGCAGATGGTGCACAAAATCATTGAGGAATTGTTCGCTTGTTACATAATTCACGCTTTTGTTGTGGTTTACATAGTTGCCAATCGCATTCAATAGATGTGTTTTGCCAAGCCCTGTGCCACCATAGATGAGCAATGGATTAAATTTCGCTTGATGTTTTGCAACATTGGAAGCAGCGTTGTGCGCCATACGATTCGAGCCGCCAACAACGAAGTTTTCAAATGTACATGTAAAATCGAGAATACTCGTACGTTTCATATTTTTTTGTTTAGGTGGAGATTTTTTTTGTGTTGTAAGGATAATCTCAATTGTCGTGGTATTCCCATTGTGCAGCTCAAAAAGATGCGCGATTCGTTGCATATATTTCGTGCGCACCCAATTTGCAATCAGAATATTGGGCGCACTAAACACAGCATGGCTGTTTGATGACATCTCTTCAATATATTGTAGCTGTTTGAGATAATGCTCATACTCAAGTTCGGAGATTTCGTCCCTAAGTTGTTCTAAGATTTCTTTGCTTTGCATAGTGCCCTTTGAGATGTGAATAACATAATTCACAGATGTGAACAAATCAGCAGTTCAGCGCGTATTATAGCATATTTGGCTAGAATCTGCCGACAAAACATGTGAACAACAAGGGAAAAAGCTGTGAATAGTGCAAAGAATGTAATTCTTGGAATTGACCCGGGCAGCCGCAATTGCGGATATTGCGTCTTGCACGCAAAGCCACGCGCGCAGAGCATTCTCGAGGCTGGAATCATCAAGATTCATGAACGCATTTTGCAGCATCAGATTCTCGAGCTTTGCGAGGGAATCGAACTCATTTTGCGTCATCATCGGATTGATTGTGTCGCGATTGAAGACATCTTCTATGCTTATAATCCAAAAAGTGTGCTAAAGCTTGCCCAATTTCGCGGCGCGCTGTCGCTCAAGATTTTGCAAGAAATTGGCAATTTTGCTGAATACACGCCATTGCAAGTCAAAAAGGCGCTGACAGGCAATGGCAAGGCAAAAAAGGAGCAGGTTGCGTTTATGGTCAAGCGGATTCTCGGAATCAAGGGCGAAATCAAGCCGCTTGATGTAACAGACGCTATTGCTGTGGCACTCACCCACAGCCAACGACTGAAGCTGTGGTGAGGGTTTAGTTGTGCTTTTTCTAGTTTTCATATTTGCCTGTGATTCCAAGCTTTGTGTTTTTCTTCTTAGGGGGACAAGGGGCTTAATTGCGAAGCAGCCCCCTTATCCCCCTAAAACCCCCAAACCACTGCACGCTTTTTAAGGATTAGACTATGTCATACCCCACAGCGCTGCGTCTCCATTATCGCCTTTGGCATGAATGGAGACATTACGTTGTGGTTGGGACGATTACATAATGAGTAATAGCAAAATGAGAGAATCTGGGATTTTGCCATTGCGAGCGCAGCGAGGCAATCAACAAGTAGAGAATCCCAATTCCATTTCTATTCCTCTAAAATAAACATTTTTTTTTGCTTTCCCTAGTAATTTAAAATTTATCTAAGAATAAAAAGGTATCATTGTATTACATTATAATTTTCTACAAATGGAGTCGCTATGACTAAGTTTTTCTCAACCCTCATGGTTTGCGGAGCTCTCTCCGTTGCATCTCTCTTTGCTGCAGAGCACAAGCAAGATATTGCACCAAATATGCCAAGCGTGATGTTTGGGTATAAATCTCAAACACAAGATTTGCTGTCGATTGCAAGCAATGGTGCGGTTACAGAGCAAAGTGAGGGCGTATATGTCCTTAGTGCTCTTGAAATGCAAGAGGTGCAAGGCGGACGCAGATTCAAAAAGTTCTGGAAAAAGGTCAATGGTAAGCTGTTTGAAGGTACACTTATAGGAATAGCAAGTGGCATTAGTGACGGTCTTACAGGAGGGCTTGGTGTTGGTCTAGGTGCAGGAGCTGCTCATGGTGTTGTTCATACTATCTTGAGTAAAAGATAACTTTTGCAAATGAACGTATTATCAATACTAGCTGCCATTTTTGCCGTTATAATTCTTTGTGGTTGTAGTTTACAATTGCAACGTCTAATAACTGCTGTCGAGATAGGTTGCAAACAAGAAAACGTTGTGCTTCCACAGGGTGAAGCTTCTTGGTATGAGTTTATGCCCCAATATTGGGAAGCACGTTGTGGCAACAAGGAATATGTTTGCCAACCATCAGGAGTGGTAATACTTCAAGTAGCAAATGCAAAATGCAAGGAACTCGTTCCATAATTGTGTTTTGCTTGCCCCTATCACTGCTTGCGGTGATAGAGTGATTCTGACATGCTAAGGAATATAGCCATAATTCGCATGCAGTACGATTTTACAATTAGCAAAAAGGAGAAATGATGAAAACTTCAAAGTTTATCGCCGCATTGCCCCTGTTGGGCTGCCTGCTTGCCGCAGAGCAAACAACGCAATCCGTTCCTTTTATCATCGCAAATCCAAGCATTGGCTTCGGCTTTCGCAATATATCGCAATGGGCGGGGAACGACAAACACAGCGGCTCGCAGCTCACCTATGAACTAAGTGGAGATTTAGCTTTTAGGCGCGACCTCAAGGTGAATCTATCATACGGCGGAACGAATGATAGAAAAATCTATCCCAATAGCTTCCCCACTCTTTCAGAGATTGACGACTTCCCGCGCGATGGGCAAACACGCGATTCTATACAAGACTTTAAGCTTGGCATTGGATACAACGTTTTGAGTCTCACAAACACAAACGACCACCTACTTTATCTCAATGTCCATTGGATTATGCGCAGTGTGGAGAAAGATTGGACATATCGGCACATCGACTGGAGCTATGACCTCGCCTCAATCGGGTTTGAGGGCGAAAGTTATATCCCGCGAATGCAGGGCTTTTTGGGGCTCATCACGGGCTCTGGTTCTTCATTCTTGTATGGTGCGAACTATAAATTTCCGATAAAAAGTAGCGGGATTCATGGATTCGATGGATTGTATTACAAGATTCGCGGCTATGAATCCGAAGCATATCTTGGATTTTCGCGAAATATAGGAGGAAATTTGGATATTTTTGCAAAAATTGCTGTTGGAATCTCGAGATATGGCGAACATATTCAATACACCCCGTCGACAAAGACCAAGAGCCATTATACCACTGTGCAATTTGGGATTCGCGGCAATCCGTTTTACTATTTGAAATAGCAAAAGTCATTTTGGAAACTTGCTAGAGAATCTGCCATCTGTCAATGATGGGATTAGCTGATTTAAATGAGATTCCAACCGTCATTGCGTGCTACAATCAACCCCCAAATCTGCCGCAATCGCACTTCGCAGCTCCGCAATCCGCCGCAAGCTCTCGTCTTTACCAAGCGCCATCATCGCGACAAAAATCGGCACGCCGCCGCCCTTGCCCAAGAGTGCGAGCCGCAGGAGTAAGAAGGGTTTGTTTGGTGCAATATTTTGCGTGAAAGCCGATTCAAGAGTTTGTGCATCATCAAACGCCAAGCTTTGCAGAATCTCAAAAGATTGTGCGAGCACATCGAGCGCACCTTGCTGTACATTTTTGGCAAAAAGCTTCTTGTCATATACGGGTGGATTCATAATTTCTAAATAATGTTCCTTCATTTCGACAAGCGTCTTGCAGCGCTCTTTGAGCGCAGGGAACAGAATCTCGGCGATTTGCGGCTCGATAGAGATGCCAAAAGGCTCGAGCAATGCGCGCAACGAATCGTTGCTTTGCGCGTTGAGGTAGTGGTGGTTGAGCCAGAGTAGTTTTGAGGGATTATAGGCTGAAGGTGCTGTGTTGATGTCTTTGACATCAAAGATTTGTAGCAAGGTTTGTTTGCTAAAAATTTCCTCATCACCGCAACTCCAGCCAAGCCGCACTAAGAAATTGAGCAATGCTTCGGGCAGATAGCCCGCTTGTGCATAATCCATGACGCCCATTGCGCCATCGCGTTTGCTCAATTTCTTGCCCGATTCGTTGCAAATCATTGGGATATGAAAAAAACGTGGAACAGGGAAGCCTAAAGCTTGATAAAGCAGAATCTGCTTGGGTGTGTTACTCAAATGGTCATCGCCGCGAATCACATCGGTAACGCCCATAAGTGCGTCATCGACAACGGCGCTAAAATTATAAATCGGCGTGCCATCGCTACGTGCGATGATGAAATCATCAATCTCTGTGGCTTGGATACTCACTTTGCCTTTGATTTTATCATCGATGACAATCTCGCCACTAAGCGGCGCTTTGAGCCGTACGACAGGTGCGATTCTCTCCGGAGGTACTCCCTCAAAGTCGCGATATTTGCGGTTGTAGCGCGGAGTTTCGCCCCTTTTGCGCTGCTCCTCGCGCAAGGTTTCAAGCTCATCTTTGCTCATATAACAATAATATGCCGCTTTGGAATCGAGGAGCTTTTGAATCTGCTGCTTGTAGAGCGCAAGACGTTTGCTTTGGTATTCAATTGTGCCATCATAATCGAGTCCGAGCCATTCAAAGGCGCGCAAAATCCCTTCTTTTGCGTCCACAGAATTGCGCGCAAAGTCGGTGTCTTCGATACGCAAGAGAAATTTTCCACCCTTTGCTCGTGCATAGAGATAGTTGAACAACGCAGTGCGCAGCCCGCCGATGTGCAGATTGCCCGTGGGTGAGGGGGCGAATCGGGTGATAATCATGGAGATTCCTTATTGGTAAGATTGGTGTCTAACAACAAAACAGGCGTTTTGGATTGAATCGCATTGTCCATATTTGAATCAATGAGCCAAAGATAATGCAGATTATACACATTAGCATAAGGTTCGATTTCGGCGATGAAATATTCACGTGAAATACGGACAGAAACGACCTTGCCAACTTTGATACCTTCAAAGAAGATTCCATCTAGTCCGCTTGTGATGACTTCATCGCCTTCGTTAATGCGAATCCATTGGGGGATATAGCTTGCTGTGAGCATGTTTTTGTTCGAAGAGCCTGTGATGATTCCGGGTGCTTTGTTCTCGCCGATATAGACGCTATAAACATTGTTAGGGTCGCCATTGAGTAAGCCCATAAGTCGCCCCTGTGAGCTTAGGGCGATTCCAACGACATTATTATCAAACACCAAGCCAAAGATTTTGCCTTCTTGCATATTTGTTAGCGAGTGTTCGAGCCAAACACGCTCGAAATTGCCAAGCTGGATATAGGAAAGGATTCGTACAAGTGAGGTTTGTGGGGCTGTATGGACATTTTCATGGCTATGTAGAATCTGCCGCAAAATGCGGTTTTCAGATTCGAGTGCAAGGTTTGTGAGTTTGCGCTCCTCTTCGTCTTTGAGCTGCTCATTGAGGGTATCAATTGTCTGTGCTTGGTCGAAATATTTTGACCAAGCAGCATTTGTATTCTCGGAAATCTCAAGGAATAGTTTTTTGAAATAGTCGCTAATGTTGAGCATTTGCGTGTGCACCCCGCTCCCAATTTTGAGCGAGACAAAAAAGACAACAGCAATGGAAACGAGCCATAGAAAAAATTTCTTAAAAGTATTATTCATAAGCAAGTTGCTGGAGCAAATCGATTTCTTCGAGTGCCCGCCCCGTGCCTTTTGCAACAGCAAGTAAGGGTTCATCTGCAACATACACAGGGAGTTTTACGATTTCTGAAAGATATTTGTCAAGCCCACGAATGAGCGCCCCGCCGCCTGTGAGAGCGATTCCGTCCTCGACAATATCGCCCGCCAAATCAGGCGGCATACTTTCGAGCACGTCTTTGAGCGCATTGCTGATTTCTTTGAGTGATTCTTTAATTGCTTCGCGGACATCATCACTTGTTAAATCAATTGTGTGCAAAAGCCCGCTGACTTGGTCGCGCCCTTTGACTTGCATGCGCAATGGTGTATCGAGGCTAATCGCCGAGCCGATGTCGATTTTGATTTCTTCGCCCGTGCGTTCGCCAATGAGTAGATTGTATTTGCGGCGGACATAGTCCACAACTGCCATATCAAATTTATCGCCTGCAACGCGAATCGATTTGCTGATGACAAGCCCACCGAGCGAGATGACGCCAATTTCTGTCGTGCCGCCACCAATGTCAACAACAAGGTTGCCGCGCGGTTCTTTAATCGGCAATCCCGCGCCGATTGCTGCTGCCATTGGTTCTTCGATGAGGAAAACTTCGCGCGCGCCTGCGCTCATTGCCGATTCTTTTACTGCCTTGCGTTCGACTCCCGTGAGCCCATAGGGCACGCAAACAATGATTCGCGGGCGCACAAAGGTTTTACGCTTGTGTGTCTTTTCGATGAAATAGCGAATCATCTTTTCAGTCATATCAAAATCGGCAATCACGCCGTCTTTCATTGGGCGAATCGCTTGGATTCCGCCAGGCGTTTTGCCCACCATTTCTTTTGCCTCTCTGCCCACAGCAAGAATCTTGTTCTTGCCATATTTCTCGCTTTGCACGGCGACTACCGAAGGTTCATTAATCACAATCCCCCTATCTTTGACAGAAACAATTGTGTTTGCCGTTCCTAAATCAATAGAAATATCATAAGAAAATAATCCAATCACTTTATCAAGTATCATTGTTGCCACCTTTTAAATCCCTTAGTAAATTATGCACTCTTTTTGCCTCGCTTGTTAATCAGCAAGGGCTTTTGATTTTCCAGAATCGATTCTTTGGTAATGATAACCTCATAGCCTCCAAGCTCGGGAAGGTCATACATCAAATCCAAGATATGTTCCTCGATAATCGCACGCAAACCTCGAGCGCCTGTCTTACGTTTAATCGCGAGTGTGGCAATCGCCTCGAGTGCTTCGTCTTGAAAAGTGAGATCGACATTGTCCATTGCAAATAGTTTTTTGTATTGCCGCACAAGCGCATTTTTAGGCTCTTTGAGAATGGAAACCATAGCTTCCAAGTCAAGGTCTTGGAGTGTGGTAACGACATGTAAGCGCCCAACAAGCTCGGGAATGAGCCCATAACTCACCAAATCATCAGGTTCGACAAGTGAGAGAAGCTCGATTTCTTCACTTTTGCCTCGCTTTTGCCCATGGAATCCAAGCGTGTTGCCTCCAAGTCGGCGCTTGATGATGTCGAGGATTCCGTCAAACGCACCACCACAGATGAAGAGGATATGGCTTGTATCAATTTGCACAAAATCTTGGTTGGGGTGTTTGCGCCCGCCTTTGGGTGGGATATTGACAACACTACCCTCGATGATTTTGAGCAGCGCTTGTTGCACGCCTTCGCCCGAGACATCGCGCGTAATCGAGCGATTCTCCGAGAGGCGCGAAATTTTATCAATCTCATCAATAAAAACGATTCCATGTTCAGCTTTTTTGGTGTCAGAACCTGCTGCTTGTAAGAGACGTGTGAGGATATTCTCGACATCTTCCCCTACATAGCCAGCTTCTGTGAGGCTTGTTGCGTCTGAAATCGCGATAGGCACATCGAGGAATCGCGCGAGAGTTTGTGCCATAAGTGTTTTGCCGCTTCCTGTCGCACCAATCAGCAAGACATTGCTTTTGGAAATTTCTGTTTCATCATCGCTTTCATTTTGCCGAAAAATGCGTTTGTAGTGGTTATAGACAGCAACAGAAAAGACCTTTTTTGCCCACTCTTGACCGATGACATATTCATCGAGCGCATTCTTGAGCTCTTTTGGCGTTGGAAGCGGTTTTTGTTCATCGTCCATCGCTTTTTCGCTGATTTCTACCCCATCTGCTGTTGCTTTTTCGCTGATTTCTATCTCGTCTGTGATAAATCCCTTGCGTTTGAAAATTTGGTAGGCAGAGACCGTGCAATTTTTGCAAATATACACACCTGCTCCAGCAATGGTCGGATTTTCATTTGTTTCTTCAATACCACAAAAACTACATTTTTTATTCATCATCCTTCCTTGTGCGATTGATAACGGGGATTCCGCGCGTTGATTGTAAGACAAACTCGCAAAATTGTGCGACAAGTTCGCTATAGGGCTTGTTGCTATGCAAGCAATCTTCTGCTGCTTCGCGCACAACTTCCTTGCCCGAAAAAAGACGTTTGTAGAGTGCTGCGATTTTGTCGATTTCTTCACGCTCTAGCAATTGGCGCATGCGGTAGCGGTTGAGCCCTTTGAGCGTAGCATGATTGCCTTGAGCGATACAAAAAGGTGGCACATCTTGCCCCAAAGCCGAAGCGCCCGCGAGCATCGCGCCTTTGCCGATTCGCACAAATTGGTGAATCCCGCTTAGCCCCCCGATGGTTACATAATCGCCAATCTCGATGTGTCCTGCAAGGCTTGCGTTGTTGGAAAAGACGCAATGGCTGCCAATGTTGCAATCATGCGCGATATGTGTGTATGCCATGAAAAGATTGTTGCTGCCAATTTGTGTGAGCGATTTGCCATTTGCTGTGCCCGGATTGAATGTCGTAAATTCGCGAATGATGTTGTTATCGCCAATGCGCAATTCAGTTGGTTCGCCTGCATATTTCAAATCTTGTGGTTGTGTGCCAAGCACGGCACCGGGGAAAATGGTGTTGCCTGTGCCTAGAGTGGTATGCCCTACAATGGTAACATTGTTGTGAATCGTTGTATTATCGCCAATGCAAACATCAGCACCAATCACGCAGAAATGCCCGATACAAACATTTTTGCCGATACGTGCTGATTTGTCAACAATGCTCGTTGTGGCAATTTCGCTCACGATTGTTCCTTGTTGTCGATGATTTTTGCCATGAGCTCTGCTTCGGCAACGAGCTTTTCACCTACAAATGCCTTGCCCTCAAGCAGCCAAATGCTGCCCTTGTGTTTGAGGACATTCAGACGATAATCGAGCCTATCGCCCGGAATGACAGGATTACGAAATTTTGCCTTGTCGATGCTCATAAAATACACAATTTTGCCATCGCTTGTTGTGTCGATTCCAAACATACTTGTGAATGCGAGAATCCCGCCTGCTTGTGCGAGCCCCTCGATGATGAATACACCGGGATAGATAGGCTGTGTGGGGAAATGCCCACAAAAAATTTCTTCGTTAATTGTGATATTTTTGTAGGCATAGATGTCCTTGTCTGCCTGCATTGCAACAACTCTATCCACGAGCAATAAGGGGAATCGGTGTGGCAAAATGTCCCGAATCTTGCGTATGTCAAAGTCCATAACCAAACCCTGCTAAGACGATATAGAAAATTTATTCTAACAAATTCTAACAAAAACATAGCTAAAAGTTGTGCGAGTCTTTGCGGGAATCTTGTTCGCCCAAAAGCAGCAGTGATTCGATTGTTTCCTCTTGAAAAAGCGCGCAATGTGAGACGACAAAGCTCTGTTTGAGCGCAAAATCTTGCACGACTAGTATAAGGCTTATGCCATATTCCATGCCTTCAATGGCTCGCCGCACAGCAATTTCTATATGCAATGGTGGTGGTGCAAACAGCAGCTGTGCAATGCTTGTATAGTATGTGTTGCACAATTGATTGAATGTGGCAAGTGTTAGCAGTATGATTTGCTTATCGGTGTAGCCGATGTTGTTGTGCAGCAAGCAAACCTGAAATTTTTGCTTGCGCAAAGATTGTTTGCTGTTTGCTAGAGAATGCGTGAGTGTGTAGCATGGCAGCAGATTCTGTTCCATGTCCTTGAGGCGCGTGAAAAAAGGATAATAAAAATATTGTTGTTTTTTATAGATATGGTAGGGAATTTTCTCGCGCTCAAGCTCGATTCGGCGGGCATAAGCCGCGAGACGTTGGTGAATGGGGTATTCGGCATAGCGCGATTGCGAAACGGGACAAAACATCTCGCTAGGATTTTTGCCTGCACGTTCGCGTTGGTTTTGCAATGCATAAAAACAGCCGCAATAATTCTGACGATAGAGCCTGTCTTTTTTGGCAAGATTCTGCTGCTTTTGTGTGCCGCTATTGCTGCGACAATCGAGTGCGACAAAAGAGAGCCCATAGTCTGCGGCGATTGCCTCGCCAAGCGCAAAAAGCTCGGCTTGAGGTTTCAGCGGGCTTGTGAGTAGGGTTGTGGTGAGTTGAGTGATTCCTTGTTCTTTTGCTTTTTGCGCGCTTTTGTGCAAGCGCATTGCAAAGCAGATTCCACAGCGCTCACCTTTTTCAGGTGCGTTTTCGTGTCCTTCTGTTGCGCAGAGCCATGTTGCAATATCATAGCTTTCGTCCATGAGTGCAACACCAAGCATCGCACAGCTACGTGCAACATCGAGCAAACGCAATTGATATTCTTCATAAGGATGAATGTTGGGATTGTAAAAATATCCAATCAGACGCGCGCTAGGATAGAGTGTGCGCAACTCCGTGAGGAAATGGTGGCTGTCTACACTGCAACAGATATGCACAAGAATCGATTCGTTGCTATTTCGCATGACAAACTTTCGGCAATTTTTTGTGTTAAGCATACCATAAAACTATTGCTATATAGATTAAGCAAAATATAAAAATATTTCTGTATAATTCTTAAATGACTAAAGATATGCTGTGAAATCATATTCAGTTTTGTTTTTATGATTAGGAGTCAGAATGGTTATCAAGCTGTTTCATGGAAAAAGTATTGTCTATCGATTAACATTTATTTCTTGTTTATTGATTATATTAGTACTTACATTTACGAGTATGATTAATTATTATATTTCAAAGAATGAAACAATTGCAGAGTTTAAAGAACAACAAAGCACAACAAATCTGAATACATTCAAACTTTTTAATACCTATATCGAATCCAAACGTGTGCTTATGGAGATTCTTGCAAGTGAGTTTGCTAATTATCCCAAGATGAATGATGAACAAATTATCCATCTATTGTGGCTATTTCGAGAATCGAGCAATTTGGATTTAGTCTATGTTGGAATCGATAAAACAGCAATTAATTATCGTTCTAATGGCAAGATTCTAACACTCGAGCAGGGTTATGATGTACGTGAACGTGGGTGGTACAAAACAGCCAAAAATGCGAATAAATTTGCAACAACTCTGCCCTATAAAGACTCGAGTGGCAATATTTCGATTAGCTATGTGAGTCCAATTCTTGCAAATGGTCAATTTATGGGTGTTGTTGCGAGCGATGATGATTTTAATGCGATCAATAAAGGGGTCTTAGAAGTTGGTAACTCTAGCCATATTTTTACAATCATCTATGCAGCCGATGGCACAATCGCATTCCACCCAGACTCAACAAAAATTCTCACACAAGATACACTTAGCCAAAACATTGCACGTTTATTGCAAGCAAACCCGAGTTATCTCAATATGTCCGAGTTTTTCGAGGTTGATGTTGAAGATTCGGTGATGAATGTCATTTGTTCTGCAACAAGCGATAATGTTTTTCGTGTTTGTTCCATTTTGCCTGAGTATTTCTATACCGATTCGATTCGTTCTGTTGCGATTCAACAAATCTTAATCGGAATTGTTGCGATGGTCGTTGCATTACTTTTTATTCGTTTGTCAATTGTATTCAATCTGCGACCTCTTGCGAGTGTTCAAAATGGGCTCGATTCGTTTTTTGCATACATCAACCATGAAACGGAGCAAATTGCTCAAGTCGCAATCCAATCAAATGATGAATTTGGACAGATTGCGGCTGTTATCAATAAGAATATCTCAAAAACCCAAGACGCATTGATTCAAGACAAAAAAACTGTGCAAGAAACTATCAATATTGTACGTCTTGTTGAAAAAGGTGATTTCACAGCAAGAATCCAAGCAACCCCACAAAATCCACAGCTTGTTGAACTTAGAAATGCTCTCAATGCCCTGCTTGAAATTTTGCAGCAAAAAATTGGCTCGAATATGACGCTGATTCAAGAAGTATTTGAGTCATATAAGAATCTCGATTTTCGAGAAATAATTCCAGATGCACATGGAGATGTCGAAATCGCAAGCAATATTTTGCGCGAAGAGATTGTGAACACATTGCGCACCTCGCTTGATTTTGCCAATGCGTTGTCAAACGAGACCAAGAAGCTCCAGACTTCTGTCGATTCGCTTATGGATTCGAGCGGTTCTCAAGCACGCTCTTTGGAAGAAACAGTTGCAGTTTTAGAACAAATCACAGCCTCAATGAATCATATCTCAACCAGAACAAACGAGGTTGTGGCGCAATCAGAGGCGAACAAAAATATTATCGGAATCATTGGCGATATTGCTGAACAAACAAACTTGCTCGCGCTCAATGCCGCGATTGAAGCGGCGCGTGCGGGCGAGCATGGACGTGGATTTGCCGTTGTGGCAGACGAAGTGCGCAAGCTCGCCGAGCGCACGACAAAGAGTCTTAGCGAGATTGAGGCAAACACAAATATTCTCGTGCAAAGCATTAACAATATGGCAGAAGCCATCAAAGAGCAAACACAAGGTATTTCACAGATTAATGAAGCGGTTGTGTCGATTGAATCAATCAATAGTGAAAATCTCAAAATCGCCCATTCATCTGCCGCAATCTCGAATAATGTGAGCGAGATTGCCAATAAAATCTTTGAAGATACCAAACGAAAGAAATTCTAAATCTGCAGCCCTTCGGGATTATAGCTTGATTCAAGCGCTTGTTCATGCGTGATTTGCCCGCCCACAACGAGCCGCCGCAGAGAATCATTGAGCAGCACCATTCCTGTGCCAGCGCCTAGCGCAATCTGTGTTTCGATTTGGTGTAGCTTGTTGTCGCGAATGAGATGCGCGATTGCCGTGGTGTTGCGGAGAATCTCAAACGTTGCAACTCTGCCGCCACCAGTCTTTGGAACTAGCACTTGTGCGACAACGAGCAATAGCGATTCGGCGAGTGCGGCGCGCACCTGTGGCTGCTCGTCTCCGCCAAAGCTGCCGATGATGCGCGAGATTGCCCCAACGCTCGAGCTTGCATGCACGGTCGAAAAAACCAAATGCCCGCTTTGCGCAGCGTTTAGCGCAAGCTCGAAGCTTTGTTTATCGCGCAGCTCGCCGATATAAATCACATCAGGATCTTGGCGCAGCGCTGCTTTAATAGCTGTGCGCACATTTTTGGTGTCGCTTCGTAGATTGCGTTGCGAGAAATGCGAGCGAATCGGTGTATGCACAAATTCAATCGGGTCTTCAATCGTAATGATATGTTTGCTCTGTTCCATATTGATTTGGTGCAGCATCGCTGCAATTGAGCTGCTTTTGCCGCTGCCTGTCGCGCCGCAAAAGAGTATGAGCCCACGCTTTTTGCGCAAGATTTGGAAAAACAGCGGTGGCGCACAGAGGGCTTGGAGCGTGGGTGGTGTGGCTGGAATCACGCGCAGCACAGCAGAAAGACCATTTTGCGTGTGGTAGAAATGCGCGCGGTAGCGCGAGAATCCCTCAAACGTGAGACTAACATCAATCTCTTTGTTGCGCTCAAACTCTTTTGTTTGTGATTCGCTAAGCAAAGCGCGCAGCATTGTTTGCAACTGTTCCTCGCTTGGCGCGTTTGGAATGGATTGCAACGCGCCCTCAATGCGCATACACAGCGGAGCGCCCGCAACGATATGAATATCGCTTGCCTCTCTTGCCTCGTGCAGAATCTGCTCCCATTGTGCGTGCATTGTGTGTCCTAGTGCAGATTCGCGTTGAGCTCGATTTTGCGATTGGAACGAAACGCAATCATCGCGCCGGTTTTGGCGTTTTGTCGAAAATGGATTCCATGCTTGCCCGAGAGCTCGCGCCCCTTGTACAGCCCGCTCGCATTCACTTGGAATCCCGGATTTGCCTCGGCAATCTTCGCGGCTTCTTGCTCGCTAATCGCAAAGACTGTGCCTGCCAAAACGGCGATTCCGCCATCGACAATGCAGCCATCGCCAAGGCTAATGCCCGTTGCGCTATTCACGCCCAAAAGGCAGTTTTTGCCAATGCTGATGGGCTCGGTGTTTCCGCCGCTCAAAACGCCAAGAATACTTGCGCCGCCGCCAACATCTGTGCCTTCGCCCACAACCACGCTCGAGCTGATGCGCCCTTCGTTCATGCACGCGCCCATTGCCCCTGCATTAAAATTCACATAGCTTGCACCAGGCATTTGGGTATAGCCGCCACTGCCAAGATACGCTCCAAAGCGCGTTTTCGCCGTGTCGAGCAGGCGAATGTTGTCAGTTTGCGGAATCACCTGCATGAGATAGCGCGGGAATTTATCGACAAAGTCAATCGTTGGGAACTCGCCATTAAGGCGCAGCAGAATCTCATGTTTGCGCAACCATGCGAGCGCATAGGGCGTATTGCCACTCCATGCGACATTCGTGAGTTGCCCAAAGATTCCGTCCAGATTGAGACTGCGCAAAGGCGCTTTGCCAAGCGAAAGTGCGAGCAGCTTCATGTAGCTTGTTTCGACACTCTCGCATGGCGTGTCGCCAAACAGAATGCAGAATCGATAGGCGATTCTCTTGCCATCTTTGTGCTCGCCCGCAATCAGCTCTTTGAGCGCAAGCAAAACTTGGATATTGCGGTGCTTTTGCGAATCGGCAATCGCTTCGAGCACAAAAGGCTCAAAACGCGCAAAGGCTTCGTTTAAAAACGCAGTGTTGAGCTCATAAATCTCTTCATTTGGGCTTTTGTAAATGGGCTTTGCCTTTGTGGCAGCGCTTGCTAGCACAGCAAAGCTCCCGAGATTCTCGTTTTGCCAATTCAACACAGGAAAATGTGCCACAAGCACTTTTTCATCAGGTTCGCTGATTTCGACACGGCAGATTCCAAACCCAAGAGGCATTCTATATCCCGCCTCTTTCTGAAAGTTTTGGACAAAATTGTTGAAGCTTTCAATGCTCATTTTGACTCCTTTTTTGCGCCGATTCTAGCATAATTATTGCCAACAAACACAGCGTGAATGCGAATGGTTTGGCTGTGAAATTTATCAAAGATTAACTTTTCGTTAGATTTCAATGCGGATAATTGCGATTGTATTTTTATCAACACGGAGGAAGATTATGAATATCTTGACTAAAGTTTGTATCACGACTAGTTTGGCTGCAAGCCTTCTTGCTGGCGTTGCGAGCGCCGCTGCATATAATCTCGATACTGCAAATTCGAGCGTGAAATTCAGCGTTTCTCACCTTAAGCTCACCAAGGTTGATGGCGAGTTTAAAGATTTTAGTGGGAAAATCGACTATGATGGCGGCAAGCTCAATGTGCTCGAGGGCTCTGTGGCGATTAAGTCTATCGACACAGCAAATGAGAAGCGCAATGCGCATTTGAACGCTCCTGATATGTTCGATTCGGCAAAGCACCCCTATATCACCTTTAAAATGACAGATTTTAGCGGTGGCAAAATCCATGGCGATTTGACAATCAAAAACACAACAAAACAGGTCGCCCTTGATGCAAAAGTTGTTGAAAATGGCAATAAAATCATGATTGACGCAACAGGTGCGATTAACCGAAGTGAGTTTGGAATCGCATGGGATAGTGTATTCAAAGACAACGCCGTTGGCGAAGAAGTGAACATTGTTTTGCATCTTGTTGCGAGCAAATAGCTTGTCTTGAAACCGCTTGCCGCCTTTACTCTCTTTGAGGCATTGCTCACATTGGTTGCAGGCGGCTTTGTAGCGCTCTTTTTCGCACATTTTGCGCACGGCGCGCTGCAAAGCCATGCATTTCAAAAATCATTTGCTAAGGCGCAAGAAGAGCTTGATTCTGTGCGCTTTGTGCTCACCAACCATCTCCGCGAGGCGTTTGCCCCAAGTATCGTTCTTGCTTCAGATTCTGTGCGCTGGCATGTGCCCATCTTTCCCTATCCATTACGACTTTTGCCCGCTGGTAATCCCAATGAATATCATGTTGCGCAAAGCATTCCGCAAACCTCCACGCCGCTGCTCGCCTATTGTGTGGATAGCGCGCAAATGGTTGGTGCAACATTTCAAAATGGGATTCTCACCGCTGCACTTGGTACATGCAAATGGGCATATCTGCTTGATTCTACGTCACGTTCTCTGCAATACGATTCTGCTGCGCAATGGTTGCGCATTCTCCCCACAGGCTTTGGACAAGAAGCAAGCGCATTTGCGATTGACGCGGATAGCAGCGGAATCTGGCTGCGGTTGTGCGTTCGCCCCACGACGTTTGCGCGCCATGCATGCGCGCATGATGCGAGCTCCGAAATGTGTTTGCACGGATTATGTGGCGAATGGAAGGCGCTTTGAGGCTTCATGGCTTTGTGTTGTTGCAAGCACTTGGTGGAATGCTGCTGTTGTCGTTTCTGTGCTTCGCGCTGTTGTTTTCGCGCCACACGCTTACCCAACAAAGCCTGCATACGCATGCGCGATTGCAGCTCGCGCTTTATGCCGCTAGCGCATTGCGACTGATTGAAAGCGCGATTGCGCGCCACGATGTGATTCCTAGCTCCATTCCGCAAACATTCGATTCCAATCACCCGAGTATGCTCGGCACAATCGCTGCGCCCTATGCGCTGCTTTTTAATATCGTTGCGCTCGATGATACATTTGATTGTGTTGAGCTTGTTGTGCAGGTGCAATTGCCTGATAATCTCATGCTGCATTATTATGATTCTGCTTTGTTGCAGCATGGCAAGATACTGCGCCCTAAAATGCCATGTGCCATAAGTCGCATGTTTTGAGTCGGTTTTGTTAAAGATGTTTATGCGAGATGGCGGATTCTATTTTTCCATGAGCGCGCCAATGAGCTCGAGCGTGTCGATGTTGGTTTGCTTGACAACATCTTTGAGGCTCATTGTTTGCACATCAATTTGTTTGTCTTGTTGTGCAAGAAACTCAGCGAACTTCTGTTCGTTTGTGCCTAGATACTCCATAGTTTTGCTCAACTTTGCGTTTTTGAAATGTTCAAAAAGCTCTTGTTTTGGATTCTCTTGCATCATCAATATGGCAAATGCGCCAAGAAGTAAACATATAATAATCATAAAGAGGCTTTTCCCACGAAAGAATTTTTTAAACGAAGCAAAATTGACGACAATATGCAGCACACAAGCCACAATCATCGCCATTCCGACCCATTCATGCACAAATTCCACGCCACCAAAATCGAGATGAAAAAACAGCAACACACCCGTGATTCCAACGATAAAAAATGTGGCAACAGTGGAACCTGTCGCAATTGAACGCGAGATTCTCATTGCGTCTCCTTCGATGTTTTTGTATTCTATCATAATCATCATTAGAATCCCTCTCCTTGCTGAAGAATTGCTTAGAATCTTGCACTGGGCAGGTGATATAAAATGCACAAAATGGGGACTAATGCGATTCGTCTGCGCCCCATTTCCCGAGCGGGCATGAGGCGCTGCGCATTTTTGTTTTTGCAGCCACGAAACAGCCGCACAATCGGCATTGCTTGGTGATTCGCACAAGCTTTTCGCACTCAAGGCAGTTTTGCAGCCGCTGCTGCAAGATTTCATCAGATACAAAGGGATTTTCGCCAATGCCTAGCACATTTTTGAGCGCATCGCTCGCGGCATTGAGGATATGATAGCTCTTGTTTTCACGTGCTTTGCGCCGTGTTCGTTTGCAATTGCAGCCCATAGCATTCCTAAATCAAAAGATTATGATTTTGGAATAATAGCAAAAAGTTGTTGGTCGAATCCATGCAAACTAGCATGCCATATCGGCATGCAGATGGTAGCTGTTGCAATGCAAACATTGGAACAAATAGCCCCGAAAGTCTCCTTTTTTGCGCAGCTTCTCTTTGTTTGCCTCGATAAAATTATATTTCTTGTCATTTTCGATGATTTTATTGTTATAGCAACAAAACACAAGATTGTTTTCGAGTCCACGTTTTTGAATATCGCGCCAACCGACATAATCGATAAATTTGCAAAAATCATTGCAGCAATGCGGGACATATTCTTGCTGCTGCCCGCGATACGATGGCGTTTTGTGTTGTAGCTCATGCAGGGATTCTTTGGGCATTGTTTTGGGAATATCGCTCCAATAGTCATAAAATTCACCGCAAAATTTCTCGGCTGCCTTGCCATTACTCACACATTCGGGGCAAAGAATCTCGACGTTTTCTTCGGCATAGAACATGCCCGTATAGACGAGTGGAGAGACGATGCCGCAGCATTCGCAGGCGAGGTCGTTGATGTTGTGTTCAAAGAATTTGTCGCGGATATTATCGTTTATATATTTAAATTTTGGAAGTTCCATACAATAAATGTCCCTTTGCTGCTACTTTTTGGTTTTATTGTTAGAATAGTTCCAGATTATGGTTAATCAAATGTAAATCGTCTTGCAATACCGCCACAATCCTATGCCACAACTTGCGATAGATTGTTACGTAATTTCTGCTACAATCGGCTTTTCTAAAGGACACACAATGCACAAAGACGTTTTAACGCTCGGAATCGACATCGGCAGCACAACGGCGAAAGTCGCGCTGTTTGAAGGAGATTCTCTTCTCTATAAGAAATATGAAAGACACTATTCCAAAGTGCGCGAAAAGAGCATTGAGCTCATACGCGAGCTCGCTCCGCTCGTTGGTGAGCGGAATCTGCGCGTTTGCATTTCAGGCAGCGCGGGGCTTGGGATTTGCAAAGCCACAGGCATTGATTTTGTGCAAGAAGTCTTTGCAACAGCCGAGGCAGTTGGATTCCTTGCTCCCGACACGGATGCCGTGATTGAGCTTGGCGGCGAAGATGCGAAGATTTTGTTCCTAAGCGGCGGCACAGAGGAACGTATGAATGGCTCATGCGCGGGTGGAACAGGCGCATTTATCGACCAAATGGTTACATTGCTTGCCATTAGCGCCGAAGAATTTGACGCACTCTCGCTCAAATGCAAAAAAATCTATCCCATTGCCTCACGTTGCGGCGTGTTTGCGAAAACCGATGTGCAGCCGCTGCTCAATCAGGGCGTGAATAAAGAAGATATCACCGCGAGCATCTTTCAAGCTGTTGTCGACCAAACGATTACAGGGCTTGCACAAGGGCGCAAGATTGAAGGCAAGGTGATGTTTCTCGGAGGACCTTTGTTTTTCTACAAAGGGTTGCAAAAGGCTTTTGCGCAAACGCTCAAGCTTGACAGTGAGCATGCGCTTTTTCCTGATTATGCGCCCTATTCTGTCGCCATTGGCGTGGCGCTGTGTGCGCGCAAAAGCGAGAAAATTTTCAGCTGTCAAAGCCTCATCGACACGCTCCAAGAATCCAAAAATATGACGTCGCGCAATAAATATCTCGAACCATTGTTTAAGAGCCCCAAAGATTTCGAGGATTTTGTCGCGCGGCACGAGAATGCGAGCGTTGATGCAATCGACATCGACACGGCGTTTGAGCAAAATGGCAGACAGAAAATCGATGTCTTTATCGGAATCGATTGTGGCAGCACAACAACCAAGCTTGTGGTGCTCGATTCGCAAAACCGCATTGTGTATCAATATTATGATTCCAATCGTGGCAACCCCACACATGTGATTTATGAGCAGCTCACACATCTCTATGCGCATTTTGGCGAGCAGATTCGCATTCGTGGCAGTGCCGTTACGGGCTATGGCGAGGAACTGATTAAGGCTGGATTTAATCTTGATTCGGGGCTTGTCGAGACAATGGCGCATCTCAAGGCGGCGCAATATTTCAATCCCAATGTGGATTTTATCATCGACATTGGCGGGCAGGACATCAAATGTTTCTTTATCCGCAATGGCATGATTGATTCGATTATGCTCAACGAAGCATGCAGCTCGGGTTGTGGCAGTTTCATCGAAACTTTTGCGCGCTCAATGGGCTATGATGTCGCCACTTTTGCGCGGCTTGGGCTTGCCTCAAAACACCCTGTGGAGCTTGGCAGCCGTTGCACGGTGTTTATGAACAGTTCGGTCAAAGAAGCGCAAAAAGAGGGCGCATGCATTGAAGACATTTCGGCTGGGCTGTCGATGAGTGTCGTAAAGAATGCGATTTATAAGGTCATTCGTGCAAAAGACGCGGACGATTTGGGGCAGCAGATTGTCGTGCAAGGTGGAACATTTTTGAATGATGCGGTGTTGCGTAGCTTTGAATTAGAGATTGGCAGAAATGTTGTGCGTCCCAAAATCAGCGGGCTTATGGGCGCATTTGGTGCGGCGCTGTTTGCAAAGAATCTTGAGCTTGACGATTCGATGATTCTCAAACAAGATGATTTGAAAAATTTTGCCCATAGTGCTGCGGCGACAAATTGCAAGATTTGCGGCAATCATTGCCATCTCACGATTAATAAATTTAGCAATGCACAGGGCTCAAAAAAGTTTATCTCGGGCAATCGTTGTGAAAAGCCGCTCGGGGCTAAAAAAATGCGCTCTTTGCCAAATATGTATGAATATAAATTGAACAAGCTTCGGGATTTGATTGCGTATAAGGATTATGATAAATCCAAACTCACCAAAGGCAAGATAGGGATTCCGCTTGGGCTCAATATGTATGAGAATTTGCCCTTTTGGCACACGCTTCTAAGCGAGCTGGGCTATGAAGTGGTTGTGTCAGACATCACAACGCGAGAGACATTCACACAAGGGCAATACAGCATTCCAAGCGACACCGTGTGCTACCCCGCAAAGCTTTTGCATGGGCATATCGAGAATCTGCTTGCAAAGGGCATTGAGACAATCTTTTATCCTTGCATGAGCTATAACTTTGAAAGTAGCGAAAAGCACAAAGACCACAGCACGAACAATTATAATTGCCCCGTTGTAGCGTATTATCCCGAGCTTTTGGCTGCGAATGTCGATAAATTGCGCTCTGTGCAGTTCCACTATCCCTATATGGGCTTGCACAAAAAAGATGAGTTTTTCAAAAAAAGCGTCAAATTTTTTACACAGGAGCTCAATCCGAATCATAAAGACGACTTGATTGCAAAATCGATGGGCTTTTTCACTCGAAGTCTCAAGGCAAAACACAAAGAATTTCAAGCCGCACTTGATAAAGCATATCGATTCCGCGAAGAATGGATTGATGACATCAAACAGCAGGGCGCAAAGATTGTGCAAAAGATTCAAGATGAGAATCTTAAAGCCATTGTGCTTTGTGGGCGACCCTATCATATCGACCCAGAAATTAATCATGGCATTGATACGTTGATTAATTCTTTGGGGCTCGTTGTTTTGAGCGAAGATTCGATTGCGCATTTGGCTGAAGCAAAGAATCTGCAGATTCTTAATCAATGGAGTTACCATTCGCGGCTTTATAATGCAGCCGAGTTTGTGTGCAAACATCAGAATATCGAGCTTGTGCAGCTCGTGAGCTTTGGTTGCGGAATCGATTCGATTACAACTGATGAGGTGCGCTCAATCTTGGAATCGCATAGCAGATTCTATACGCAGCTAAAGATTGATGAGATTAGCAATTTAGGTGCGGTGAAAATTCGGATTCGGAGTTTGCTTGGTGCTATGGAAGAAAAATTGCAACAGGCTCAAACCCAACACATGCAACAAATTTATAGTCGATTTATTGTCGCTTCAGCGCCAAATTTTCTTTTGCGTCCTCAAACGCCCAAACATTTTGCTAGGGCGCTAGAGACGAATGAATAGTTAAGTCAAGGAGAAAAAATGTTCCATTCAACACAAAAACAAGATAATGTTCATTTGCCCTATATTCAATCATGGAGCACACAGGCAAAGGATTCTAGCCTTATCAAAGTCAAAGAACGAGAGCTTATTAAAGTTCCATTTACAGAAGAGATGAAAGAAACACACACGATTCTTGTCCCGATGATGTTGCCCATTCATTTTAAATTTTTGGTCAATATCTTGCGTTTGCATGGCTACAAGGCAGAGCTGTTGCATAATGATGGTAAAGCCGTTGTGAATGAGGGGCTTAAGAATGTGCATAATGACACATGTTATCCCGCGCTGCTTGTAATTGGGCAGATGATTGATGCGCTCAAAAGTGGGCAATGGGATTTAAACAAGGTCGCACTGCTCATCACACAAACAGGCGGCGGCTGCCGCGCGAGCAATTATATCTATCTATTGCGCAAAGCATTGAATAAGGCAGGTTTTGGTGAGATTCCAGTGATTTCGCTCAACTTTAGCGGGCTTGAAACGGGGCAGGGCTTTCGCGTTACACGTCCGATGTTGCAAAACCTGCTTTCTGGTGTTGTGTATGGCGATTTGCTCATGCATATCTCCAATCAATGCAAGCCCTATGAAAAAAATCATGGCGACACGGACGCAATGATTGATAAATGGGTTACACGAATTACCACTCCGGGAACAAATCAGGGCTTGACAAACTATAAGATTCTCAAGAAAGATACCCGAGCAATCCTTGAAGATTTTGCGTCTATTCCTATGGACATCGATAAAAAAGTCAAGGTTGGAATCGTTGGCGAGATTTATATTAAATTCTCGCCGCTTGGAAATAATAATCTCGAGGATTTTTTGCTTGCCGAAAATTGTGAGATTGTCATACCGGGATTTTTAGATTTCTGCTTGTATTGTATCAATGATACCTTGATTGAAACCAAGCTTTATGGTGGCAAATTCACAACAAAAATGATTTATCATGTTGTGTATGAGTATTTTTGCAAAAGACAGAATGATATGATTAAGGCGATTCAAAAGCATGGTGTTTTTCGAGCGCCTTCGAGCTTTAAGCATACAAAGTCGCTTGTCGATGGCTATGTGAGTCAAGCGATGAATATGGGCGAAGGTTGGCTTTTGACAGCTGAAATGCTCGAGCTCATCGAGCAAGGTGTAAATAATATCGTCTGCACGCAACCTTTTGGCTGCCTCCCAAATCATATCGTTGGACGCGGAATGATGAAAACAATTAAAGAAAAAAATCCACAAAGCAATATCGTTTCTATCGATTATGACCCAGGTGCAACGCGAGTCAATCAGGAAAATCGTATCAAGCTCATGTTAAGCAATGCCAAAAAAGAATTGGAATATGCCGAAGCAACCATATTAGAGGCACAAAAGCTTGCTTGAGACTTCAATCATCATTACGAGGCAAAGTCGAAACAATCAACGATTCTTTGTTTGAGACGTTGGATTGTTTTGCTCGTAATGATATTAGAATCTTCAACCAAACATCACCCAAAAGATAAAAGAGAGAATACAACAAAAAGAATGGCGGCAATGTATAAAATTGCAAAAATGACTTTTGTGCGCACGAGACATATCAATAGATAGCATAAAATCATGATGCAAAGGATAAAATAGAGCAAACAAAAAGTTGCCATGCTAATCCATTGGTATTTTGGGATAAGCCACCAACCATTTTCGTATTGGTGGATAAAAAATTGTTGGATAGCACACAAAGAATCAAAAGTTTCTTTGCTTATCATTGGTGCGTCTAGTCCGCATTCTCCTGTGGGCAAGAACCATTGTGGAAACCAAATATGCAGCGGTAAATTGAAAGGGAAAGCAGGGATTTTTTTGCAGCCGCTTGCAGCGATAAATGGATTGCCATCAAGCACCATTGCATGGATATGCTGCAAGGTGATAGCGGATTGGATTCCAAGAGCAACTCCATAGAAACAACATAGCATAGACAAAAAAACTACCACGTGTGAATATGGCAAAAAGGAGGCGAGCAATGCCCCAAAAACAATGCAAAACATCGCAAAACGAATATAGACGCATTGCTCGCATGGTCGCATAAAAAGATAATTTTGAAAAAATCCATGTGAGATGGCGAGCAAAATGCATGTCGAGGCAAGAAGACAGAGCCATACGATTCGTGCATTGCAAGCAAAGAATCTTTGCATACCTACGCTATGGCTTTTTGAGTAATTCTTCGACAATAACTGCTAAAATGTCTACCGAATCAAATGCGTTTGGGTGAATCTGGTATTTGCCATTCACCACAAAAGCTGGCGTGCCATAATTCTTCACAATTTCATCGCTAATTTGGTAGTTTTTGAGCAAATCTTGTGCTTCTTTTGTGGCAAGAAAACCATCGAGTTTAGCTTGAGAAATCTTGAGAATATCCAAGCCGATTTTCATAAATTGCTCTTGCTTTCTCTCTTCTTCAAGATTTTCTCGTTTTTCGAAATATGACTGAAAATATGCTGCTGCAAGTTGGTTGGTGAGGCTTGTTTTGTCGCTTGCGTCTTTGCCTTCTTTTGAATCTTGCAGTTGTGCATACGCAAAAAGAGCATTGAGTTCTTTATGGTAGCCCTGTCCCCAATTTGTATGGAATAGGTTATAGGTAATATTAGGAATTTTTGCCCTTAATTGTTCTAGTGTTCCAAATCTATGATGATTATAGCAATGGATGCAACGATATGAAATTACCTCTATCAGTGTCTTGTCGGCATTTGGAATCGGTGTTTTGAGTATGATATAGTCTTTGCCTTCTTCGAGTGTGCTAGTCTCTGCCAAAGCAGACATAAAGCCTAGCGAAACGATTCCTAGCAATAAGCTTCGCGTGATAGTGATTCTAATTGCTTTGCTGATTTTTTGTAGAAACACCATGTAAAATCCTTGATTGCAAAATCCGCCGCATTATATTGTGGATAATATTAAAATCGACTGAAAGCTTTCCAAATTTGAAACCAACAAAATTTTAACTCTTCTGCGTTATAATGTTGGAAAAATTGAGGAGCAGCAGTGGAACTAGACGCGAACAAACGCAAAGCCATCGACCTTGCAATCAAGCAAATCGATAAAGCCTTTGGCAAAGGGACGTTGGTGCGGCTGGGTGAGAAGCCCACAGAGCCCATCGATTCGATTAGCACAGGTTCGTTGGGGCTTGATATTGCGCTTGGAATCGGCGGGATTCCCAAAGGCAGGATTATCGAGATTTATGGACCTGAAAGCTCGGGCAAGACCACACTTGCGCTGCAAGTCATCGCGCAAACGCAGGCAAAAGGTGGAATCTGCGCCTTCATCGATGCTGAACATGCGCTCGATGTGAGCTATGCGAAACGTTTGGGTGTTGATGTCGAAAATCTGCTTGTTTCACAGCCTGATTATGGCGAGCAGGCGCTTGAGATTCTCGAGACTCTCACGCGAAGTGGCGCGACAGATCTTATTGTTATCGATTCTGTCGCGGCGCTCACGCCCAAAAGCGAGATTGAGGGCGATATGGGCGATGCACATGTTGGCTTGCAAGCGCGGCTCATGAGCCAAGCGCTGCGCAAAATCACAGGAATCTCACACAAAATGAGCGCAACGGTGATTTTTATCAACCAGATTCGCATGAAGATTGGCACAATGGGCTATGGCAGCCCAGAAACAACAACTGGTGGCAATGCGCTCAAGTTCTATGCGAGCGTGCGCATCGATGTGCGCCGTGTCGCCACGCTCAAACAAAACGACAGCCCAATCGGCAATCGTGTGCGCGCAAAAGTTGTCAAAAATAAGGTTGCCCCACCCTTTCGCGAGGCAGAGTTTGACATCATGTTTGGCTATGGAATCAGCATCGAGGGCGAGCTAGTTGATTATGGAGTGAAGCTTGACATCATCGATAAGAGCGGCTCATGGTTTAGTTATGGCGACATAAAACTTGGGCAAGGCAAAGAAAATGTCAAAAAATTCTTGAAAGAAAACAAAGAAACAGCGCTTGAGATTCAAGAAAAAATCCTTGCAGCACTTGGCACAAAAGAAGATATCCCAACTTTTGGCAACGAAAGTAGTGATGATGAGAAATTTGATGAAGAATAAAGGATAATGATGGTAACAATTAGCTACATCACAGCACATGAGGCGCTTGATAGCCGTGGTAACCCAACTTTGCAAGCAACTGTTGCTCTAAGCGATGGCACAAAAGCAAGCGCGATTGTTCCAAGTGGAGCGAGCACGGGCAAAAGAGAAGCGCTCGAGCTTCGAGATGGCGGGAATCGCTATGGTGGCAAGGGCGTTTTGGACGCATGCGAAAATGTCTGCATGACAATTCATGATGCGTTGGTGCACAAAAGCCCCTTTGAGCAGGGCATGATCGACTCGATTCTCCTTAGTCTCGATGGCACAGAAAATTTGGAGAGACTCGGTGCAAATGCTACACTTGGCGTGTCTATGGCTGTGGCACGCGCGGCTGCGAGCTCGCAAAAGATTTCGCTCTATCGCTATCTTGGCGGAGTGAATGCGCTCACCTTGCCTGTGCCGATGCTCAACATCATCAATGGCGGCAGTCATGCTGACAATACGGTGGATTTTCAAGAATACATGATTATGCCACTTGGATTTGAAAATTTCCGCGAAGCGTTGCGCGCAAGTGCCGAAGTCTATCAAGCACTCAAAAAGAAGCTCCATGCGTTGGGGCATATCACAAGTATCGGTGATGAGGGCGGTTTTGCGCCGAATCTGGCGAACAATAAAGAACCCATTGAAGTGATTCTTGATGCGATTGAATCTGCAGGATACAAAGCTGGAACGGAAATAGCTATTGCATTAGATGTAGCAAGCAGTGAACTAGTGAGCGAGGGGGGATACAAACTCTTAAGCGAAAACAGGACTCTTAGCAGCGATGAGATGATTAGCTACTATGCAAAGCTTGTCGAGGATTATCCGATTGTGTCCATCGAAGATGGGCTTGGTGAAGACGACTGGGAGGGTTGGAAGCGCCTCACACAAAAACTAGGGAACAAGATTCAGCTTGTCGGCGATGATTTGTTTGTAACAAACGCGAAAATCTTACAACAAGGAATCGCCCAAGACATTGCCAATGCAATCCTGATTAAACCCAACCAAATTGGCACGTTAAGTCAGACGCTCGAAGCTGTTGCGCTCGCAAAACGTGCGGGTTATCGTTGTGTGATGAGCCACCGAAGTGGCGAGAGCGAAGATGCATTCATTGCTGATTTGGCTGTTGCGCTCAATACAGGTGAGATCAAAACGGGCAGCACGGCGCGCAGCGAGCGGATTGCGAAATACAACCGCCTACTTGAGATTGAACGCGAACTTGAAAGAGGGCGCTATTTGGGCGCGAAATTGTTTGTGTGAACCGAGATTCTAGGCAGCGCAACTCGTTGTGGTTGTTTTGGATTGTATTGGTTGTTTGCATTGCGCTTTTAGGTATGTATGTCGGCACACTCTTTTTTGGAGCAAACTCCCTTGAAGTGTTGCTTGATTTGCGCCAAAAACAAAATGCGCTCAATATCAAAGTCGAGATTTTACAAAACGACAATGCGCGTTTGCAAAAAGAATATTTTGAACTCAAAGGCTTAGAGCCATAAGGAGCGAGAATGAAACGATTAGCCCTTGTTATTGCGCTAGGATTGTGCGCTGCAGCAGAGCCTGCGCGCCCATTGCCCACCGCGCCGAGCACGCCAAGCGCACCGAGTGCCATTAGCGGCACGAACGCGACAGGATTTACCCCACCCGTTACCGAGAGTGGCCGCGACCCTTTTTCGCCTGTGCTCGTGCCAAAAGAATCTGTTATGGTTTCGCCAACCTACAAGCCCAACTATTTCAAAGAGCAGAACATCACGCTCCCTACAACCGCTCGCCGTATCAACAAAATCACAGTGGGCTACCAAAACATTGATGGTTCGATGGCAGAAAAGAGCGTGATTCTTGATGGCGACATCGATTGGCATTTCCCTTTGCGGCTTGTGCAAGACATTCAAGACTTCAAGGCTAAAGAAGTCATTCGCCGCCCAGACCCAACGCCTGGCGTGGAACGTTTTGAGCCTTATACCGAATTTGTATTTAAATTTACGAGCAAAAAGCTTTTTTTGCAAACGCCTTTCTTGATTCGTCAAGATATTCCGCTGGGTTCTCCACCAAAGATTGTCTTGGATTTTGTCAAGGACACCTATGGGAGTTTTTATGATAAAAGCTTCCAAACTGCATTGCCGTATTTTAAGTTTGTTGACATTAAAACACATGAGGATTTCTATCGCGTAACACTCACGCTCGATGGCAAATACCAATACCAAATTTCGCCCGAAAAAGATGGATTCTGGGTTTTGTTGCAATAATAATATCGTTCTCATCGGCTTTATGGGCAGCGGCAAAAGCTCGGTAGGCGCACAGCTTGCGCGCTCTCTTTCGCGCGTGCTGCTTGATTGCGACACGCTCATCGAACAAACAGAATCGATGCGTATTGCCGAGATTTTCGCCAAGATTGGCGAGGCGGGGTTTCGACAAAAAGAACGCGCACTTGCAGAGTGGCTTGCGCACAATGTCCGCAATGCTGTGATTGCCACAGGTGGCGGGCTGCCCATTTTTTATCAAGAGATTCGAAATCTCGGGGTTGTTGTGTATCTCAAAACCGATTTTGAAACAATCCAAGCGCGGCTTTCAGACGAGGAACGTGCGAAGCGCCCACTTTTTGTTGATATGCAAAAAGCGCGTGCGCTCTATGAGGAGCGCGCACAGAGTTATGCGGCATGTGCGCACCACACAATCGACACAAAAGGCAATGCACATGATATTGCGTCTGCCATTATCACGTTTTTGTAAAGGAAACCAACAATGAAACAGCTTGTTTGCTATCTGACTGCCGCATTGCCTTGTGCATCTTTTACAGAAGAGCTCGCGCTTGCGATGAGCGAAAATGGCGTAGATTCTCTCGAGCTTGGAATCCCATTTTCTGACCCTGTTGCTGATGGTGAAGTGATTGCAAAGGCAAACGCACAAGTTTTGCGACAGGGTTTTGCGCTTGGCGATGTCGCAAAGATTGCGCGCAATGTGCATACGCACATGCGTCTTTTTGTGATGAGCTATGCGAATCCGCTGTATCATAACGATTTAGATTCTGTCTTTAGCAGCTTTGCCCGAAGCGGGATTAGCGGTGTCATCATTCCCGATGTTCCTTTTGAAGAAAGTGCGCCATACAAACAAGCAGCCAAGCGACATCATTTGTCGTTTGTGCCTCTTGTTGCGCCCACAACACAACCTAAACGCGTGAAGATGCTCACAGAATCAGTGGATTGCCGCGCATTCATCTATTTAGTTGCCTATGCTGGAATCACGGGCGCGGCAAAAAATGAGGATTTGCAGCCGCTTATCGCGAGCATTCGCGAATCTTCGCCCGCGCCAGTTTTTGTCGGCTTTGGTGTGAATGCACACAACGCACGGCAAAAGGCAGAGGGGGCAGACGGCGTGATTGTCGGTAGCGCGATTGTGCAGATATTGTTGCAAGATAGCAGCGGCAGCGAGAAGATTCGCAATATCTGCGCGTTGTGCAAGAATATCAAAAATGCAATAAATTCTTAGTCTCTTTGTTGTGCTCTCTTTGCATGATAGATTTTTATGGTAAAAGAGAATCAATTTTAATATTATTTTAACTTTCTGCACGTTATAATTCCCATAATTTGTTCTAAAATAAAAGGAGTTCTGATGACGATTAATGGGCTCAAGGACGGCGAGCAGGGCGTCATTACGCGTTTGGGAGTTGATGAGCAATTGCGCGATAGATTTTTTAGCTTTGGAATCTCGAAGGCAAAGCATATCAAAAAACTCGAAACATCTTTGGGCGGCTCTACGATTCTTGTTGAGCTTGATAGAAGCTGTATCATTTTACGCGCCGATGAAGCAAGCGCGATTGAGGTTGAGAAGGTTTAGAATCAATGGGCGGAGAGAAAGTCATTAAGGTTGCTCTTGTGGGGCAACCGAATGTTGGCAAAAGTTTGTTGATTAATGGGCTATGCCATTCCAATATGAAAGTGGGGAATTTCACCGGAGTCACGGTCGAAAAAGCCGAAGCAAGCACAACACATAAGGGCTACACACTCCAAATTATTGATTTACCCGGGACATATTCGCTCTATGGATATTCTGAAGAGGAAAAAATCACTAAAAATTTTGTAGAATCCAATCACTATGATTTAATCGTGAATGTTGTAGATTCGACAAATTTGGAACGCAATTTACTCTTGAGCGCACAGCTGCTTGAAATGCAAAAAAAGATGATTCTAGCACTCAATATGAGCGATGAGGCGCGCAAAGAGGGGATTAAAATCAATGAAAAAGCCTTGAGTGAGCTGCTCGGGATTCCAAGCGTGCAAGTCTCTGCACATACAAAAGAAAATTTGGAACTTTTGCTTGATAGTATTGTAGAAATGCATGAAACAGGGCAAAATACTAATAAACGCATTTATAGCAATGCAATTGAAACAGAGATTTTGCATTTAGAGGAATTTATCGAGAGCAAAAAAGACGCGAGTATCGAATCGCTCCAACTAAGTGCGCGCCAAATTGCTATTTTATTACTCAAACAAGAGGAAAAGACATTTGCGATTCTGCACGAAAAACCCATTTGGCTAGAACTATCCCAAAAATTGCAAGAATCTTTGAATAATCTTTATACGATTTATGACACACCTTCTAATAAGGAGATTTTCCTAGAAGATTTAAACGCATTTGTGCAAGGATTGATTACCGAAACAATCAGTTATGAAACCAAACAAAAACGCAATTATACGCATACAATCGATAAGATTCTGATTAACAAATATGCCGGGATTCCAATATTCTTATTTTTTATGTGGGCGTTGTTTCAGCTCACCTTTACGCTCGGCGCATTGCCTATGGAATGGATAGAACAATTCTTTGGTTGGCTTGGAGATTTAGTCAAAGACAATGTGCCAAATGAGGCTCTTTCATCTTTGCTTGCTGATGGAATCTTGGGTGGCGTGGGCGCTGTGGTTTTGTTTTTGCCCAATATTGTGATTTTGTTTTTTGGAATTGCATTATTAGAAACAACAGGCTATATGTCTCGTGTCGCTTTTTTGTTGGACGGATTTTTCCATAAATTTGGCTTGCATGGTAAAAGCTTTATTCCTCTCGTAACAGGTTTTGGCTGCTCTGTGCCTGCATTTATGGCGACAAGGACATTAAAAAGCCGCAAAGATAGATTACTCACGTTGTTTATTATCAATTTTATGAGTTGTGGGGCGCGATTGCCTGTCTATGTCTTGTTTGTCGGCGCATTTTTTCCTGCGCAATTTGCTGGAAATTGGTTGTTTGGAATTTATATCTTAGGTGCATTGCTTGGGCTTGTTATGGCAAAAATTTTGCGCCTCACTGCCTTTCGGGGTAGCGATGAGCCTTTTGTCATGGAAATGCCAAAATATCGTATGCCCAATTGGAGATTAGTTTGGTTTGCCATTACACAAAAGGCAAAGATGTATCTTAAAAAAGCAGGGACATTTATTCTGGCAGCTTCTATCTTGATTTGGTTTGCAAGCTCGTATCCTACACAAGAAGAGACAAAGGCAATTTATGCGAGCAAGATAGAAACAACACTTGACGAAGAAGCAAAAGAAAAGCTTACATTTGCACTCGAAGAATCGCTGATTGAAAATAGTTATCTTGGAATGACAGGCAAGCTGATTGAACCTATCTTTGCGCCGCTTGGGTTTGATTGGCGCATGAGCGTGGCGCTTTTGAGTGGGCTAGCCGCAAAAGAAGTCGTGATTTCGACTATGGGCGTGCTCTATTCGCTCGGTAGCGAGGTTGATGAGGAGAGTGAAACGCTTATGGAAATTATCAAAAATGCGATTCCGTTGCAAACTGCCGTTGCGTTTATTCTTTTTATCATGATTTACAATCCTTGTCTTGCCGCAACGGTGGTTTTTGGCAAAGAAGCGGGCGGGCTGAAATATATTGTCTTTTTATTTCTCCTAACAAGTGTATGCGCTTATATTGTGGCATTTTTTGGTTCTCTTATTGCGGGGTTTATCTTGAATGGTTAGGGCATTTTGGGAATCCTGCCATTTATCATTGCGAGCGAGTATAACGAGCGTGGCAATCAACCGTCTTTGAAGGCTTGGCACGGTGGATTGCTTCGCTAACGCTCACAATGACACAAGTGGAGGTGCGATTTCAATCGCGCATAAACGGGAATCGCATACCAAAGAGTGCGACTAAAGTCGCACCTCCGTTTTTATTTTATCATTACAAGATAATTCCCCCTCCCTGTGCTCTGGGGGGCAGGGGGTGGGTCATTTTAGCGAGGCTGGCGAATTGACTGTGACAGCCGAGAGCAAACGCAACACGTTTGCGATTCTAAACATGAATATCCACAGGGCTTGTGGGGAACACAATCGGTTTTGCTTTGCGCATGCGGCTTGTGGTTGAGTTTGAATCTTTATCCTCGACATTTGCAAATGCGGACTTAGATTCTGCATTGGAATCGGATTGATGGCGACTATCCAATCCACCGCTGCTGATAAACGACATATTAAACAAATCTTGAGTCGTAAACTTCACGCCATCGGCATTTGTCAGGATAAAGCTCAAGAATCGTCCATCGCCATACGTCGCCTTTTGAATCGCCGTAATGCCCAACTCTTTGAGCGAAACAACCGTTCCACGTTCGTCCAAAACCACCCCGACTTTATCAAAATCGAGCTCGTTTAATGCCTCTTGGCTCATCTCTCTTGCCTCGTTCATCACAGAGGCGCGGTTGCCATTTTCATCAACCGTGAGCTCGCCATTTCCTGAATACAAATCCTCGATGGCAATGGTAACTTCTTTGCCTGTGTCAAATAGCATTGTTATTTTGCCACTATCTTCATCGAGTTGCATGCCGACAACGAAATGTCCGCTAGAATTGCTTAGGGTTTCTAAAAACTCCGTGCCTCCGCTCTGCAATCCTTCCTTGACTTTTTCAAAGTTAGATTCAGAATAACTAAGCCCCGTACGTTGATAAAACATGCTAGCAAGATAGTGAGATTGACTTGAGCCATTATCCATTCTTGTTTCTGCAATTTGTCCCATTAACTCATCGAGGTCATTACGCAAATCTGTAAATCTATCATTTAGCGTATATCCATTCGTAAGAGGATTCTTGCTTTTAAAGACGAAATCGTCTCCTCCACCTCGAAGTGCTTTTGCTGCTTGATATTCCCAAGCAAAGGCTCGATTCCCCTCTGCTTGCATTTTGTTCATTTTTTCTACATCTGTATAGAATCGGATTCGTTCCAGACGCGTTGCACCGTCTGCACCTGTTTTGCGATAGGACAAATCGAGCCCTTTTTCGGCAAAGACTCTGCTGAATGTATCCAAATTCGTAAAATCAATCCAACCCGATTCGTCTGCATACGACTTGAAAAATTCTATCACATTCTCTTTTTTAAGCTGTTGGTGGCTTTCTTCGGGGCGCAATCGTGTGGCAAGCCCCATAGTGTGTTGGGTGGCATTATGGTATGCCGTCCTTAGGGCTTGACTTTGACTTTCAAGCCAAGGACTTTCCCAATAACGCGCCTCTTCTGATTCGGGATTTAGAGGTTGAGCCTCAAAGAATTGCGTAATATCCATTCCACCAGTGGCTTCCAAGAAATTAATCTCGATTTCGTTGCCGTCCTCATCATATCCCAATAAGACAAGATTCTTTGCGCCAATATCACTTGAATTAACAACACCATCACCATTGACATCAAAATTTGCCAAAGCAGCATTATTGTGAAACAGACGTGTCAAACCATCTTGTTTTAGCGCAAGCTTCATTTCACCAAAAGGCGTATCGATTGTGTCGCGTTTGCCCATTTCGGAAATTTCAATAGAAAGGTGCATAGCAAACATATTGCTTTGCTGAAAGAAACTAAAATGACCAAACAATCCAATTTTTGCTTGTGATTTTAATGTATCATTGAGTTGTATGCTTTGTCCTTTTGTATTTTCAAGTCCACTTTCCAAGCGTTTGACTTGAATGCCTTGACTGCGCCAATCTTGCGCAGTCAGATTGTTGGCTGTACTTAAATTGATGTGCATCACATTCTCCTTTTAGTGTGCTGGTGGTGTTTGACGCAAATCAAAGAGCACCACATTCAAGTTGTCATCGACATAAATATCAAGATTGGCAATATCGACAACAATTCCATTTGGTTTAATATAGAATTAAATCGACAAAAACACAAAAAAGTCAAGGGCTTGAGTCAACAATTATTGCTGCTTTGGGTTGCGAGTGTTACGAGATGTTTCGGCTATCGCCTCAACATGACAACCCACCCCCTGCCCCCTCCGCAAGGGAGGGGGAACGTTTGGTGTGGAACATTGGAGGTGCGACTTTAGTCGCACTTGGTGAAGCGATTCTCATGTGATGTGCGATTGAAACGTACCTCTGCTGTGTCATTGCGAGGCAAAGCCGAAGCAATCAACAGTGTTTGGTTACCCTACATCGTTGATTGCCACGCTCGTTACACTCGCTCGCAATGACGATTGGAATCTTTTGTCATGTTGAGGCGATAGCCGAAACATCTCTGCGGATTCTATGCTCTTTAGATTCTCATGGTTTTCATCTTTGCTTGTGATTCTTTGCCTTGCTTTTTTCTTCAAGGGGGACAAGGGGAACTACTTGCGAAGTGTTCCCCTTGTCCCCCAATCCCTAGCACGTTCTTCAATTGTATGTGCTCCGCACGGACTATGTCATGCCCCACAGCGCTTCGTCTATGTTATGCCTTTCGGCTCGAACATAGACATTGCGCGCTGTGGCTGGGATTGTTAGAATTGATGAGCAATGGTGAATAGATGTTTCGCTTCGCTCAACATGACAAATGGAGGTGCGGTTTTAACCGCACTCATTATAATTTTATGTGTGCGATTGAAATCGCACCTCCAAAAAACATACAGAATCACAAAAGATTCCAATGTCATTTCACAACAACGCAATCTTTCCTTCGCCTTTGCCCTCGAGGAATTGATGCACTTCTGCATGCTCGCTTTGGGCAAATGCGTCTGCCTCGCCATACTCGATGATTCTGCCATCGAGCAACATCGCCATATCATCGCCTGCCTTGAAACTCTCCTTGATGTCGTGGCTAATCAGCACCGATGTCACGCCAAGCTCGGCTTGCAAATGGCGAATCATCTGCGTGATGTGGTCGCTACTAATGGGGTCAAGCCCGCTTGTGGGTTCGTCATAGAGGATAATGCGCGGGTTGAGCGCAATGCTGCGCGCGAGCCCAACGCGCTTTTTCATACCCCCGCTTAGCTCATCGGGGAAAAGGTGCAGCACGACATCAGGGCGCAAGCCGACAAGCTCGAGTTTCTCGCACACAATCTTGCGGATTTCGGCGCGGCTTAGTTTTGTGTGCTCTTCGAGCGGAAACGCGACATTCTCAAGCACATTTTTGGAATCAAACAGCGCGCCGGATTGGAACAAGAATCCGATGTTTTTGCGCATTTCGTTCAGCCGCTTGGGCGATGCGCGCGTAATGCTCTCGCCGCCGATGAAGATTTCACCGCTTGTGGGCTCGATGAGCCGCACGATGAGCTTGATGATGGTTGATTTGCCCCCGCCAGAAAGCCCAAAAACAACGGTCGTGCGCCCGCTTTTGCAGTGCAGATTCACACCGCGAAGCACCTCGCGTTCGCCAAATTTTTTGCGCACCTCTTTGAGCAAAATATCCATTGTGTGTGTCTATTGCGTGTGCGCTTGGGCAATCAGCACGCCCTCGATGAGGCTTTGCAAATCGCCATCAAGAATCGCTGCTGTGTCGCTAAACGCTTGATTGTAGCGCGTATCTTTGATTTGTTGATAAGGATAGAGGACATAATTGCGAATCTGATGTCCCCACGCAATCTCGGTCGTTGTTTGCGGGCTTGCGGGAGATTTTTTGAGCCGCTCGAGCTCATAGAGACGACTGCGCAACATCTTGAGCGCGGTGGCTTTGTTTTTGTGCTGGCTGCGGTCGTTTTGGCATTGTACGACAATGCCGCTTGGCAGGTGGGTGATGCGAATCGCGCTTTCGGTTTTGTTCACATGTTGCCCGCCCGCGCCGCTTGCGCGGTAGGTGTCAATGCGCAAATCTTTTTCGGCAATCTCAATTTCAATCGCGTCTTCGATTTCGGGCGTAACAACAACCGAGCAAAACGATGTATGCCGCCGCCCATTGGAATCAAAGGGCGAAATGCGCACGAGGCGATGGATTCCACTCTCAACTTTCAGATAACCATAGGCTAAATCGCCCTTGATGAGAAGCGATGCATCTTTGATTCCTGCTTCTTCGCCTTCTTGATAGTCGAGAATCTCTGCCGCAAACCCCTTGCGTTCGCAATAGCGCAAATACATGCGATAAATCATATTTGCCCAATCTTGCGATTCTGTGCCGCCGGCTCCCGGGTGGATTGTTAGAATTGCGTTTGCATTGTCATGTTCGCCGCTTAGCATGATCTCGATTTCAAGATTGCGCACGCATGACTCTAGCGCATTTGCATCAGCAAACAGCGAGGCAAGAATCTCGCCATCATTTTCGGATTGGGCAATCTCGAAAAGCTCGACACTATCGCTAAGCGCTGTTTTGCTCGCATTGAATTTGTCCAAGATTCGCTCGATTTGACGTTTTTCTTTGAGAATCGCCGCGCTTTTTTCCGAATCATTCCAAAAACTCGCATCATCTTGCAAGCGCAATATCTCATCAAGCCGCTGCTGCTTGCGCGGGACTTGTATAATAGATTCGATGTTTTCACATTTGGTCTGCAGAGTTTTGAGCAACTCTGTGTATGCGTAGCTATCCAAATTCTAGCCCTTGTTCAGAATCTCTTTGGCACATGCGGCAATGCGCTTGCCTTCGGCAACAGCCGAAAGTTTTGTATTTGCCGCGCTCATCACCTTGCCCAAATCCTTGATGTCTTTTGCACCAAGCTCGGCGATGATGTTTTGTAGCTCTTCACGTAGCGCAGAATCAGACAGCGAAGCGGGGAGATAGGCGCGGATAATGGCAAGCTCTTTTTGCTCATGCTCAAACAAATCATTGCGCCCTGCATTTTGGTATTGTTCGCTTGCTTCTTCGCGCTGCTTGCAAGCCTTGCGCAGAATCGCGATAACGGCAGAGTCATCTAATGTTGTGCGTGAATCCACCTCGACTTGTTTGATGGCGCTGCTAAGAAGTCGCAGGGTGTCGCGCGCAAATGAATCGCCATTTTTCATCGCCACTTTGATGTCGTCTAGTATGCGATTCTTGAGGCTCATGATGAATCCTTTTGGTTGTGGAATGGGCTTTGCTTTATTATACCAAAACTCACACAAAGGGACAACAATGAAAGAGTGCATTCGCATTAGCATTGGCGCTTGCATAGCGTTTTGGCTCACAGGCTGCTTCCCAGGGACAGCAGACCCACAGATTAGCTTCAAACCACCGCAATATGTCGAGGAGATTCCAGCAAAAGAAATCGAGGAAAACTTTGGCAACGCGGGTAGCCTTTTTGGACAGGGCGACAATCCGATTTTTGCTGATAGGCGCGCGATGAAAGTGAATGATTTGGTTACGGTCGTGATTAATGAAAATGTGAGTGCGACAAGTACGGGCGCAAAGGCGCTCAATGAGAACTCAAACTTCACACTCACCACGCCAAACATCGCCTATGGCGGCGCGAATCGCACGATTGGCGCGATTGTGAATGATTTGAATAATCTTGGTTCGTTTGGAATCAACTCGGGCAATAACACGATGACATTCACGGGCAACGGCAACCAAAACCGCACCGACACATTCGCGACAACCATTTCGGCGCGGATTATCAAGATTATGGAGAATGGCAACTATTACATCGAGGGTGGGCGCGAGATTATGGTGAACAACGAGAAGCAGCATATCCGCATTAGCGGCGTGATTCGCCCCTATGACATCGGCAGCAACAACCAGATTGATTCGCAATACATCGCAGATGCGAAGATTCTATACGACACACAAGGCGAATTGCGCCGCACAACCGAACGCGGTTGGGGTAGCAAGATTATCACCGCGTTGTGGCCTTTCTGATGAACATCGCCATCATGCCCGCGCGCGGCGGGAGCAAGCGCATTGTGCGCAAGAATCTCAAAGAGTTTTTGGGCAAGCCGATTTTGTCATATCCTTTGCATGTGTTGCAACAAAGCGACATCTTTGGTCGTATCGTTGTCAGCAGCGATGATGACGAGATTCTATTTGTCGCAAAAACACTCGGCGCAGAGCCGCTTTTGCGCCCAAAAGAATTGAGCGATGATTTTGCAACGACACGAGATGTCGTTGTCCATGCGATTGACGCGCTCGGGTTGGAATCTGATTCTAACGTGTGCTGCATCTATCCCACAGCCGTGCTTGTGTGTGAAAAAACATTGCGCGATGGGCAAGAAGCGCTCGCGCATTTCGCATTTAGCTTCCCTGTGGTGGCGTATGATTATCCGATTTGGCGTGCATTTGAACGCGACAAAAAAGGTGCGCTCGCAATGCTCTACCCACAACATCTCGGCGCGCGTTCGCAAGATTTGCCACGAATCTGGCATGATGCTGGGCAATTCTATTGGGGTGCGGTGCGCGATTGGTTGGGCGAGATTCCACTTTTTGGTGAGAGGAGCTATGGAATCGAGCTTGGCGCGATGGACGCGCAAGACATCGACACGATGGACGATTGGGCAATCGCCGAGCTCAAATATCAATTGCGAATCTGCAACAACAATTTAGGGCAGGCTTAGGAGTTTCTGTTACAATTGTGCATGTCTATGGTATAGGCAATACAATATGAAGGAACTGCTATGCAAAATGTTCAAATCGATGTCCGCAATCTCTCCTGCCCCGAACCTATCGTGCGCACGCAAAAGGCGCTATTGCATGTGAATGCGCATGCGCTCACATTACGCACGTATTCGATTCTTGGCAATTCTCCAACAGCAAAGGAGAATCTCACACGTTTTCTCGAAGGCGAGGGCTTTAGCTTTGAGCTCGATATTTTGGAAAATGGCGAATTTCTGTTTCGGTTGATTGATAGAATTAAGAAAAGCGAGCCAATGCGTGAGGGCGAAAAGATTGCGCCCAAAATGCTGCTGGTTAAGGGTGATGGCATAGGCGAGGGTGATCTTGGCGTTTTGTTGCTTAGGAATTTTATCAAAGCATTGTTGCAAACCGAGATTCTGCCCCAAAAGATTCTGTTTATCCACCGCGGCGTTTTGCTCACCACAGAGAATGATGAAATCGACAACACCGAGATTTGCGATGTTTTGAAGCAGCTTGAGAAACAGGGCGTTGAAATCTATTCATGCGGCTCATGCTTGGAATATTTCTCTCTAGCTGGCAAACTCAAGGTTGGTGTTGTGGGCAACGCTGTTGAGGGAATGCAAAATATGCTTGCGAGCGATAGCTTGGTAGTGTTGTAGGTGTGGGGATTTTTGTTGTTGCCCAAGATGACGAGATTCTATCTGTCATTGCTTCGCTCGCAATGGTAGATAGCTAGAATCACGTAAGATTCCAAACATAAACACCTTGCGCCCCGCAGAGCGATGACTAAAGACGCGCTTGCGCGGCGTTGTCACGTAACTTTAGGGAGCTTTTGGAATTGACTTCCAAAAGCGACAGCAAAAGGCTTTAGCCTTTTGCGATTCCAAGATGTTCGATTGCAACGTTTGTGCGGATATATGCTAGAATCAACACAGCAAATCAGGGGAGAGATTTATGGTACTTGCAACATCGGAACTGCAAAAAATCGCACACAACATTACCGCGCTCAATGACTATAACATTCGTGGCGCAAGCATTGACCTAAGCTTGGGAGATACGGCAAAAATACAGAAAGATGACACGGAGATTGACCTATTCACGCTCGATGATGGTTTGATAAATGAGGACATATACGAAGACGTCGATTTGGCAAAAGGGTATCCGCTCTTGCCGCAAACCTATCTCTATGCTTCGAGTGTCGAGCAAGTGAGCATACCAAACAATATGTGCGGTATTGTTTTGCCTCGCAGCTCGTTTGCGAGAATTGGGCTGATTTTACCCATTTCACTATACGCAAATCCCGGCTATGTTGGGCATCTACCTATCGTCATCTTCAATGCTTCGCGTTCTGTTATCAAAATCCCCCCCTATATCCGAATCATGCAGCTACTCTTTCTCGAAACAAAAGGGACAAGTATTCCGTATGGCAAGTATGAGGATTCCAAATATCAAGATGAAGATGCGCTTGCACTGCCAAAATTCAATGATAAAGAGCTAAGGGATATTCTTGACAGAATCAAAAAAGCTTGAAGAAATCATTGGTATTATCACGGGTGCAATAGAAAAAACAGCAAAGGACAATGAACATATCACGCCGAATCTAAATGATGTATATGACGCATTCCATAGTCTCGGGTTGCGCTTGGAGCGAACCGATGAGCATTCGGAGATTATCATAAAAGAGCTCAAAAACGTTCGGGCAAATAAAGCAACGTTGCGGCAAGCTTGTTATAAGCTGCTTATCTTTTTCAAGAGAACAGAATCCAAATAATGTGCGACCAAATCGCACAATTCTACCCCTCATACCAATTCAGCCGCAAGGCAATGACACAACCAAGCAAAAACCACAAAAACATTGGCAACACAAATGCCCATTCGGGGTGGATAAATCCGCTCATGGCAAATCGCGAAAGCGCAAAAAAAGCACCCCAAGCCATAAGCGACATGAGAATAGACGCAAACACAAACCAGCTCAATTCACCATAGCGCACAGTGAGCGGCATAAAGCGCAACAAAATCACAAGCATTGGGAAGCAAAAAAACGGGAAAAAGACAAGAGAATAGAGAATCCCGCGAATTTTGGTTGAATCGATATTTTGCTTTTGGAGAAACAACAACGAAGAGAATGCGTCTAGGATAGATACAGAATCGCTTTTTTCATAGATGATGTCTAAGATTTTGGGCTTGAAACCTTTGAGAATTTCAAGGCGAGGGAGATTGGTTTGAGTGTATGCGATGTCTCCAAGTTTTGCATCGGGATAAAAATCAAAAAGCGTTACCTCAAGCAGCTGCCATTCGTTATTGACAAAAATGGCATTTGTGGCTTGAACAAGCTTTGTGAGTGTGTTGTTGTTGAGAGTGTAGATGCGGATTCCTTCGGCACGTTTGGTAAAAGGATAGACTTTGTCAAAATAGATATAATTGTTTTGATGTTTGACAAGGATTTCTTGCTTGCTTCTATTTGTAAAGTTTTTATTGATAATGCGGTCAACTTCTTCTTTGCTATATGCAAAAGGCGTGGCGTTGAGCGCAATAAATGTTGTGAGCAATAATGCGGCACAAACAAAAATAGGTAAGGCAATTTGCCGCTTGGAATATCCAAGTGAGAGAAGGGCGGCAAATTCATTGTTGCGCAAAAAAACAGAAAGAACCATGACTTCAGAAAGTAGGATTGAGATAGGCAGGATAAATCCCAACGCATAGGCAAAGTCATAGAGGATAAAAAGAATGAGTAGGTTTGCTGAATCGGGCAATTCGGATGCGAGTTTGAGCACATCGATTCCAACAAAAAATAGCCCCAAACCAGCCGTGATAATACAGAAATATTTGAGATAATAGCGCGCAACAAACCAGAATATTTTCATTTCACGCTCAAGCTATAAAGTGAAGCAATCTTTTCCCACGATTCTCCTGCACAAAGAAAGGCTTGTAGTGCATTTGTTGCATGGTGTAGAGTTTGCATAAGGATTGGGATTTCTTCGGGCAAAAAGGGCGCAAGCACGAAATTTGCTGTGGAAAAAAGTGTTGATTTGCCGATGCCGATTCGGATTCGATGATACAGATTGCCAATCGCACTATCGAGGCTGCGCAAGCCATTGTGCCCGCCGCTGCCACCGCCAATTTTGAATCGCAATGCTCCAAGCGGCAAATCGACATCGTCATGGAGAACCAATACAACATCGCATTTGTAGAAATTGCGCACAGCAAGTACAGATTCGCCTGAACAATTCATGAAAGTTTGGGGTTTGAGCAAAAGCCAATCGTGGCATTTGAGTAGCTCGCCTTTGAAAGCAGCAGATGATTGCGCAACGCATACATGACCGCTTGCACATAGAGCTTGTGCAAGGCAGTCGATTGCAAGAAATCCCGCGTTGTGTCGGGTGTTGTGGTATTGATTGCCCGGATTTCCTAGACCAACAACAAGAATCATCTAGCGCGATTTGACAACGCCCACAACGGCAACATCTGCCCTATCAAGAATGCGCACGCCCTCGACAGGTGTGATGTCGCGCACAAGCAACGAATCTCCAACGCCAAGAGGTGCGATATTGAGCGCAAAATGTGCGGGAAGCTTTTCGGGTGTACATTTGACGCGAATCCGTTTTTTGGAAATGACAAGCGCACCTTTGTCTTTGAGCCCTTTTGGCGTGCCACTAAACTCCATTGGGACAGAATAACGTGCTTCGATGCCATGTTGAGCGAGCATCAAATCGACATGTAAAATGGCGCTTGTAACAGGGTCGCGCTGATATTCTTGCACTACAACGCGCAGTTCTTTGCCTCCAACTTTGACAGGGAAAATGACATGATCTTTTGCCTTGAGCGAGCGGATAAAGTCATTGACTTTGAACGCGCAATGAATATTAGGCTGCCCTTTGCCATAGATGTTCGCAATTAGATAACCATCCTTTCTAAGCGCTTTTGCCGTTGCCTTAGAAACACTCTCTCTAATGATGCCTTCTAACATTTCTCGTCCTTTTTCTAAAATAAGCGCAGATTTTAGCACATTATAGATTAATAGCAGGTTAAGGCTTTTGGAGAATATTTTGAAGGAGGTTTTTGACCCCTTCACTCTGCTCGGGTTTGAGCTTTTGCAAGCCTTTATCAATGGCTTGTTCAATCTTTTCGCCTGCTTTCTCTTTTGCTTTATCAATTGCTCGATTCACAGCATCAATGCTAATTTTGGGGCTATTGAGATTCCCAGAGATGGTGATATTTGTTGGTTTTTCTTTGATACTAAGCGTCAAGACGCCATCGATTTTTTGCGCTGCTGTATCAAGCTTGAGTTCTTTTGCAACAATCGATGTGTTGTGCGAGACGAAGTTGATGTCGTTGTTGAGAATCTTGTCATTAATGCGTGTTTTGAGGCTTGCTTCTTCATAGGCTTCGCGTGTCAAATCGACTTTGAGCAGTGGCAAGACAATCTTGGTGAGAGTCGATTCGGCAAGCCTGCCATTGTTTAATTTTGCGTCAAGAATGCCTTGTTTGCTGATGAGTTCATATTCGAGTGCCCCATTGACTTCGGAAAGAAAAAACGGCTGGTATGTCAGCATACGCAAGACTTCTTCGCTGCGCAATTGACTTAGGTTTGCCTTGAAAAGGTTGTTGTTGAGCGTGGCATTGATATTGCCACCGAGCGTGTTGCTGACAAATGTTGCGATTAAGCCCGCGCTATCAAAGCTCACATCGCCATGGCTGTCGATTTTGCCTTGCAATGGCATGCCGCTCACAAATTGCAGCTTGCTCAAGTCGGGCAAGCCGAGCTGATAGGGCGATTTGAACGTGATAGTAGGCTGCAATGTGAAATTTGCTTTGTCGATGATGAGATTGGCAAGTGCGCTTTTAAACGAAGCAAGGAGCTCTCCAGTGCCTCTGTGGAGTGTGCTAGCAGCGCTTAGAGTGTAGTTTGTTGTGGGCATATCGAGGTCAAAGCTTTGCTTCATTGCGGCATTCATGAGTTTGCCGTTGGGAATATCCAAGGCAACTTGCCCCGAGATTCCGTCATTGAAATCATTCAATTTTGCTGTGAGCGTCAGCGCGCCTTGTGTGTAGATGGGCTGATGGAGCATATACAAAAGCCGTTCGAGATTCAAGGCTTGCAAATCAATATCGACGTTTGCGGGGGCAAAATCGACAAGGCTAGCGCGATAGGTGGTCTTGGATTGGGCAAGGTTGGTTTGCCCATCAACAAGTAGCGACTTTTGGTCGCCTTTGATTGTCCCAGAGATTTGCAAATCGCCACGAATGGGCATTTGTATAAGTGGCGTGAGCGGCGCAAGGTCGCTTAACGCAGCGGCATATTTAGAATCTGTGGCGAACGTGTTGATGTTGGTTGTGCCATCTGTGGTGATGTCGCCAAGATTGGAGTGAATTTTTAGGTCATGGGTTACATTCTCGCCGCTAAAATGAGCGAGCAGATTGGTTGTGAATTGTGTAGCGGGGATACTCGCGCCAAAGTCTTTTTTGACAAGCGCTGCATTGACTTTGCCCGATAGAATCTTCAGATTTGCATCGCCGCTTAGTCCTTGTGTGTCATTTTGCGTTATTTTTGCATTCACATTCAGCAAGCCTTGTGCATAAGGTGGTTTAGCAACAAGTGCGAGAAGGGATTGGATTTTAGCATTCTCGATTTGCAAATCTAAAGATGAGAAGCCGAGATTCTGAAGCACGGCGAGGAATATGGTTTTGGATTCAGCAATATCGCTTTCGCCAACGACTTCGATTGTCCCAAAGAGATTGCCATGTGCGCGCACATCGGCGACAAACGCACCTTCAAGCTCCACTCCAGCAATCTTGGATGCATACGAGAGGTCTTTGACGTTGAGGTTGAGATAGGAATCAAGTGAGAGCGAAAAGAGTGAATATGTGCCATTGAGCGTGGCAGTAACGGATTCTTCACCCTTGATGTCAAGCCCAAAAGAGCTAAAGCCAAGCTCGAAACGTTCGATCTCTAGCGGAAGCGGAGAATAGGCGTTGAGTGTGCTTTGGAGATAGGGCTTGAGTAGCGCATTGCCCGGTGGTGTGAAAGGAATCACAATAATCACCATAAGCAATAACACAATAGCGAGGATAATTTTCCAGATGAGTTTCACTGGTAATCCTTATTGTGAGCGCATTTGTTGGCAGTTCTTTTTGCAAGATTCTGCCGAGCTTGTACCTTTGCCAAATTGTTCATTGCATTTTTGCATGCAGCCTTTGATGCGAAGCGAATTGCACATTCCGCGCGCCTGCTCGCATTTGTTTACGCAATCGCGCCCGCTGCCACATTCAGACATACAGACGTTGAAAGCAGCACCGCAATCATTGAGGTTTGCAACAAATCCTGATTTCTGTGGTTTATCGTTGCAACCTATTACCAAAAAGCCCACACAAAGGGCAAGAATCAAAAACTTTTTCATAGAAAGGATTGTAGCACGTTTTCTTTAACATGGGGTAAATATTTGCCAAAACTATGGGGAAAAGAGAGACAAGATAATAAAAACAGCAGCAATAATAAAGATTCCAACGCCCATAACAGGCAGCAAAAGGGTGAATAGCCCAAGAAGAGTTGTCATGATGGCAAATGCAATCACAAGCACAATAGCGATAATGGCAAGCAAAAACAATGTGAGGAGGAGATTGCCGATAAAATTAAGAAATGATTGCATGGCTAGAGATTTGAGAGTTTTAAGGTGAATTCGACTTCGCCCTTGCCAATCCGCAATTCTTTCGCGATTGCATCGACACTATATCCGTCTTTGAACATGCTGATAATCCTGCTTTCATCGACACCATTGGGGTTGGTGGGGAAATAGCCCACTTCTTTGATTTTTTCCTCGAGCATCACGATTCTGTCATCGAGTGTTTCCCTTTCGTTGCGCACATCTTCAGCGAGTTTGTTTACTTCGGCATAGACATTGGAGATAGCGTGATTGAGTGTGGTTTGGATTTCTTCTTTGAGATTGTGCGAAAGATGGTTCATGGCTACGCTACTACCTTGCCCTTTTTCAAGGGTTTCAAGACGCTCTTCAAGAATCTTGATTTTTTTATCTTTTTGGTAGTTTTGTCGCGTGAGGTCATCGATGCTTTTTTCATATTGCTTGAAGCATTTGGTTGTTTCTACGTCTCTAATATAGATATAAACTAACACACAAACAATCGCACAAACAATCCCAATAATTGTTATCCAAACGAGATTTTCTTGCATGTGTATCCTTTAAAAACCTTTGAGTTCTCGAATAAGGGAACGCTCACGCGAGGTGATATAGCTATCCCAATCTCGCTCATCACGTTCGTGAATCCGTTTGACTTTTGCCACCTTGGGTTCGACTGCTTCAAGAAAGATGGGAATCAAACGTTCAGGAAAAACAGGAAGGTCAATTCTTGCATAGTATTGTACGTTTTGCTGAAAAACAGGCTTGGGCATGATGATAACGCTATGCCCTAAAGCCTCGACACTCTCCTTTGATTTGAGCTTGACGAATTGGCGCACATTGTCTGTCAAGATATTTTTGATTTCGTCAAGCTTGTAATGCAATGTTACAAGGAGCTTGAGCACAATATCGTCTGCTTCTCGAGAATCCGCTTTCGCACGAGCGTATTTCATATATTCTCCTAGTGGGTCGGCATCGGCGTTTGAAAGCGACGCATACTCTCTCTCATAAGCTTTCGTACTTTCAGAATCGGCGGCATCTATGGGCGCAAATTCGAGATTGAGTGGGGCTTGAACGGTTCTGCCCCATAAAGTATTTTGCAATGCGTTTAAAACTTGTTTTTTACGATTTTCATCTATCATAATAGCATATCCATTGTTAATATTATCAAAAAGACTACTCCCAAATAGCCGTTCACAACAAAGAATGCCTTGGGAATATTGTTAAGATTGCGCGCAACAAGGCAATGTTCATATGTAAGCATGATAGCGCTTATGAGTATGGCAAAATAGGAATACGCACTAAGTGGCGAGATATAGAGAAAGCCCGACCAAAAGACGATAGCCAATACATGGCAGCCGCGCGCCACGAGCAAGGATTTGTGCATTCCAAGAAGCGAAGGAATGGAATGGAGTGCGTTTTGTTTGTCAAACTCCATATCTTGAATCGAATAGAGAATATCAAAACCCGCAACCCAAAACACAACGCCGCATGCGAGCAAAACGCTCCATAGAGGGATTGTTTCGCTCACAGCAACAGCGCCTGCAATGGGCGCAAGCCCAAGACAGATTCCAAGTACGATATGTGCCCATGAAGAAAAATATTTCATGTAGGAATATAGCGTCAAAATAGCAAGGATTGGGAACGAGAGGACAAAGGCGAGCGTGTTAATCCATGAGGAAATCAGCACGAAAGCAAGCGCATTTGCGACAATAAAAATGAGCATTTTTGTTTTGCCGATTCGCCCATCAGCGCTTGGGCGATGGAGTGTGCGCGGATTGTTAGCATCAATCTTTTGGTCGCAATAACGATTGAATGCCATTGCAAAATTGCGCGCTGTTACAGCGGCTAAAAGCCCAGCGCAGAGAATCTGCCAGCCAAACCATTCAAACCCGCCAGAGTTATATGATGCAGTGAGCATTGCGATGAGGGTAAAGGGCAGTGAAAATATGGTATGCTCAAAAACTACAAGCTCGTTGAAATCTTTGAGCTCTTGCTTGAAGCGCATCAAATAACCGCTGCTTTCACCTAGCGCCACATTCTCCTCCTTACTAAATTATGCCTAAATAGAGCAATGATTCTACCTTATTTCAACCAAAAAAGAACTAAATTCCACAAAAAAGTGAGAGTGCAGGATAGATTGAGCACGACAAACAGCCTTTTGTGCACGATTGCAAGCAATGACAAAATCAGCCATACGGCAAAGAGTGCGGGCGGAGTCGGGAGATTGAGCACAGGGAGAGAGACATCAAGAAATGCCAAAAAGAGAGAATCGAAGAGATTGCCGATTCCAAAGAGATGGAGTATGATGACGAAAGGGTAAAAGATGATGAAGGCTAAAGTGAGCGGAATTGAGAGGATAGAATAGGGTGAAAAAGGCGCAAAGAAAAAATGCGTTAAAGGCAACATGAACGTGAAGATTCCATATTGCAAAAAGAGAAGATTTTTGAGCCCCGCGAAACCATAGTATTGTCCAAAGAGTAGGATATAGAAGACACCAGAGATGGAGAAAAAGAAACCGACTGAAAAAAACAGGCTTGGAAACAATGCGAACAAGATGAGCACGATGAGCGCGAAGGAAAGGAGCGAAAGAATGCGGATTCCGCAAAATGCCAAGAAATACATCGAGGCTGCCATTGCAAAGGCGCGTAGAAACGATGGAGAATTTTGCAATACAAGCAAATAAAATCCGCCACAAATGAGGGTCAAAAGTCCGATGTCAAAAAACGCATTGCGATAGGGAAAAAATCGCCTTTGTAGGGCAGAGTAGGGGAAATAGACGAGCAGCAACACAAAGAGTGAAAGGATTCCATAATGGAATCCGCTAATGGCAAGCAAATGTGCAATAGAGAGCGCATTGATGTTATTGCGCCATGCAAAAGGCAGAGTATCAGCGAGGAAGAGTGTTTGGTAGAGTCCAGAAATCAGCGGGTTGTCGTGCTGCTTGGCGATATATGCGCGCAGATGTTCTTTGATGCCATGTTTTGTGGGCAAAAGCTCGATGTTTGTGCTAAACGCATAGAATCCGCGCAGATAGTCCCAGAAGCCTATCTTGCTATTCACCAAATTGAGGCGCAATTCTTTATGCATGAGATTCTTGATTTTGTCTTTTGTTGTTGTGTAGAACATTTTTCCATTATCCATTCTAAGTTTCAAGACACTATATGTGCCTCTATCAGATGTTTTTTCATATTGATTGATAACGATAGCATAGACTTTAGAGATATTTTGCCGATAGCCGCTATGCTTGAATGCAAGAAAGCTATGGTATTCGTATCCAAGCGAGAATCCAAACAGAGCCAGTAGTGCCATAGCGAACAAACACCATTGCCAAAAGCCCACAAAGAGTGGAATCTCAAACGTGTTTGCATGCTTTTTCCAGACATTATGTTTGACAATAAGGGACAATTGTGAGAACGTTTGTTTCAAGACATGGTGGAATTGCGAGGGCTTTTTCACACGGGCGGCAAATCGATTTGTGTTTCGTTTCTTGTTGGCGTGGTATCAAGCACAATCGTTGGAGACTCGTCTAGCTCAACAAAGCGCGAAAAGGCGTTTTGAAACATCAGCTCAACAATTGCCGTGGGTCCGTTGCGCTGTTTGCCGATGATGATTTCGGCAGATTCGACCGAACGTTTTTTAAAGGTTGATTGGTAATTTTTGCCCTCTTTTTTTGCCTGTTCTTCTTTTTCCTTTTCTGCTCGTTGTTTATAGACATCATCACGATAGATAAAGAGAATCAAGTCGGCATCTTGCTCAATTGCTCCTGATTCGCGTAAATCAGAGAGCATTGGGCGCTTGTCGCTGCGCGCTTCAAGTGAGCGGTTGAGCTGCGAGAGGGCGATAACGGGAATCTGCAATTCACGCGCAAGCAGCTTCAGCCCGCGGCTAATCTCACTCACCTCTAAGTGCCTCTCTTGCTTGCCGCTTCCGCTCATGAGCTGTAAATAGTCGATGATGACAAGTTCAACTTCGGGGTGTCGTGCTTTGAGTTTGCGCATTTTGGAGCGCAACAACGAGATTCCAAGCAGCCCGCCATCATCGACAAACAGCGGACGTTTCGCAATCGCATCGCTTGCGGCACTTAGTTGCGAGATTTGCGAATCGTCCAAGTTGCCCACGCGCAAATCTTGCAATGGAATCGAGGTTTTCATCGAAAGCAAACGCAACATGAGCTGTTCTGCTGCCATTTCAAGCGAAAAAATTGCCACACCCTTGTTGTGTTCAAGCACATTTTGCGCGATATTCAGCGCAAACGCTGTTTTGCCCATTGAAGGACGCGCAGCGATGATAACCAAATCGCCATTGTTGAAGCCTGTTGTGAGTCGATTGAGCTGACTAAAGCCCGTATCAAGTCCAATTAGAATCGTGTTGCCTCGTTCCTTGACGGATTTGATAAGTTCAAGAGTTGCGCTAATGATGTCTTTGGATTCGCGAAAATCATGCTGCATGCTTTCTTGCGAAATCTTGAAAACTTCATGTTCGATATTTTCGAGAATCTGTTCCGAGCTGTTGCTCTCATCGTTTGTTTGATTCTTGATGATTGTGGCAAGGTGGTTGAGCCTACGTTTAATCGAGTTGTCTTTGATTTCATCAATATAGCGTTCAAATTGGATAATGGGATTTGTACCAAGAATTTGCAACAATTCTTCACGTTCAATCGGTGCTTTTGGTGTCGATTTTTTAAGGACAAATTCCTCATCAAGAGGCATTTCAGCAGCATGCAATTCCAGTAGGGCACGAAAGATACTCTGATGTGCTTTGTATGAAAAATCATGCGCATGCAAGCGCGCATAGACTTCCTCAAAGCATTGCGGGTCAAAAAAAATCGCGCTTAAAAGGGCGCGCTCGATTTCGATGATAGTGTCCTGCAAGTTTAGCCTAGCGCGAGAATCTCATGGAAGCTCAATTCTTTGTGTTCCCCTATTGTAAGGATTTCATAATTTTTTGAGGATTCCAAAATGGCTTTGGTCAGCAAGTGATTGAGCGCATGACTGCCTGCAAATGAGGCATAATCGCCGATAATAGGGTAGCCGAGCAATGCCATATCGCCAAGCGCATCGAGGATTTTGTGTCGTACAAATTCGTTCGCATAGCGCAAGCCATCTTTGTTGAGAATCTTGGAATCATCGAGCACAATAGCATTATCGAGCGAGCCACCAAGCGCGAGATTCTTGCTGCGCAGATATTGTACTTCATGCAAAAATCCAAAAGTACGTGCCTTCGCGATTTCAGCCCTATAGCCTTTGGTGCTAAAGGCAAAATGATGGTGTTGTTTGCCAATGAGTGGGTGCGGGAATGCAATGGTGAAATCAAAATTGCATGCATTGCTGGGCGCGATGCGAACGAATTTATCGCCGTCTTTGACCTCGATTTTGCGTTTGAGTCGCATGACTTGCTTAGGCGCGTCTAGTTCGCAAATTCCTGCTTCGCTAAGGAGCAGACAAAAGCCAATGCTGCTGCCATCCATGATGGGGATTTCTTCATTATCAATCAAAATACGGAGATTGTCGATTCCATGTGCATAGATTGCAGATAAAAGATGTTCGATTGTCGAGATTTTGTGTCCTTCTGCTGCAATCACTGTTGCCATTGTTGTATCAACAACAGCTTCTGGAGAGAGCCGCACACTTGCGTTTTTGTCGGTGCGCACAAAAACAAGCCCGCTGTTTGCTTCTGCTGGCTCAAGACGCAAATGCACAGGTACGCCTTTGTGCAGCCCAATTCCTGTGAGGGCAACGGGATTTTGAATCGTTGTTTGCTGCATGCTATCTCCTTTTATTATTTATTTTTCATCAAAAATTTACGGATACATTCCTCCACCTGCATTGGCTGGGATTTGCTGATAAAATCATCAGCATTGAGTGAACGTGCAAGCTCTTCGTTGCTGCTTCCGCTCATCGATGAATTGACAACCACAGGGATATGCGATGTCGCAGGATTTGCTTTGAGCTGTTTGATGACCTCAAAGCCGCTTGCCTCCGGCATTTCCAAGTCTGTAATCACCATGCCGATTTTGTCGATGTTGGTTGTAGGGCTAAAGATATAATCAAGCAATCTTTGCCCATTGGGAAAGTCTTGGTGATGTACGCCTGCATTTTGCAAGATATTGCGCATTGTTTTGAGTACGCTTGGCGAATCGTCTGCAAGCAAGATGTCTTTGTCGATGTCAAATCGCTGCAGCCGTTTCATTTCTTCTTCTTTCTCGGCTTCAATCCAAGGAAATGCCTCGACAAGCATTTTTTCAATATCAACAATCTGCACGAGTGAACCATCAAAATAGCGCGTTCGGCTCACAAGTTTGCTGTTTTGGGTTGTCGACGTGCTAAGCCCGGAGGTTTGTTCAATCTCTGTCCATTTTTTGTTCAAGATTCTGTCGGCTTCATAGATTCGCACACCGATTTTCCAACGCGAAAACTCGCAAATCATAATGATGTCCTCATCATCTTTTTCGCGCACAATCGCGTATTGACGTAAATCTCGACTCGGCAAGCGTGGGTCATAGTAGAACCATTTGCGTAAATCAATCAGTGGAATCGTGAGTTCGCGCATTGTGATAAGCCCCTCGACAAGCGAGCTTGTATTGTGCGTAATCATTGTGATTCCGCCTTTGTATTTGATAACTTCACGAATCTTGAAAACATTGACGCCATAGAGGTCTTTGTCTTTCTCGAGTCGAAAGCACAAAAGCTGCAATTCATTGTTTTTATGCAGGTTGGTGATTTGGTCAACTTGGGACAAACTCGCCATATTCTACCCTTTTTAGTATCATGTCAGGATTATAGCATAAGTTCCTCAATACATCGAAAATGCTTTAATTTGAAATAGAACACACATATAGATTTGATGAGACGTTTTAATAAGAAATCTTTGTTATCGCGATAGCCCATTTATCTCTTGATGACACCAAAGCTTAAGCAATAGAGAACAATGCGCAAATCATTGCGCCAGCGCCAATGGTAGCGCCGTGCGCAGAGCAGCGCACAGAGATAGGGAGGGAGGCGCACAAGGTAGGATTGCTGTTCGCTTTGGAGCATCATAATGGAATCTGTATGGCGCTGCAAAATATAAAATTCATAGATTGCAAGATTGCTTGTTGTGTGTGCAAATTCACGAACGGGTAAAGAGGGATTCCACGCTGGGTGGGCTTGGAGCGTTTTGCCCAAATCAAAACACAAAGCAGCATTTTGCAATCTTTTGGGACGCAAAGCCGCAGAGTGTGTGGTGGATTCGTCATGCTGTGTGTAATGATACAGCGGGGCGTTCATAACGCTACAATCGCGCACAAAAGAGATGATGAGTAGCCCCATAAGTGTGTCTTCACCGCTAAAAAGCCCATTTGGAATCTCGCCAAAAACGCGCGTACAGAGGCTAAGAGCCTGCAACAACAATGCACGTCGATAGAGACATGCCCAGTTTACAATACGTGTGCCTGCAACTTTATTGTCAAAGACGCGGATTTTTGGCAAATCCCCAAGAAAATAATGGCAAACTGCAAAATCTGCTGTTGCATTTGCAAAATCGCCCTTGCGCATAATTGCCGCAACCATTTGAGCGCAAAACCCGGATTCTATCCAATCATCAGCATCGACAAATGCAATAAAATCGCCTCTTGATTCCTCGATTCCTCGCGCCCTTGCGGCAAATGTCCCACGATTTTGGCTTTGAGCAAAGACTTTGATTTGTGCATGATTTTGTGCAAGCTCATATGCGATTTGGAGTGTGGAATCGATGCTGCCATCATCGATGATGAGAATCTCGAGATTCTTATGCGATTGTTCCAAGCAGGATTGGACAGACTTTTGTAAAAAATTCTCCGCATTATATGCGGGAATTATCAGAGATACGAAAGGTTCTAGTGAATAGTTCTCGCTCATCGCCTGATTGTCCCAAAGGTTGCGCAATAGCCAAGCGCACGCAGTGCGCAGCGCAATGGTTTTTCAAAATATGCTGCATACATGAGCGCTTGCAGATACACAAAGCGCGTTTTTATCGAGCCATCGAGGCAAACAAGCTCTTGATTGTGCCGTTGATAGATATAGAAATTATATTTTGTGTGCATGAGAAACGTATGGAGATAGTCGTCAGCTGCTGGCGGAATCTTATAGGCTGGTGAACAAAGTACGGTTTCGACTAGTGCGAGCGAGCGAGCAGCACTTGTGCAGTAGCGAATCGAGGGTAGTCGAGTCATTGATTTGGGATTATCAGCATAGAAATAAAGTGGCGCAGCAACATAGCCAAACCCACGCACAGATGGCAACAAAAAGAGCGAAAACAACACATCTTCAAGCCCCACAAGCTCGCGCGTGTCATACGAGGCGAGAATCCTTGCACACAGCGCGCTTGCGCCACGTAATGCTGCTGTGCGGTAGAGTTTCCAAATTTGTGAACCTAGCAGGGTTTCATAAAGATTCGTGCATGTATGACGTAAAACACCGATAGGTTCGACAAAATATTGACAAGCGACCATATCGATGTTATCGCCTTTTTGGGCAAACTCGGCGAGCATGGCTTCGCAAAACTCGGGCGCGATGTGGTCATCGGAATCGACAAATGCGACAAAGTCCCCCCGCGCATTGTGTAGCCCCACAAGCCGCGCTTCAAAAGTTCCAAGATTGCTTTCATTCCGTACAATGCGCATGCGTGAATCTGTCGCAAGATTCTGTGCGAGCGCAACCGTGCCATCTTTGCTGCCATCGTCGACAAGTATGATTTCGATATTTTGATACGTCTGCTCAAGGCAACTATGTAGGCATTTTTCGATATATTTCTGCGCATTGTATGCAGCGATGATAATGGAGACAAGCGGCAGTTCTAGCGACATAGCAAACGTGCAAATTCAGCAAAAAGTGGCGTGGATTCTGTTGGTCCAGGCGAGGCTTCGGGGTGGTGTTGGACAGAAAAGATGAGGTGGTCTTTATATTGCAGTCCTTCGATTGTGCCATCGAAAAGATTGCGATGTGTAACATTGGCAATTTGCTCAATCGAATCAGGAACAGAGTAGATGTGGTTTTGTGATGTGATTTCGACAGCGCCCGTGCGCAGATTCTTCACGGGGTGGTTGCCTCCGTGGTGTCCAAATTTGAGCTTATAGGTGGGAAAACCTTGTGCGACAGAAAGCAGCTGATGTCCAAGACAAATGCCAAATATGGGAATCTTTGCGGTAATCAAATGTTTGATTTGTTCGATTTCTGCACCCAAGAAACGTGGGTCTCCGGGTCCATTGCTCAAAAAAACAGCGTCCATCTCATGCGCGTTGTAGTGCGCAATCAGAGATTGGGCATTGAAGCTATGCGGAATCACCTCGACAGCAAAGCCCGCCTCGACAAGGTTGTTGAGAATCGCACGTTTGATTCCAAAGTCAATTGCGACAATCTTGCGCGTTGTAGGCTTGCTGGGATAGCTTTGAGTAGCAAAATCAAAATTTGCTAAGTTGTGCGTGTAGGGTTCTTTTGTCGAACATTGTGCGACAAGATTTTGTTCGGAAATCTTTGGTGCTGCATGGAGTGTGGCAAGCAGCGATTCTCTATCAAAGTTTTGAGTCGAAGCAATCATCGCCATAGCGCCCTCAACGCGCAACATTTGGACGATTTTGCGCGTATCAAGCCCACAGATTCCCATCGCGTTATGCGCGCACAAGAAATCGGCGAGGCTTTGCGTTGCGCGAAAGTTGGACACAAACGGTGAATAGCGATTGATGAGAATCCCACGTGCAAAGATACTGCAACTCTCTTTATCGTTGTCGTTGCAGCCAACGATTCCGATTTCGGGCATCGTAAAAACCACAAATTGCCCCGCATAGCTTGGGTCGCTCGCAATTTCTTGGTAGCCTGTCATCGAGGTGTTAAACACGGCTTCACCAATGCTTTCTTTGCTTGCACCAAAGCTTAAACACTCGACACAATAGCCATTTTCAAAGCACACACATGCTGGGATAAGGGAATTCATAGGAAACCTCGCTTGCGCAATTCTTCTTCATAGAGCTTCTCAAAGATAATGTCATATTCTTCGCTGCCAACAACAATGCGGCGTTTGTAACTCTTGATTTTTTCTTCGACAAAATCCTCGATGGATTCATAGATTCGTGTGTAGTCATTGATGGCTTTGTAGATGATGTTGCGAATCCGATTTTCAGGAACATCAAACCAAACGATGTCTTCTTGAATGATTGCGTCTAGGATTGCGTGGGATAATTTGTTGTAACGTTCATCTTTGCCGAGTGGAATTCCTTTTTTGTTTGCCAATTCTTTCTTGACAAGCCAAAAAAGAGCGCGCTCATCGGCACGCAAAAACTCGATTTCATCAACACGATTTTCGAGAATCTCGCGTACCTCTTCTTCGAGCATCTGCTCGGATTTGATGTCTTTTTCAAGCACAATGCGTGAGATTTCAGCAAGCTTTTCGAGCGGCTGCGAATCGAGCTCAACAACGCCTGAATGCACCAAATCAAGCGCAATTTTATTAGCGATGTAGGGGGCGTGAGAGAGTCGTAATTTCATATCTAGCCTCCTTCTTTGTTGTTTGCTTGTTCGCTATTGTAATGTATTTTTGGTAAAAGTCTTATGAATGAACACGCAAATAATCGCAATTCTATCTGTGCAGGTTGCATGTAGTTTTCCAAAATGCGCTACAATGGGCACAAAGGATAGAATCGCTATGGATTTTGCATTGATGCTCCGTTTTGCGCCTGAATTTGGCAAGGGAATCGCGCTCACATTGTGGCTCACGGCGCTTGGCATTTTGTTTTCAGCTGCCATTGGCATTCTCTGCGTCTTGTTGTTACATTTCAAGCGCCCATTTTTGAGCCGCTGCTGCCAATTCTATATCGAGATTTCGCGCAACACCCCATTGCTCATTCAGCTTTTTTTCTTGTATTATGGACTTCCCAAAATCGGAATCGCACTTTCCTCGTTCACATGCGCTGTGATTGGGCTAGGCTTTCTTGGCGGCTCCTATATGGCAGAATCATTGCGTGCAGGGCTTCAGTCTGTGCGTCAGGCACAGATCCAAAGCGGAATGTCGTTGGGTCTTAGCGAATGGCAAAATCTTTATTATGTGATTCTGCCACAGGCACTCGCGGTTGCGATGCCGAGCTTGAGCGCGAACATCATCTTTTTGCTCAAAGAAACATCGGTTGTGAGCATTATCGCGCTCGCCGATGTCGTCTATAAGATGACCGAGCTCAACAGCATCTACTACAAAACCGATGAACTCTTGCTCATGCTCTTTTTGTGCTATTTGGTGATGATTCTGCCTCTCTCGCTTTTTTTGGGGCGGCTTGAGAAAAGGCTCGCACGTGTTTGAGATTTTCAATGCTACGACACTCTCGCGTTTGTTTGATGGGCTTGGACTGACTCTATTTATCACACTTGTAAGCATGGCAATCGCGCTTGTTTGTGGCATCGCGCTTGGTTTTGTCGCGTGGGCAGGTGGTCCGTTTGTGCGCGCCGTGTTGCGAATCTGCCTCGAGTTTGTGCGCGTGATGCCGCTTATTGTGTGGCTTTTTGTGATGTATTTTGGGTTTTCTCGCTGGTTTGGGCTCAATCTTAGCAATGTGAGTGCAACAATCATCGTCTTTGGCATTTGGGGCAGTTTTGAGATGATGGACCTTGTCCGCGGTGCGCTTTTTAGCATTCCGCTGCACCAAACCCAAGCCGCACTCGCATTGTCTCTTAGCCGCGTTCAAGTCTTTGTATTTGTTGTCGCTCCACAGGCGCTTAGACGACTCACGCCTGCTGTGATGAATCTCTTTACGCGCTTGCTTAAAAGCACGACTTTTGCTTTTCTCATTGGTGTTGTTGAGCTGCTCAAGGTGGGGCAACAAATCATCGAGCTCCATCGCTATGATGTCTATGCACCAATTCTTGTCTATGGGCTGATTTTTTGGTTGTATTTTTTGTTATGCTACCCTGTGAGTTTGTATTCAAAACGATTGGAACGAAAATGGAAAGTTTGATTTTGCAAATTGAGAATCTCCACAAATATTATGGCACATTCCATGCGCTTCGCGATATTAGCCTTTGCGTTGGGCAGCAGGAAGTCGTGGTGTTGCTTGGACCAAGCGGCTGTGGCAAAAGTACATTGTTGCGTTGTGTCAATGGGCTCGAACATTTCGAGAGTGGCAATCTCACCATCGATGGCGAGCAAATCGATTCGCATTTCAAAGATTGGCGCAGAATCCGACAAAAGGTGGGCATGGTGTTTCAATCATATGAGCTATTTGAACATCTCAATGTGCTTGATAATCTGCTTCTTGGACCCATCAAAGTGCAAAAACGCAAACGTGATGAAGTAGAGGCAGAGGCGCGCGCGTGGCTTGCAAAAGTTGGGCTCGAAGACAAGCTACATGCCTATTCGAGCGAGCTTAGCGGCGGGCAAAAGCAGCGCATTGCGATTGTGCGCAGTTTGTGCATGAATCCCACACTCATGCTGTTTGATGAGGTAACTGCCGCGCTTGACCCAGAGATTGTGCGCGAAGTTCTTGATGTGATTTTAGGGCTCAAGCGCGAAGGAATGAGCATGCTTATTGTTACGCATGAAATGGGTTTTGCACGTGCTGTGGCAAATCGGATTGTGTTTATGGATAAGGGCGAGATTGTCGAGATTGCCAAGCCAGAAGAATTTTTTGTACGTCCCAAAACCGAGCGGGCACAGAAGTTTCTCAATCTTTTTACATACTCATAGTTAATTTCTTTTTGCTGATTTTCTTTTTATTTAGATTGTTTCGTTATCATTGTAAACTTTTAAAACCATTCAAAGGAGTATTCTTGAAACCAGTCTCATCTGTATTTTCATATTTTTCTGTCCTTATTCTTGCCGTATTTCTTGGCTTTTTTGTCGCTTCATGTGAGAAAAAGACCAGCTCCACAACCCAAGCACAGGCTGTGCAAATCGAGCAGAATACTACTGAACAAAATGTAACTAAAACCGAAGAAACAAATGTAACGCATGACATCAGCACACATTCTGTCATACAAACTGATTCTGTCGAGCTTAAAACTGTGCAAACATTCGATACAAATGCAAGTGATAGCGATTCTGATGTCATTGTAACAACAACAGAGACAATTACGATAAGCCAAGAGAACGCAGAAGATACAGCGCAGCCTGTGGAATCTGCCACCGATTCTGCTGTGCCCAACGCTGCTGTTGCAGCTTTGCAAAAAAGAGGTGTTGTGCGAATCGGCGTTTTTGGCGACAAGCCACCATTTGGCTATATTGATAAAAATGGCGCAAACGTTGGATATGATATTGCCTTTGCAAAGCGCATTGCACAAGAGATTTTTGGAGATTCAAGCAAAGTCGAGTTTGTGCTTGTCGAGGCAGCGAATCGTGTGGAGTTTTTGCGCTCGGACAAAGTCGATATTATCTTGGCAAATTTTACCAAAACGCCAGAGCGCGCGGAGCAGGTGGATTTCACATTGCCATATATGAAAGTTGCACTCGGTGTTGCTATCTTGCAAGATATGGAGCTTGCAAGCCCCGAGCAATTGCAAGGCAAGACATTGATTGTCAATAAGGGCACAACAGCTGATGCGTTTTTTACCAAAAACTATCCTAGCATCAACATGCTCAAATATGACCAAAATACCGAAGCTTTCGCTGCTTTGCTTGATGGCAGGGGTGATGCGCTTGCGCATGATAATACATTGCTCTTTGCTTGGGTCAAAGAGAATCCCCAGTTCAAAGTCGCGATTAAGGAGCTTGGCAATCAAGATGTGATTGCTGCTGCTGTGCAAAAGGGCAATACCGAGCTTAAGCAGTTTATCGATGACTTGATTGTGCGCCTCGCTAAGGAGCAATTTTTTCACAAGGCTTATGATGAAACACTCAAAGCACATTTCACAGACGATGTTCAGGCTGATGATATTGTGATTGAGGGTGGGAAGTTAGAATAGATATGAATGCCTAAAATGCATGCCATGCGTCTGCTTGCTGCTGCCTAGTAGCAATGCGCGCAAGTTTTGTTTAGAATCTCATTGACTTGACATCTTAAAACCAAAATTCCCTCACACCACAGCCTTTGGATTCCATCTTTTGTGTAGCTTCTTTGTGATTTTATCACAGACAAAAGCATTGCAGTCGTTTATACTTGCTCCATTTAAATATTGGAGCAACAGATGCAACAAAGTAGGCGAAGATTTTTTAAAGTATTAGGAGCAGCAAGTGTCGGCGTATTGAGCGCAAATGCTGTCAATATGGAGCAAAGCAAAGAAAAGGCTGATTCTTCTGATAATGTTGTTTATAAAAGCGCATCTATCATTGATGTTGGGCTTTGTGATGGTTGTCAAAACTTGGATACACCCAAATGTGTCCAAGCTTGTCGGGAGAAAAATATGTCAAAATTTCCAGACCCTATCCCGCAGATTCCTTATTATTTTCCACGAAAAATCTATGAGGATTATTCCAAAAATCGCGAAAATATCTCGCGTCTCACACCCTATAATTGGACATATATTGAGCAGATTCGGCTCGAAAACGCGCCTTTGGGGATTCAAGAAGTCTTTGTGCCACGACGTTGTATGCATTGCGATGACCCCACTTGCCAAAAAATTTGTCCTTTTGGTGTGATTAGTAAAGATGCAGAAGGTGCAGTCAGTATTGACCCAGACTTTTGTTTCGGCGGCGCGAAATGTCGCGATGTTTGTCCTTGGGGGATTCCGCAACGGCAAGCAGGAGTGGGAATCTATCTCAAGATTGCTCCCAAACTCGCAGGCGGAGGTGCGATGTATAAATGCGATGCATGCGCGGATTTGCTCAAAATCGGTCAAGCGCCTGCATGTGAGAGAGAGTGTCCCAAAGGAGCGATTATTTTTGGCAAACGTCAAGAGATAATACAAAAAGCACGCAAACAAGCTGAAGCCTATAAGGCTAAAGCGCATTTAGAGGGCACTTATCTCTATGGAGATACGCAAAATGGAGGAACTTCGACATTTTATGTTTCGCCTGTGCCTTTTGAAATGCTTGCACAATCGCTCAATGCAAAGCACCATTTCACAGAGGATACACCGCAAAAGATTGGCATTCCGCATTTGAATCTGAAAGTCAAGAACTTTGTGAGTGAGGATTCTGCGCTCATAAAAAGTGTGCTTTTTGCACCATTTGTTGGGGCAATAGCAGGAGGAATTGCTGTGGCAAAATCAAAAAAGGAGAATCATCATGCAGAATAACGAGCTAAAAGATGTCAAAATTACACGTCAAAGTCTGCAAAATCGAATCGTGCATTGGGGTATCGCAATCAGTGTTTTTGGGTTGATTTTTAGTGGCATATTGCAAATGCCTGTTTCCAGACGCTATATGCTCAATGAATTGCCGCTTATGGCATGGAGTGGAGATTATCATATCTCACTGATTGTGCATTATGTTTTTGCAGCTGCCCTGCTATTTTTTGTGGGATTCCATTTGGTGTTTCATATCATGCGCAAAGAGTTTGATATTTTCCCCAAAAAAGGAGATTTTAGCAAAAGTATCGCAGTCATCAAGGCAATGCTTTATAAGACCGAAGAACCGCCAAGCGAGAAATATTTGCCCGAACAACGTTTAGCTTATGCAGGGATTGCATTTGTGCTTTTATTGCTTGTTGTGAGCGGCGCGGTGAAAACGTATAAAAACCTAGCCGGAGAGAATCTAGGAGAAAATATGATTTTTTGGGCGGCACAAATCCACAATTTGGGTATGATTTTAATCATTTTTGCCATTATTGTCCATCTTGCTGCATTTATTTTTAAGGCAAATCGCCCGCTCCTTAGCGGAATGTTTAGCGGCAAGGTGAGCGCAAAATATATCCTTCATCGGCATAAACTTTGGTCTGCTGGCATTGAAAGCGCCAAAAAGGCTTGCAAGAAATAGCGCTCGATTAGTAGGCTTAGGTAGTTTTTCTGCAAAACGCACAATCGCTGAACTCCACGTAAAGCCCAACGCCGAGCGCATCAAGCAAAAGCCGATTGCCATGTGCGAGCTCGCTCATGGCAGGCTTGAAGACTTCGTTGTCGCGCATACGCAAGCTATGATGCAACGCTCAAATTGTGAATGGAAATTGTAGGTTTTGCTCGCGAGATTCTATGTTTGATAGAAATTGCGCAACTCGTCTATCTCACTTTGACTAAAGCCCGCAGCAATGCGCGCGCGCTCATTTAGAATCTTGCCCGCAAGGCGAAAACGAAAACTCTCACAAAGCCGCAAAAAAGGGCGCGTTGCGCAACTTTTCCACCAAACATTGCCTTTGTGTACGTGGCTGATTTCATCGCACAAAATGAGATTCATTGTATCGCAAATCTCTTTCTTGAGCGCGAGTTCTGTGGTCGCAAGTTTGCTCTGCACAAAAGGGTTTGCATCTAGCCCACGCGCCTCGAGCCCCCTGTGCACAATGCCCATGCGCAGTTCGAGGGAATCTTGCGTGCAGCACAGCGCCGCAAAGAGTTCATCATGCACAACAAATGCACCAAACGTAAAGCCAAGCTCGGAGAGTAGGGCGCAGATTCTCTGAAAATGCGAGATTTCATCGCGCGCAACCTCGAGCCAATCGGCATAGAAACCATGCGGAAGTTCGCGAAAGCGATAGGCAGAATCAAGCGCGAGGACGATAGCGCTCATCTCAATATGGGCGATGGAATGCAGAATTTTCGCAATCGCTTGTGTGCTTTTTGTGTGTGCGGGGCGGCGAATCTTGCGCGGCTCAACAAAGTGCAGATTCCAAAAATGCGCGAATGTCTCGCAAAAGTCTTCGCCACAAAGCGGTGCGCGTTCGTGCGTTGGGCGGATTTTGTCGCACAAAAAGTCGTCATAGAGATTCTCGAAGCTCGCAACAAACGAATCAAAATTTGCCGCGCAAAAGGCAGATTCGATGCGCGCAAACAAAACTCAAGTTCCTGCAAAATGCACAATCGCCGAGCCCCACGTAAGCCCACCGCCAAGCGCATCAAGCAAAAGCCGATTGCCATGTGCGAGCTTGCCCTCTTCATAGAGGCAATTGATTGCCATTGGAATAGACGCTGCAGAGGTGTTGCCATAGCGATGTACGGTCAAAATGGTTTGCTTTTCCGTGAAATTGAGATGTTCCCCCACAGCTTTGATGATACGATAATTCGCTTGATGAGGGATAAAATAATCAATATCGCTCGCGCTCATGTTGTTGCGCGCAAGAATTGTGCCGACTTCTTCTGTGAGCTTGCTCACAGCGAGCTTGAAAACTTCATTGCCTCGCATTTGCATGCATTGCACGAGCGGTTTTTGGAGAGTTTGGCGCGGGGTATAGAGACAATCGGCATATTTGCCATCAGCAGAAATATGGACATCAAGAATCGATTCGTCTTTGTGCTGCGTGGGTGTGATAATCGCTGCTCCAGCGCCATCTCCAAACAGAATATATGTCCCACGGTCATTTGGGTCGAGCACCGAGCTTGCCTTTTCTGCGCCCACAATCAAGACACATTTTGCCATGCCCGATTCGATATATGCTTTTGCAACTGATAGCAAATAGATAAACCCGCTGCAAGCAGCAGCGATGTCAAATGCGGGGACATTGTGGATTCCAAGTTCTGCTGCGATGAGGCAGGCGGTTGAGGGCATGTTGATATAATCGGGGGCGAGCGTGCCGACAATGACGAGGTCGATTGCGCTTGTTGCAATATGAGCCCGCTCAACAGCTTGGCGAGCAGCGCGCACACCAAGCGAGCTAGAAGTCTCTGAATCGCTTGCAAAATAACGTGTTTTAATGCCTGTGCGCCGCACAATCCATTCGTCTGTTGTGTCAATCTTAGATTCTAGGTCTTTGTTACTCACGCAATGTGGTGGTACATAAGCGCCTATGGAACGAAGTGCCGCATACATAAATTTCCTTTGCGCTTTGTGCTATGATTTGATGAAAGCTTGGGCAATTTTGTGGTTGATTTGCTGCTCATGGGCGATGATGCCTTGTTTGATGGCATTATAAATGGCTTTTGGATTGCTTTTGCCATGTCCAATAATGACATTACCATTCACGCCAAGTAGCGGCGCACCGCCATATTCAGCATAGTCAAGCCGTTTTTTGAGTTTGCGAAATACCTTGCGCATAAGCAGCGCGCCAATTTTGCCCGAAACAGATTCTTTGACAAAATTTTTAATAAAATTTGTAATCGCATCTGCAACACCCTCGCTTGTTTTGAGTGCGATATTACCCACGAATCCATCGCATACAACAACGGCGATGTCGCTCGAAAAAATATCATCGCCTTCAATATTGCCCACGAAGTTTGGGAAATTCTGCAACAATGCATACGCTCCTTTGGTAAGATCATTGCCCTTGCACTCTTCTTCGCCGATACTAAGCAGAGCGACTTTGGGCTTGGGATAGCCCAAAACGCTTTTGGCATATTCATAGCCCATAATGGCGAAATTATGGAGATGTTCGGCGGTGCAGTCGACATTTGCGCCAGCGTCTAGTAGCAAAAATTCGCCGCCGCCAATATGTGGCAAAACGGTGGCGATTGCGGGGCGGCTCACGCCCTCAATTCGCCCAAGCCGTAGTGTCGCAAGACTCATTGTTGCGCCACTGTGCCCAGCCGAAACAAGCACATCAGCTTTGCCATTTTTGAGTAATTCGGTGGCAACAAAAATCGAGCTCTCTTTGCGGCGAATCGCATTTGCGGCTGCATCGTCCATTTGAATTACATCTGTGCAATGCACAATTTCTATCCGCTCTTTGAAAGCTTTGGGAATTTTGGATTCAAGCTGTGCGCTATCCCCAACAAGCAAGGCGGAAAAAGATTGCTTTTTTAATGCCTCCAATGTCCCTTCTACAATGGGGTTAGGTCCATAATCCCCGCCCATTGCATCAACAGCTACTCTTGTCATTGATTATTTCTTTTTGTATTCCCCGGTGAATTTGTTGGAATGATGTGGAAGCCTCCATGTGCCGTCTTTGTCTTTAATGGGTGCTGCTAACGTTATCTTGTAATGCGTGCGTCTTTTTGCTGCACGAGTTTTGCTTACGCGTCTTTTTGGTACTGCCATTCTTACTCCTTTTCATCTTTGGTGTGGTATTCGAGCCGAATCGATTCGAGCTCGCTTTGCAAGAGAAATTCTATATCAGCAAAACCATCAAAAAATTCTACAACTTCTAATGTATCATTGCCGAGCTCCGATTCATAGAGACCATCACAAAGCAAATAATGCAAATGTTCATCAAGCTGCTTGGTGTACTCTTCGCCGCTTCTATCACAAATCAGCTCAATCGAGCCCGTGATACGGGCTTCTAGCTCATATAGACGTTCCTCTTTGTGCCAAATCTTCCCTTCAAACTGCATATCTTCATGCGTGATTGCAAAAGGTTTAGGCTTTTGCGAAATTTTATGAAACGGAAGTCGCAAATCTACTCTATTCTCTATTGAATCTCGCGCTTTGCAAAGAAAAAGGCAATTTCAGTCTTTGCATTTTCGAGACTATCGCTTCCATGCACGGCGTTTGCATCGATGCTATCGGCAAAATCCGCACGGATTGTGCCTGCTTTTGCCTCTTTGGGATTGGTTGCGCCCATGAGTTCGCGATTTTTGGCAACAGCGTTTGTGCCTTCAAGCACCATCACAACAACGGGACCACTCACCATGAAATCAACCAAATCATTAAAGAATGGACGGTCTTTATGAACAGCATAGAACTGCTTCGCATCTGCCTTACCTAACCATAATCGTTTCATCGCCGCAATACGCAAGCCATTGCTTTCAAAGCGGTCAATAATCTTGCCAATGACATTTTTCTTGACGGCATCAGGCTTGATGATAGAAAGCGTTTGTTCCATCGTTCCACTCCTTTATTTTGTATTTTGCATAAGCTAAGATTATAGCATACAAAGCTTAATGCAGCTTGAGTGCTGCGCAATTGTCGTCAAAATTAGATTTTCAAGAAATCTTTGATTGCCGCGACTTTGTCGGTTTTCTCCCAACTAAACTCGGGCAGTTCGCGTCCAAAGTGCCCATAGGTTGAGGTTTTGCGATAGATGGGGCGCAACAAGTCAAGAGATTCGATAATGCCTTTGGGTGTGAGCTTGAACAGCTCACGCACGCATGCCTCAAGCTTGCTGTCTTCAACTCTGCCGCTGCCATGGCTATTGACAAGAATCGAAACAGGCTCGACAACACCAATTGCATATGCAACCTGAACAGTGGCTTTGTCGCACGCACCAGAAGCAACAAGATTTTTTGCTACATAACGCGCTGCATATGCACCACTTCTATCTACCTTGCTTGGGTCTTTGCCGCTAAAAGCACCACCACCATGGGGGCAGCTACCGCCGTATGTGTCTACAATAATCTTGCGCCCTGTGAGCCCCGCATCTCCTTGTGGTCCACCAATCACAAATTTGCCTGTGGGATTCACAAAATAGCGCACATTATCGCCGAGATATTGTTTAGGAATCACGCGCTGCACGACTTCTTCAATCACTGCGTCTTTGAGTCGATTGTAGGCAACATCGGGCGCATGCTGTGTCGAAACGACAATCGTATCAATCGTGGTTGGGACGCCATTGGAATAGCGCACGGTAACTTGCGATTTACCATCGGGGCGCAAAAAGGGTAGATTGCCGCTTTTGCGTGCATGCGCGAGCCCTTCGGTGATTCTATGTGAGAGATAGATGGGTAATGGCATGAGCACATCGGTTTCACGGCACGCATAGCCAAACATCAGCCCTTGGTCGCCTGCACCAATCTCGCCATCTTCTCTATCCACCCCTTGATTGATGTCTGGGCTTTGCTCGCCGATTCCGTTCAAAATCCCTGCGCTGCGATAGTCAAATCCATAGAGAGCATCGGTATAACCAATCTCGCGAATCACATTACGCGCAATCTCTTGCATTGGTGCATATGCTGTTGTTTTGAGTTCGCCCGCAATCACACAATAGCCATTTGATAGTAATGTCTCGCATGCCACACGTGCTTTTTTGTCGCGTTCGATGATATAGTCAAGCACAGCATCACTAATTTGGTCAGCCATTTTGTCGGGGTGCCCCTCGGTAACAGATTCGGAAGTAAACAAAAAATCACTCATACATAAGTTCCTTGAAATTCAAACTTTGGGAAATCCCATTCATAAGATTCTATCCTATTATGTTTAATCTATTTTTAATGAATAGCGGGATACAATGCGCCCATCAGAGATGATAATTTTTTTCCTTTAGGAGGATTTATGTTAGTTACAAAAAAAGCTCCCAATTTCACTGCCCAAGCTGTCTTGGCAGATAATCAGATTGCTCCTGATTTTGAGCTTTATAAGAATCTCGGCAAAAATGGTGCCGTTTTATTCTTTTGGCCTCTTGATTTTACTTTTGTGTGCCCTTCGGAAATCATCGCGTTCTCAAACCGCGTAGAGAAATTTAAAGAACGTGGCGTGAACGTGATTGGTGTTTCTATTGATTCACAATTCACACATTTTGCATGGAAAAATACCCCAGTTGACCAAGGCGGCGTGGGCAATATCCAGTTCCCAATGGTTGCAGACATTGATAAATCGATTACCCGAAGCTATGATATTCTGCTCAACGAATCTGTAGCATTGCGCGGTTCGTTCCTTATCGATAAAAACCAAATTATTCGCCATGCCGTCATCAATGATCTTCCACTTGGTCGCAATGTTGACGAAATGTTGCGCATGGTTGATGCGTTGCTATTCCATGAAGAACATGGCGAAGTTTGCCCTGCAGGTTGGCAAAAGGGAGATGAAGGAATGAAGGCAGACGCGAAAGGCGTGGCTTCATATCTTGCAAAATACAAGAAAAACCTCTAAGATTCTTGCCCGCGTGCTACGCGGGCTATTCTACTGCAAAAACATTTGCAATGCGTCAAATGCAAGCCGAACCTCGCGCTGGAAATGAATCATAATTGCAGGCAAAATCACAATGAGCACTGCAAATGCAACCGAGATTTTGACAGGAAAGCCGATGACAAGCAAGTTAAACTGCGGGTGGGTTTTCATAATCATGCCAAAGATGATGTCAGAGAGCAGAATGAGCGCAACAATCGGGAATGCCATTGTGAATCCAATTAGAAATAGGTTTGTGAATGCCTTGACGATATAGAGCACAATGTCGCCTGAAAAGACAAAGCCACCAAGCGGAATCGCCTTTAGCGAAACAGCGACAAATTCAAGTATGAGATGATGAAAATCAAATGCAAGCAAAATGAGTAAGGCGAGCATGGTGATGATATGCGCAATAATCGCCCTTTGTGTGCCCGACACTGGGTCAAAGGCGCTTGCCATTGTGAGCCCCATTGCAAAACTCACCGTCTCGCCTCCAAAATTAATCATTCCAAACACAATTTGCAAAAACATCGAGCTTAGGAATCCAAGCATCACCTCGCCAAGCCCGCCAAGAATGAACGCGATAGGCTCCATTGGCGGCACTTGATGTGGGACAATCGGGTAGAAAAGAAGCGCAAGATAAAATGCAAGCGCTCCGCGAACTGACATCGGCAGAAGCTGATGCTCATAGAATGGGAAAAAGGTGAGAACGCCCATAAAACGCAAAAGCAAGAACAGAAAATTTGCTACCCCTGCATCGGTGAGCATCGAAACAAGTTCCATGAAACAATCCTAGCTTTGCGTCAAGGTTTGATTTGCAAGCGTAAAACATTTGGTGCAACGATGCGCAAGCTCTATATCATGCGTAACAAGTACGAGTGCGGCTTTCATGTATTCCACATAGTCAAAAATAGCATTCATCACATTTGCAGATGTTTCTTGGTCGAGATTGCCTGTGGGCTCGTCTGCAAAGATGATTTTTGGTTTTTTCATAAGTACGCGTGCAATCGACAACCGCTGCTGCTCGCCGCCGCTTAGCTTGGACGCGTTGCTATGCAGAAGATGTTCAATTTTGAAACCCTGCAAAATGTTCTCATCGATTGTTTCGCCCGCAAGCAATGTGGCGACTTGGAGATTCTCTGTGGCACTAAAGCCACGAAAGAGATAGTGGGATTGGAATACGATTCCGATTTGATTGCGGCGAATGGCGAGCAGAGAATCGTTGCTCAATGTATAGATATTTTTGCCAAAGAGAAACACATCGCCTTCCATTGGTCGCAACAGAGTCGCGAGGATATGCAAAAGCGTGCTTTTTCCGCTGCCGCTGACGCCAACAATGCTTAGAGTCTCGCCCTCGCAAACTTCGAGCGCAAGCGCATGAAAAAGCGAGCAATCGAAACGATGTCCAAGCCCGCTTGCTTGCAGAAGTATCATCTCTAGCCTAGCTGTGCGGCTACTTCTGCGGCAAAATCGTTCTCTTTTTTCTCGATACCCTCGCCAAGCTCAAATCGTACATAGTTGACAACACTAAAGACATCATTTGCAGCTTTGCCTGTTTCGCCTAGAATCTGCTCCACACGTTTTTTGTCATCGAGAATATAGAATTGTCCAAGCAAAGTCAGCCGCTGGTCGAGCAGGGTATTATCGGCGACAAAACGTTCCATTTGTCCCGGAATGATTCTATCCCAAATTGCCTCGGGCTTATTTTGCGCCTTGAGTTCTTCTTTGAGATGCTCCTCCTCTTCTTTGAGAATCTCGGCAGTGAGCTCTTTTTGCGACACAAAGCGCGGGATTTTATGCAAAGGCTTCTTCAATCGTGCAAGCTCCTCATTTTCTTTTTCAAGCTCGGCAACAAGCGCGACTTTTTCCTTTTCGATAAAATCTAGCGCGAAATCTTTATAGCTAATGGTTTGGGGCTTCATCGCCGCGGCATGCATTGCAAGGCTTTTAGCAAGCGCAATGGCTTTGTCGCGATTTTCTTCTTTGCCAAAACGCAACACAATCAACACGCCCACACGCTTGTTGGTATGCACATAGCCATTAACAACTACTTGCGCATTTGCCTTGAGTGTTTGGAATCGGCGCAAAACGATGTTTTCACCAATCTTTGCGATGTTTTGCTGGAAAAACTCGGCAAATTTTGTATTGTCAATCGAGATGGTTTTGAGGTCTTGCATCGTGTCAATTTCTTTATCAAAAATGGTATCAGTTGTCTTTGAAACAAGAGCGATGAACGAATCGTTCTTTGCAACAAAGTCGGTCTCGGAGTTGATTTCGAGCAATGATGCTTTGCTAAAATCAGGCGCGATTTTCATGTTAATCACGCCTTCGCTCGCGATTCTATCCGCTTTCTTAGAAGCCTTAGAAAGCCCTTTTTCACGGAGAAAATCCACTGCTTTGTCGATGTCGCCGCCTGTTTCCACAAGCGCTTTTTTGCAATCCATCATGGGCGCGTCTGTCATCTCGCGCAATTGTTTGACAAGCTGTGCGCTAATTGTTACGTCTGCCATATTGCCTCCTAATGACTCATGCTATCGACAAGAGCACCCATATCGGCTTCGTCAGATTCTGTGGCTTCAAGGTTGATGTTGCTGGGCACAGCGCTTTCTTCGCCATTGCTAAGCGCCCTGCCTTCGAGCACAGCGTCAGTGATTTCTCGACAGAATAGCTGAATCGAGCGAATCGCATCGTCATTGCCCGGAATCGCATAATCGACACAATCAGGGTCGCAGTTTGTGTCAAGTGGTGCAATGACGGGGATTCCAAGTCGGCGCGCCTCGGCAACAGCGATACGTTCTTTGACGGTATCGACAATAAAAATCATGTCGGGAGATTTTTTGAGATGGCGCACACCACCGAGATATTTCTCGAGCTTTTCCTTTTTACGCAGCAACATCAATTTTTCTTTTTTGGTGAGCAGGTCAATCTGCCCATTTGCTTCGATTTCTTCGATGTTTTCGAGCTTGCGAATTGATTTGCGAATCGTTGCATAGTTGGTGAGCATGCCGCCAAGCCAACGATAATTCACATATGGCGCACCAATCATTTCGGCATATTGCTTGATGGTTTCGCTCGCTTGCTTTTTTGTGCCCACGAACATAATCGTTTTACCCTCCGCTGCCGCATCGCGTACGATTCCATAGATGAGTCGGAAATGGCGCAGGGTTTTTTGCAAGTCGATGATGTGGATATTCTTGCGCACACCAAAAATATAACGTTTCATTTTGGGATTCCAACGTCGCGTCTGATGCCCAAAATGCACACCGCATTCGAGTAGGTCTTTCATTGTTACCATAATGTCTCCTAAGATTTGCCTCCATACCCATACTGCAAGTTTTGCAGCATCTAGTTGCGGGTATGTGCGAGATTTGGAAGTGCTATTGTAGCATATTTTGGCTAAATGTGGTAGTTTGGTGCTTCGTGTGTAATCATGACATCATGCACATGCGATTCTTTGAGCCCTGCTTGCGTAATTTCGACAAAGTTTGCACGTTCCCAAAGTGTGGGAATGTCTTTTGCGCCCAAATATCCCATAGACGAGCGCACGCCACCAAGGATTTGATGCAACACATCGGCAGCTTTGCCGCGAAACGGCACGCGCCCTTCGATTCCTTCAGGGACAAGTTTGTCGCTCGCGAGCCCATCTTGAAAATAGCGGTCGCTGCTGCCCTTGCTCATCGCCCCAATGCTGCCCATGCCGCGATAATTTTTATACTGCCGCCCTTGGTACATCACAATCTCTCCGGGCGCTTCTTCTGTCCCTGCGAGCATTCCACCAAGCATGACGCTGTTAGCGCCCGCCGCAAGAGCCTTTGCGACATCGCCGGAATATTTGATTCCTCCATCGGCAATCACGGGGATATGGTGTTGGTGTGCAATACTTGCGACTTCGGCAATCGCGCTAATCTGTGGGACGCCCACGCCCGCAACGATGCGCGTTGTGCAGATGCTCCCAGGTCCAATCCCAACCTTGAGTGCGTCAGCACCTGCTGCAATCAAATCGCACGCAGCAGATTGTGTGGCGATGTTGCCCACAATCACATCGACATCAAGAGTCGCTTTGATGTGCTGCAAGGTTTCGATGACGCCCTTAGAATGCCCATGTGCGCTATCGAGCACCAACACATCAACGCCGGATTCGACAAGCATAGCCGCGCGCTCAAACTGCCGCACGCCAATCGCTGCGCCCACACGCAAACGTCCAAACGAATCTTTGTTTGCATGCGGATAGTCGCGCTTTTTTTGAATGTCTTTAATCGTGATGAGCCCCTTGAGTTTGCCGCTTGTGTCGACAAGCGGGAGCTTTTCGATTCTGTGCGCATGCATGATGTCGCGCGCGGTGTCAAGGTCTGTGCCTACCTCGCTTGTAACAAGATTCTTGCTCGTCATCACCGAGCCCACATTTTTGCTAAAATCGCTTTCGAATCGAATGTCGCGATTTGTGAGAATCCCAATGAGTGTTTTGTTGGCATCGACAACAGGCACGCCCGAGATTTTGTAATTATCCATAATCGCCTTTGCTTCTGCGAGTGAATTGTGCGCCTCGATATGCACGGGGTCGATGATGATGCCACTTTCGCTTTTTTTGACTTTGACAATCTGCTCACATTGTGATTCTGTGGGCATATTCTTGTGGATAATGCCGATTCCACCTTGCCTTGCAACTGCAATTGCCATGCGGTATTCGGTTACGGTGTCCATTGCAGCAGAGAGAATGGGGGCATTCAGAGTGATAGAGCGTGTGAGACGGCTTGTTAATAGCACTTCTGAAGGTAGAACATCAGAATATTGGGGAACGAGCAGGACATCTTCAAAGGTTAAGGCACGTGTTTGGAATTTCATTGTTGCTCCTTTGCCCACGATATATGGAATTGTATGCAAAGTTTTCTAATAGCATACCAATGGAAACATGTGGAATCAGAGAGCATTTAGAGGAGCTGCGCTTTCAGCCCCATTCGGGGCTGAAGCGGAGGTTATTGCAAAAGCTGCATGATGTTTTGCTGAATTGCGTTTGACTGACTAAGCGCATAGTTACCGCTTTGAGCAAGGAGGTTGAGCTTCGTGAATGTCGAGCTTTCCTCGGCAAAGTCGGTCTCGCGAATTTGAGATTCTGCTGCCTTGACGTTGACTTGCGTAATCGTGATGTTGTTGAGTGTGCTCAACATTTGTTGTTGCACAGAACCCATGTCGGCACGAATGCTATCAAGCTGCCTAATCGCGCTTTCGGCGATGTTCATCACGACCATTGCGCCACGCAATGTTGTAACCCCAGCGCTCATACCAAGCGCATTATCGCGTGTTGCCACAGCCGCGTTAGGGTTTGCGCCCATTGCCGAAGCCTTGTTTGCGTCCCATGCGTTGAGTGTGCCGCGCAAATTCACGCTTGTTTGTGCAACTTGTTGCCCTCCATGGAATCCCGCGTGGCTAATACCAACGCCTGTAACGCGAATATCACTCGCATCGAGTTTGGTGAGGGTGAGACGCCCGCCGAAATAGCTGTTGTTTTGCACACCCATAATTCCGCTAAGCGGTATCGTACCACCTGCAGTGTTGAGCGCTGTTCCTGCAATATGGATTCCGCGTCCATCGAGTGCTGTGAGGTGCAAGCGCCCATGATAATCGACTGATGCTTGCACACCTGTTTCTTCTTTGCGTGCATTAATCGCGTTAATGAGTTTGCCATCTCGGTCATTATTGACAATGTCGGTAAGCGCCCCAATGACAACACCATTAATCGTGAGCCCGCAAATCGCTGCAGCTGCTACAACAGCGCCGCTGCCTGTAGTTTCGACTACGAAGCTCGCCTTGAGTCCGCCAAGTGCGTCAGAGTTTTTGTTGATGACTTCTGCCAAAGCGCCCACGCCTGTTCCAGCAGATGTTGAAATCACGACAGATTCGAGCACCACGCTCTTGTTGCCCTGCACAGCATCGACTTGCAAGGTAACTGTTCCTGTCCCGCTCACAACCATCCCTGTCTCTACACGTACATGTCCAATTTTATCGGAAGTGGTTGGACCAATGCTCGCTTTGATACTTTGGTTTGAATACGCACCGACTTGGAATTCTTTGTTAGTGAATGTCCCTGACAATAATGCAAGCCCGTTGAAGCTCGTGGTTTGCCCGATGTTGTCAAGCGAACCGATGAGCCGCGTGATGTCTGCTTGAATCGCCGTTCTTGTTTTTGTGGTTTGTCCATCTTGAGCTGCTTGCACAGCTTTTGTTTTGATGGTATCAAGGATTTTAATCTGCTCGTCCATCGCTTTATCAGCGATTTGGATAATCCCGATTCCGTCATTGGTGTTGCGGATTGCTGCGCCCAATGAATTTGCCTGCGAGCGCAAACTATCGGCAATCGCCATACCCGAAGCATCGTCTGCTGCTTTGTTGATTCGAAGCCCTGAACTCAATTTTTCCAAAGAATCCTTGAGACTATTTTGGGTAAATGTACCCTGCGCACGTGAATTGAGCGCGTGAACGTTGGTGTTAATATTGAAAGGCATAGTGTACCCCTAAGATTAAATTTTTGGGGATGTCCTTATCGAGAGAATGGCAGCTCATTGCAGTCGTTGCGAGCTTGCGCAGTCAAAGTGGGTGTCCTTACCACATCTACATAAACAATATCGGCAGCACAAAATAAAATTGAATAGAAAAAACAAGATTTTTGCAAGTTTTTTGTACGGCCGCATAGAAGCGGCTTGTGGGTGCAGTTTGCAAGCTTTATTGTGCTGTACCATAATAGAGCTGTGCAAATTCCTTGCAGTTTTGCAGCAACTCCTCATAGCTGCCCATCGCGATGATTTTGCCTTGCTGCACAAACGCGATTCTATCTGCTAGCTCAATTGTCGATAATCGATGTGCGATAATCAATGTGATTTTGTCGCGTATCACTTCTTTGAGTGTTTCTTTGAAGTTGCTTTCAGTCTTGTTGTCAAGCGCGCTCGTGGCTTCGTCTAGAATCAACACGCTTGGGTTTTGATAGAGTACGCGTGCAATCGCGATTCGTTGCCGCTGCCCGCCCGAAAGATTTGTGCCCGATTCTTCGAGCAATGTGTGAATCGTTTGCGGAAGATTGCTGACAAATTCCCATGCATGCGCTGCCTTAAGAGCCTCGATGACGCGAGATTCATCAATTTCTTCGCCATTTGCAAGCCCACTATATGCGACATTGTAGGCGATATTTTCATTAAAAATCGCGATTTTTTGAGTTACAACAGCGATATTTTGTCGCAGTGCGCGCATATCAAACTCACGCACATCAACGCCATTCACGCGCACACAGCCGCTACAGGGGTCATAGAATCGCAAAATGAGATTCACAATCGAACTTTTTCCGCCTCCGCTGTTGCCAACAAGTGCGAGACTTTGCCCACGTTCGAGCGCAAAGCTCACGCCGTGCAGTGCCTCAATCTCATCATAGCGCAAATGCACAGAATCAAGTGCAAGTTTCTCAATGTGTGTGATGGGTTGTGTGCCGTTTATCATTGTTGATTCGCGGTTTTTGAGCTCGAAAATGCGTTCGCCTGATGCAATGGCGATTTGGAATTTGTTGTGCAGCTGGCTCAAGCGCTTGACGGGTTGATAGAGCAAAAAAAGAGCTGCCATGAATGAGAAAAATTCGGGCGCGTCCATATTGCCATCAATCACCTGCACGCCGCCGATGAAAATCACGATTCCAGCTGCGATTCCGCCGAGTATTTCCATAATGGGCGAAGTCAGCTCGCTTGTTCGAGTCGAACGCATTCCAAGCTTAAGCAAGCGTTTGTTTTCTTTTTCAAACCGTTCTATCTCGAGATTTTCTGAACCATTCGCTTTGAGCATTTCGATATTGCCAAACACTTCCGTGAGCCGCGAGATAACATCAGCATTTTTTTCTTGCGTGTGTTTCGAGATTTTTTTCATTTTTCGTGCCAAAAACGACAAAGGCAAGAGTGCAGCAGGCAGCACAATGAGCCCATAGAAAGCAAGCTCGACGTTTTTATAGAATAATAGTACTAAGAGTCCAACGAGCGTCAGAGCCTCGCGCACAAATTCGGCGCAATAGTTTGAAAGTGCTGCTTGCACCTGCCCTGTATCATACATCACACGCGCTAACAGCTCGCCGCTACGTTTTTGATTGAAAAACGCAAGCTCAAATGTGAGCATTTTGTGGAGTAAATCGTTGCGCAGCTTGAATATCACACGTTGTCCGATATAGGCGATAAAATAGGATTGGATATATGCGCCAACGGATTTGAGCGCATAGACGCCGACAAGAAGCAGCGGCAGAATATAGAGCAGCTCGCGGTCTTTTTGGATAAAGATTCCACCTAAGACGGGCTCGACAAGATGTGCGATTCCTGCTGTAGAAGCTGCAACAAGCATGCCGCCAATTATGGCATAGAAAAAATAGAGCCAATTGCCGTCAAGATAGGGCAGAAAACGTTGATAGAAGAGTTTCATGAAACAATTGTAATGCAAGAATCCTAATAGATTTTAATGCGTCAGCAAGCGGTTATTTGCTGAATCGAGCGTGTAGGAGTAGAGGTTTGCATCATCACGCAGCGACCAACCCAAATCATGCCAAAAGAGATTTCCGATTTCGTTGGTTTTGAATGCAATCAGGTTGATGTGTGTTGCGCCCTCTTTACGTAGGGATTCTATGGTGTGTTCGACCATGTGTTTGCCGATGTTTTGGTGGCGATATTCTTTGCGCACACAGACATGATAGAAATATGCGCAACGTCCGTCATAGCCGCACAAGATACTACCAATGATTTGGTTATTGTGTTCAGCAATTGTGTTGGTGTGAGGATTGCGTTGCAAAAATTTGCGCAAGCCCTCAAAAGAATCATCGACTTGGTAGATGTAAAATCCCTCGATACTCTTCCATAATGCGAGCACAGAATCATAATCTTCGAGCTGCATCACCCGATAGCGCATCATTTCTCCTTACGATTTGGTGGAGTCGTGGGGAATCGAACCCCAGTCCGAAAATCTGACCACTTAAATGTCTACATGTTTAGGCATAGTTTAAAACTTTATTGCTATCCTTAAAACTAGCCAAAACAAAATAGCAACGCAACCTAAAATCTTTGCCCCAATGCTTGGTAACACAGAGGCGCATCTAGCGGGTTATGACGATTTGCAAAGATAGCTAGAATCTCCAAGCAAATCGGCTCCGAAGAGTTGTTAAACTTACGCGACTTTTGCGTAAGCTGGAGCGTAGTTTGTATTGTTTGCGTTTACTTGACGCGGATAGTTTTAGGGTATATCCAAACCCACATGCAATTCAAGCTCACAAACTCCCGTCGAAAGCCAAGTCGACCCCTTGAGCGTAAGCGGGAATTATAGTACGTTTTAGCTATTTTGTCAAGGAGCTGTATTTACTTTGTTTGAAGTTTATTAAGAGTAGATTTTCTTGTTCTATGACAATGAGGAATCATTATAAAAATTAGAGCCAAAGGAACAATTCGACAGAAATCTTGAACAATGCTAAGCAGAGGACAGAAAATTTTATCAAAATCAATTGGCTATTCTAGTTAATCCTGATTTACCATTTTTATATTTCAACCTCTTTCTATGGATTTTGTCTATATTCTACTATGAGACAACATTTACAACGTGTTTGCATGCTAGTCATTCTTTCACAGAAATTAAAAATATTTTTAGCTTGTGTGCAGGAGTTTTGTTTAGATTGCTCAAATAGATTTCGTGGTGCGCCCTTGCGAGATTATTTTGCCGATGTCATTTGCAAACCATATATGATTGATTATTTTGGGCAGGTTCTCTTTGCAAGCCATTCGCGCGCTGCGCCACTAAGATGTGGCGAAAGCAGCTCCCAAACGCGCGTGTGATAGGAATCAAGCCATTCTTTTTGCGATTGTGTGAGCATTGCGCATACAATCAGCTGCGGCTCAAAGGGGCAGAGGGTGAGCGGCACAAACTCCAAGAATCCTGCATGCGCGCTTGGCGCGGCGACAACGAGGTTTTCGAGCCGAATGCCCCATTGTCCTTCGCGATAGATTCCGGGTTCAATTGAGGTAACCATGCCTGCATGCACTTGCGTTCGCTCCGAAATAGGAGCGTTTAGTGAGAGGCTTTGTGGTCCTTCGTGTACATTCAGAAAATATCCCACACCATGCCCTGTTCCATGCGCATAATCAAGCCCTTCGTGCCACAGCGGCGCACGCGCAATGCTATCCAGCAGCGGCATGGCAATTTTTTCAGGGAATCGTGCCTGTGCAATCGCGATATGCGCTTGCAAAACGAGCGTGTAGTCGCGTTTTTGCGCATCGTTTGGTTTGCCCACAGGCACAACGCGCGTGATGTCGGTCGTGCCGTCCAGATATTGCGCGCCCGAATCAATCAACAAGAGATTGTCTCCGACAAGCTTTGCGCATGTGCCGCGCTTGGCTTGGTAGTGTGGCAAAGCACCATTTGCGCCAAAGCCCGCGATTGTCGCGAAACTATTGCCGACATAATGTTCCATTTCCGCACGAAATGCCGTGAGATGCGTGTCGATGTCGTATTCATCTAGCTCTTTGGCTAGGAGCGCTTGTTCAAGCCATGTAAAAAACCGACAGAGTGCGATTCCATCGCGAATCATCGCATCTTGAATCCGCGCAATCACTGCTTCACTCTTGCAAGCCTTTTGCAGGGTGCTTGGCGCAAGCTCCTCGTGCAATGTGTTGCCATTTTGTTGCAAAATGTGTGCTGTGCGCGTGGTGATTCTATCGACAAGCACATCTTTTTTCTTGAGCTTGGCGAGCTCTTTTTGCGCATGCTTGTATGGGAAGAGGCAAAAGCCATCGGCATACAGCTCTTTTTGCAATGATTTTGGTAGAGATTTGATATGTAAAAAGAGTTGCGCCTCATTTTTAGAAATGAGCAAAAAGGCAAAGAACACGGGATTGTATAAAATATCGCTGCCACGTAGATTTGTTATCCACGCAATATCATCAAGACTGCTGATATAATGCCATTGTGCGCCCATTTGCTGCATTTTGGTGCGCACATCGCGCAGCTTTTGTACCCTCGAAACATCGAGCTCATGTGCATAAATCTCATGTGTAACGCGCTTTGGTCGTTCTTTCCAGATGTTTCCAATGCAATCACAATCGATAAGCAAGGCGGGATTGAGCAGATTGCAGAGTTCTTTGTAGGCAGCTAAAGGTAGAATTGAAAAGTCGATTCCGATTTTCCAGCCTTTTTTGCTAAAGTTTGCAAGCTGCTGTCTATAATTTCTTACTGCACTTTGTTTTTCGAGCACAACATCACTTGGCAGCTGCCGCAATGCTTGCTCAAAATAACGCCCGTCTGTCCAAAGCCCAGCGTAATCATGCGTAACCACGAGCGTGCCCGCGCTGCCGTCAAATCCGCAAAGCCATTGCACAGCTTGATAGTGCTCTGACAAGTATTCATTCAGATGTGGGTCAGAATTGAGAATCACACACACATCAAGATGATTTTCCCGCATGTTTTTGCGCAATAATTCAAGACGTTTTTTATAAATTTTCATAAATTTCCTTTTATTCAAAATCAAGAATCAAATAGCGAAATTTTAAATCCTCAAGTTGTTTTTTTAGGTGCTTATTCTCTTCAAGTAGTGCGTTTGCTTGCGTTTGGAGTTGGAGAATATCGCGGCTAATATAATAGATATTGCTCCGAATATAGATTTTGGGCACAAAAAGTGCGAGCACCAAAAAGAGGATACCAAAGATTGTTAGAAGGTTTTTGAGGTTAAGATTTGTGCTCTCTTCGCGGTAGCGGGCGTATTCATCGAGCAATTGTTCTTTTTCTTTGGAAGTCATTTCGATTTTCTCGTCCATTACTTTTCCTTGTTGTAGAAACGAAATGCGCGTAATCTTGCGCTTCTTGAACGCACGTTGTTCGCAATTTCTTCAATACTGGGCTTGATAGGCTTTTTGGTTAGAATTTCACCCAATGCATGGTTGTTGCCACACTCGCAACGCGTTGCAAATGGTGGGCAGATGCATGACTTTGCAAAATCTTTGAAGCTTTGTTTCACTATCGAATCTTCGAGTGAATGAAACGAAATGAGCGCAAGAATTTGTGTCTTGTTGCGTGCGCTTGCAAGCAAATGTGCAAGCTGCTCAAGCTCATCATTGACTTCGATTCGGAGCGCCTGAAAGGCGAGCGTTGCAGGGTGAAGCGTGGTATGGTGCAAATGTTGCGTGATGAATTCTGCAAGTTCGCGCGCGGATTCAAAAGGCTTTTGCTTGCGCCGTTCGCTAATCAAAGCGGCGAGCTTTTTGGATTCACGCACATCACCGCGCTTGAAGATTTGTTCGAGTGAATCTTTAGGGTAGCGGTTGACAATCTCTTTTGCGTTGAGAATCTGCTTTTGGTCCATGCGCATATCGAGCGTTTCGGAACGAAATCCAAAACCGCGAGCAGACGTGTCGAGCTGATAGCTTGAGACGCCCAAATCGGCAAGGATTCCAACAACATGTGTGGATTCTAAAAGCGCGCCAATGTTGCCAAAACAGCCCCAATGCGCGACAAAACGCTCGCCAAAATGTGCAAGTTTTTTTGATGCGAGCTCGATTGTCTCGCTATCGCGGTCGATTCCAATGATTCGCACATGTGGATTTTGGGCAAGAATTGCCGCGCTATGCCCGCCAAACCCCAACGTGCAGTCGATAATCACGCCTTGCAGGTCTGCAAAGAGCGCACACACTTCGTTGCACAAAACGGGGAGATGTGCCATTACAATTCAAGCCGCGAAACTTTGCTTTCTACCGCTGCTTTTGCGATTGCGCCCGAAACAAATTCATTGAGTCGTGGGTCAAAAGCAGACGGAATGAGATATTCTCTGCCAAAGTGCAAATCTTTGCCAAACATGACTGATAGTTCGTGTGGCACATCGAATCGCGCAAGCTCGGCGAGTGAATGTGCGGCAGCGAGCTTCATTTCTTCATTGATACACGAGGCGCGCACGCGCAAAGCGCCTTTGAATATATAGGGAAAACCAAGCACATTGTTGATTTGGTTGGGATAATCGCTGCGCCCTGTTGCCATCAGGACATCAGCTCGTGCTGCTTTTGCGACTTCAGGCATGATTTCTGGGACAGGATTGCTCATTGCAAACACCATTGGGTCTTTGTTCATGTCTGCAATGTCTTCGGGCTGAATCAAATTGGCGCGCGCAAGCCCGAGCAAGACATCAGCGCCCTTGAGAGCTTCTTTGAAGGTTGCAAATTTTTCGTGGCTTATAAATTCTTTTTTGATGGCGTTGAGGTCAGTGCGTGTGTCGTTCACAAGCCCGCGCGAATCGAACATGAGGATCTCGCCCACGCCAAGTTGCTTGTAGATTCGTGCGCATGAAATGGCTGCTGCGCCCGCGCCAATCACAACAACGCGTAAATTGTGCATTTCTTTGTGGGTGAGCATGGTTGCGTTGATGAGAGCGGCGGCGGAGATGATTGCCGTTCCATGTTGGTCATCATGCATCACGGGAATATCGAGCTCTTTGATGAGGCGCTCTTCGATATGAAAGCATGCAGGAGATGCGATGTCTTCGAGGTTGATTCCACCAAAAGTGGGCGCAATGGCTTTGACAATCTCGACAAATTTATCGGGGTCTTTTTCGTTCACTTCAATATCGAACGCATCGATATTGGCGAATTTTTTGAATAACACTGCCTTGCCTTCCATGACTGGTTTGCACGCGAGCGCACCAACATTGCCAAGTCCAAGGCATGCTGTACCATTGCTAATCACAGCGACAAGATGTCCTTTAGAGGTGTATTCGAAAGCCGCGAGTGGATTTTTGCGGATTGTCTCGACAGGAATCGCTACACCGGGTGTGTAGGCAAGCGAAAGGTCTCGTTCATTCTCGAGTCCACGGCGGGGCATGATTTGAATCTTGCCTCCTTGGTGATAGCCCAAAGCTTCGGGGTAATGTTTGATGATGTCTTCCATATTGTTCCTTTATTCTTGTGGTTGATAATGTTGCATATAGCATGTATGCATTTCTTCGCGCAAAGCAGCAAACCAATCGGTGGATTCGTTGTTGCTTTGCAAATCTGTGTCTGCGGGTTTTGCTTTTTCTTTGGGGACAAAATCGCGCGCGCTCAATGGCACAAAGAGAGATTCGCCACCACCAACAAGCAGCTTGCCGATATCGAAAAATCGCCGCGTGTGCACAACAACGATGGGCTGGTAACGTAGATTGTATTTCTCAATCAAAAGTTTTGCCCCATTTTTGAAGGGCAGAAAATCCTCTTTGCCTGCACTCCGCGTGCCTTCGGGGAAGATGGCAAGGATTCGGTTCTCTTCTAGCCGCTCTTTTGCGAGCTTAAATAGCATGACGAGTGAACGTTTGTCTTCACGATCGAGCAAAATCATCTTGGGTGCTTTGAGCGCATGCCCATAGAAAAAAAGGTCGCCAAGCTCTTTTTTGGCAACCCAACACAAATCGCCGGGATAGAATGCTTCAAGAAATATCACATCAAGATAACTTTGATGATTGAGAATAACGACTTGCGCACTTGTGTCAAACTCGCCTTCCACACGCACTTTGATATGAAAAAGTGTCATAAACCATGTCCCACACCAACGGCGAAAACGCCTTTGTTGTTTTGGAATAAGATACATAAGCGCGATAATAAACGGGACAACGGTGAATGTGTAGATGTAGGACAAAATGCCCTTTAGCTTTCTAGTGTTCAACTTCTTCTCTCCTTACCCAGCCAATGCGTCCATCATTGGTTACGATTTTGTAAAATCCATTGCGCTTATCGAGAATCTCGACAGAGAGTGGGGATTCTTGGCGAATAATCACGGTGGAATTGAAAGTCGGCAGGATTTTCACTTCGGCATTGGGCAATAATCGTGCTGTGTCGGTAATGAATATATCAACAATAAAATAGGCAATCACAAGTGCGATACCACACAGACACAGCCATGAGCGCGTGATAGCAAAGGCGATTAGCAGGAACAAAATCGCGCCGCTACCAACGCTAATTTGAAATAGGCTAATTGTTCGTTTGGGCTTGAGGTCGCTTTGGGTGCTGACGCGATCATCGATAGGTACATTAGAAATTGTGATTCGATGAAATTGGAAATCTTGTGTGCTGAAATAATCAAATGCTATGGGTTCGACTTCTTTGGGGATAATGACATAATAAATAATTGAGGATTTCTCTGGGCTCATCACACCGCTTTCGTAATTTTGGCGAGGGTAATGACCGATGCGCAAATCTTGGATATTGGAGATTCCTGTGCTAATGGCAAACACGGCGAGATTGTTTTGCGTGTCGTAGCTCGTGATTTTGTAATCATCAAGCGAGAAATCAGATGCAATGACATGGCTAAACAGAGGGTTGCCGCTAAGTGTGATTGCCTGCCCGCTAGTGGCGCTGATTTCTTGCGAAAGCTCGCCGCCTTGTACTTCGATAGCGACCTTGAGTTTGGGAATTGTGAAATTCGCGCTTTTGATTTGTGCATAGAATGTGTTATTGAAAGTGCCATCACTATTTTGTCGCCATGGCGAATCGTCATTGAGGATAATGACGCTATTGTCGCCAACAAAAGTTGTTTCAATCGAACCTTGTAGCTCACCAAAAACCACAAGTTTATAGGACAAAGGCACAACCTCGCCGACATAAAGTGTTCGCGAAAGCGGGTTGAGATGCGAAAGATAGAGACTACGCGCGCTGCCTTGTTCTGTCACGTTTGGTTGTTCGGGCAATTCAGATGGATTTGCGAGATTGGGCGTGGGTAATTGTTCAATCGTTTGTGTGGGCGGTGGCGGAACAACGCCAAATGTAGAATCGCTTGGATTTATCTCTTCGAGTTCTAAAGCGCTTTCGTTTTCGATGCTTTGGAAGATTTCTTCACGTGCTTTTTGAATCTGTTCAGCTTGCGTGAGCGCAAAAAGAGGAGCAAGGAGATACAAGAAAAAGAAAACAGCTTTTAGCAAAGAAGATTCCTTAGGAGCGCTACACCATCGGTGCTGCCAAGCAAGGATTCCATAGCACGCTCGGGGTGAGGCATGAGTCCAAAGATATTTTTTTCTTTATTGCAGATTCCTGCGATGTTGTGCATTGAGCCGTTTGGGTTGTCCTCATAGCACAAAAGAATCTGGTCATGCTCACGCAATGATTGCACATTGGGTGCGTAATAGCAGCCATCGGCATGCGCAATCGGAATGCGCAAATGAGCTCCTTTTGGTAAGCCTCGCAAGAAGGCATTGTCGTTGCTTTGCACGCAAAGTGTTGCCATCTTGGACACAAAGCGTCCGCTGTGGTTGCGCATAAGCGCGCCTTCTAGCAAGCCGCTTTCAAGCAGAATCTGGAAACCATTGCAGATTCCTAGCACCCTGCCACCCTTTTTGGCAAACTCTGCCACAGCGCCCATAATGGGCGCAAAACGTGCGATTGCTCCACACCGCAGATAATCGCCATAGCTAAAACCCCCGGGTAAAACGACTAAGTCGGTATTTTTGGGCAGGGCAGAATCAGCAAACCAAACGAAATGCGTTTGCGCGCCAAGCATTGTATAGGCATGGTGCATATCCCATTCGCAATTTGTTCCCAAAAAGCGTATGATAGCAACATTCATAGTTCAATCTCATAGTCTTCGATGACATGATTAGCAAGCAGAACCTCGCATGCCTTTTGCGCCACCTCACGCGCGCTCTGCTTGTCTGGCGCGTCAATATCGAGCACAAAAAGCCTGCCCGCGCGCACATTGCGAATCGAATCAAATGCAAGCGTGTGCAATGCGTTTAGAATCGTTTTGCCCTCTGAATCTAAAACTCCGTCTTTAAGGGTAATGCAGACTTTTGCTTGCATAGTCGTCTCCTAAGAAAGTATGCGTGAAAGCACCTCTTCATAAGCCATTTTGACACTGCCCAAATCTTCGCGGAATCGGTCTTTGTCAAGCTTTTCGTTGCTTGTTGCGTCCCAAAAGCGGCAGCTATCAGGTGTGATTTCATCAGCAAGCAGGAGTGTGTTGTCTGAATCGAGTCCAAACTCGAGCTTGAAATCAATCAGGCGCAGATTCCGCTTGGCAAAAAATGGAGTGAGGATTGCATTCACAGCACGTGCCTCTTTGCGCAATTGTTCGAGCAGGTTCGTATGCGGCACGCAGCCAAGCAGTAGCGCGTGCTCATCGTTGATGAGCGGGTCGCCTAGCGAGTCGTTTTTGTAATAAAACTCGACAAGTTCATTGAGAATTGTCCCTTCACGTACGCCAAGCCGCTTGGTGAGTGAGCCTGTGGCGACATTGCGCACGACAACTTCGATGGGAATAATCTGCACGCGTTTGCAGACAATTTCATTTTCGCTATGTTTGCGCACAAAATGTGTGGCGATTCCGTGTGATTGCAGCAGTTCAAATAGCAATGTTGTAATCGCGCAATTGAGTTTGCCCTTGCCTTCTTCGCTGCTCTTTTTTTGAGCATTGAATGCTGTCAAATCGTCTTTGAAAAATGCGATGACTTCATCAGGATTGTTTGTTGCAAACAGCCTTTTTCCTTTGCCTTCGTAGAGGAGCTCCATTCTCTCTCCTTATTGAGAATCGGGCTTGATGACTGCCCATGATTTCAGCACATCAACCGCACTTTTGAGCTGAATATCGTCCCAGAGCATGTTGTTTGTAATATCGTTCTTGTTGCTCTCTTTTTTGGACGATGTGTCGATTTTTTCGAGCTCACCTTCGAGATGTTGTTTGAGGTCAGATTCTTTGATGCTAAAGCTATTTTCTTCGCGTGGGACGGCACCGGGATAAATCAGCAAATCGGGCGTGATTCCAAGCGCTTGAATCGTGCGTCCGCTTGGGAGATAATAGCGTGCAATCGTGAGACGCAAGCCCTCGTTTTTATCAAGTGGTAGCACAACTTGCACGCTGCCTTTGCCAAAGCTTTTTTCACCTACAATAACAGCGCGTTTGTGGTCTTGGAGCGCCCCTGCGACAATCTCGCTTGCACTTGCACTTCCGCCATTTATGAGCACCACCATAGGCACGGATTCATAGGCACTATTTGCTGAAGCCTTAAACTCGATATTCTCGCTTTCTTCGCGCCCTTTTTGTGAGACGATAATGCCCTCTTTTAAGAAAAGATCCGAGACCTCAACAGCTTGATTGAGCAATCCGCCCGGGTTGCTGCGTAAATCAAGAATAATACCCTTGAGCCATTTTGCTTTTTTGAGTTCCTCTTTGATATGTTGGCTCACATTGCGGCTAAATGAGCTCACGCGGATATAGAGAATCTCGGTACCTGCAATGCGCTTTGCCTTGACTGCTTCGACTTTGATGATGTCGCGCACGATGTCAAAAACAATGGGCTTGGGCTCATTTTTGCGCACAATTGCAAGCTGCACTTTGCTGCCCGGCTCGCCGCGCATGAGGTCGACAGCGTCATCGATTGCCATATTGAGTGTGCTCTTGTCGTTGATTTTGAGGATAATATCGCCGCTTTTAAGTCCTGCTTTTTCGCCCGGAGTGCCATCTATGGGCGAGATGATGGTGAGCGCACCCTCTTTGAGCCCAATCGTGATTCCAACACCACCAAATTCGCCGCTTGTTTGTACCTTGAGTTCGTCAAATTTGCGTGTGTCTAGGTAGGCAGAATGTGCATCTAGGTTGCTCAACATGCCGTCAATAGCTTTGTTGACAATCTCGTTGAATGAAATCTCATCGACATAGCGCTCTTCAATCATGCGCATAACATTGCGCAATTTGTTGTAGGCTTCGAGCCTCCCAGTGCTTGCTGCTTTGTCTTTTGTCGCATTGGTTTCTGCATTGGCAAACCCTACCCAACAGAAAATCATAAAAGCCAGAATAATGTGTCGTGTCATTTTGTCCTCTTTCATAAAAGTACGTACTATAGCGCACAAAATAAAACAAGCTGCATGTTATTCATGACGCAACAAGAGTAGCAGCCGACTAGCAAAAAGCGCGATGAGTGCATAGAATGCAGTATAGAATACCCATACAGATTGTTGGTGTAGCGTATGGAAATTGCTGTCTGCAAGAAACTCTTCGCCTTGTTTTTGAATTTCTACTATTGCAGGTAGATAATAAAGCACAAAAAGCAAAATTGCAGCAATGGCGATTGCGCTAAAAATCAAGAAACGTTTTTGTGAATGGATTGTGGCGCTAAGAATCTCATAGATTGCGATAAGAATTGCAACAAAGAGCAGTACATAGCTTGCGCGGATAAAGATTTCGGTCATAATCTGCCCTGCTTGGAAGGCATTGATTGCGCCTTCTGAGATGATGAGCGCATCACGAAAAATCACAGGAGCACTAAGTGCACCTAGCGAAAGAATCACGCCACATGCAAAGCCTAGCATGAGGAGATAGAAAATCGTGAGTGCCTGAAAAAGGGCGGTTACAAGTTTAGGATTCATTATTATCCTTTTGCTGTCTTAGCATTGTGATGTAGCGATGTAGCAGCGATTCTGTGTCGATTTGTAACATTTGTTCGACATGCTCGACTTTGCCATGCGGCACAAACAAGTCAGGAATCTCGAATGAAACGATACGTACATGCGTGCCATGTTCATTTTGCCATTCGCTAAGCGCGCTGGCAATGCCGCAAGGAATGATGTTGTCGCTCAAAACACACCATGTGCTATGAGTCTGCGCAAGAGAGTAGAGCAGGGCAGAATCAAGCGGTTTGGCAAAACGCAAATCGACAAGTGTTGGAAGCGGCAGCTCTTTCTCACGCAACGCCTGCACAAGCTGGTATCCTCTGCCCACACCATTGCCATAGCAAACAAGCGCTACGTTGGCTTGCCCTTGAATGAGAATCTCGCCTTTTCCTGTCTCAATCTCACTAAAAGGCAACGTGGAATCATCGAGGATAAAACTCTTGCGTGGATAGCGCACAGCAAGTGGTCCGCTATCAAAAGTTTGTGCGAAGCGCACCATTGCGGCGAGCATCGCATTGCAAAACGGCGCGCAAAGCGTGAAATTGGGAATGAGCCGCAGATAGCCGACATCAAACAAGCCTTGATGTGTTTCGCCATCTTCTCCGACAATCCCTGCGCGGTCAAGCATAAAGCGCACGGGCAAGCTCAAGATTCCGACATCATGCACGAGCTGGTCGAATCCGCGCTGCAAGAAAGTGGAATAGATTGCCACAAATGGACGCAAGCCTTCTTTGGCACAGGCTGCCATTGAGGTAACGCCATGCGCTTCGGCAATGGCAATATCCCAAAAGCGGTCGGGATAGGCTGCAATGAGCGCGTCTAGCCCTGTGCCGCTCGGCATTGCAGCGGTGATTCCAACCAAGCGAGAATCGTCATGCGCAAGGGAAAGCAATGTTTGTGAAAAAACGCTTGTTGGCGATTTTGTGATGCTTTTTGTCTTTGTTTGTCCATTGTGCAAATCAAACGAGCTAACGCTATGCCATGATTCTTGATGCCCCTCGGCGATTTTGTAGCCCTTGCCTTTGAGTGTTTGGGTGTGGATGACGATAGGTTTTTGCATGTTTTTGGCGAGTGTGAGTGCGTCTATGATTTCACGTAGATTGTGCCCATCGATGGGTCCGATGTATTCGAGCCCGAGTTCCTCGAACAGCAGTCCGGGCGTGATGAGTTTGAGCGATTCTTCGAAACGTTTTGCCATATAGGTTGCCCCATCGGGCAGCTTGCGCAATATGGATTCTGCGCGTGATTTGAGCGATTGGAAGAACTCGCCCGCAATGGCTTGCGAGAGATAGCGGCTAATTGCGCCGATGGGGTGGGCGATGCTCATTTCATTATCATTGAGTAGAATCACGAGCGGATATTTGCGGTCGCCTAGCTCATTGAGCGCTTCGTAGCATAAGCCTGAAGACAAAGAGCCATCTCCAATGAGCACAACGGGGATTCTGTCTTCTTCGCGCAGCGCAATGGCTTTGGCAGCTCCAACACCAAGCGAGAGTGAGGTCGAGCTATGCCCCGCCACAAAATAATCATAAGGGCTTTCTTTGGGGTTGGTGTAGCCGCTAATGCCTTGATATTGCCGTAAGGTTTCAAAGCTTTCCCAGCGGTCTGTGAGCAGTTTGTGCGCATAGGCTTGGTGCGAGACATCAAAGATAAAAGGGTCGTTGGGGCAGTCAAAGACATAGTGCATAGCGACAATGAGCTCTGTTGCGCCAAGCGTTGAACTCAAATGCCCGCCATTTTGCGAGACGACATGCAAGATTCTGTTGCGAATCTGCTCGCAAAGGGTCGTGAGCTCGTCTATGCTTTTTTGTTTGATAGCTGTGAGCTGTATTGAAGCTATCACGATGAGCGTCCTTCGAGAATCGAGCGCTTGAGATTCTCAAAACGTGACATAATCGTGCCATCAAGATTGCCGCTATCGCTAATCACGACAACGCCACCACGTGCAATGGCTTTGTCAGCTTGGAGCTTGATGCGCCCATCGCCATCGAATCGCTTGAGTAATAGCGCATAATCTTGAGGATTGAGTTTGATGAGAATTTTTGTTGCTTCTTTGAGTGATTCGAGTAGTTTTTTGGAAAGCATTAGGGCGATTTCGCTGCTTTCTGTTGAGACTTCTTTGGCGATGATTTCCTTAGCAATATCAATCGCAATGAGGCTCAAATCTTTTTCGATAGCGTTGATTTGCTCTTCGACTTTTAGCGCCGTCTCGCCGATTTGAGCAATCGAATCGCCGAAGGCTTGCAATTGTGCATTGATTTCATCTTGCATTTGTGTTTTAGCAAGCTCTTGTCCTTCTTTGATTCCTTGCTGCCGCGATTCTTCTTTTGCTTCGCGCAAGATTTTTTCCATCTCTTCTTGTTGTTTGTCAAGCTTTTGTTGCACACTAGCAAGTGTTTTCTCGAGTCCATCGCTTTTTTCGAGCAAACGTTCGATGAGCTCTGCTTCAATTCCGCTAATTACCTGCGGTGGCGGCATTGCTGGGGTTTCGGCTTGTTCCGTGTCCTGTTCTTGTTGTGGCTCAATTTCATCGAGCAAGGGTGCGTGCGCGATGTTTTTGCTAGAATCATCAGACAATGGAGATTCCATCGCCTTAAATTCATACCTTCTGATGTCATGCCGAGAACGTCTATCGGTTGCGATGACGTTTTCTTTTGATTCTGAATTATTCAACCATGTCCTCTTGTTCGCCAATTTGAATTACGCCTTGTTCTGCAAGGGCTTGCACAACTTCTACGACTTTGCGCTGTGCACTTTCAACATCTTTGACGCGCACAGCTCCAAGAAATTGCATTTCTTCCATGAACTGCTCGCCCGCACGTTGCGACATATTGCCAATGAACTTCTGCTTGAGCTCTTCGGGCGCTGACTTGAGCGCGAGTGTGAGCTCCTTTTTGTCTGCCTGTTTGAGAATCTCTCGAATGGCTGCATTGTCGAGCTTTTCGATGTCTTCAAAGGTGAACATCATTTCTTTGATGTCATTTGCGAGCTGCTCATCGATTTGTTCAATATAGGCAATTGTCGCTTTTGCGGCTTTTTGCCCCAATCGGTTGAAGACCTCGGCAACAGCGCGCGGACCGCCAACTTCAACTTTGTAGCTTGTGAGTGATTCAAGTTTGCTTTCAAGCACGGTAGAAACCCTTTTGACAACATTGGGCGAAATATCGCCGAGATTTGCCATACGAATGGCGATTTCCGCACGTAAATCATCGGTAAAATAGCTCAATGTCTCTGCGGCATTGGTTGGGTCCATGTGCGCGAGAATGAGCGCGATGGTTTGCGGGTGCTCGTTGATGATGAAATCGGCGAGCTGTTGCGGACGAATCTTGCCCAAATAGGCAAAATTCTGTGTCGATTGCATGGATTTGGAGAGTTTGTCGAGGACTTTTTTCGCCTCTTCTGGTCCTAGTACGCGATAGAGAATCTCTTTGGCATATTCCATACCACCTGCGGCAATGTATTGATTAGATTGGAAAATGGCATAGAATTCCTCAAGAATTACGGTGGCAATGGGCTTGTCAATCCCTGTATTTTGGGCGATATATTTTGAGACTTCGGTAATCGAATCCAAATCGAGCCGTGCAAAAATATCACCAGCAATGTCATCGCCGACTTGCAAAAGGACTATGGCGATTTTCTCCGCCATACTCATTTCATCATATTGAGCCTGCTGACGCGGGGTGAGGGGCATAGATGACTCCTTTACTTTTTGTCTGCAAATGCTGCTTTTTCATCGATTCCAAGCTCGTCATGCACAAGGGCTTGGAATACACTCGCAACATCATCAGGCTTATCTTGCAAGATTGCTTTGAGCTTCTCGAGCAAGATTTCATACTTAAGCTCCTCTTCGTTGAGCCCAGAACTAAGCCCGAGTTGATCTTCAACGCGTTTGCGCATTTCGTTGAGTTTGTTGTTCATGTCTTCGTCATCGTCTTCAAGCCGAATGAGAGATTCGAGCTCGTCTTCATCGTCTTCTTGAACCTCAAGCATACGCTCCATAAAGGGTGCGATGACTTTTTTGTAGAACACAAATAGAATGAATGCTACGACAAGATATTTGAACAACGGCGCAAAAGGTCCAAGCAATTTCTGCATGGCGATGATAAAACGTTCAAACGCTGTTTTGGGCTCGTAGCCCGCTGTGGTGGCGTTGAACTCAAAATTGCTCACCGTGACTTGGTCGCCGCGGTCGGCATTGAATCCAATCGCTTGACGCACTTGATTGGCAATTTGCGCCATTGCATCTTCGCTAAGCGGCAAATATTCGAGCTGTTCTGTGCCTGCATCATCAATGCTGACGCGATAATGTCCATCGACAACCACAGCAGCCGTCAGTCGCTTGAGTGTTGCAAATTCGCCCTTGATGCTTGCAACCTCGCGGTCAACGACGTTATTGACCGTACTTTCTGTGCGCTCATAGCGCTCACGAATGTCTTGGTTGTCAAGCCCTTGCACGGGTCCAATGTTGCTGACTGTTCCGGGAACACCACCAATCTCTTTGGGTTTATACCCTTCGCGCTTTTCTTCGATATTTTGCTCACTAATCACAAAGCTATTGGGTCCATAGCTTTCACGTGTACTTTGTTTTTGCGAAAAGTCAAATTCGGCTGTTACCTGTGCGACAACGCGCTCACGTCCACCGATAATCGGTGCTAGAACGGTGATAATTTTTTCTTCAAGTGCACGTTCTTCAGCACGTTTGTGGTTACGTTGCATTGCTGCTGCTTCTTTTGCGCCTGTAAGCCCATCATCTTCGCCAAGAGGCTCGCCTTCGGCGTTGGTAATTTTGACATTTTCGGGTGTCAGGCTCGTTACGGCTGCTGCTGTGAGGTTTTTGATTCCCATAATCTGTGCGGGTGTGAGCGTCATATTGGGACGTACATGCAAGACAATAGACGCTGTTGGGGCGATTGCTTGCGATGTGAAAACAGATTCTTTAGGTTGGGCGATTTTCACAATCGCTTTTTCGACAGGGTTGAGACTCTCGATTGTGCGGGTGAGCTCACCTTCTGTTGCGCGCAAAAGCTTCACTTTTTGGTCAAAATCTGTTTCGCCAAATTGGGGTGTGTTGAAAATCTCAAAGCCAACTTTGGAGCTCTTGGGAATCCCGTTGCCCGCGAGAATGATTCGTTGCTGATAGACTTGGTCGCTCGGAATGGCAATCGTATTTTCTTTGGGAATCTCATACGGGATTTGGTTTTGTTGCAAATGTTGCAAAACGAGCGCGGAATCTTGGGGTGATAATCCTTCAAAGAGTGTTACATAGCCCGAAGGCGTTTGTGGTCCGCTGCGCCCATTATAGACAAGCAAGAATCCGATAAAAATAACAAGCGCAACAACGGTGCCGATAATTGTCAGTTTCTGTGGCCAATTCAGCTTGTTGTAGACAGCTTGTATTTGTCTAAAAATTGCCTTAAAATCCATAGATTACCCCTTAGTCTTGTAAACTCCAAAATTCTTCTAAAAGTCCCAATAACCTTGTGTTTTGAGATTCTGTGCCAATCGTGATGCGAATGGCATTGAGATGATAGGACGCGAGATTGCGCACAATTATGCCTTTTTGCAACAACCATTGCGCGAGCTCCGTGCTGTCTCTGCCTTCGAGTTTGAGAGTGATGAAATTCGCAAAAGAACGTATAAACGCAATGCCTTTTTCCTCACAGAATCGTTCATAACGTATCATCTCGCGCACACATTGTTGCAAGCAATCTCGCACAAAATCTTGCTGTGCAAGCGCTTCTTGTGCGGCAACGAGCGAAAGAGTTGTGATGTTGAATGGCGGGCGCAGCTTATGCAGCGCAGCAATGATGGACGCATGTGCGATTCCATAGCCAACGCGCATCCCTCCAAGTCCATAGATTTTTGAGAATGTCCCCAGATAGAGAACATTGGGAAACTCGGCAACCAAATCTTTGGGAGAAAGAGCGCGATTCTTGTCTTTAAAAGCGGCATATTCTTGATATGCGCCGTCTATGATAACAAGCGTTTGCGAATCAATCTCGCGTAAAAACGCGCGCACATCTTCGCCAAGCAGACATTCGCCAAGCGGATTGTTGGGTGTGCATAGAAAGATGATTGCAGGAGAGTTTGTGCGATAGAGTTCCAAAAACTCGGCGAGGTTGTGCTCCGCACTTTTGGTGCGCACAATTGTTGCTTGCACGGCTTTGCTATAAATCTCATACATTGCAAATGTGACGCCTGCCATGAGCACACAATCACCTTTTTGACATTTTGCATGCACAGCAAGCTCGATGACTTGGTCGCTTCCAGAGCCGATGATCAGCTGTTCAAATGCCACGTCAAAATGTCGCGACAGAGCATTTTTGAGCGCACTCATTGAATCATCAGGATAGAGATTCATCTTGTCGAGCGTTTGTGCTACGCGCTCCTTGACGGAGGGTGCTACGCCATTTGGATTTTCATTGCTCGCGAGTTTGATGACATCTTTAGCGGCAATGCCATATTGAGCGACAACCGATTCTATGGGCTTGCCTGCCTCATAGGTGTGTAGACAATCCAGCACCTCGTTGAATCTCATCTCCCTCTCCGCACTCCATTAATCCCTCTTTGTATAGGAGCTCTTTATGATAAAATCAAGCTATTATAGCAACAAACACATAAATTTTCCTAAAATATCAAACGTGCAATTTTGCATTAAAAATCAAACCGCTACAATACGTTAAAACTTTGAAAGGCAGCGCATGCAAAATATCTTTCGCGAATACGATATACGCGGTATCTTCCCCGATGAGCTTAGTCAAGATGTGGTGCAGGCAATCGGCTATCTGCTCGCTTCGAAGATTCCACAAGCTAAGCCACGTTGTGTTGCAATCGGTTACGATGCGCGCACGCATTCGCGTACTCTTTTTGAATGGCTTGCGAGCGGTTTTGCAAAGGCGGGCTGCGAGGTTTTGGATTTGGGACTAATCCCCACGCCTGTTGCATATTTTATAATGTTTGAAGAACGTCCGCCTCAACTTTCAGTCATGATTACAGGCTCGCATAATCCCAAAGAATATAATGGATTCAAGATAACATTGGGACAAAAGCCCTTTTTTGGGCAAGATTTGCAACAGCTTGGCGTTGAAGTCTCCGATTGTGTGCGCGCAAAAATCGCCACACATGCAACACCGACAATCCATAAAAACAATGCACTCGAGCGCTACATTGCTTATTTGTCGCATGCGTTTGCGCATCTTAAGGATTTGCAGATTCCGCTTGTGCTTGATTGTGGCAATGGCGTTGTGGCGCAAGGAATCTCGCCCATTTTGGATAGCTTGCAGATTCGCTACACAGGATTATTCATGCAGCCTGATGGTCATTTCCCAAACCACCACCCTGATCCAACGGAGGACAAGAACCTGCGCGACATCAAAGCGGTGCTAGCAAAACAGGGCGGAATCGGTTTTGCATTTGATGGTGATGGCGATAGGCTCGTGGTTCTCACGCAAAAGCGTGTGCTCAAAGGCGATGACCTCGCGATTATATTTGCACAAAAAATCAAAAACCCCATTGTGGTGGGCGAAGTGAAATGCTCAATGAATATGTATGACACAATCAACAAAATCGGCAAAGCTGTAATGTATAAAACAGGGCATAGCAATATCAAGACAAAAATCAAAGAAATCCATGCGAGTTTTGGTGCTGAAGTCAGCGGACATCTCTTTTTCAATGATCGCTATTTTGGCTACGATGATGCGACTTATGCCGCGCTGCGTGTGCTCGAGCTTGTGCAAGACGGAATCGACATTGACGCACTGCTCGATGCGCTGCCCCCGCTCTATGCGACAGATGAGCTGAAGATTTCCACAACAGAATCGGCAAAATTTGCCATTATTGACGCATTTTGCAAGCGCCTCAAATCGCCTCCTGCAGACTTTCCCGCAATCAAAGAAACCATCACCATAGACGGCGTGCGCATTGTCTTTGACGAAGGTTGGGCGCTTTTGCGTGCGAGCAACACGACGCCCATGCTCATTACACGTTTTGAATCGAGTAAGCAAGAAAATTTGGCAATCTACGAAAAAGCGTTGCGCGCGTTGCTCGATTCTGTCATGGAGGAGCTGCGATGACGCTGACACTAAACAGCCCATGCGATATGCACCTGCATGTGCGCGATGGCGCAATGCTTGCAAATGTTGCGCCCATTTCGAGCGCGCAATTTGCTGCCGCCGTGATTATGCCCAATCTCTTGCCGCCGATTTTGAATGCAGATGATGCGCTTGCTTATAAGGATAGAATTCTTGCAATCACGGGCGAATCGTTTCTGCCGCTCATGAGTCTTTTTTTTAGCCCAAAGCTGACACTTCAAGAGATTCGCCATGCTAAAAATGCAGGAATCAGGCTTACCAAACTCTATCCACAGGGCGTAACAACCAACAGCGCAAAGGGCATTCGCGAAATTCTTTGCGAGGAGAATCTGCAGATTTTCGAGAATCTGCAAAATGAGGGCTTCATTCTTTGTATCCATTCCGAAACAAATGGATTTGTGCTCGAACGCGAGCATGATTTCTTGCCCATTCTCGCCGAGATTGCGCGCAGCTTTCCACGATTGACGCTTGTTATGGAGCATATCAGCGATGCGCGCTCGCTTGAGGTTGTGCAGTCTTTCCCCAACACCTTTGGCACTATCACATTGCATCATCTCCTTTTCACGCTCGATGATTTGCTTGGTGGCGCGCTCAATCCGCATGTGTTTTGCAAGCCTTGTGTCAAGCTCCCGCGTGATATGCAAGCATTGCGCGATGTCGCGTTTTCGGGCAACCCAAAATTCTGCTTTGGAAGCGATTCTGCCCCGCATTTGCGCACACACAAAGAATGCTCGCAATGTGGTGCGGGCGTGTTTAGCGCACCTGTCGCGCTTAGTGCACTTGCCGAGTTGTTTGAAAATCATGGTGCGTTGCAATCTTTGAGCGCCTTTGTGTGCGAGAATGCACCAAAAATCTACCATTTCACCCCGCCACAAAAAGCTGTGCAATTGCGCAAGGCACGTTTTGATGTCGCCGAAGAATATGGCGGTGTTGTGAGCCTCTTTGCGGGCAAATCGCTCTCTTGGATTCTTTGTGATTGATGTTGGTGCGGATTGTCTTGATGAGTTTGAGACAATCATCGACGTGCGTTCACCACTCGAATTTGCGCATTCGCATATCCCACGTGCGCATAATCTCTTTGTGCTAAACGACAATGAACGGCACATCGTGGGCGAGACCTATCGCCGCGAACCTTTTTCGGCGCGTATGTTGGGCGCTTCGTTTGTGTGTGCGAATATGTCGCAACATCTGCAGACGTTTGCACAACGTTTTCACCCATCGCAAAAGATTCTTGCGTATTGCGCGCGCGGTGGGCAACGAAGCCTCTCATTTGCAGTGATTTTGGATAGTATTGGCTATCGCGTTGCGCGGCTTTCTGGGGGGTATAAGTCCTATCGTAACCATGTCTGCTCATTTTTTGCCAAGCCACTGCCATTGCGCCTGTTTGTGCTCTATGGGCTCACAGGAAGCGGCAAGACCGAGATTGTGCGTGCATGTAAAGATGGCGTTGATATTGAGGGAATCGCGGCGCACAGAGGTTCAAGCTTTGGTGGCTTTGGGCGCGTGCAGCCAAGCACCAAGATGTTTCAAAATCTGCTCTTTGAGGCGCTCATTTCCAAAAAAATCGCGCTTGTCGAATGCGAAAGCAAGCGCATTGGCAATTTGATTCTGCCTTCTTTTTTAGCACAATCCATGCAGCTTGGGCAAAAGATTGAGATTGTTGCACCTTTTGAGGCACGTGTGCAGCGCATTGTTGCCGAATATGGTACAATGAATGAGGCTTTTTTTAATCAAAGCATGGATAGAATCCAGCCCTATATGCAGCGCAGTGCTTGGCAGCAATGCAAGGTACATTTTGCACGTGGCGAGATTGTGCATTGTGTTGAGATTTTACTAGTTGAATACTATGACCGCGTCTATCGGCACATTGCATGCGATATGTGCATCGAGCACAGAAATCTTAAAGAAACAGTGCATACAATCCAACAATTACTTGATTCGATATGATTGTGATTTTATCACAGACAAAAGATATTTTAGATTCTATACTCTAATAAAATCTTAATTCAAATTGGAGAGCAAAATGGAACACATCAAGCCACAATCAAAACTGCAACATTTCCCCATTATGCTATTTGCTATTACAATGGGTTTTGGGGGGCTCACGCTCGCATACAAAAAAGCAGCAGCAGTTCTCTCTGTCCCAATAATTTTCTATGACATTCTCACTTTTGTTATCTCTTTCCTCGCGCTCACCATCTTTTGTCTTTATTTTTTTAAACTCATCAAATATCCCAAAATGGTTTTACAAGAGTTCAACCACCCGATTAAAATTAATTTTTTTGCAACAATCTCCATGTCTTTGGTGTTGCTTTCAAACATTTTCCGCGAAATGCCCACTTTTTCTTTGATTCTCTTTAGCGTTGGTATGGGATTGCAAACTTTTGTCGCATTCTATGTCATTGCCTATTGGCTCAATAAGGATATTGAAATTGCACATTCTAATCCCGCGTGGTTTATCCCTGTGGCTGGCAATCTTCTTGTGGCTGCTTCGGGTGTTGGCTTTGTTGATGAATATATATTGATGTTTTTCTTTTCTTTGGGAATGTTTTTTTGGATTATCCTCACAGCGATTTTATTCAATCGCATTATCTTTCACGGAATGCTTGCCCAAAAGTTTTTGCCCACACTTGCGATATTTATCGCGCCTCCCGCTGTGGCGATGTTGGGCTATCTTAATATCAATGGCAATACGTTTGATTTGTTCGCTAAATTTCTCTTAAATATCGCATTCATTTTTGCGTTGCTGCTCTTTGTGCTTGCTAAAAATTTCTACAAAATCCAATTTTTCATCTCGTGGTGGGCATTCACCTTTCCTTTTGCTGCTCTTACAATTGCATTTCTGACTGCATACGAAAAAACACAATATTATCCATTTGAGCTATTGAGCATTTTTTCTCTTGTTTTGACAACGATGATTATCGCTTTTGTGGGGCTCAAAACTATTGGCGCGATACTGCGTGGAGATATTTGCAAAGAGGAGTAGGGGATTGCAAGAGTTGCGAGCGATTATTTTTACGGAATCAACGCCAAGCATTGGGCTTGGGCATTTGCGCCGTTGCGAGGCGTTGCGTGAAATTCTGCAGCAGCATCATATCCATGTGCAGCTTGTTTGCAATCAAAGCCCGCTTGATTGTGAAAAAACACTCGAATCATATGATATTAGCGTGCTCGACTCCTATCTGCAACCGCTGCAAGCGTATGAGATTCTCGCCCACTCCACGCGCGCTATTTTTCTTGATGACACCTTGCGCTTGCCTTATCCAAGCGCAACAATTCTCAATGCAACAATGGCAGCCTTGCATTTACCTTATGCACAAACCTATCCCAATCATACATTATGGCTCGGCTTGGGCTATGCGCTTTTGCGTGCACCTTTTTGCTCACCTTTGCCGCTCCGCGAACACAACGAGACAATCCAGCAGATTCTGCTATCGTTTGGGGGCAGTGCCGCAGCACAACATTATTGCGAGGTTGTCGAAGCGCTGTTGCTTGAGCTTTGCCAAGATATACGGATTGTCAGAATTGATCCAGCGACAAACCCAAGTGCTCATGAGATTCGCGCTCTTATGGAATCTTCATGCCTAGCTGTGAGCGCAGCAGGAGGGACACTCACCGAGCTTGCATTTTGTGGCACACCTACAATTGCTTGTTGCATTGCTGATAATCAGCGTCCGAATTTTTTTGCATGGGCGCAAAGCGGGGCAGTGCAAGCATGTGATGGCGAGGTGGGCAGCACAGAATTTGCAAACAATTTCTCAAACGCATTTGCATGTGTGCAGCCCAAAAATAAGCGCGAGATTCTTAGCGCTTGTGCGCAAAATCTTGTGCGCGAGTGCCTTTGGCAGTCTGTGAAATTTTAATGGGTGTCTTGCGTTTTGTTCTTGCGCTTTGTGTACTCATCTCGCACACGCCACTGCTCACATTTGAAATCGGTGTCGTGGCGGTCGTTGTGTTCTATATGCTTGCAGGATTTGTAATGGCGCATCTGTATTTTGATGTTTTTAGTTCCAATATCCACCGCATACGCACACTCTTGCTTGATAGATTATTGCGCATTTATCCACTCTATCTGTATGCTTTTTGTCTGTGCAGCGCTTTTGTTCTGCTTTGCAATTTCCATTCTCCACATTTTACATTATTCAATGTTGTGGCGCATCTCTTGGTGATTCCGCTGAATTATTTCATGTTTTTTAATTTTGGGATTCTCCAAACGTCCTTTGAATCCGAGCTTAATCACCTGACATGGTCGCTTGGAGCAGAGATTCAAGCTTATGGCTTACTGCTTTTGGGTTTTGTTTTTCCTGTTTTTTTGTGTTTGGCTGCCGCGCTTTCTTTTGTTGTGTTTGTGTGTGCTATTTTTGGAATCATCGACACAGACATTTATGGCTATCGTCTGCTTGTGGGTATTTTTTTTGTGTTTGCGCTTGGCAGCTGGCAGAAGCGCACAAAAGGGAATGCGACAATTGCTTTTGCGCTTGTTGTGTCATGCATTGCCGCGATGCTGTTTGGAATCGGCAAGATTTGGGGCATTGTCTTTTTACCCTATGCACGCGAAGTGCTGCTTGGGCTCGCCATTGCTCCGTGGCTCATTGCATTGTTTGAACATCGGCAATGGCGCGCAAATAAGCCTTTGGGTGCATTGTCGTATGGAATCTTTCTCACGCATACACCTGCGATGTGGATTTTGGACGTATGCGGGATTCCAAAAATGGCGAGTTTGGAGTATGTTGGGGTTGTGATTATCCTTGCAATTGTGCTTGCAATGTTTGGAATCGTTATGGTTGAGCGCCCGATTGAACGCTATCGCCTTAGAGCGATTCTAAAATCCTAAGCAGTCTTTGCGCCGCATCTTGAGGAAAGACAACAGATTCTATATTGCAGTTATCAATTTTTGGCGAATCGAGTGCTTGTTGCAAGGCTTTTGCAATGCAAGCAATCGAATAGACATCGGTTGTTATCGCGTGTTTGCCCCCTGTTTGGAGCATTGCCCCATAATTTGCTATCACGGCTGGAATCCCACAGCAAAGCGCTTCGGCAATCGGCATTCCATAGCCTTCATACACCGACAAATACGCGAATGCACGTGCACCTGCATAGAGAAACGGAAGCTGTGAGCTGTCGAGATAGCCAAGCAGGCGCACATTGCCTGTTTGCACAAGTTGCATGATTTTTGTGCCCAATGTATGGTTGAGCCAGCCTGATGTGCCGATGAGCACGAGAGGATAGGCTTTTTGCACAGCGGGGCTTAGGAGTGCGTAGGCATCAAGCAAGCGCTCGAGATTTTTGCGCGGCTCGAGTGTGGCGACACTCAAAAGGTAGCCGTTGTAGTTGAGGTTGTAGGATTGCAGCAAAGGCGCGCATTCTTCTTCGCTTTTGGGGCAAAAAGTGGGCAGGATAGAGGGGGGGAGGACATGGATTTTTTTGCTTTGGATTCCAAAAAGCTCGATGATTTCAGACTTTGAAAATTCAGACACCGTGAGAATAGCTTTGGATTCCGCCATTGCGCTTGGTAAATAGTGATTGAGAAGCTGCACGCGTGCGCGTGGGTGAAACTCGGGATAGCGTATGTGCGAGAGGTCGTGGATTGTGATGAGCTTTGGGCGTGCAAGCAACGGCAAGAATCCGCCCTCCCAATAATGCCAATCCTCATAATCATGTGGCTTTTTGAGTGAGAGCCAGATTTTGCGCAGCTCGAAATACGCAAAACGCAGCGCGAGCAAATCGTATGGGCGCAGCTTTTTGATGAGGGTTGGGGCGCTAGATGGAGTTTGGAGCAGAGCGCGGATTTGTTCTTTTGAAGCAACCCAGCCCATTCTCCCAAAGCCGCATAATGAGACTCGGGGTTCATTGAGCAAATGGGGCAGCAGGCGCGCGGTGTATTGCCCAATTCCTGTGAGCGGAGGAGAGAGCAGCGAGAGATTGAGAAGAAGGCGCATAGAAACCTTTAAAATTTGAAATAAAACTGTCTTTAGGAATTTCAGGGGCTTTTTAAGCAAAATTCTCTATAATGCATGTGGAATTATAACGAAAAACATAAGGGAGCCCAAAATGGCAACAATACAGCAAATTTCTCAACTCTTTATCACGGTTCTAAACCGCGTGGTAGATGCACCTACAATGGCATATTGGACACAAAAAGGCGACTATAACACCGCGTTTGTTGAATCCTTTTTGAGTGAAAAAGCAAGCACACAGAGTGCGCAAGGAACAAAAGATTTTATCCAAATGGTTTATAAAAATGCTCTTGGCAAATCCCCAACTGATGACCCAGAGGGAATGCAATGGTGGGAAGATCAGGTCAACGCAAATGCATGGAGTAAGGCAGATTTGTTGGTCAATTTTTTGCATACCATCGATTTGTATCGCGATGGCAAGATTGAAGGCAGCGCAGACGAGAAGCAAGCCGTTGCGCTCTTTGATGTCAAATTTGCGCTTGGAATCTATGCTTCAAATACCCTCAAAGACGGGGTGCTCGATAGCAACAGCGATTCGATTACGTTTGGCAAGGGGCTAACAGACATTACAACAAGCAATCTCGCAACCGCGCTTGCAACAGTACAAGGGGAGATTAGCAAACTTGGTAAAGGCGAAAATAACGATAGCAGCGGTGATGACACAACATCTCCAGATGACGATGCAGGCAATGATTCGCAAAATCCTGATGATAGCAATACCGAAAAAAATGATAATGGCGGCACGAATTGGAATTTTGGCAGTGGGGGCAATGACGAGGTCCAAGAGCAACAAATCGATGCGCTTGGCGTGAATCCCTCTGTGCCAACCGATAGCCCGATAGCCTAGTTTTAACAGGTTCTGTTTTTGATATAATGCTAAAAAGGAGCAAAAATGGCTGACGAGAAAAAAGATGACGCAGGTGGAGGTGGTGGCAGCAATAAGATGCTGATTATCATCATCGCTGCTGTCGTTGGGTTGTTGCTCGTTATTGGTGTGGTTGTTGCAATCTTGCTTATGAGCGGCGGGGACGAGCCCCCACCTCAAGCAGCAGGTGGAGCAGGTGGCGGTGGAGGCGGTGGCAATCCAGCGCTCAATATGCGCTCGGGTGGGCAAACCTACTTGAGCATTGGACCGACCTATGCGTTTGACCAAATCATTGTGAATCTCGCCTCACAAAGCGGACGTCGCTATCTCAAAACAACCATCAATGCGGAGCTTAGTTCTAACAATTTGATGGTTGAGCTTGACACCAAAAAGCCCGCAATTCGCGATACAATGATTAGCGTTTTGTCATCAAAAACATTCGAAGAGATTTCGACAGCTAAAGGCAAAGAGAATCTCAAGAATGAGCTTGTGGAAAGGATTAATGAATCGCTTGTAGATGGCAAAATCGTTAATCTCTTTTTCACAGATTTTGCAATCCAGTGACGGCGCTCGGCATTGATATTGTCTCTATCGGGCGCGTAGAGGCATTTGTTTCTCGTTGGCACACGCGTGCGCTTGAACGTTTCCTAACCAAGCATGAAATCACGCTCTATGCAGACAATGTGCAGCGCATTGCTTCTGCTTGGGCGGCAAAAGAGGCATTTAGCAAGGCGCTTGGTTGCGGAATCGGCGCACAATGTGCTTTTGTCGATATGATGCTCATGCATGATGAGCGAGGGCAGCCTTCGCTCAATATTGCACCCGAGCTCATACAGCGCTTTAGGATTGAGGAGCATAGCCTCTCGATTTCGCATGATGGCGGCTTTGTCATTGCCGCTGTGATTGTCAAGCTCGAAAATCCCCCACAATAGCAAAAGTGTCATTAGCCTTGTGGGGCTTTGCCTAAAAGTTCAAAAAGTGCTGCGATTGTTGTAAGACTATCGTCTTTGTCTTGTCAAATAGAGGGATATTGTTAATGAAAGCACTCACCCAAGAAGCATTAAAAGCGTAAAAATAGACTCTTTTAATATTATTTATCTCTCGGATTATTTATAAAATTTCAAATATCGCTCCTTGTCATCACAGAATTTGCGCACATAATATGTGCGAATAAAAGCCATTAATCGCTCCGTAAAATCATTCTGTCGGATTGATTGCCCCTTTTTATTCACAAGCCGTTGGATAAAGCGATTCGTTCGATAATCCATTTCGACTCGGAGATAGAGCTCATTTTCTAAAGTCCCCAAGAGTTTCACAAAAGCCTTGAAATCGCTTGAGTTTTTGCCTGATCCAATATCAAGTCTTCTGCCAATCTCCTCGTTTTTGGTGAGCTCCAAACGATAATCAGCGCAGTAATAAGCGATAAATCCATAACGTTTTGGAAATCCGCATTGGTGTTTTGTCAGAGTAAAAGTCATGATTGTATCCTCCAATCCTCTGTTTGCAGTAAGTTCATGTGCTCACTGCCGTCTATGCGTAAAGCAGCAAATAGCGTTCCTAGTGCAAATAAGCGCAAGTACAGATTGAGAAATGGAACAATCCGCGTGGGGCGAGATAGGGGCAGGATTAGCCCCGAATCTCGCGATAGAAAAATACAAAAAGCCCAATGAGTATGACGCCAAGCCCAATGATTTTGTTCCAAAGAATCGGCTTAGATTCAAGCCCAAAAGCACCGATAGAATCGAGCAACAAGCTCGTAATCAGTTGCCCAAACAGCACAAGCAAGAACATATTGAGCAGACCGATTTTTGGGGCGAGCAGGGTTGTGCCAAACACAAAAAATGCGCCCAAAACACCGCCCAAAAATTTCCACCAATTTTGTGTCCCTAGAGCCTGAAAGATGCCTAGATTCAAAGCCCCGCTGTAAAATGCGATGAGCAAAAGGCAGAGCGTGCCGATGAAGAAAGAAATCAGCGCAGCAACAAGCGGAGACGTTTGCAAAGAACGTCCAAGCGCAGCATTAATTGGCGCTTGCAGCGCGATTGAAAGCCCCATACACAAAGCCACAACATAATACATCAAGTTCCTTAGTCCAAAAATAATACATACATTATACAATTATCCCCCAAACAATTGCTTTGCAAGGCAGAATGCGCTATGATTAGCACAAAGGGGATTTATGCAAAGTCAGGTTTTGCAGTCGTTTAGTCTGCTCGAGGTTCTCTTGGCATTGCTGATATTGAGCTTTGCTGCCTTTCAGGTGCATAGCGCCACGACACAAATCGCCATTTTGCCCACAGCACCGCAGCTTGTAACAATGCGTGCCGAGGAGCTACTGCACAAAATCGCGATTGTGTTTGACAAAAGTGGCAATCTCACATTAGGAGCGGCTGAAAATTTTGGGGATTATACAATCCAAATGCATGCGAGCCCGCTTCCCAATCATCACTATCGCCTCGAAGCAAGAATCTTGCAAGAAAACTCGGTAGTTTCTGTACTTTTTCTGATTCTTTGATATATTGCTTGCCACGAGGCTCACTCTCTTGCATAATGCAACCACCACAAGACACACAAACATCATCTGACAATGGCGCAATTTGCTGCTCTGAAGCTGCTTTGGCTAAAGATTTGCATGAGGTTGCTTTCTCTCTTCACCTTCTCTCAAACCTGCCGATATAGTTTTTGAAGTGAGTGAGATTTTGCTCACTTTAATCTTTCGTGAGATATAATCAAGTTAGGGTATGGAGACCCTAATGTATTTCACACCATAAAAAGGAGTTTATCATGGCGTTCGCAATTAACACAAACGTTCACGCGCTCAATTCACGTGCGCAAGGTACATTTACCCAGAGAAGTCTTCAAGATTCTCTTGAAAGATTGAGCTCGGGGCTTAGGATTAACAAAGCAGCAGACGATGCTTCAGGTATGGCGATTGCCGAT